>NZ_KE386491.1:3729811-4329811 GCF_000427405.1 Flectobacillus major DSM 103
CGCAATTGGTGTTCTGGATAATATCTATGCATTTCACCGCTACACTATCCATTCCAGCTACCTCATTCGAACTCAAGTCTACCAGTATCAATGGCACTGCAATCGTTGAGCGACCGTCTTTCACCACTGACTTAATAAACCGCCTACGCACCCTTTAAACCCATAAATCCGGACAACGCTCGCACCCTCCGTATTACCGCGGCTGCTGGCACGGAGTTAGCCGGTGCTTATTCTTATAGTACCGTCACCAAGCCTCGCAAGGCCTCCTTCTTCCTATAAAAAAGCAGTTTACAACGCATAACGCCTTCATCCTGCACGCGGCATGGCTGGGTCAGGCTTCCGCCCATTGCCCAATATTCCCTACTGCTGCCTCCCGTAGGAGTCTGGCCCGTATCTCAGTGCCAGTGTGGGGGATTATCCTCTCAGATCCCCTACCAATCATCGTCTTGGTGAGCCGTTACCTCACCAACTAACTAATTGGACGCATGCCCATCTATTATCGCCGAAGCTTTAACAATCAACTGATGCCAGTCAATCGTATTATGCGGTATTAATCTCCGTTTCCAAAGGCTATCCCCCAATAATAGGTAGGTTGCATACGTGTTACGCACCCGTGCGCCACTGTGTATTTCTACACCGTTCGACTTGCATGTATTAGGCCTGCCGCTAGCGTTCATCCTGAGCCAGGATCAAACTCTCCATTGTAAATCTCTTTAAATGTTAAGTTGTTCGTCTGTCTATTCTTTTTAAAAGAATCTCATAACGCACAACCTGTCCTTAGAATGTCGTATTATTCTTTTACTTCTCTTATCAGTTTCTCAAAGAACTCTTCCTCTTAATCAACTTTTTTACAGTCTCTTAAAATTTGATGCCAAATCTCTTCCGATTTAACTACCCTTATCCGTCGTTGGGAGTGCAAAATTCCGATTTTTTTTTCTTTCTACCAAACTTTGACAGGAAAAAAAACGATTTATTTTAAACAAAAAAGATAACTATTTGTTTTTTAGAACATTACGAACGAATATTTTTTGTATTTATTTACTACGTTTTTACAGTGTACATCAAAAATGATTCTCATAATACTAATATTGTGTAGTCGAAGACCTAATTATAGCAAAAGCCCGAATAGGTTATTATCCATACTCGGGCTTTTATTTACTATATAGTATTTCTATTCCGCTAGGAATGGGTATTTATAATCTAATGGTGATACAAAGTTCTCTTTGATAGTTCTTGGAGAAACCCATCGTAATAAATTAAGTGATGAGCCTGCTTTATCATTTGTACCTGACGCTCTGCCACCACCAAAAGGCTGTTGCCCAACAACTGCCCCTGTTGGCTTATCATTCAAATAGAAATTACCTGCAGCATTCTTTAATTTTTTGGTAGCTACTTCAAGTGCATATCTATCTTGAGCAAATATAGCCCCAGTAAGTGCATAAGGAGAAGTAGTGTCTACTAGTTCGAGGGTTTCTTCAAATTTTTCGGCATCATATACATATATAGTAAGTACAGGGCCAAAAATTTCTTCAGACATTGTTGTGAATCTTGGGTCTTTGGTCAGTACTACTGTTGGTTCTATAAAATACCCTTCTGATTTATCATATCCTCCGCCAGCAATAATCTCGACATCTTCGCTATTTTTAGCTAGTTCAATATAACCAACAATTTTATCGAAAGCTTTTTCATCAATAACAGCATTGACAAAATTAGAAAACGTTTCGACACTCCCTACCTTTATCTCAGATAAGAATGTTTTGGCATATTGCCATGTTTCTTCCCAAATAGTGTTGGGAATATAAGCACGAGAAGCCGCAGAACATTTTTGTCCTTGATATTCAAATGCTCCACGAACCAATCCTACTGCCAATGCTTGTGGGTTGGCCGATTGATGAGCAACTACAAAATCCTTTCCTCCAGTTTCGCCTACAATACGTGGGTATGACTTATAAATATGAATATTTTCGCCTATTGTTTTCCAGATATGTTGGAATACTTTTGTACTACCTGTAAAATGTACCCCTGCAAAATCTGGATGTTTGAATACGATATCGCCTGTAAGTGGCCCATCGGTATAAATCAAATTAATTACGCCATCGGGTAGGCCAGCCTCTTTTAATATCTTCATTAATACGTAGGCCGAGTAAATTTGTGTTGGTGATGGCTTCCAAACTACAACATTACCCATTAAGGCAGCAGAAGCAGGAAGATTACCTGCAATAGCTGTAAAATTGAATGGTGTTACAGCAAATACAAATCCTTCGAGTGGACGATATTCTAGTCTATTCCAAACAAATTCTGACGACTCAGGCTGTTGTGCATATATTTGGGTAGCAAAGTAGGCATTGAATCTTAGAAAATCTATCCATTCACATGCCGAATCTATTTCAGCTTGATAAGCATTTTTTGACTGCCCTAACATAGTAGCAGCGTTTAGCTCCATTCTATATTTGGTAGCAGATAAATCAGCGGCTTTTAGAAATATTGATACACGGTGTTCCCAAGATAGGTTAGCCCATTGCTCTTTAGCTTCCAAAGCCGACTCTATCGCCTTATTCACATGGCTTTCGTCGCCTTCATAATAATAGCCTAAAATATGTTGGTGCTGATGTGGGCTAGTTAATGGAAGTTTTTTTCCTTCCTTGATTTCCTCAGAACCAATAAACATAGGAATATCCAATACTTGCGATTTCATTTCGGCAAGTTTTGCTTGTAATGCTACTCTTTCCTTGGAATTGGGAGCGTAGCCAAAAATTGGTTCATTTTTAGGACTTGGTACGTTAAAAAAACCTGTGGACATTTGATGAAGTTTTAGTTTACATGGTAAAGTTACGGAGTTGTTTTGGTTATACCAACTACTGCTATAACACAGTAGTTTAGTTTAAAGGGTTAAGTAGGGAAGTATTTTTTGGAAGGTTTTTTCATCTAATAATTTCACTGCTAATAAATCTTTGAAGGATTCAAATTTTCCGTGTTGATTTCGGTAATTGATGATTGCTTTTGCTATGTAAGGTTTTAAATAAGGATGTCGAAATTGTTCGAATGAAGATTCATTAATATTAATTTTTATTGTACTAGGGTTCTTTAGTGTTGCATATTTCTTTACTTCTTGTATTACTGCAGAATCTAGGCCGTACACTTCGTAGAGTTGGTCGATGGCATAGAAACCTCCTAACATATCTCTATATTTAATAATGCGTTGAGAAAGCTTACTGCCTATTCCTTTTAGTTTTATTAGGGTTGTGGTATCGGCATGATTCAAATCAAAGCTTGTAATAACGGGCTTGGTCTGAGTAATAACCTTTAACTTATTATTATCGATAGCCTCTGATTGTGGAATCGTAATGTAAGGTTCTAATTGCAAATAGAGTTCTTCGGGAAAACCATAGATTTTCTTGACATCAGCTTTTTTACGGAAAATACCACCACTATTACGGTACTTCTCTATTCGTTTTGCTAACCAAAGAGGTATTCCTAATGCCGATAGGGCATCAACCGAAGATTCATTCGGATTGAAGTCATGTAATTGAATTACTTTTATGACCTCAGAATGCTCATTTTTAAAACTATTTGAATAGCTTTTCTGAGGTTTATCCACAAGTTCTAAATGAGCTAAGATTGTTTTCACATTTTGTTTGTCGATTAATAAAGAAGAACTTTCTTGTCTGGTGTTTATTTGCCATATAATAAAATGGCTAGTTACTAACACTATAAAGAGGAATATCATTACCAAAAAGCCTTGCATTTCGATTTTAGTGAAGCCAAAAAAACTTTGAATGTAGAACTGAATTTTCTCTTTCATGTGTAGGTAGAATTGAAGGTGAATAGATGAAAAAAAATACTTTATCAAAATAAAATTCTGTATTTCATCAAGATTGAAATAATTTTGTGCAATGTATTGTACGTCAATTTGTAAATACTGTTTTTAACTAGACGACAAATCGTAAGTTAGGTGTCTTAAAAATACAAAAGAAATCCTAATTTATTTTAACCAAAAAACGAATTTATGATACTCTATAGTACCAAACACGAAAGTCCTGATGTGTCTTTGGAAGAAGCTGTGTTTAGGGGATTACCTCCTGACAACGGTTTGTACATGCCTTATGAGATACCAACCTTACCTACATCTTTTTTTGAAAAAATAGAGAACTTGAGTATTTCGGAAATTGCCTTTGAGGTAACAAAGGCTTTATTAGGAGATGATATTGCCGATAATGACTTACAACAAATCATTGCTTCGTCAATCAACTTTGAAGCTCCTTTAGTAGAAATCGAAAAAGATACCTTTGTCTTAGAATTGTTTCATGGGCCATCTATGGCATTCAAGGATTTTGGTGCTAGGTTTATGGCTGCTTTGATGTCATATTTTTTACAGAAATCACATCAAGACATTCATATTCTTGTGGCTACTTCTGGCGATACAGGTGGTGCTGTAGCCCAAGGCTTCTATAACACTCCGGGAATCAAAGTAACTATTTTGTATCCTAAAGGTAAGGTTTCGGATATTCAGGAAAAACAACTTACTACTTTGGGGGGCAATGTTACGGCTCTGGAAGTAGATGGTACATTCGATGATTGCCAGCGTTTGGTAAAATCGGCTTTCTTGGATACAGAATTATCATCCAAATACAATTTGGCATCGGCCAATTCTATCAATATTAGTCGATTAATTCCTCAGTCTTTTTATTATTTTAGTGCTTATGCACAACTCAAAAAGCTAGGATATTCAAAGCCGCTCGTATTCTGTGTACCAAGTGGTAACTTTGGCAACCTTTCGGCTGGACTAATTGCCCAGAAAATGGGATTGCCCGTAAAGATGTTTATAGCTGCAACTAATGTTAATAACATTGTTCCTAACTATTTGGCAACTGGTATTTACGAACCCAAACCATCAAAAGAAACGATTTCTAATGCAATGGATGTAGGGAATCCATCAAATTTTGTTCGTATGCAAATTTTGGCTGGAGAGCAATATACTGAAGTTATCAAACATATTGTTGGCGACTTTAGTGATGATGTTGCAACAAGGGCTACGATGAAAGAAGTTTTTGAACGCACAGGCTATGTAATGTGCCCTCATACAGCAGTAGCTTACAGAGGGTTGAGTTCTTATGTACAACATCAAGGTGAAGAGGTTAGCGGAGTATTGCTATCAACGGCACATTATGCCAAGTTTTTGGATGTAGTAGAAGAAACCTTATCAACCAAAGTAGCAATTCCTGAAAGATTATCAGCATTGTTGTCGAAAGAGAAAGTAGCAATACCAATGAGTACCGTTTTTAGTGATTTTAAGAAGTACTTACTTTCATTATCATAAAAACAATAGGCTGTCAGCAAACTGACAGCCTATTGTTTTATAAGTACATTGATTCAATTTGTTGACTATATTTTGAATGAATCACTTTTCTTTTAAGTTTGAGTGTTGGGGTAAGTTCGCCACCTTCTATCGAGAAAAGTTTTGGAATTAGTACTACTTTCTTGACTTGCTCATATTTGGCAACATTATTCATCAAATGTTTGACATCGGCATCAAATTTCTCTAGCACTTTAGGGTTTTTGATGATTTGCTCATTGGATGAATATTCAATTTCGTGTTTGGTGCACCATTCTTTCAAAGCATTGAATTCTGGAACAAGCAGAGCCGATGGGAATTTTTGCCCTTCTCCTACAACAATAGCTTGTTCTATCAAAATAGACTCTTTGAGTTTGTTTTCGAGTAATTGTGGTGCCACATACTTACCTCCTGATGTTTTGAAAATCTCTTTTTTTCTATCGGTTATTTTCAGGAACTGTCCTTCTACAAATTCGCCAATATCGCCAGTATGAAACCAGCCTTCGCTATCGATAACCTCTTGAGTAGCTTCAGGCTTATTATAATAACCTTTCATGATACTTGGTCCTTTTACTAATATTTCGCCATCTTCAGCAATTTTTACTGATACATTTGGCAAAACAGAACCAACACAACCTACTCTAAAATTGGTAATGATACTTGATGATATTACTGGCGAGGTTTCGGTGAGGCCATACCCTTCCAAAATAGGAATACCTGCCGCCCAAAAGATTCTTGCTAAGCGAGGCTGCAAAGCCGCAGAACCAGAGGCTACCAGCTTGATATTGCCACCGAGTGCTTCTTGCCATTTACTGAAAATAAGTTTTCTTGCTATTGCTAACTGCGTATTGTACCACCAACCCATATCGGCCATTGGATCATATTTTAGGCCAAGGTTCAAAGCCCAAAAGAATAAACTCTTTTTTACACCAGTCAGTTCATATCCTTTAGCTACAATTTTATCGTACACTTTTTCCAGTAAACGAGGAACAGTTGCAAATACATGTGGCTTGATTTCCTTTAGGTTATCGGCTATGGTTTCCATACTTTCGGCATAATAAGTAGACACCCCATAGCGCATATACACATATACATCGGTACGCTCGTAAATATGACAAAGCGGTAAAAAGCTCAAGGCTCGGTCTGTTTCTTCTAGTTCAAGGTGCTTCCCTTCTATTAGCCCTTCTACGTTGGCTATAATGTTGCGGTGAGTAAGCATAACCCCTTTAGGTTTGCCTGTTGTACCAGAAGTATAAATAAGTGTTAATAAATCGTCGGACTGAACGGCATCCATATAGGGCTGTAGTTGAGCAATATCTTGCCCTTTGGCCAAATCTGTTACCTCAGACCAGTGTTTTGCCCCTTTAATATTATCGAAAGTATAAATTCCTTCAACCTCGGCAAGCGAAGCGGTAGCATCTTTGGCTTTTGATAATAAAGATTGGTCTGAAACAAAGACAAACTTTACGCCTGCATCAGCAAAAATATACTGATAATCCTCCATAGTAATGGTTGGATACATTGGTACAGAAACAGCTCCAAGTTGTTGTATTCCTAACTCGACAAAGTTCCATTCTGGACGATTATTGGAAATTATCGCAATTTTATCGTCTTTCTTGACCCCTAATTGCAACAAGCCCAAGCTTACCTGATTAACAATATCGATAACTTCTTTTGCTCCATATTTTCTCCACTGGCCATTTTGCTTATTAGCAAAAACATCTTCTTTATTTAGTGGTAAAACACATTTGTATAGCAAATCGAAAACTCTAGTGATGGCAAGATTACGTTTCATACTTTTCGCCTGTTGATTCAAACACGTTCTTATTTATGTACAATTATAACAACAATTTATTATAATCATTTACCCAAAGATAACAGGTTTAGCTATTTAAAAATAGTATGCAAGCATAATTTTTTTAAATTATTTTTAGATTTAATACTGGTATAAAATAGTATTTGAAAAACAAAAAAGGGTATTTTTTACGAATACCCTCATGATTATCTTAATGATTTTTGACTATTATATCTTCGGTTTTTCCGTTTGAATAAATGTATTGGAGTTCTACTTCAGGGTATACATTTTCTTCTAGTAGAATAAAGTTACCTAATTCGGTCATTTTATCGTTATCAAATTTTCCTGCGAAATATTCGCCATCTCTAAAATAAAATACACCTCGACCGTGACGAACGCCATTTTGGTATTCGCCTTCATACATTTTACTTCCATCTGCATAATAATGAATTCCGAACCCATGACGTTTTCCATTTTTCCACATTCCTTTATAGCTTCCTTGTGTTTTGTGGATAAAATACCCTGTACCATTACTACAGTTTCCTGAAATACAGCCTAGTTGTACACTTTTGTTAGTAACTTCTGGCTCTATTGTGGATAATTCAAGGGGGTCTTGAGGTTGGGGTATTATACTATTTTCTTGAGGCGTTTCAGCTGTATATCTTGTATCCTTTCTTTTTTCTTCTTCCCAGCCTTTGGCAATAGCTGCAAGACGCTGAGAGCGTGGAGGGTGGGTACTTGTCCATGTCTCTTGCTGAAAATGGTTCATCGCTAATTGGGCTTCTTCAAGGGTGGCACCCATTCGGTATAAACACGCTCCTGAAAATTCATCGGCTTCGAGTTCTTTTTTATGTTGGCTTCCTTGATTATTGGTAGGGTGATAGTATACTAAGTGCCCTACTTCATGAGCTAAAATCGATATAGCAGCCCAGTCTTTGCTAGTAATCTGTTCTACGCGACTCAAAAAGTTTTTATCATATATAATATGTGGAACGCCCTCTATTAATGTAGCATAGCAATTATCGGTTTCGGGACATTCTATCATTTTGAAAGGATTTCGAGATAGGTTCATAGACTCTGTAATTTTCTTAACCACCTTCTCGGCTCTACCTGTAGACATATAGGCTTGGGTTTGTAGGCTGCTACATATATCTGTATTTTTAACAGCTTTGCCAAAATAATGGCATATAAATACCTTTGGAGGAGTTTGTGCTTGAGTGGTGTGTAAAGCCAAACACAATAGAGATAGACAGAGTAATCCTATGCTTGAAGGTTTCATGGAAGTATTTGATTGAATTTACAGATGCTTTGTAAAGTTTATTCATTCAAAATTCCCTTCTTGGTTGGCTGTGGATAAAAAAGAAGGTCTGGTACAGACCTTCTTCAATACGAATTATAGTATTAGTTTATTGTGTCGCCACGAAGATTTCTAAATCTTTTTCTAGCCTCAGAGCCAAATATACTTCCAGGATATTTGGTTAAAAGCTCTTGATACAGTTTCATGGCTTTTGAAAATTCATTCTTTTTTTCTTGGTAGGTCTTGGCAAGAAGAAATAAAGCATCGTCGCCAAGGATGTCGGAAGGGTACTTATCCACAATTTTTTCTAATTGTTGAATACCTGCATCTATATTACCTTCTTTTAAATAAGTGCTTGCCATTAGATACAAAACTTCGTCTTCGAGTGGGTGTCCTTTGTGGATAACTAACATTTCTTTCATTTTGGCTATGGCTTCATCATTTCGATGCTGAAATAATAACAGCTCAATATTGGCATAATCTTGCATAGCTACTTCATTGCTATCTAAACCCGTATTATCTTGTATTAATAAGCTCAGATTCATTGCATCGTTGGCTATTTCTCTTGTTGTAGCCTGTTTTAGAATATCTAATACCTCTTTGGCCAAATCAAAATCACCTTTATAATAGGCTAATTTTGCATTTCGTAGCTTTGCATCATACCCTAGTGGGCTATCTTTCTGTGATTTTTCTACTTGTGAATATAATAAGGTAGCTTCCCAAGGCTCTGATTTCAAAATATAGATATCTCCTAGGTCTAGTTTGCACTTATCCACAAAGAGCCTATCGCCTGTGGATAACTTTATAGCCAACTCTAAAACAGCAACCGCCGTATCTTTTTCGTTTAGGTAAAACGCATATAATAGCCCTTTACTTCTCATAGCTTCAAGGGTTCGTTGATTAACGCCTAGTTCGTTCAACAATTTGGTGTATTCGTTGATAAGAATTCTAATATCATTTCGATTCACTGGATATGTGTTTTTTACGACTTCTTCTTTAGAGTTTATCAACAATCTTCGCCAAAGTGGATAATTCTGTAATTTGGGATATTCTCTTACTAAGTATTCAAATATCTTTCCTGCATTTAAAAAGTCTTTATTTTGGTAGGCCACAAAACCAAGGTCGGCCACCTGAGCTCCTTCACGTTTGTAACGCTTGTCCATAGCTCGTGCTTGTACAAATGCCTTGAAGAATTCTTTCTTTTGGGTAAGGTGCCAAATGAGCATTTCATTGTAATAAGGTTCATCAGGAAACTTCTGTACATAATTGTACAAAACCTTTTCCAATACCTCTATTTCTTTGTCTTCTTTGACTTCATCTTGTAAAATAGCCTGAAGTAGCTCACGGTTTTCGATAGGATGTCCAAAATTTAGGTATTCCTCAAGCATTTCTTGAGGTTTACCAAGCAGTCGGTACAACCTCCCTACTTGGAGGGCAAACTTGCTCTTATCCTTGAAGTATGCTCTATTTTGCTCTATCAATTGTATAGCTAAATCGTATTGGCTTTGGTTTGTGAGTTCACTAACCAACTGCATCGTTAAGGCATCATCTATCTTGGCTTTTTCAAAAGCCATATTAAATTGTTTTTGAGCTTCGTCTTTCTTCTCAATAAACGTTAATAGCTGAGCATAATCAATGATATAAATTGGATTATTTTCAGACCATTTGATTTGCTTTTTCAAAAACTTTTCTGCTTCCGAAAAATCTTTAAGCTTCACCAAGGTTTGTAAATAGGCTTTGTGGATACTTTGTGCAGATTCTTTATTTTTTGCCAATTTTTGAAAAATAGCTTTTGCCTTTTCATATTCTCCAGCTTTGACATATTCTAAACCCAGTTCAGCATCTTGAGCTAAAGTTTTCAAAGTGACTCCAATCAGACAGGTTACCAACAACAATATTCTTAACGATACCAATTTTAGATGCTTCATATTCATATATCTCAATTTTAGGATTCTCGAATCATTCTTTTTCCAACTTTGACTTTTCAACACAACATTAATTTAATAATATTTATTTTTTAAATTTTTTAAAAGAAAAGAAATCTACTATTCTTATTATGCTGTGGATTTGTGGATTACTTTCGTGGAAATTTTTTTTTCACGTTCAAATGTTCATAAGTATTTTTTTATACACATTAAAATAGGTATTTATTAACTATTAACTATTTGATTATTAATTAATTAACATTAATGGATAGTTATCCACATCCTTAGTGTGTGGATAAACAGCCTATTTTTGATGTGTGCTTATTTCGGGGATAATTGTGGGCAATGTACTGTATAACTTGTATAGTTATGCACGTTGATTAAAGCTAGAATATTGTTTCCACAATGTCTTAAATTCTATCCACAATTTTTGTACCTATTTTTGGGGTACTTATCCACACTTTTTCCCTATTCATTCACGTGTTTTGGGGAGTTATCCACAGCAATACTACTTTTCACCGATTTGGAAGTCAAAACCCGACAATTCAAAGTTCTGTTTGAGCTTAATCTTGTCTTTTATGTACATAATATCTTCGGGAAGTATGTTTTTATCCACATTTCCAGCATCCCATCTTTGATTTTTGTTATCATCAACGATTAATCGTATCATATATATACCAGGCTTGACAAAATCGAAGGTATAACTACTGGTGTTATTGTGGATAACTTGTCGTTCTACTTCTTTTTTCTCGTTGAGAAGCTGTACGATAAAGTTTTTATTGTGTGGATTAGTCACTTTACCCTCAATAAGGCCATAATTTTCGGGATCTCTGATAGGGTTAATTTGTTTAATCACTTTATTGGTATCGTTTTCCACAGAGATAAAGCTATTGGTTGGAATTGTAATTTTGACTACCTCTTTGGCTTTAGGGGCATTATCTATTTTGAATTTCAATTCTGTTTTTTCGTCATTCCATTGTAGATAACTTTCTTTCAGTTCTACTTTTTTGAGGGTATCGTTCAGTATTTCGATTTTTGAAATGTCGAATGTTTTGATGGGTTTACTAAAAGTGATTTTATAGCCAATCTCTTTTAAATCCACATCTTTTCCATTTTGTGGATAAATGTCGTATTTGAAATCATCTTTGATACTTTCTTCTTTTTTAGCTTTTATCTTGAATTTGATTTTTTGACTGAATTCAAAGCTTCTATCAAGTGAATCGATTACAATTAAATTGACTTTGGTGGTATCTGTGGATAAGTTTCTAGTATTAAATATTCTTAACTGATTCGCCTCGTTTTGTTGATAAGTCAGGCTGTCGGATGGTTGAGCAAATTGAATCTTTGCTTTTTTTATCCCTCTATTGAAATCTATATAATAGTACGAAGAAGTTGCACGAGTTTTTAGAATCTTAACGGGTGAGTTATCCACTTTGGCTAAGTTGATATTGAGGTTACTTAAATTTTTGGTAAGCAGGATTGTGTCTTTGATAATACCGATTTTTTCTTTTGTTTCCTCATATAATAGGTTGTTATTCACATCGGTAATGGCATATACTCTATATTTTCCAGTAGCAATATTTTCTATTTTAAAATTGCCACTACTGTCGGTTTTGGTAAAATAGTAAGGTTTTATTTTGGCTGGTCGCAGCGTGTCGGAGTATTTATAAAGCCCCACAGTAGCATCTAGTACACCTTTGTTTTCGATAAGGTCTTTTACATTTCCCTCTATTTTCAAAGAATCAATCGTTGAGCCAGTACTAAAAACGATTCTGATATTTTTGGCGGGATTTCGTTCGGTAATATCTTTAAAAGCTTCTCTGAAATTAAGACTATAGGTAGTACTATCTTTGAAGGGCTCTTCAAAAGTTAATCTAACACCTTTGGGAAGATTTTTGGAATTATAGAACCCCTCGATTGCAGGAGTTATCAACAATTGTTGTTGGATATTGTCGACATTGATGTATTCGTCAAATTGTAGTTCAATGATTTTGCCTTTGAAATTCTTGGTTTGATTTTCGGGA
Source organism: Flectobacillus major DSM 103 (assembly GCF_000427405.1). Lineage (NCBI taxonomy): Bacteria > Pseudomonadati > Bacteroidota > Cytophagia > Cytophagales > Flectobacillaceae > Flectobacillus > Flectobacillus major. The sequence goes on from NZ_KE386491.1 coordinate 3,742,185, forward strand.
AAGCTTTTAACCAATTTAGGAGACAGTGTATCTTTTTTACCGCCTGTAGGTGCTACTACCTGTGCACAACTAAATAACATTTCTGTTATTATGAATCCGAGAAAAGTTATCAAGACTATGTTAATTGCTTTCATGTGTATATGTTGAAAACTTTGTTGATAAACGGTGTTAATGTGTATAACTTTTGGTTTATCGTGAGTATTGTTTTAAAATGAACGATATATGATATTTTTTATCCACAAAAATAAACCCTCGATGATAATTATTCATCGAGGGTTGTTGATAATTCTGTTGATAAGTCAAATTTAGCATTTATTTTTAGGAAGCCATCTATCTATTTCTGAATTAACACTAATTAACTTTTCTTTTTCTCAAATATGTAAATGATACTCGAATAGTTGTTATCGTTCTTCTCTCCTACCCCATTCGACTTGAGTCCGTTGAGAAAAGCTCCTATGTAGTTTGTTTTTCCTGTTTGGTATTTACTCGAAAGCATACTTACATAAAATGAGTCAAATTTCATAGGAAGATGCTTGACCAGCTCAAAGCCATGTGCTGCAAATAGCTGCTTGATGGTATCTTTTGAGAAATGGTATAAATGTCGAGGTACATCGTATGCCGCCCAACTTTCTTGATAAACCGAAGCGTCATAAGATTGGTAGTTGGGTACTGCAATAATAACTTTTCCGTCGTTTTCTATTTTATTGAAAAGCCAGTCGATAGTTTCGTTTAATAAATGTACGTGTTCTAGCACGTGCCACATTGTTATGATATTGAATTTTTGGTTGGTGAAAGCCGTGAGTACTTCAGAGGCTATTGAGGTATGAGTGATTTCTTCGGCTAGTTTACGGGCATCGTCGCTGGGTTCGATACCATTTACTTGCCAGCCATCTTCTTTGGCCGTATTCAAAAACATGCCAGTTCCACAACCCACATCCAAAAGTTTTCCTTTAGTATGATAAAGGCTATTGATAAGCTTCACTTTATCGAGTAGCGTAATTTTACGAACTTGGTGATAAATTTTTGCGACAATTCCTTTGGATGTATTGCTATGTGAAATATAGGCTTCGGACTGATAGTACTTACCTATTTCGGTAGCATTGGGTCTTGGATTGGTAAATTTAAAACCACAGGCAGTACACGCAACAATATTAAAAGCTTCGTGACTAACGGTATGGTCTTTACAAGTAATGAAATGGGTTGTTGTTGTATTTTTACAAACAGGACATTCTTCTATATATTCCAGCATTGTTTTTCAATTTACTTTTTTGATATTTTGGCAAATATACTAAAAGAAAAAGACCTGTAAGTGAAAATAAAACTTACAGGTCTTTTCTATAAAGCAAGGGTTATCGTCCCATGAATACCATTAAAACTGATATGTCTGATGCCGATACACCACTGATACGAGAAGCTTGTCCGATAGTAGCGGGTCTGATTTTGCTTAGTTTTTGTCGTCCTTCAATTGAAATTGCAGAAAGTTTTCCATAATCAAAATCTTGAGGAATAGATAGGTCTTCTAATTTTTGAAGTTTATCGACCATCTGTTGTTCCTTTTCTATATAGCTTTCGTATTTAACATTGATTTCGGCCTGTTCCAATATTTCACTATCAAATTGTTCTAAGAAGGTAGTAATATCTTGGCTTAGACTTTTGATATTTTCAAGATTGACATTGGGTCTTCTTAATAAATTCAATAAAGTAGTACCTTCTTTCAATCGAGCTGTTCCTAGAGCTTCTAGTTGGTCGTTGACATCGTCGGGTTTTACTTTTTTGAATTTTAGCTCATTGACAAGTTGAGCTGTTTTTTCTTTTTTGTTTTTTACCTTTTGTAATCTTTCGTCCGAAGCTAATCCTATAGTATATCCTTTTTCTGTTAGACGAATATCGGCATTGTCTTGGCGAAGGAGCGTTCTGTACTCGGCTCTTGAAGTAAACATACGGTATGGCTCTTCTGTACCTTTGTTGATAAGGTCGTCGATAAGTACGCCAATGTAAGCTTCAGAACGAGACAAAACAAAATCTTCTTTGTCTTGAGCTCTTTGATGTGCATTTATTCCAGCCATTAATCCCTGACAAGCAGCTTCCTCATAACCTGTAGTTCCGTTGATTTGGCCTGCAAAGAAAAGATTCTTGATTAATTTTGTCTCTAAAGTTTGTTTTAACTGGGTTGGAGGGAAATAATCGTATTCAATTGCATAGCCCGGTCTAAACATTCTTACGTTTTCAAAACCTGGAATTTTTTTCAAAGCAGCATACTGTACATCTTCAGGCAAAGACGTAGAGAATCCATTAACATATACTTCTACTGTATTCCATCCTTCAGGTTCTACAAAAATCTGATGTCTTTCTTTTTCTGCAAATCGATTAATTTTATCTTCTACCGATGGGCAGTATCTTGGGCCAAGGCCTTTTATTCGTCCTGCAAACATTGGTGATTTGTCGAAACCTGTTTTTAACACATCATGCACTTCTTGGTTGGTATAGGTAATCCAACAGCTTCTTTGCTCATTTAAGGGTTTTGTATCTAAATAGGAGAATTTAGCAGGATTTTCGTCGCCTTTTTGTTCTTCCATTTTTGAATAGTCGAGGCTTCGGCCGTCTACTCGTGGAGGAGTACCTGTTTTCATTCTGCCAGCTTCAAAGCCCAACTCTACAAGTTGTTCGGTAATACCAGTGGCTTTTCCTTCCGCTGTGCGGCCGCCACCAAAATTCTTTTCACCAATATGTATTAAGCCATTGAGAAATGTACCATTGGTAAGAACAACCGATTTTGCTCGGAATTCTATCCCTAATTGTGTTTTTATTCCTATAACCTGATTATTTTCCACCAATAATCCCGAAACCATTTCTTGCCAGAAATCAACATTAAGGTTTTGTTCTAATGCCAAACGCCATTCTTCAGCAAACCTCATGCGGTCCGACTGGCACCGAGGAGACCACATAGCTGGCCCTTTTGAGCGGTTTAGCATTCTGAACTGAATCATGGTTTTGTCAGAGATAATTCCCGACATACCACCTAGTGCATCTACCTCTCTTACGATTTGTCCTTTGGCAACACCACCCATTGCAGGATTACATGACATCTGTGCAATGGTGTTCATATTCATTGTAATCAACAATACTTTTGAACCCATTGTTGCGGCTGCATGAGCGGCTTCGCATCCTGCATGCCCTGCACCTACCACTATTACATCATAGTTATTATACATGATTGTTTATTATTTTCTACTTTGTTGTGACACTGTATTTGTATGAAATTACCTCAAGCTGTATTATTGGTATTGCTAATTGATAATTTAGAATATTTTTGTTTTGAGGATATATATTGCTTTATTATACTATCTACTCGTGAAATTTATGAAATGTTCCACGTGGAGACTTTTTGTGTTTTCACGAAAGGTTATTCATTAGCTAAATTGTTGTAAATAAAAATTTTCTTTCTCACGCATTCCTAGCTCATCTTCGTCCGAGTGGTCGTCGTATCCACAAAGGTGAAGTACACCATGTACCAATACCCTGAGTATCTCATTGGCAAAGCCAGTACCAAGCTCTTTGGCGTTATCTTCGACTCTTTCTACACTAATAAATATATCACCTTCAATAACCGTTTCGTCCTCTGAGTTATCGAAAGTAATAATATCAGTAAGAGTATCGTGATCTAAATACTCAACATTAATCTGGTGAAGATAGTTGTCTGAGCAAAAGATATAGTTGAGATTACCCATCTTAAAGCCTTCACTTTCAGCAACTTTTTTTAACCACGATTTTGTCTTCAGCTTTTGTTGAAGCGTAAAATCTACGTCTTCATTAAAAAATGTAATCATAATATATAATATCTGTTTTGAGATGAATGTATGAGTCGAGAGGCAAACTTCAATCTTTCTCTTTCAAAAATCCCTAAGATTGAAATGTAGCATGAAAAATAATTACAAAGATACGATATAAATTCGAGGTAGTGAAAATCAAACAATTATAACAATAATTTGTAAATTAGAATTGGAAATTAACCCTATTTTAAAATGAAAATATTTAACCACTTTACACTAATTACTCTTTTTCAATTATGCCCATTAATGCTAACCATTGCCCAAAAAGATAACCTAAGAAGAGACGATAAGTACTACGACACTGGATTGCCCAATAATTGTGACAAAGTACTGTATGCTGTATCGCAAAGAGGGGCTATCATTAATTTGGGGACACACGACAATTTGGTAGATCATTTAGTCATAGAGGCTCTCCTACCCTTTCGCTGCAACGCTATTGCCAAAAGTCTAAATAATAAAATCTTTGCTGTTCAAGCCGATAAAAGTACAGAACAGATAGTTTATGAATATAATTCGATAGCAAAGAATGGAAAATTTACCAAATGGGTATTGCCAGCCCATGATGATGGTGGCTGGATTTCGGCAGGGACTGACACTAAAGGAAAGCTGTATTTTGGCACAACAACTATGCGAACAATGGTAAGAATCGATTTGCGGAAAAAAGAAGTTGATGTGATTTGGGGGTCGAAAGATAAAATTAAGGGCGGTGAAAGAATGACTTGTTATGATGGATGTAACTTTTATATCAATGAAAGAGATGAAATTATGATAAAGGAAAACAAAAAAAATAGTAGCTATAGAATATCGCAGTATCCTAGCTTGGTATTGACTGAACAAAAAAAATGGAATAATCAATTTAATAACATAGTATGCAATGATTGGTACGAATACCGAAATACCAAAGATGAAGCTGTCTCGATATTTGCGACAAGAGACGGAATTGTGCAAATAAATGATAATCGATTAAAGCATATTCAACTTGATACGCTCAAATATGGAATATTAACGGATATAGCAGGTTGTGAAAGTTATGAGAGGCGTTCTCCATATATAGTGATTAATGAGAAAAAAGAGAAACTTATTTTAGAAGCTATTGCCAAAAAAGAAAATATTCGACTAGATAGAATTCTGTTTAAACAAGGCGAATCCAAAATTCTGACGGGTTCTTATGATGAGCTAGATGAATTGGTTGCTATTTTACAGAAAAATAAACAGATAAAAATTGTTTTAGAAGGACATACCGATATTTCGGGAAATCCAGAGGATAATGTTTTATTATCTTTAGAACGAGTCAATGCCTGTAAAGATTACCTAATATTGCAGGGAATCGATAAATCTAGGCTACAAGTAATGGGCTATGGAGGAAGTCGACCTATCAAAAAATTTGGAACAGAAGAAGAAAGAGCTATCAATAGAAGAGTTGAAATTAAGGTAATAGAATAAACATAAATAGTGATTGTTATTGAATAGAGTTTTCTCTAGTAAGATACAATGCTTTGCGGCTAAATATGTTTCATTTTGACACTTAATATGAAAAAGGCGGTCGAAAAACTAATTTCGACCGCCTTTTTCATGAATAGTAGCTCAATCTTTCTTATTTGAGCAAATAATAAACCTCTTCAAAGTTTACTTGATAGCCTTATGAATCCCAACAAATACCAATAGGTGGTCTCTTTTAATATTACCTATAATTTGGAATGATTCATGTTTATTATTGAATCTTCTTGAAATAGGAATCCACTTGTTGTTTGTAATAAGGGTTCAGATTTGGAGGAACCGTTTTGAGTAATTCAGTTTGTTTTTGCTTGTCTTTTACATACTGCTGAAATTGAGGAGGCACACGGCGTTCATAGTTTTTGGCAGTTTCAGACTTTCTTTTTTGGTCTTCTTCCTGTTCTTTTAATGCTTTTTCCGATTCCAACAAACGAGTCAATAGTTCTTGCTGACGTTTGATTAGTTCGGGGTTCAAGCGTTTATTTACAAGGTCTGTTTCTGTTTCTTCCATTTTCTTGATAAGGTCTTTTACCTCATCACCTAGTTTTTTACCTTGTTCTGTACCTTTGGCATTATCCATCATTTGTTGGAGCATCTTCCTAATTTGTGCCTGTTCACGTGCCATTTTAGCCAATTCTTCCGATATACCTCCCTTTCCTTGGCTTCCTTTCTGCATGGTTTGTTGCATTTGTTGATTAAGATTCTTCTGACTTTCACCCATGCCCTTTTGCTGACCTTTGCTTTTACTTTTTCCTTTGCCCGAGCCAGTCATCATCATTTGCTGATTTTGTTGCATTTGCTTTTGAACATCCGATAACAACAAAGCAAGGTTATTCATTGAGGTCATGGCAAATTGTTGCTTAGCATTGGTCATAGACATTTTACGTTCTTTAATGAGCTTGACGGCCTCGTTCATATAGGTTTTCATATTACCCATTTCGCGAGTAACAAAAGTTTCTATTTGTAATACACGTTTTGACAAAGTGTATAAACTATCTTCAATGACTTTGGCATCGTCTTGAAGCTTGATTTGTTCTTGAGATAATTTAATAAAGCGAGGGTCTGAAGGCGATATTCCTCTAAAATCCTTCATAAGGTTTTCTTGGTCGAACGAAAGTTTTACCAAATTTTCGAGTATTTCACGAAGCTGTTCTATATTTTCCTCATTCTCCTTCATTTCGCTTTGCTGCTTCATTTCCTGCAGTTTTTGGGCAAGGCTTTTCATTTTTTTAGCAGCTTTCTTTTGTTTTTCGGCAGCGGCCTTATTATCGCCTTTATCCATTTTTTGCTCAGAATCCTTTTGATCTTGTGAAATATCCTCTTGTTGTTCCTTATTCATATCGAGCGGGTCAGCGTTTTTAATCTCTTTATTAAGCTCTTCTGCGTCTTTGAGGTCTTTTTTAGTATCGTTAAATTCCTTGCTAAGTTTGTCTTGCTCTTTTTTCAAGGCATCATTTTGTTCTTTTTTTTCAGGGCTATTATCTGATTTTTTATCAAGTTCCTGATTTTTCTCGGCAAGATTTTCTTGCTTTTCAGCCTGTTTTTCTAAATCCTTGATAGCCTTATCGATTTTTTGGTCGAGCTGTAGTTTTTTGAAAAGGTTTTGCATACGTTCAAGTTCCTTTTCCATATTACGCTCTTTGTTGCGAAGCCTATCCATCTGCTCTATTAGCTTATTATCTTCAGGGTTTTGCTCCAGCATCTTTTTCAGTTCCTCATACATTTTCTGGGCTTCGGGGTCGAGCAGCTGATTCATCATTTTCTGAAGTGCTTCCATTTTTTGTTGCATTTCAGGCTTTTGTTCGTTGAAGCGTTGTTGTTTGTCCGTTAGGTTTTGGTTTTGTTCTTGCAACTTTTTGATTTCATTAATCAGCTCCTCTTTCTTTTTAGCAAGCTCTTCTACTAATTTTTTATCTTGAAAATCAAGTTCTTTTTTATTCTTTAGTCTATTTTCCAGGGCTGCTAATTCCTTTCTTAGCTTTTGTGCTTTTTCTATGGTTTTGTCTAATTGAGCTTCGGTTTTATCGACTGTATTTTCGATTTCTTTATTAATATCCTTTTTGCTTGGTACAGCATAGTTTAATACCTGTGAGCGGGTTGATTTTGGCCCATTTACGCCATCATTATCCCATACCTGAACAAAGTACTCGATACGGTCGGAAGGATTCAATTTAAGGCTATCTAAAGCCCATTGGTGATAGAAACTCTGAATCGTTTGGGTTTTATTGACAGGCAAGCCAAAAGAAGCATAATTTGCCGTCATAGGCTTACCATCGCGAATTACCTTATAAAATACAGCAAGCTTACTAAGGCCATAGTCGTCGGCAATATTCCCGCCCAATACCATGAAATTATATAGGGTCGAGTCTTTGTACTGTTCAAGGCTGAGTTGTGGGAATTTATCAGGAATAACGCTGATATTGAAACTAATGCCTTCTTTAGCATCAGTATATTGGTTTTTTAGAATAACTTGATAATTACTTGATTTGCTGGCTTTTAATGAAAAGTCAAAACCACCACCCAATAATTTTCTTTTAGCGGCATAACGTTTTTTGTCTCCTTCAAATACCAATAGAATAGAATCGGTATCGGTAACGTTAAAATCCCATTCAATCAGAGTACCCTCAGGAACGGTTATATTTCCGATATTCTGGAGACTTTCAGACGGTTTGCTGAGATAATTAGGGTAATTGAGGTTGATGTCGAAAAATGCAAGGCTAGGTTTGTTGACAAGTTCTACTTCATAATTACCTGATTTAAAGCCTGCTGCTTCAAATTGAAAATCGATATTGCTTTGTACCTTAGAAAAAGTAAAAGAATAATGTCGACTGTCGATAGACTCCATTTTGAGTTTACGGTCTTTGTGCAGAATATATACACTTTCAGGAATGGTATTTCCTTGAAGGGTTAATTTAATCGTAAAGTCTTCATTCTTAAAAGCTTGAAGCGATTTGTTGTCGAGCATAAAGCTAAAAGGTGCTTCTTCTTGATACTCATTTTTGAAATTGACAATACGTTCGGTACTTTTTGAAAAGAAAGCAGGATACAGCAACAAAACACCTACTATCAAAAATGTAGGAATTGCTAAATATTTGAGGTATCGTTTGTTATGGTCAATCTTGATAGCATCTGCAAACTTGATGATGGCTAATTGTTGCGATTTTTGTTGGATAGAAGCAGCAAGAAGTTCGTTTTGCTCTTGATTGAGTGCCTTCGACAACTGCAAGGTATTGAGCAATTTATCGGATACTTCTGGAAAATACTTTCCTATTTGCTCGGCAGCTTGTTCGTTAGACAATGGTTTTTTTGCTCCATAAAGAAAAACTAGAGGCTTTATAACCCAAAAAAACATTGAAATGCCAAAAGCCATAATAAACCCAAAGAACAAAAATGCTCGGAAGGTAGAGCCAAAATGGCCAAAATATTCGAGGGTATTAAAAACCAAAAAAGCGGACAGAATTACTGCCGCTGAAAATATAATACCTTTAACGAGGCGATTGAGGTAAAATTTACGTTTATATTCCTCAATTCGCATTAATAGAGAGGCAATAGGAGAATTTGTCATAGTTCGAAACGCTTCTGCGGATTTTATAACAATGCTTTATCCAAAATCATGCTAAATATTGGCAAAATCAATGATTGAAAGTAAAGGGATAGTATTTTGTAAGAAAAATTACCCTAAATAGGTGTTGAAAAACGATTAATCTATTTCGACAAGAGCTGGACAATGGTCAGAGTGTTTTGCTTCGGGCAAAATTAAGGCTCTTTTCAAACGACCCTCAAGTGCTTTACTAGCACAATGGTAGTCGATACGCCAACCCAAGTTTTTTTGCCTTGCCCCTGCCCTAAAGCTCCACCAGGTATAATGATGAGGTTCTGGATTAAAATGGCGAAAAGTATCAATAAAACCACTTTCCAAAAAGCCACTCATCCATGCTCGTTCTTCGGGAAGGAATCCTGAGCTATTGGCATTGGATTTCGGGTTATGAATATCGATGGCTTGATGACAAATATTGTAGTCGCCCGAAATAATCAAATTGGGAAAATTAACTTTGAGCTGGTCAATATATTGCTGAAAATCAGCGAGCCATTGAAACTTGAAATCCTGACGCTCTTGGCCACTCGACCCCGAAGGCATATACACAGACATCAACGAAAAATCTTCAAAATCAGTACGTAATACACGCCCTTCACGGTCATAAATTTCAATTCCACAGCCATATTCAACATGTTTAGGCTTTATTTTAGTGAGAATTGCTACACCCGAATACCCTTTTTTCTCTGCCGAGTACCAATAAATATGGTAGCCGAGGTCTTCAAACAATTGTTTTTCTATTTGATTTTCATCAGCTTTTACCTCTTGCAAGCAAATCATATCTGGATTAGCTGCTTTTAACCAATCAACAAACCCTTTGGTAATAGCCGAGCGAATGCCATTTACATTATAAGTTATTATTTTCATAAAATACACTATCTGAAGAGAGCTTGGCAAGCTTGTTAGTTTTAGGTAGCCCCAAAACTAACAAGTACCTAACAATTTTGGAATAATTACAATTTTAAAATACTTCTTTCTCAAAATACTCAATCACATGAGCTTTCAAAAGTTTTTCTTGTTCAAGCATATTCACAAATGGAAGCTTTTGTACAAGCTCCCAATGTGGCCAGCCATCTTGATCGAGCCCTTTTAATTCATAAATACCCGAAAAGCTCAATACCTTACAAATAGCAATGTGCATAAGGTCTTGTTTTTCTTCTTTGGTAAAAAATCTATGGCCTTTACCGAGTTCCTGAACACCAATTAAAAAAAGGACAGCATTGAGGTCGGCAGGACGTTTGCCCAGAATTTGCTCAAGTTTGTCGAGGAGAATATCCCAACTTTGACTGAGGTTTTCTATTTCTAAATCCATTGTGTGAAAGCCTAAAATACCTATAAAACACGATATTAAAGCTATTTATTGTTCTTGATGAAGAGCCTCCCAATATTCTACAGCTCTTCTTAAATGAGGAATAACGATAGTACCACCAATCAAGGTTGCTACCGAAAAGATTTCTTGCATTTCGGCATCTGTTACACCCAATTCGTAGCATTTGCCAAGATGATACTTCACGCAGTCGTCGCAACGCAAAACCATAGAACACGAAAGTCCCATCATTTCTTTGGTTTTTTCAGACAAAGCACCCTCGGCATAAGTATTGGTATCGAGATTGAAAATTCTTTTGATTACTTTGTTATCAGAGGAAAGAATTTTTTCATTCATTTTTCCTCTATAGTCATTAAAATCTTTAACTAAACTCATGGTCTTAATTTGTTTCTGAATAAATATGATAAATTTGAGACAGCGAAATGCTAAAATACAAATAAAACGGCTGAAAGCCTGATGTTTCGGGCAAAGTCATAGCGTTTTTAACCAACAATAGATTCTACAAAGATGTTCAAAGCCTTTCTTAATTTGATTTTGCCCATAACCTGTTGTGGCTGTTCTGAGCCATTATCTTTTGGAGAAACACATTTGTGTACCCATTGCCGTTTTGAGCTTCCCAAAACCAATTCTCATATAGAATTTTACCCCAAACTGGTACATAAGTTTGCTGGTCGGGTAAATCTAAAATATTCATGGGCTTATTTGAAATACACCAAAGGCGGTATAGTGCAGCATATTATGCACAGTATTAAGTATGGAGGTAATCAGGCATTGGGTGCCATGCTAGGTGCTTGGTATGGAGCAGACCTTAAAGCCAGTGGTTTGGGCAACGAATTTGACCTTATTATTCCTGTGCCTTTGCATCGCAAGCGATTATTGGAACGAGGCTATAATCAATCGGCTTGTATTGCTGAAGGTATTGGGCAGGGATTGTGTATTGAAGTAAACGAAAAAGCGTTAATTAGAAAGCAAGCTACGGTATCTCAAATCCATAAAAAAAGGATAGAGAGATTTGAAAATGTACAAGATGTATTTGAAGTAGTACAACCCCATGAAATCAAGGGAAAACGAGTGGTTATTGTTGATGATACCCTTACTACAGGAGCCACCTTAGAGGCCTGCGTATTGGCCTTACTTGAGGCCAAGCCCCTAGATATATCTGTTATCGTACTGGCACATGCCGAACTATAAATAAAAAGGGCAAACCCCATACAGAATGAAGTTTGCCCTTTTTTAATTTTATAGGTCTTATTTGTTAGTACCAGCCCTAATCATAGCACAACGGAAACCGATTGTTGCTGTTGACGAATCTTGGTCTAAATAACGACGTGTTCCAGGAGCCAGCCAATAAGCTACATCAGCCCATGAACCACCTTTATAAACACGTGATTTGTTGTCAATCATCGAGTTGTTATTCTTTCTATCGTAGTTTTTAGCATTATCCAAGAAATCATTTCTACGAATAGGGTTTAAGTCGTTCATGTCTTCATAAGATAATGGACGATACAAGTCATATACCCATTCATTTACGTTTCCTGCCATTTGGTAAAGCCCAAAGTCATTGGGTGGATAGAAATATACTTCTGTCGTAATAATAGCTTTATCATTAGATTTTCCAGCAATACCAGCATAGTCACCACGGCCACGTTTGAAGTTGGCAAGCATCTGGCCTTTTTGTTTACCTCTTGACGAACGCATAGAAGGGCCGTCCCAAGGATAAATACGCTGATTGGTTTGGTTTTCATCTTCGTATTGAGTCCCAATCATAGCTTTGGCAGCATATTCCCATTCTGCTTCGGTAGGAAGGCGATAAGCTGGCAAAACAATACCCGATTCGATAGGTAAACGTTGACCTGCTGTAAAAGCTGGTGCGGCTTTTGTTTCGGCTGCAGCTTTACCTTTACGACCTTTTGTAGATGTTTTTTTACTACTTTTTGCATTTTTAAGAGCAAGATCGTTGTTTACAGCGGCTGTTCTCCAAGAACAATAGTCGGTAGCTTGAGTCCAAGACACACCCACCACAGGGTACATCCGGAAACCAGGGTAACGAAGGTATTGTTCGATATAAGAGTCGTTGAATGCTAGCTCGTCTTTCCAAACCAAAGTGTCGGGGAGAGCCGATTCATAAAATTCTTGAGAAGAATCTTTTTGAACAGCATTCAAGTATTCGAGGTAGTGAACATTGGCAATTTCTGTTTCATCCATATAGAATGATTGTACAGAAACCGTTCTTTCGAGGTTGTCGCGGGTGTTGATAACATCCTCTTCCAAAGCCCCCATTGTAAAACGCCCCCCCTCAATAAACACGAGGTTGGGGCCTGTTGGCTGGCCTTTAAATTTTTTATCTACTTGGAAACCACCTTTTTTGTTGTAAGAAATCCCAGTAGCTGTACTGTTTTTCCCTAGCTTAACACTATCAGGTTTTTTGCTTTTGCAGCTACTTACTAAGGCAATACCCATTAGTAATACTGCTGCTGATTTGAGAGACAATTTCATTTCTTAGATAATTGGATTGTCGTGATATGATTATGAATTACGTAAATCTACATTTGACTAAACACAAAATTAGTGTTTTTGGTATAAAAACCTTTTGTAATAGGCAATTTGTTTGTGCTTTTCCTAAAATGTTTTTGCCTTACACTTAGGCTCTTCGAGGAATTATCGTGCAATAATGTTGGTTAAAATAGCATTCAACTCGTCGATAGAGGTTATTTTTTCAAAAATCAACATGATACGCCCTTTGGCTTCTTTCATCGAACATTTCTTAGAGTTGACTTTAATATAATCAAGAATCTTGCCAAAAACTGCTGATTTATAATACCTTTCGTTCTGGGAAGAAACGAAGAAACACTTTAAGTTATTATTCTTGAGTAATATTTTTTCGATTCCTAGCATTTCGGCTTTCCATCTAACACGCACAATATCAATCATATCGTTGACTTCAGGTGGAATCGGCCCAAATCTATCCAATACTGATTTTTGGAAATTTTGAAGGTCTTCTTCCGATTTCATATCGTCGAGTTGAGTATAAAGCGAAAGCCTCTCCGAAATACTGCTAACATATTGTTCTGGAATAAGTACTTGTAAGTCAGTTTCTATTTGGCAGTCAACTTTCAATTTTTGAGCCGTTTCAGACAAATCTTGTTCAAATAAAGCTCTGAATTCATTTTCCTTTAATTCCTGAACTGCTTCATCCAAAATTTTATGATACATTTCATAACCAAGGTCTGTAATAAAGCCACTCTGTTCGGCTCCAAGTAGGTTACCCGCCCCACGAATATCTAAATCTCGCATAGCTACTTTGAAACCATCGCCCAAATCCGAAAACTCTTCTAATGCTCCCAATCTTTTTCGGGCATCGGTTGTAAGCAATGATAAGGCAGGGGTTAGCAAATAACAAAAAGCCTTTTTATTTGAACGCCCTACCCTACCCCGCATCTGGTGCAAATCAGAAAGCCCAAAGTGATTGGCATGGTTGATAATCATGGTATTGGCATTTGGAATATCTAAGCCTGATTCTATGATATTGGTAGAAACCAATACATCATAATGCCCTTCTATAAAGCCCATCATTACTTTTTCGAGCTTTTCGCCATCCATTTGTCCATGAGCAATCCCTATTTTGGCATCGGGAACAAGCCTCAGTATTGTATTAGCTATTGATTCTAATTCGCCAACACGATTATGAACAAAATAGACTTGACCACCACGTTTTAGCTCATAACTAACAGCATCACGAATAAGAATATCGTTAAAAACATGTAGTTCGGTCGTAACAGGCTGACGGTTGGGCGGAGGTGTTGCTATTACCGACAAATCACGTGCTCCCATAAGCGAAAAATGAAGCGTCCTTGGAATTGGCGTGGCTGTTAGGGTAAGCACGTCTATATTTACCCGCATTTCTTTGAGGCGGTCTTTTACTTTTACTCCAAACTTTTGCTCTTCGTCAATAATCATCAAGCCAAGGTTTTTGAAAAGTACGTCTTTATTAACAATACGGTGCGTACCAATCAGAATATCGGTTTGGCCATTGGCTACCCTTTTGAGGGTTTCTTTGATTTGTTGGGTCGATTTAAAACGGTTGATATATTCTACACGACAAGGAAAATGCTCTAGTCTATCTCTGAAAGTTCTGAAATGTTGCATGGCTAGTACCGTTGTAGGTACTAAAATGGCCACTTGTTTGGAATCGGCAACGGCCTTGAATGCCGCACGAATAGCTACTTCTGTTTTGCCAAAACCTACATCTCCACAAACCAACCTATCCATTGGGTTAGGTTTCTCCATATCGGCTTTTACGTCGGCTGTTGCCTTAGCTTGGTCGGGGGTATCTTCATAGATAAATGACGATTCGAGTTCGGCTTGAAGGAAACTATCGGGCGAAAAAGCAAACCCTTTGGCCATTCTGCGTTGTGCATAAAGGGCAATAAGCTCTTTGGCAATATCCTGAACTTGTTTTTTTACCCTAGATTTTTTGTTTTCCCATTCTGGCGAACCCAATTTTGACATGGTTGGGGGACCACCTTCACGGCCAGAATATTTAGAAATTTTGTGTAAAGAATGAATCGAAACCATCAATACGTCATTGTCTCTAAATATAAGCCTAATAGCTTCCTGTTCGGATTGCCCAACGGTTACTTTATCGAGTCCCGCAAAACGCCCAATTCCGTAGTCGACATGGGTAACATAGTCGCCCACTTGTAGCGATTTTAGTTCTTTAAGAGTAAGAGCTTTTGATTTTGAATATTTGCTTTTTTCACGAAAACGATGAAATCTATCAAAGATTTGGTGGTCGGTATAACAAGTAATTTTGTTTTGTTCATCAATAAAACCTTCTCTCAACGAAATATTGAGAGGCTGAAACCTTACATTCTGGTCTATTTCTTCAAAAATCGTGGTGAGTCGTTCTAACTGCCGATGCGATTCGGACGAAATGATGTTGGTAAAATGAAAACCTTGATGCTCTCGTAGGTTATCGGCAAGGCGTTTAAAATCTTTGTTGAATGAAGGCTGTACTTTTGCTTGATAAAGCAGCTTTTCAGTTCCAGTTTTAAAATAAAATCTTTTTCCAAACTCAACAGTACCAAATGTTTTTATCTGATTAAGAAAACTTTTGCGGGTTTCAAAAAGTTGGTTGGGGTCGGAAACTACCTGAATACCGCCACTTCGAGCCAAAATTTGCTGCAAATTAGTTTCTACTTTTTCAAAACATTTCTCAACGATTTCCAAAGTCATTTCTACATCCTTAAACCAAAGACGGGTATTTTCGGGGAAAAAACTCAAAAAAGGTTCTCTGGTTTCTTGAATCAATTTGGTTTGCACATCAGGAATAATATTGATTCTAGAAACAGATTCTACCGATAATTGGGTTTCGGGGTCGAAAGTACGAATACTTTCGACTTCATCGCCAAAGAGGTCGATACGGTAAGGTAGCTCGTTGGCATAGCTAAAGACATCTATGATACCACCCCTAATAGAAAACTGGCCAGCTTCAAAAACAAAATCTGTTTTTTCAAAATCATAACTGCTTAGCATTTCGGCCAAAAATGCCGTGTCTAGTTTTTCGTTGATAGAAACAGTAAGGGTATTTTTGAGCAGAGAACGTCGGTTAATAACCTTTTCAGAAAGAGCTTCAGGATATGAAACAATGATAATACCTTCAGATTTGGGGTTATTGTTGAGCTTATTTAATACCTCGGCACGCATCAAAACATTGGCATTGTCGATATCTTCGTACTGATAAGCCTTTTTGTAAGACATTGGAAAAAGTAGGGGTATTTCGTCGCCAAGCAAACTTTGTAAGTCGTTGATGAAATAGGCAGCTTCTTCACGGTCGGGCAAAATGAATAAATGCGACTGACTGGTATTTTGGAGGTATAACGATGCGGCCAAAATAGCGTCCAAACTTCCCATTAATCCTTTAACTTGAATATGTGGATATTGAGAAATAGACTTGAGTTGCTCCGAAATCATTTGCACAAAACTGTCTTCACGGTAGAGCTTTAGGAAATCTTTAACGAGCATGATTTAAGGAAATAAGAAAGTATGAAAGACAAAACACCATTAGCCACAAAGACCCAAATACCGAATATTTGAGTCTTTGTGGCTATGTATATTACAAAAATAACGGGAAAAAGCGGGAAAAAGTTTTAATTCTTCAAAATCTCAAATTCTACCCGTCGGTTAATGGCCTGATTTTCGGGAGTATCGTTTGCTACTTTTGGCCTGTTTTTGCCATATCCTTTGGCAGTGATGCGTTCGGGGGCAATACCACGGCCAAGTAGGTAGGTGCGTACAATATCGGCTCGCTCTTGCGAAAGGCGGTTATTGATTTCGTCTGTGCCTACGTTGTCTGTATGTCCACTGATTTCGGTGGTAATACGACTATTAGTTTTGAGAAAATCAGCAATACGATTTAGCTCTGGATAAGACTCAGGACGAAGAGCTGCTTTTCCAAACTCGAAGAAGATGTTATTCATTGTTACTTTTGTACCTGCCTCAATAGGAGCTACAGCTATATCTTTACCTTCTATTTCAAGGTATTTACCATTGATTTTACTGAGGTCGATATTTTGCGAGCTACCCACATATCCTTCTATTTGTGTGGTAATACCATAGTTTTTGCCATAAGGCAATACAATTTTGTAAATACCACTAATAGGGTCGGGGCTGGCTTGGCCAAGTTCTTTTCCTGTAGTTAAATCTTCATAAATAATTTTGGCATTTTTAGGTACTTTACCTGTTTTGCTATCTATCAGTTTTCCCGAAACTAATACCACTGGGTCTGATTTGGTATTTTCAGGCTTGTCTGCAGGTTTTTTACTAGCCAAAATAGAAGGGTTGTTGGCTGGTTGAGCCTGAATGGGGCTGCTCTGCGAAACATCTAGTTTAAGGCGGAAAATATCTTTTTTGCCAAGCGACCCTTTGCCAGAAATAAAATAAGCATAATCGCCAGAAGCAGGAATGGTATAATAAGCGTCATATTCCTCGGTATTGATAGGTTCACCAATATTTTGAGGTTCAGTCCAATGAATCCACGTATCGTCTTTTCTCTTAGCAACATAAATATCATTACTACCCTTGCCCCCTTCACGATTGCTTGAGAAATAGAGTGTTTTGCCGTCGGCAGCTAGGAAAGGGGTGGTTTCGGTACTATTGGTATTGATGTCATCGCCAAGATTCATTGGAGTAGACCAAGTGCCATCATTTTCAAGGAAAGAAGCATAAATATCGTCTTCATCTGAGTTCTTTTTTTCGGAAAAAGCCATTAATAAAACCTTTCCATCGGCCGATAGAAAGCCATATTCGTTTTTCCCACGACTCAAACGTTCATATTTAGGCACGTCTATTTTTTTGGGAACACTCCAGCCCGTTTCAGTTTTTTTGGCAATCGAAAAACCACGAGTTTCATACTGGCCATTTACATAAGACCCCTTTACCAAGATGGTTTGGCCATCGGGCGAAATACTCAGAATACTGTTATATTGGTCTCGATTAAGGGTTTCGGGCATTCGGCGAGCGTTGGTCCATGCCCCCATTGTGTTTTCCGAAAACCAAATGTCTTGTGAACCCGCAATTTGTTCAGAGCCATTGACACCGTACTTATTTTGAGGGTGATTTTTGCGACCAAAATAAAGGGTTTTTCCATCAGGAGCCATCACAGGGTTCAGTTCAGAATATTCGGTATTAACCGCCGTACCAAGGTTTTCGGGTTTGTTTTGAGCGAGAATATCGGTCATCGAAACCGTGCCAACCAGAAGGTAAGCGAGTATGTTGTTATGGTTTTTCATTCCAAAAATAGCGTGCTTGAATAACGAATGATTAATATTAGGCAAAACGAATAGGCGTAAAAAAGATTGTTAGGCTTTATCAATCCACTTACCAACAGGGAAATCTGGGTAGTCGGCTTGTTCCATTCTATTGAGTAAGCTTTCAAAATTATCATCAATAAAAAGCATATCGAGGTTTACTTGTTTCAAGAAACCCTCCTCAACCATCTTGGCCATCATTTGAATAAGTGGGTCAAAAAAGCCATTGACATTCAATAAGCCTACAGGCATTTGATGGAGGCTGAGTTGCTTCCAAGTAAGTATTTCAAAAAGCTCGTCGAGTGTACCCCAGCCACCAGGCAAAGCAACAACGCCATCCGAAATTTTGGCCATTAATTGTTTGCGTTCGTGCATCGTTTCTACCACATGCGTTTCGGTAAGACCAGTATGTTGTACCTCCCACTTTTCCATAAATGATGGAATCACACCTATCACCTTACCCTTATTGGCTAACACCGCATCAGCAATCGTACCCATGATACCAACGCTTCCAGCACCATAAACTAATGTTTTATCTTTATCTGCTAATGTTTTTCCTGCTTGGGTAGCAGTATTTTTATAAATTTCATTGAAGCCTAACGACGAGCCGCAATACACTAAAATATTTTTCATGCTGAAAAGTTTGTGTGACTAAATTGAATAATATATTAAGAAACACAAAATAAGCTCTTTTCTGGAAAGTGTAGAAATCAATGCGATAAAATATCGTTAAGTGCCAATGATAGGTCTTCAAATTGGTACACAAAGTCGGTCTCTTTTTTGATACGATTATTAAGTACATAATTACCTCCTAGTACCAAACAGGCTAGTTCTCCAAATACTAGCTTTAATGCAAAAGCAGGTACATTGGGAAGCCATAATGGACGTTTTAATACCTGTGCAGATAATCGAGTGAGCGTTCGGTTGGTTGCTGGGTTAGGAGCTACTGCATTATATATTCCCTTCATTTGTTCATCAAACAGCGATTTGATAAATAATTTACACAAATCATCAATATGAATCCATGACTGAAATTGCTTGCCAGTACCAAGTGCCGCTCCAACGCCCCACTTAATTGGAAGGGTGATTTTGGGCAATGCTCCTCCTTGATTGCTCAGTACAATACCTATTCTAAGTTTGGTAGTACGAATGCCCAAAGTTGCTATTGTATCGGCTGAGGCTTCCCAAGCAAGCGTACATGTGGCCACAAAATCATGACCATGTGGGTATTCTTCCGAGATACGCTCCTCGCCAGTATCAGCTCCATAATAGCCAATACCCGAAGCCGACACAAACGCCTTGATATGATGCTTGAGTGAACCAAGCTTTTTAGCAATAAGCTCAATGGAGGCTGTCCGTGAAAAGATGATTTCTTGTTTTCGGGCGTCTGTCCAAGGCTTATCAGCAATACCAGCTCCTGCCAAATGAACCAAATAGTCGGCCTGAAGTAAAGCCTCGTCGTCGATGATTCCTTTGGCTATATCCCAATGATAGGTTTTTACTTGCGTATTGGTATTAGTAGGAGTACGACTTAGGTGCGAAACCGTATGACCTTGAGCTATTAGTAGGGCTGTTAAACGGCTGCCTACAAGTCCAGTACCACCTGTAATGAGTATATTCATGATTGAAAGGGTTGTTTTTAAGATAACAATATCATTAGCTAAGAGTTTGAGCGAAATGTAATAAATATTGATTTTCAATAAGTTATATTTCGATTAAACGTTCAGTCGAGTATTTGATAAAGATTTCTATCAATAGGCCTTTGGCCAATGCCGTTAAAACAGACAATGCTCTATTCTTCATGAAGCTAAAGGTACTTTAGGTGAGGGTAATATGCCTATAAAATATATCATAAATAGCGTTATTTCGATTGATTTATTATAGAATGAACGTTTGGTCGGTATATATTTTATTTGTCTTTAGATGGCAAAATAGGTTAAACCTAACAAGTTGTAGAATTGCTTCAATTTGCTAAAGCCATATAATTTTATCAAAAAAATATCTATCTTCGATTTTGGGATAAGTGCCCAGACAGGTTATAGGGTTATCCAAATAGATTCATCTCAAAACTGCTAATTAAAAAAAATGAAGCTGCATATCAAGAGTTTTTTATCTATGTTTGATGTTTTTGGTATTTTGGAAAGAGACCCATTTGGCAATTCCATGATAGTAAAAAGAATCATCATGTTTGTATTAGGTTGGATTACTTATGGGCGGTTGCGGGTATATAACAAAACCCGAATTTCGGGTACAGAACATTTAGAAAATTTACCACAAACAGGCGTATTATTTCTATCCAACCATCAAACCTATTTCATGGATGTAATATGTTTGTATCATGTTTTCTTTAGTGTAAAATGGGGCTTTCGTAATTCGATTAATTTCCCAGTATATTTGTTGGCCCCTAGGTCACGACTATTTTATGTAGCGGCTTCCGAAACGATGAAAGAAGGAGGTTTGTTGCCACGTATTTTCTCGCAGGCTGGAGCTATTTTGGTGAATCGCTCGTGGCGAGCCAAAGGGCAGAATGTACAAAGAGAGGTAGATTCTTCGGCCAATGACAAAGTTGGAAAAGGATTAAAATATGGCTGGGTTGTTAGCTTTCCGCAAGGAACAACCACTCCTTACGCCCCACTTCGTAAAGGAACGGCTCATTTAATCAAGGCTCATAACCCTATTGTTGTGCCTGTTGTAATTAACGGTTTTAGAAGGGCTTTTGATAAAAAAGGATTGCTTTTCAAAAAACGTAATACAACGCTGTCTGTAACATTTAAAGCTCCTATCAGGTTTGACCCAGATATGTCTACCGACGAAATTATGCACATATTAAGAGAACAAATAGAACAGCGTATTCCTGTTGAAAAATTGAAATGGAGACACGAAGAATCGTAATGGTATGTTGAATAAATCAAAGGGAATAGTTATCAATTATGTAAAGTATAAAGAAACGTCTATTATCGTGAAGATTTATACTGAAGAGTTTGGTATTCAGACCTATATCGAAAATGGTGTGAGAAGCTCAAGGTCGAAGAATAAAATTGCGTTGTTTCAGCCTTTAACTCTCTTAGATTTGGTGATTTATCATAAAGAAGGAAAGGATATTCAACGTATTGCCGAAATAAAATGTAATCATCCTTTCCATGAAATTCCGTATCAAATAGCCAAGTCTTCTATTGCCATGTTTATTACTGAAATACTGGTAAAAACCCTGAAAGAGGAAATGGCCAATAAGCAATTATTTGCTTTTGTGAATGATTCGATTGTGTGGCTTGATGAAGCCAAAGATCATTTTCAAAATTTCCATTTACAGTTTTTACTGAAGCTGTCGGCGTATCTAGGCTTTCTGCCTGAAACAGCTCAAGAAATGGCCGATGAATTAGCTTTACACGGACTGACCATCCAAGACAAGTCTGTTGTTATTGCTATCGAATCGCTATTGGTATCAGAATATGACAGGCCTCCCCTATTAACACTTACTCAGCGAAATACTATTTTGGCAATAACGCTCCAATGGTTTCATTTGCACATAGAGTCGATGGGCGAAATAAAGTCTTTGGCGGTATTGAAGGAGACTCTCCATTAGATTTTTCTTTTTAGCTCAAAATGTTTCCCTAAGTAAAGTCTTCTTACTTGTTCGTCATCGGCCAATTCTTGTGGAGTGCCTGCCTTGAGGATTTTTCCTTCAAAAAGTAAATAGGCACGGTCGGTAATCGACAAGGTTTCGTCGACATTGTGGTCGGTAATAAGAATACCGATATTACGAAATTTTAGCTTAGCCACAATACCTTGAATTTCTTCAACAGCAATAGGGTCAACTCCCGCAAAGGGTTCGTCCAACAAAATAAATTTAGGGTCTACAGCCAAAGCCCGAGCAATTTCGGTACGCCGCCGCTCGCCCCCCGACAATACTTGACCCAAGTTTTTTCTTACATGAGTTAGCGAAAACTCTTCTAAGAGTTGTTCGGTTTTCTCTTTTTGTTCTTTCTTCGAAAGACTTGTCATTTCCAAAACAGCTAAGATATTCTCTTCTACCGAGAGGGTTCTAAATACCGATGCTTCTTGAGCCAAATAGCCTATACCTAGCCTAGCACGTTTATACATGGGTAGGTCGGTTACATCTATATCGTCGAGGTAAACTTTGCCAGAGTTGGGTTTTACTAAGCCAGTAGCCATATAAAACGACGTTGTTTTGCCTGCTCCATTGGGGCCAAGCAAGCCTACAATTTCGCCTTGTGCTACTTGATAACTTACGTTGTTGTTGACCAAACGCTGTCCGTATTTCTTAACTAAATTCTCTGTTCTGAGTATCATATTTTGTCTTGGATGGAAATAAAATCATATTAACGCTAATCGTTGTCAAACTTTATATCTTTCAACATCAGCTGAAAGCTTTTCTTACCTTGCCACTCGTTGATTTCTATGGTATAGCAAATCGAGAAAGTAGGCGTAGTTTGGAGTCGTTCAAAGAAATCGTCGACCATACCAAAACCTACGCAGGTAAAGGCAGGAGAGCCTTCTTGATAAGCATTGAATTTAAGATGCTTTTCTTTCATTTTCATGGGCACACCATGAATTTTTACATGCTTACTCACAAATACAGGAGTCATATTGAGTGGGCCAAAAGGCGACATCTGACTCATGATTCGGTAGAATTTATCTGTAATAGCCGAAAGGGGCAAATTCAAATCTACCTCAATCATGGGCGAAAGTTGTTCGGGTAAAATACGCTGTGCTACGATTTCCTCAAATTTTCTACGGAAATTTTCTACTTCCGAAATCTCCAACGATAATCCAGCAGCAAACGTATGTCCACCAAATTGAATCAAATGTTCGGAACAGGCTTCTATTGCTTCATAAACATCAAACCCTGGTACAGACCTAGCAGAACCAGCGGCTTGGCCATGCGATTCGGTAAGAATAATGGTGGGGCGGTGGTATTGCTCGATACAACGGCTTGCCACAATACCAATAACCCCTTTATGCCATTTTTCGTTGAATAGAACCGTACTTTTAGCAGAAACAAACGCTTCGTTGGCCGAAATCATTTCGAGGGCTTCGCCTGTAATAGCAGTATCAAGTCCTTTGCGGTCGATATTATGTTTACTAATAATTTGGGCAAAATCGGTTGCCTCCTCATCGTTTTCAGATAAAAGAAGGTTAACGGCATCGTAGGCGTGTTTGATTCTACCAGCTGCGTTAATTCTTGGGCCAAGGCCAAAAACCACTTTGGTAATATCCATTTTACCTTCTAAAGATGCCGACTTAATGAGGGCTTTCAATCCTGTTCTTGGCAAGGTGTTGAGCTGTTGCAAACCAAAATAAGCCAACACCCGATTCTCGCCAACAATAGGCACAATGTCGCACGAAATACTGGTTACAACTAAATCCAGATAGGGCAATAGTAAACTTTCTGAAATGTCATGTACTTGGCAATAAGCCTGCAAAAGCTTGAAGCCAACCCCACAGCCCGTTAGTTCTTTGAAAGGATAGCCACAATCATCTCGCTTGGGGTCTAGTACTGCCACAGCAGGCGGTAGGTCGCTGTCGGGACGGTGGTGGTCACAAATAATAAAATCAACGCCATGTTCTTTAGCCCATTGTACCTTATCTGTCGACTTGATTCCACAGTCGAGGCTTACAATGAGTTTAAAGCCATTTTCGTAAGCATATTCAATCCCCTTTTGCGAAACGCCATATCCTTCGGTATAGCGGTCGGGTATATAAAACTCAAGATTTTGATAAACATTTTTATGTAAAAAGCCATAGAATGTTGCTACCGAGGTAGTACCATCGACATCGTAATCGCCATACACCAAAATTTTCTCTTGTCGTTCAATCGCCTCGGTAAGTCTAGCTACAGCCTTATCCATATCGGCCATAAGGAATGGGTTATGCAATTGGTCTAAACTTGGACGAAAAAAGGTTTTGGCTTCATCAAAAGAAGTAATACCTCGCTGTCCTAGAAGTGTAGCAATTTCGGGCGATATCTGGATAGTTCGCACCAATTCTTCTACCGTATTATTGGATGGGTTAGGCTTAAATATCCAACGTTTTTCTACCATGAAAATATTTTTATGAATCAAAAATTTCCTTTAAAAATCTAAAGTAGTTACAAAGTTAAACCTTGTTATTTGGCATTTCAATTAATTAAGCTCTTTTAAAGAAAATTAACGTTTAGTTAAAAACAATTAGATTGAAGTATATTAGGCAATAAATCGTCGAAAGTCTATACTTTTGCAGAATTTTAATCAACTCTTTCCCACTTCAAAATCAGATTATTAGCATGAAAAAAGTAGTATGTGCATGCGTTATTGCTCTATGGTGTTTTTGTGATATAGCTTTTACTCAGAATCAAAATTGGTCTCTTCATTTTCAACAAACGGTTATTTCTCAGCATAAACCGTCTTTTAAAGTTCCTTATGAAGGAGCAAACAGCTTGTCAGATACAGCCGAAACACAAACCTCTTTAACTACTACCATATTTATAGGCCGAAGGCTTTGGTCAGGAGCGGCTCTTTTTATCAACCCTGAATTGGCGGGTGGTAGTGGCCTTTCACAAGCCCGAGGCATTGCTGGTTTTACTAATGGCGAATGCTTTAGAATAGGTAACCCTGCTCCTGCGATTTATATGGCTCGTATGTTTATTCGTCAAGATATTGCCTTGTCTGATGAGCGAAATGGAAAACTCGGTAAGCACGTAATCGGAGAGCAACACGCTTATCCTACTGGTAAAGAGGATGATGGTATTAATAGTATTGCTGGCGAACGACCGCTCAATCGACTAACATTTGTACTTGGTAAGTTTTCGATAGCTGATTTTTTTGATAATAACCTTTATGCACACGACCCTCGAACCCAGTTTATGAACTGGTCATTAATGGCCAATGGAGCTTGGGATTATCCTGCCAATACAAGAGGATACACTTGGAATGCCTTGCTAGAGTATGTTCGTGAAAAATGGGCTGTGCGTGTGGCCACATCGCTTGTACCTACCTATGCCAACGGCCCTACACTAAACTGGAGTTGGTCTGGCAACCAGTCAAATACCCTAGAAATAGAAAAAAGTACCAATATCATGGGCTTGGTAGGAAAAGTACGAGTGCTAGGATTTTATACAACAACTATTATGGGTAGTTATGATTTGGCTGCTCAAATGACCTCGCCCGATATAACTGCTACACGAGCTACTGGTAGAAATAAATATGGTGTTGGTATCAATTTGGAACAAGCTGTAGCCAAAGATGCGGGGGTATTTTTTCGGGCGTCTATCAACGATGGCAAAAACGAAACATGGGCTTTTACTGAAATAGACCAAGCTATTAGTGCAGGGTATGTCAATACCAATCCTTTTGGAAGACAAGATGATTCGTTTGGTCTAGCGGTAGCATTGAATGGTATATCAAAAGAACACCGTAATTACTTAAATAAAGGAGGGTATGGGTTTATTATTGGCGATAGTAAATTGCCCAATTATGCTGCCGAAACCATAAGTGAAATCTATTATTCAGCCAAAATTACTGACTGGCTAACCCTTTCTCCCAATTATCAATTTATTATGAATCCTGCCTATAATAAAGACCGTGGCCCAGTACATGCCTTTGCGTTGAGGGTACATTCCGAATTTTAATATTCGATCTCTTTATTTTGCTTGCTAAAGGCACAAGAAGGTTTTAGGCAATTGCTCAGAAGCCATTTTGTGCTATAGTATCAATTGATTGCGTGCACTGTTATATCAAATTTCTGAATAGGGTTAAAAAAGGCTTTGTATTTCATTCATAGAAGTGGAATAAGGCTCATAAATTCGAAATTTTTTAACCCCTCAGATATCATTAATTGGGTATTTTAAAAGTCTTTTCTCTTTACCAAAAGAAGCTGTTTTATCGTTAAATTAGCTTTCCCAATTTTCCTCAATATTAAAACTATCTATTTCGTGAAAAAAATTACAAGAATCCTTCAATGGGGTTTGATGATTGTTCTTGGAGGACAGTTATCGCTTGCCCAACAAACTAACGTGCCTCATTCGTTACAAGAAAGAATGCAGTGGTTTCAAGATGCCAAACTTGGGGTATTTATCCACTGGGGTATTTATGCCGTAAAAGGAGTAGATGAAAGCTGGAGTTTTTATAATAAAAAAATCAGTTATAAAGATTATATGAGTCAGCTCAATGGCTTTACTGCTAGCAAGTACAATCCCGAAGAATGGGCTGCTCTTATCAAAGAAAGTGGGGCTGGTTATGCTGTACTTACAACCAAACATCACGATGGTGTAGCTTTGTGGCCCACCAAAGAAAACCATTATAGCGTGGTAAAGAACGCTCCTGCTAAAAGAGATTTACTCAAACCATTTTTTCAAGCTCTTGATAAATATGGCATTAAGCGGGGGGCATATTTCTCGCTTATCGACTGGAGTCATCCCGACTACCCTGCTATTACACGAGATAGCAACCGTTATAAAATGGAAAATGATCCTGCTCGTTGGCAAAGATTCCAAAAGTTTTTGCATGCCCAAATTGCCGAACTAAATACCAATTATAAGCCCGACTTATGGTGGTTTGATGGCGAATGGGAGCATAATGCTAAAGAATGGCAAGCTGAAAAAATCAATGCTAGTATTCTTCAGGCTAACCCTTGGGCTATTAGCAACGACCGATTACAGGACTTTGGCAATTATGAAACCTATGAGCAAACAATACCTCCAACCAAACCCAAGAAATTTCCATATTGGGAAGCCTGTATGACTTCTAATTTGAATTGGGGCTATCATCCCGACGATACCAATTATAAAACGCCTTATCAAGTGATTTCTATTTTTGCCGATGTAATTAGCAATGGCGGTGTGTATTTGTTTGATATAGGCCCCAAAGAAGATGGTACAATTTCTACCGAACAGGTACATTTATTGAAAGAACTTGGTAAATGGAATAAAAAACACAAAGAAGCCATTTTTGGTACATTGGCAGGTATTGAGGCTGGTCATTTTTATGGCCCCACAACCATTGCCAAAGATTCAACTACCTTGTACTTATTTTTGCAACCTAATACCAGCGGACAAGTTATGCTAAAGGGACTTGACAATACCATCAAGAAAATACGTGTAGTGGGTACAAATCATCTGTTGACCCACCAAGTACAAAGTAAAATGACATGGGGAAATGTACCAGGAATTGTCTACATAAATATACCTGCCGAGGTCAATGACCAATACATGACTGTACTAGCGTTGGAGTTAGATAAGCCCCTGAAAATGTATAAAAGTGATGGCGAAAAATAGTAAATCTATTTAGATACAAAGACCGAATTACAGATACAGTACGGCTAAACAAGCATTAAATTAAACCTAAAACTTTTATAAGCATTTATACGGCTTTAACTAAAAAAAGCTAGGTAGTTGGGCTCTATAACAGAACCCAACTACCTAGCTTTTTTTTAGTGGCTTTTTGATTAGCTATTAAACACCTTCGGCTACTACTTCTTTCACCTCAGGAACCATTCTTGTAAGTAAATTTTCAATACCAGCCTTCAAAGTCATTGTAGAAGAAGGACAGCCCGAGCAAGAGCCCTGTAATAATACTTTCACAGTACCCTCGTTGAACGAATGAAAGTTGATTGCTCCACCATCAGATTCAACAGCAGGACGAACATATTGGTCTAAAACAGCCTTGATTTTCACAACAGTATCTGAATCTGGCTCGCCCGACGAAGCGGTTTCATGAGCTTTGATAGTAGATTGAGTGAAAACTTCTTTTTTATCTTCAAAGAATTTTTTCAAAAATTGTTTTAAGTTAAATAATTGGTCTTCCCATTTTGTTTCTTCGTCTTTGGTAATTGTAACGAAGTTAGATGAGATAAACACTCTTCTCACAAAATCAAATCCGAAAATCTCAACAGCCAAAGGTGAGTTTTTATCTTCTGCAATAGCTTCTGATGGCGTTGCATAGTCAAAAGACGCTCCTTCTGGAACTAATTCAAAATTGAAGACAAACTTCATTGAATTAGGATTGGGCGTTGATTCTGTATAAATAAATATTTGTGATTTTAACATGATTCCTTCGTAATTTGTTTATTGGACTTGGTTGTTCTAACAAATACTATTCAAAATTAGTTTGGAATTCTGGATAAATGCACAATGTTTTTCGTAAAAAAAAAGAGATAGCCCTTTATACCTCTGGAATATTTACTTGTCTGGGATACGCCCTATTGGCGTATACAGTGAAAAGAAGTCACTTTGGCGAGCTATTTATTATCATAAGTTTGTTGTTTGGGTTATATATATGGATAGTTAACCACTCTGAAGGGTCTATGCGGGTATTGCTCCGATTGGCCTTTATTGTTAAAGGAGTTTGGCTATTGGCCACTCCTGCCCTATCCGACGACTTTTATAGATTTCTTTGGGATGGTAATATGCTGGTTATGGGGCAAAACCCTTACGCTATTTTACCCTCAGCTTATCCCAATCTTCCATATTTTACAGAGCTCAATTCGCCTAACTATTATACAGTATATCCACCAGTGAATCAATTTATTTTTGGTTTGGTAGCTTGGCTATCTTGTAATAATACACTAATAGGTATTGTTACACTAAGAGTATTGATACTGCTGGCCGACTGGGGGAATATTTATTGGATAAAGAAAATAGCTAGCCGACTAGGCTTGTCACCAAGAATAGTTTTGTGGTATGCTTTTAATCCGCTTATAATTGTTGAGCTAATAGGAAATCTACATTTTGAAGCTATTATGATTTTTTTTCTTTTGGGAATGTTCTATCGAGTTCTCAAAACAATGGAATCGCCTAAAACATGGCGATATACAAACGGAATATCAATAGCCTTATGGTACAGTTTGGCTGTATCGACAAAGCTAATCCCATTATTACTTGCACCAGTATTGATTCGGTTTTTGGGTTGGTCAAAAGCCTTTTTTATATTAGCGGTGTCGGGCATCATATTTGCTTTGGCATGGATACCATTGATAGATTCACAAGTTATCCACAATGTATGGTCGAGTGTGGATTTGTATTTTCAAAAATTCGAGTTCAATGCTTCCATCTATTATATCATACGAGCATTGGGTTTTTGGTTGACTGGTTTCAATATAATCCAGTGGTCGGGCGGAGGCTTAGGAATAGTTTCTTTGGTGTGTATACTCCTATTAGCTTGGGGCAAATATGATTCAATAATAATAAAAAATACCACTAAACTTTCAGAACAAATATTTATCATAGCCTTATTTAGCTTTAGTACTTACTATTTCAATGCCACGACGGTTCATCCTTGGTATATTACCACAATCGTAGTATTTAGTTTGTTCACGTCTTACCGATTTGTGCTGATATGGTCTTGGGCTACCATGATGTCGTATCATGCGTATCGCCAAAGTGTTGTTAATGAGGATGTTTACTGGATTGTTTTAGAATATTGTATTATTTTTGTAGTGCTTTCTTATGAGCTGATTGTCAGAATATTAGAGAGTAAACACTACCAAAAGTAGTTTTTTTGTTGGGAATCCCTCCGATTATGCCGAACTTAGTAGAGTGATTTTCGAATACTAATGTTAAAATGGCATTAGCGTACAAACCGTAAAAATTAGCTAATACAAATGTTAGATATTATTCAACTGCTTCCTGATTCGATTGCGAACCAGATTGCTGCTGGGGAGGTTGTTCAGAGGCCGGCCTCGGTGGTGAAGGAGTTGTTAGAGAATTCCATCGATGCAGAAGCCACCCAAATACAGCTTATTATAAGAGAAGCAGGCAAAACACTGATTCAGGTAATAGACAACGGCAAAGGAATGTCCGAAACTGATGCCCGAATGTGTTTTGAGCGTCATGCCACTTCCAAAATCCGTACCTCCGACGATTTGTTTAAAATCCGAACAATGGGTTTTAGAGGCGAAGCTATGGCCTCTATTGCAGCGGTTTCGCAGGTTGAACTCAGAACTCGCAGAAGCACCGAAGAATTAGGCACGCTGGTACGTATCGAAGCTTCAGAGCTAAAAGCCCAAGAAGCGGTGTCGACTATGGAAGGGAGCAATATTCAGGTGAAAAATCTCTTTTTTAATGTACCCGCTCGACGCAACTTCCTCAAATCGAACCCCGTTGAAATGCGTCATATCATCGAGGAGTTTCAGCGTGTGGCATTATCCAATCCTAAAATTGCTTTTACCTTATATCATAACGATGCCGAAATTTATAATTTGCCTTCAGGAAAACTAAGCCGCAGAATTGTAGATTTATTTGGTAAATCGTACCGTGAGCAATTGGCTTCGTGCGAAGAAGAAACATCGTTTGTAACCGTTCATGGTTTTGTTGGTAAGCCCCAATTTGCCAAAAAAACTAGAGGCGAACAGTTTTTCTTTGCCAATAATCGGTACATCAAAAATAGCTATTTGAACCATGCCGTAATGACTTCCTTTGAAGGACTCATTCCTGAAGGTTCGCATCCTTTTTATGTATTGTTTATTGAAATAGACCCTGTTCATATTGATATTAATGTACACCCTACCAAAACAGAAATCAAGTTTGACGATGAACGAACGGTATATGCTATTGTTCAGGCGGCCGTTAGAAAAGCCATGAGCCAGCATAACTTGACCCCTTCGTTAGATTTTGATACGGATGTCAATTATACCAATCAGTTTTTCTCATTTAGTAATACGCCTTTTCCAAGCAAAATGAATGGCTCGGAAAGTATTGGAAGAACCGAAACAACTTTTTCTCAGCCCGAACCTTCGCCACGAGAAAAGTCTAATTTGACCAATTGGAATAAACTTTATGAAGGACTAAACCGTTCGGCCGATGATTTTGACCAACAACCCAAACAACAAAGTGGGCTTGACTTTGGCTCGGATTATCAAGAGCAGCAACCTTTTACCCTCAAAAGTAAAGCCAATGATATTGCCGATTCTCGTCCACAACGAACTTCGCAAGATTCGGATGCTACTACTTTCCAAATTCATAATCGGTATATTATCTCGCAAGTAAAGTCGGGAATGTTGCTCATAGACCAACGGGCGGCTTATGAACGGATTTTGTACGAAAAGTTTGCTCAGCACTTACAAAAAAATAATGGGGCATCACAACAATTGCTATTTCCGTCTACCATTAAATTAACCTCTGCCGATTTTCATCTATTGGTAGAAATACAGGATGAAATCAAAAATTTAGGCTTTGATTTAAGCGTAATTGGGCACGATTCATTTATTGTGAATGGTATTCCTGCCGATTCGCCCGATGAAAACGAGCAAGAGCTAATAGAAGGATTATTAGAGCAATTCAAAAGAAATGAAGCTGAATTACATTTAGACAAAGCCGAAAACTTGGCAAGAGCCATGGCCAAACGCTCGGCAGGCCGATTTGGTGTTAGTAGACTAACCAACCAAGAAATGAATACATTGGTTGAGCAACTCTTTGCATCGTCAACACCAAGTTATTCACCAAGTGGCGATCTTACTATGAAAATTTTGGGATTGGCAGAAATGGCTAATTTATTTTTAAAATAATTTATGAAAACATCAAAAATTGCTTTTGGCTTATTGGCTATATTTTTATTTTCAGGTGTAGCGGTTTATTTTAAATCTTGCCAGACCAAAACAGAAACTAGCGAAAGCCAAACGCCCGAAACGGCTTTGTTGCCAGCTCCTACTTTCAATGCCGATTCAGCCTATTATTTTGTGAATACACAAGTAAGCTTTGGGCCAAGAGTACCCAATACCAAAGCTCATAAAGCCTGTGCTGCATGGCTAGTAAGCCAGTTGAAAGGATATGGCTGTGAGGTAACAGAACAAAAATTTGTAGCAACTACTTACGACGGCAAAAAACTTGATGCTGTCAATATTATAGGTTCGGTAAACCCTTCGGCTCCTAAACGAATCGTACTTGCTGCCCACTGGGATTCTCGTTCTATTGCCGACAAAGACAATCATGACAAAGATAAGCCTATTGATGGTGCCAACGATGGTGCAAGTGGTGTGGGTATATTGTTAGAAATAGCCCGAGCTATTAAAACAGCTCAAAGTAAACCCAATGTAGGAGTAGATATTATTCTTTTCGATGCCGAAGATACTGGCGAGCCAGATGGATACAGTGGCCCAGCTACCGAAAATGTTTGGTGGTGTTTGGGTTCTCAGTATTGGGCTGCACATAAGCACAAAGACAACTACCAAGCCTATTATGGTATATTGTTAGACATGGTTGGTGCTAAAGGGGCGATGTTTCCACACGAAGGAATGTCAATGCAATACGCTCCAATGATTGTAAGAAATATCTGGGATATTGCTTCACGACTAGGATATAGCTCGGTATTTATTGACCAAGATGGTGGTGCATTAACCGACGACCACGCTTTTGTTAATGAAGTGGGTAAAATACAAATGATTGATATTGTTGAGCTACGCCCCAACGACCCTAAAACTTTTGGGGCATATCATCATACTCATGGCGATAACATGAGTATAATTGATAAAAATACCCTAAAAGCAGTTGGCCAAACAGTATTAACAGCCCTTTATCAAGAATAAACAACCATGAGATACATAGCATAAAAAAGATATAAAGCCCCAAACACTGATAAAAAAGCAGTTTGGGGCTTTTTTTTACCTAAAATTCAAAAGGCTTTCTTAATACACTCAAAGGATAAAAATAACTTTCTTACCTTTGTGAATCTTTTTCAATCAACGACCAAATGGAACAAACAGAACAACTAAAACTCGTATTTCTTAACGATGTACATACTTCTTTAGGGGCAAAAATGGTACCTTTTGCAGGATATTCAATGCCTGTATTATACACCAACTTGATTCAAGAGCATCATGCCGTTCGCAATGCTGTAGGCGTTTTTGACGTATCGCACATGGGCGAGTTTATTGTAAAAGGAGAGCGTGCAACAGAGTTTTTACAATATGTTACCTCCAACGATGTATCGGCTTTGTACGATGGTAAAGTACAATATTCTTGTTTGCCCAACGACAAAGGCGGTATTGTTGACGACCTTTTGATTTATAGAAGAACCGAAAATGAATATTTCGTTGTAGTAAATGCCTCAAATATCGACAAAGACTGGAATTGGATGCAAAGCCATAATTCTTTTGGGGTAGAGATGCAAAATATCAGCGACGAAATCAGTTTGTTTGCTGTACAGGGGCCTAAAGGCGTGGCAACTATGCAAAAATTAACGGATTTGGATTTAGGCTCGATGGAATACTATACCTTTAAGGAAGGTACAGTTGCAGGTATCGAAAATGTATTGATTGCTACAACAGGATACACTGGTGCAGGAGGAATGGAGGTATATGTCAAAAATGAATATGCCAAAGTAATGTGGGATGCTATCTTTGCTGCAGGCGAAGAGTTTGGTATTGTACCTGTAGGCCTAGGGGCTCGTGATACACTACGTACCGAAATGGGCTATTGCTTGTATGGTAACGATATCGACGATACTACATCGCCTATCGAAGCAGGCTTGGGTTGGATTACCAAATTCAACAAGGAGTTTGTGAATGCTGCTTTTCATAAGCAAATAAAAGAAAATGGCCCTACCAAAAAATTAGTGGCTTTTGAAATGATAGATAGAGGTATTCCACGTCAGCATTACGAAATTATGGATGCTACGGGCAATATTATTGGCGAAGTAACCTCAGGAACACAATCGCCATCGCTTAGTAAAGGTATTGGCTTGGGCTATGTAGCCACAGAATTTAGTAAATTAGGAACCGAAATTTATATCAATATCCGAAACAAATATTTGAAAGCTCAAGTGGTAAAACTTCCTTTTTTGAAGTAATCACTTTCAAAAGTTTACCATAATAACAAAAGCATTGGGCAAGAAGCCTTCAGGCCAATTACCCGATAAAAGCGGTTGTTATGGTAAGCTTTTTATTTTAGCATATAAATAAGAACAGCATAAGTGTATGAAAACAATTGATGTTTGCTTAACTCCAGAATTATTACACCTCCATAATATTGAAAACTCAATTGTGGTAGTTGTCGATATTTTCAGAGCTACTTCGTGTATGACCACCGCCTTTGCCAATGGAGTTGGCTCTATTATTCCTGTTGCAACTATCGACGAATGTGTGTCATATCAGCAAAAAGGGTATCTGGCTGCTGCCGAACGTGATGGAAAAACACCTGATGGTTTTGATTTTGACAATTCTCCATTCAGCTATATGGTCGACAAAGTAAAAGGTGCAACAATTTGTGTTACTACTACCAACGGAACTTTGGCTATTACCAAATCAAAGTCGGCAGTGAAAGTAATGGTTGGGTCATTCCTGAACCTAGGTGCTTTGTCAAGCTATCTTAAAGAGCAACAATATGATGTACTGGTGTTGTGTGCAGGCTGGAAAGGTAAACCTAATTTGGAAGATACACTTTTTGCAGGGGCATTGGTAGAACGCCTCAAAGACGAATTTATCATAGAAGAAGATTCGGCCTTGATGGCTTTGCGTCAATACCAAGGAGCTAAAGATGACCTGCTTTCGTATGTGGCGTCGTCGTCGCATGTACGAAGGTTACAACGTTTGGGTATCCAGAAAGATATTGCCTATTGTCTCCAACAAGATTTGTACGATGTATTGCCTGTTTTGAGGGGGAATGCTTTAGTAAATATGTAAGAAAACCGTATTGATGTTTTCCTTCAGGGGGCTGTCTACAAAGGCAGTCCCTTTGTTATGAAAGCTTATTTGATACAAGATAATACCTAACTAACCCCTAAAAAGGTAAATGTGACCAAACGATGCTAAATCGTCAGAAGAAGGAACTATTAAACTATAAAACCTTCGTAGTATGAATGTAGATATTGCATCTCTCAAAGAACAACTTCTAGTAGGCTTTACCCAATATGGGGGCAAAATTTTGTTAGCTATTTTAGCCTTTTCGGTAGGGCGTGTCGTTATTGGTAAACTTTCAAAGTTGCTATTGAGCAAAATGAATAGTAGTCATATCGACAAAGATGTACAGCCTTTCTTAATTTCTTTAATTACAGTAGGTCTCAATGTGATGTTGTTGCTAAGCTGTGCGGGTATTTTGGGTATTCAAACCACCTCGTTTGTAGCAGTGTTGGGTGCTGCAGGTTTGGCTGTTGGCTTGGCTTTGCAAGGTAGTTTAGCCAATTTTGCAGGTGGTGTACTTATCCTTATTTTCAAACCATACCGTGTTGGCGATTTGATTTCGGCAGCGGGTTTTACAGGACACGTCGAATCTATTCAGATATTCAATACCGTTTTGGTAACACCCGACAACAAAACTATTATTTTGCCCAATGGCCAATTAGCTACCGCTCCTATTACTAATATATCTGGCAAAGGGGTTATTCGAGTAGATATGGTTTTTGCTGCTGGAAATCAAAATGATCTGGCTACCCTCAAAAAAGCCCTAAGTAAAGCTGTAAACTCATGTGAATCAGCTTTGAAAGACCGTGCTCATGATATATTATTAACCAAAATGACCGAAAATGCACTTCATTTTGATGTACGTGTTTGGACGGTATCAACCAAATATTGGGATACTTATTATGGAATGCACGAAGCCGTAAAAGCACAATTTGATGCTCACCAAATTCAAGGGCCACAAATCAAGCTAACAATCAATGATTTGAAAATCTAAATTAAAGCTGTACGAAAGATTAAATACAACAGGAATCATCCCGAATTTTGGGATAATTTAAAATAGTGCCTTCTTGTTTGTGTTTATTGGGAAAAAAGCACACAAATGTTAGGTATTTATTGAACAAGGCGGTCGAAAAACTAATTTCGGCCGCCTTGTTTGATTTAGAAATTCGGGATGACTCATGTTTGAGGTTTTAGTACCAATGATTTAGTAAATTTTGGGTCATAAGTTTATTGTATTAGTTACCATAAGGGTTTAAATGATACCACGTCTACGTCGTGAAATAGGTAAGATTTGCTTATTGGTCAATTCTACAAAATCTCTGCTGACCGATGTGATAAAATTGCGATTAACAATATACTTACGATTGATTCTAACAAAGCTATCATCAATTTTGGTATGTACTGTTCCTAGCGTTTGGGCAATAACCGTTTTTTTGCCTGTAATAAAATGAATGAACGTATAATTAATATCGCCTTCTAAGAAGAGAATATCAGAGGTTGAAAAATAAGCTTTTCTACCAATAACAGAGCGGGTGGGAGACAGAAAGTTCTTCATAAACATGTAGGAGCTATTAATGTTGTAAGAATATTTAGATAGACACAAATATCATGATACCAATCGTTTGTTCAAATACTCAATATTTAGTATTTATAGCCTTATTTTTATGATTTTGACACTAATTATTGGTATGATATTGTATCAAGTAAAATTACTGCTAGCCAATACCTCCATGCAATAGCCCTTTGTAGTCATCTTGTCTTTATATCCAACCATTAACCAAACTGGTTTTGATAAGCTCGGCAGAAGAGAAGCAGCCCATTTTTTTTAGCATATTTTTACGATGATTTTTAACAGTATGCTCGCTCAGACATAGGTCGTCGGCAATTTGTTTACTACTGCGGCCTTCGGCCATTAGCAATAGTACTCTTTTTTCAGAAGCCGAAATAGGATTCTCGTTTTGCTGATTACTAGGTTTAAATTTTGTTTTAATTTTTTTGATGTCATTGTCATCGCTGGTGTCCAGAATATAGTGGGTAAAAGCCTTGTCGGGTTTAAGGTTGGATATATCGGTGATAATATTCAAAAAATAAATTGGTTGCATTTCTTCATTGAAAAGAATCGGGATACTCTGCCCCAGAATATGAATAGATTCTCTGTTTTTTACTTTGAACTCGGCCGTAAAATTGGCTTTTATGTAGGGTCTGTTTTGTGGAGGTTGTTTGTATAAATAGTCAAAATAGTCGATTCCGCCCTTTATGAGCTTGATGAGGTCGGGCAGATAATAGGCTTTCAAGATAAAACTGTACCTTTTACCTACAACTTCCTCTGGTTGGTAGCCAAGCATTTTATAGAAAGAACCACCCGCCTTGATAATTTCCATATTCACACTATCGGCAATCACATAACAGTAGGTATCAATAGAATGATAAATTTTGAGATATTCATCTAATTGAAAATTCTCTTTAGAATGAATCGTACTTTTTTTACCCAAAGCCCTTTGAGCAAAAGAACTAAACTGCTGATACGTTTTGTGTAATTCTTTAAAAAGTTTAATATTCATAGAGCTTTGATAATTAACTTAGTAATGTGTTATTAATTAGGCATAGAACAAATATAATACTATCCTTATCTAAAATTGGGGCTAGTGTAATTATTAAAAGGTGAATAATTCAAAATGAAAACTTCTTACCTTTGTCCAATAAATAAAATACTCTTATGAACCTAAATCTCTCTCTTACTTCAAGCAAAGCTGAAGTTTTTGAACAAATCGCCGCAGAGCTTTCTTCATTAGGCTTCAATGTTGTTAAACAAGACCAAACTCGCCCTTGGGGTGGTTTTTTTGTTATCGACGAAACCCAAGCAGCCGCATTTGCTGCTACGTATTTCCCACATTTAGAAATGTCGGAAATTCAAATTACCAATAAACTAAGTCCCAAAATTTTGGTGGTTGCTCCAGAAAAACGCCTTTCTTGGCAATACCACTTCCGCCGTGCCGAAATATGGAAAGTAATAGCAGGCACAACAGTTGGGGTAAAAATTAGTCCAAATGACGAAGAAGGAGATGAAATAAAACAACTAGAATCAGGAAGTTTTATTCAGATGGACAAAGGCGAACGCCACCGCT
Source organism: Flectobacillus major DSM 103 (assembly GCF_000427405.1). Lineage (NCBI taxonomy): Bacteria > Pseudomonadati > Bacteroidota > Cytophagia > Cytophagales > Flectobacillaceae > Flectobacillus > Flectobacillus major. The sequence continues at coordinate 3,779,969 of NZ_KE386491.1, forward strand.
TAATTGGTCTTAGCTCGTGGGGGGTCGTAGCCGAAATTTGGCAACATACCGACCCAGAACAACCTTCAGATGAGGATGATATAGTAAGATTACAAGATGACTTTGGTCGTTAATACATTGAAGCCGTTCTGGAGGGAAAAAAACTCCAAACGGCTTTATTTGTATAGTTATATTTATTAAAAAAATAGTTATAATATGGGAATTCCCCTAAAATCCACTAATACAAGTCATTAACCGCTTATCCTAGCCTTTTTCCAGTCATACTTTTTAGCCTCCCCTTTCTTACCAAAGTTCTAAAAAACTTTGAACCTTTTGAAAGTTTCCATAGTTTTGTCTTTGGAAACTATTCAACCTCTAAAAGTTTCCCGCATCGTTTTGACGGCTATCTACCACTAAAATTTTATAAAAAACATTTAATTCAGCATGGATATTAAAGATAGAATCATCGAACAAAGTACCACTTTGTTTTTTCGTTATGGCATCAAATCTATAACGATGGATGATATTGCAAAGGAGCTTGGGATTTCTAAAAAGACTATTTACCAGCATTTTACAGATAAAGACGATGTTGTATATCAGGTATTTTTAAACTTTTTTGAAAAAGATAAATGCGAATACCTACAGCTAGAGTGGATGGTCAATAATGTTATCGAAAAAATGGTGAGGTCTATGAAAATGGCCGAGCAGTCATTTAAGGAAGTAAATCCATCGTTGATTCATGACCTCAAGAAATATCATCCAAGAGCATGGAATTTATTTTTGGAATATAAACAAAACTTCGTTCTTGAAAGCACCAAACAAGACCTTCAAAAAGGGATAGATGAGGGCTTATTTAGAAGTGATTTACAGCTAGAAATAATCGCAAGGCTGCACCTGGGGCTAATAGAGGTAGGGTTTGACTACCAAGCGTTTCCTCCCAACCGTTTTTCTTTTATTGAAGTTCAATTAACATTTTTAGACCATTTTATCAGGGGCATTGTCTCAGAAAAAGGACTTATTGCCTACTTACAATACAAAGAGCATATTCAGTAACCATTGCCATAATCAACATATTGATTTTAATATTTTACTAATTAACAAGTCAAAATGAAAACTAAACTTACAAGTAGCGTGCTGGCTTTCAGTATATTGCTCACTTCGGTTGTCTCCCTTGCCCAGCAAAGTTACTCGCTCAAAGAAGCGGTAGATTACGCAGTGAAAAATCACTCGAATGTAAAAACAGGCCAAATAGACATACTCACTGCCGAAGCTAGGGTAAATGAGATAAAGGCTATGGGGCTACCACAATTGAATGGGAATATTGGATATACCAATAACCTTATTATTCAACGTGTTTTTATTCCTGCCAAAACCTTTGACCCCAATGCCAAAGATGGTGACGTTGTAGCCGCCGAATTTGGGGTACGTAATAGCGGTAATGCTGGTGTTAATTTTAGCCAGTTGCTTTTTGATGGCTCGTACACACTTGGCCTAAAGGCTGCCGATGTTTATAAAGAGCTATCCAAAAAATCGTTGGTTCAAACCAAACAACAAGTAGCCGAAAATGTTATGAAGGCTTATTACGGTATCTTGGTAAATCAGGAAAGGCTACAAATCTTGCAGCTTAATATGGGACGTTTGGATTCTTTGTACAACCAAACCAAAGCGATGAACCAACAGGGGTTTGTCGAAAAAATAGATGTACAAAGGCTGGAAGTTCAGAAGAATAACCTCAATATCGAATACAAAAATGTTGAGCGTTTACAAGAGTTGAGTTATTATTTGCTCAAATACCAAATGGGCCTAAAACCTCAAGAAGAGGTAGTCCTAACCGACAAGCTGAGTGCTGTGAATATCAATGAGTTTATACCAGAACACGAAACCACGTTTCAATACGCCGACCGTATAGAGTACTCGATTCTCCAAACCCAAGACCGCCTGGCACAGCTAGACCTCAAAAATCAAAAAGCAGGTTATTTGCCAAAAGTTACTATGAATGGTAGTTATGGGTATAGTGCAGGTCGCCCACAGTTTACCGACCTCATTACCAAGCCTTGGTTCAATGCAGCCACCTTAGGTGTTGCTATCCAGATTCCTATTTTCGATGGATTTGCGAAGAAATACAAAATTATCCAATCTCAAAATGCTTTAACAAAGCTCAAAGAAGGGTTTAATTTCTTAGAAAGCTCTATCGACTTCCAGATTAAGCAAGGGCAAATTACTTTGAAAAACGCCTACGAAACCCTACAAGAACAAAAGCTTAATATGGAGCTGGCCAAAGAAGTGGTACGTGTTAGCAAAATCAAATACGAACAAGGGGTAGGCACAAACCTAGAATTAGTGAATGCAGAGTCGTCTTATAAAGAAGCTCAAACAAATTACTATACTACATTATATAACGTGTTGATTGCTAAAGTTGACTTGGACAAAGCAAAAGGCAAACTATTTACAGAATAATCCCAACATTAAAATCTGAAAAATCGCAAGATATGAAAATCAAATACTTAGCATTATCATCTGTCGTTTTATTAGCCGCTTGTAATAAACCTACCGACAAAAAAGCTGAATTAGAAGCTCTCAAAACTCAGCGTCAAGAAATTGAGGCAAAAATCAAACAACTTGAAAAAGAAGTTGGTGGTGTAGCCAAAAAAGAAGAACAAAAAATTGTTACAGTGGCTGTTAGCCCTATCCTAGCCCAAAGCTTCAAACATTTTGTAGAGGTACAAGGCTTGGTAACATCCGATAATATTGTACAGGTAACCCCACAAATTAGTGGTCAATTGACCAGTATTTTAGTTTCGGTAGGACAGTCTGTAAAAAAAGGACAACTTGTTGCTACTATCGACAACAATGTAATGAGAGAATCTTTGGCCGAAATCAAACAACAATTGGATTTGGCTACCACTTTGTTCAATAAGCAAAAAGCTCTTTGGGATCAACAAATTGGTACAGAAGTACAATACCTTCAGGCCAAAGCCAACAAAGAATCTTTGGAAAAAAGAATCGTAACAATGGAAACTCAATTGGCTATGACCAAAGTGTATGCTCCAATGTCGGGAACAGTAGAGGTAGTTCGCCAAAAAGTAGGTGAAATAGGAATGCCTGGCTCTCCTATTTTTCAGTTGGTAAATTTGGGCAACTTAAAAGTAGTCGGAAAAGTAGCCGATACTTATTTGGGTTCTGTAAAACGTGGCGATGCCATGAATGTCAAGTTTCCTGATATAAACAAAGAGCTGAATACTCAGATTGGTGTTGTTGATGCCCTTGTTGACCCAGTTTCGAGAACATTTGGTGTAGAAGCCAAAATCCCGAATCTTGGAGGATTGTTGAAGCCCAACCAAATTGCCATTATCAATATCAACGATTTGTCGAAAGCCAATTCAATTGTAATTCAACAAAACTTGATTCAAAAAACCGAACTAGGAGATATTGTTTATGTAGCTGTTACCGAAAATGGTAAAAAGGTAGCTCGTGGCCGCAAAGTGAAGTCTGGCTTGAGCTATAACGGAACTATCGAAATTACAGAAGGCTTAAATGCTGGCGATTTATTGATTACACAAGGTTATCAAGACCTCGTAGATGGAACTCCAGTAAGTTTTTAATTGACTCATAGGCATTAGAAACCCCTCTTGCCTATAGCATTTTGCTTAAAGCATTCTATTCAAACATTAAAAATGGAAAATAAAGATAACGATATACAAGAATTACCACACGGAAGTGGTGGTATTTATAAAATGATTGGCTGGTTGGCCAGCAATCAAACAACGGTATATATTTTTACTTTCATGGTATTTTTGGCAGGATTAGGTATTTATAATAGCCTTCCCAAAGAACAATTCCCTGATATTAAAGTACCGCAGATTTATGTACAAACGGTTTATTTTGGAACAACTCCTGCCGATATAGAAAACGTAATCAACAAGCCTATTGAAAAGCAGTTGAAAACAATTTCGGGGGTAAAACGCATCAAATCCAATGCACTACAAGATGTATCGGTAATCTTGGTAGAGTTCAATCCCAACGTAAAAGTGGAGGATGCCTTACAGCGTGTGCGTGATGCAGTAGATAAATCGAAAAAAGATTTACCTCAAAAACTTGACTCTGGCCCTACTGCTCAGGATGTAAACTTTTCAGAATTTCCTATTATGAACATCAACTTAGCAGGAAATTACCCCCTCGAAAAGCTGAAAGATTATGCAGAAGAACTACAAGACCAGATTGAAGGGTTGCCCGAAATTACCCGTGTCGATATTATTGGGGCTTTAAAACGTGAAATTCAAATCAATCTTGACCTTTATAAAGCTCAAGCCTCGGGTTTAGCCTTTAGCGATATTCAAATGGCCGTACAGGGCGAGAATATCAACGTTTCGGGTGGCGACCTCAACGTCGATGGAGTACGTCGTACACTTCGTGTAAAAGGTGAATTTAAGAATGTAGAGCAAATCCAGAATATTATGCTTCGCTCGTCGTCGGGTGCTATGATTCGTCTGGGCGATGTAGCCGAGGTTGTCGATAGCAACGAAGAACGCCAAGATTTTGCTCGTTTAGATAACCGTGCGGTGGTTACGCTCAACGTTATAAAAAGAAGTGGTACCAACTTGATTTCGGCTTCAGAGCAAATCGAAAAGATTTTGGAAGAATACAAAGAAAATCGTTTGCCTCAAGGCGTAAAAGTACAAGTAACAGCCGATTCATCGGAGCGTACCAAAGCCGACTTAGACGATTTGATTAATACCGTAATCCTAGGGTTTATCTTTGTGGTATTGGTATTGATGTTCTTTATGGGTGTTCGTGATGCCATTTTTGTAGGTTTATCGGTGCCATTATCGGCTTTGATTGCCTTTATTCCTTTATATTTTTCTGGGTTCACTCTGAACACCATTGTGTTATTTGCCTTCTTGTTGGGCTTGGGTATTGTGGTAGACGATGCCATTGTGGTAATCGAAAACTCTCACCGTATTTTCAACCAATTCCGTAAGCTAAGTATTATCGAAGCCGTAAAATTGGCAGCATCAGAAGTATTTTTACCAGTATTATCGGGTACACTTACAACAATTGCACCATTTGTACCATTGTTGTTTTGGCCAGGTATTGTGGGTGAATTCATGAAATTTTTACCAATAACTTTGATTTATACTTTATTTGCATCGTTGTTGGTTGCTTATGTAATGAACCCTGTTTTTGCTGTTTCATTCATGAAACGTCACGACGAGGAAACACACCACGTTGAAGGAATCAAAACCCTTCGTAAGCCTTTAATTGTATTAGGTTTGTTGGCAGTTGTGGGTTATGTAATGAGTTTTGGCTTAGGTAATTTCTTTGTGTTCATTGCTGCTTTGTATGTGTTTAATCACTTTGTATTAACACCAAAGATTATTGTTCCATTCCAAGAAAAAGCTCTTCCAGCTTTCAAAAACTGGTATCAAAGCATTGTATCTTGGGTAATTACAGGATACCGTCCAGTATTCATGGTAATTGCAATGTTTGGGTTGTTGGTATTTACCTTTGTGATGATGGGTATTGTTCAGCCAAAGGTGATATTCTTCCCTAGTGGCGACCCCGACTATGTGTATGTTTACCACGTAATGCCAGTGGGTACAGATGCCCGTACAACCGACTCGGTAACAAAAATTATTGAGAAAAAGGTTTTTGATGTTATCAAGAAAAACCATGCAGAACAAGCCGTTAACTCGGTTATATCGAACGTTGGTAAAAATGCAGGGGACCCATTTAACCCCGATCGCTCAAATACTCCACAAAAATCGAAAGTGACTGTAGCTTTTGTCAAAAAAACTGAGCGTGGTGATATTTCTTCTGAAAAGATTCTACAAGAAATTCGTGCGGAATTAAAGAAAATTCCATTGCCTGGTTCTGAAATTTCGATAGAAAGAGAACAAAATGGCCCACCAACAGGAAAGCCTATTGCGGTAGAAATTGCAGGTGACGATTTTGCGGTTCTTCAAAAACTAGAAAAAGAAGTACGTGAAAAAATCGAGAAATCGGGTATTCAGGGTATCGACGAACTAAAAAGTGACTTGATTACCAATAAGCCTGAAATTATCGTAGATGTTGACAAACAAAAAGCACAGCGTGAAGGGATTTCTTCATCGCAGATTGCCTTGGCTATTCGTACAGCGTTGTTTGGTTCTGAGATTTCTAAATTCCGTGACGATAAAGATGAATACCCGATTCAGTTGCGTATCAAAGAACAAGACCGCAACCAAATAGAGAAACTCTTGAGTATGAATATTACTTATCGTGATATGACCATGGGTGGAGTATTGCGTAAAGTACCTTTAAACTCGGTGGCCAATATTAGCTATTCAACTACTTTTAGCCAGATTAACCGCAAAAATCAGCAACGGGTTATTACCTTGGGGTCGGATGTTGTTATTGGTTATAACGCCAACCAAATTGTAGCTCAGATTCAAGATTTGGTAAAAGAAATGGATATTCCTAGTGGATACACTGTAAGGATGGGTGGCGAGCAAGAAGAACAAGCCGAAACAGCTAACTTCCTTAGCGTAGCTTTCCTTGGGGCTATTCTATTGATTTTCTTGGTATTGACTATTCAGTTTAACTCTATCTCAAAACCAATCATTATTTTCGGTACTATTTTATTATCATTGATTGGTGTATTGCTTGGCTTCATGGCATTTGGTATGACTTTCTCTGTAATTATGTCGGGGGTAGGTATTATTGCCTTGGCGGGTATTGTGGTAAAAAATGGTATTCTATTAATTGAATTTACCGACGAGCTAAGAAGCAGAGGCTATGGGCTGAAAGAAGCAATCGTTGAGGCTGGAAGTGTACGTTTAACACCTGTATTATTAACTGCATCAGCGGCTATTTTAGGGCTTGTTCCATTGGCTGTAGGTTTGAGTATCGACTTCGTTGCTATGTTCACAGAATTTAACCCACATATTGCTTTTGGAGGTGATAGTGCTGTATTCTGGGGTATTTTAGCATGGACAATTATCTTTGGTTTGAGTTTCTCGACTGTCCTAACCTTAGTAATTGTACCTTGTATGTATTATATCAATGAACGGGTGCGTACTAAGTTTTTTAAGAAAAAAACAGTAGAAGAAGTATAACATGAGTCATTCCAAATTTAGTAAATTGTGAATGAGTGATTCTGAAAACATAAGTTATCTCGAATTTTTAGAACTAACAAGGCGGTCGAAATTAGTTTTCGACCGCCTTGTTGATTAATAGCACGATGGTCTACCTCGTGAATCCCAGTAAATACAAACAATTTTAAACTATCCCAAAATTCGGGATGACTCATGTTTGATATTAATCTACTAAATAACTTATTTTTAGACACCTACTATTACGTCTCTATTGCTGCAAAGTAGGCACAAAGAAGAAGTACTCATTACTCAATTTAGAATAAGGATTACTAATTGAATTCTAAAAAGGCTCTTTCCAAAATACTATCTATATTATTTTCTTCATCTTTGGCCGAGATATTTATTTTAATATCGGGGCTAACCCCATTTTCTATATCTTGTTTTTGGCTATTAGAAAACGCCATAGCTGAAAAGCGGTACAACCAGCCGTTGAGCAACTCTCCGCCAATAGGCCCAGCTCCTCCGCCTCCTGTAATATCGCCAACCAAAACAACATTTTTTTGCTCGGACATAGCCGAAACAAACATATTTGCAGCACTAAATACCCGTCTATTGGTAAGTACCACCACTTTTTTATAAAAAGGAGTACCCGAAGGCTCAACATACACAGGGGTATATGCTTTAAAATCGTTGGGTTCTTCGCTATTTTTACTTCTGGTATAGCCAATTAAGGTTTTTTGCGAAACAATATGTTTCATCAGTGTTTTGATATTTTCTACTGACCCCCCACTATTATCTCTTACATCAATAATAAGGCCTTTGGTATTTACAAAGTCCTGAAAAATGGTATCCCATTCGCTATCTTTCAACGAACTCGAAAAACTACCATAGTAGAGATAGCCAATATTTTGCGGAAATACGATATGGCGTATTTTTTGTCCATAACCAATTTTTAAATACTGATTGGTTAAAATACTATCATTAAAATTACGAGCATACCCTCGCAATAAACCTTGATTAGAATAATAAGTATAAGAAAAACGTGTATTCGGAATTTGGAGGTTTACGTGTCCATCCTTTAGCTCGTTCATCATTTGGCTCATAACTGTAAAAAAAGCCTCTTGGCTAAGACTATCATTTACCCTAGCATAATATTTAGTATGAATAGCATTCCAGTCAATATGTTTTAACTCAAAGTAGCAATATTTATCATGAATCGTTTTCCAGAGTAATTCAAAGTTATACACATTGGTATTTTGTTCATCGGGCGAAATCAGCAGGCGTTCGCAGCCAGTACATACAAGCGTAATGAGTAGTATTAACCTATATTTCATATTTTGGAGCATAAATGTTAAAAAATAATCACTTTGCCAAGCACCAATGAAGTATTCCCAAAGCGTAGTTCAGACGGTTTATCAAAAGATTTGAATTGCCAGTCAATTCCTAATCGCCAAGCTGTTTGGCGGAGCGAGTGTTTGGCATTGGGTTTATTCTTAAAAGCAAAATCAAAGTACGTTTTATTCTGAACCAATAAAAAATGATTGAGGCTACCCACATAAATGTATTTTCCTAAGTTGCGGATTAACTCTTCTTTAAAGTAGGCATCATGGGCATACCCCGAGCGTCCCAATACACTAATAATAGGAATATTAAGGGTATTTTGGAATAAAATAGGATATTGCAAAACACTAAAGCTTTTGGCATAAACAAGTGCCAAACCAATATGCGAGCCTGCATCTACCGACACCTCGTTGTTGCCATAGCCAAGTTTGTATATATCCGACACACGCGAGGCAAAAGCAAGGTTGGCAAAGCCTCCTATATACAATGAAGAGCTAGGCTGTTGAACAACTTGGTAGTGTTGGGCATAGTGTAATTGAAACTCAAAACTCCATATTTGCAGTGTTCGGGAGGTTTGTGGAATACCTAAACGAAGTGTGGATAACTTTGTGGATAACTTTTTGCCTTTTTTAGCATTATAGCTCATTTCTGCCCCAATTGAGGGTAATTGATACCTAATTGGGCTTAAAAAATTGTCTCTAAACGTTGTAGAGCCTATTTTTAATAAAAAAGCCTTAGATTGGGAAAATGGAAGTGTATCAGCCGAAATTTGTGCATAACTTCTTCCTAGACTACCACAAAGCAATAAAAACAGTACAAATCTCATCCTTTTTAATCGAATTCATCGAGTATTATGTCATCAATAGAATTTTGAAAGAAATCAATTAGTGGTAGTAAAAGAAAACGGAATATCTTCCTTGAAGATTGTTATTTTTAGGCAATTTTCAGTGTTAAAATCATCATAACACAGCCTTGAACAACTACTTGCTAGGAAAATATTCCGTTAAATTATATAAAATGGCAATGACAAACTATTTTATTGCCAAGAGAAGCAAAATTTTAGGATAGTATATTATGATTGGGCTTATTTAGCATTCGCCTGTTTCAATATCACAACTATTGTTTTGGGTTTCTACTGTTACTGCTATTTCTTTGATAACTTGTTGAAGGGCCTCTTCAAATACCTCGCTTGGTTGTGCCCCCGACAAGGTATATTTTTTGTTGATAATATAAAACGGAACTCCGCTTACACCCAATTGCCTGAAATAGTGCATTTCTTCTTTTACTTCGTCCGAACCCCTATCTGAAGCTAAAATAGCCAAAGTTTTTTCAGACGGCCAGCCTATTTGTGTCAAAATAGCAACCAAAACATCTTTATCGGTCAAATCTAGCTTATCAATAAAATAGGCTTTCAATAGAGCTTCTTTTAATACTGCCTGTTGGCCATTTTCGGCAGCTACAGCCAAAAGTCGGTGTAAATGGAAAGTATTAATAGCTTTTGGGAGTTGCTCAAAGTCGAAATCAAGCCCCGTTGTTTGGCCTGCTTGCTCAACTTGATAAAATTTTTGTAAATAACCATCCCCAAATCTATTTTGTGCGTATGTATTGAAGTCTACTCCTTCTGAAGGAACAGAGGGGTCTAATTGAAAAGGGTGATATATAATTTGCACATTATCAGAAATTTGCGTATTTTCAATAGCCTTTTCAAGTCTACGTTTTCCTATGTAGCACCAAGGACATACTACATCAGAAACAACATCTATTCTAATGGTTGGTTTTTTGTCAGTCATAATGAGTTAATCTGTTTTTTTCAAAACACCTAATCTTCTTTTTAAATTCCTACAAATACATTTTGCATAGTTGGTTTGTTGAAACAATCTAGTAATCAAATAGTTAATATAAATGTTTAGTCTGTTTCATTCTTGATAAATTCTAACGAATATGAGGAAATTGTATTTTTATGTTTTTGCGGCTCTTTTATTGATGAGTGCATGTACTCGAAACAGTTTTCAGGTTGGCTCTGCTTGCCACCGAGAAATTGAAGACGAGGTTTTTAAACCTAATTATGAGTCTTTCACCTGTATTGAAAAACAATTTACAGTGATGGATACGACCTACAAGTTTGAGGCCGTTATCGACGAAATAGATACCCAAATGCGGCTTAGGGGGTATTTAGACACCAAGGAACGCCCCAACCTTATTGTATTCTATGCACTGTTTCCGAGTGATGTTAATTTATCTGTACTTCAACGTTCTTTTCGGGGGTTAGGTAAAGAAAACATGAATGAAGAACTCAAAAGAGTAAAGCTACGTAAGGGAACTCTGCTACTACAATTTGTTGAAAATGATACTAACCGCCCGATTTGGATGGGTTATGCGGCTGGTATTGCTCAACAGCCTACCAATGTTATCGACGAAAAGGCTTTGAGAACAGCCACTCGACAAATTTTTGATAATTATAGAATCTTTGCCAAAAATTACTTGGCAGGAAAGCCCACTTCGAGCATGGTAATTGCCAGCAAATAAGCCTTAACAAATACCATACAAATAAATGAGCCTACATTACAGGGGCTCTTTTTTATTTTTTTAATTAGAATAGTGCAAAAAAATCTTGCAATGTTAAAAAATTGTTAAATATTTGTGTCCTGTACATTAAATGTTTGACAATAACCCCAATAGCAAGATGAAAAGGATATTCGCATTATTGGTAATAGCCTATTTGGCAGGAGCTTGTAGCAGACAAAAGTTTGCTGTACAAGCCAACAATGACCATGTAATGAGTCATAATTTTAATCAAACATATCAGGTAATCATTAGCCAAAGCGAATCGCTATTGGCTACCCAAAATCAATCGGCTATTTTGGAAGAGATAGACAATCAAATGAAAGCAAGGGGTTTTCGTAAATCAGAGCAGTCTCCCGATATTATTATTGTTTTTTCTTTGTATGAAAATAAGTTGAAAATTAAGGATAGTCGCAAACTTGATGAAGACCTTCCCGAATACTCGACCCGTAGAGTAACCCTCAAAGGCGGAACACTCATGATTCAGATGATAGATGAAAACCTCAATAAATCTATTTGGTTGGGTATGGCATCGGGTTTTCTGAAACCTAAAACAACCTTAGAAGAACGACAAATAAAAGCACTTACTAGAAGTATTTTGGACGAATACAAAACGGTAGCATACGGTTATTTGCCCAGAAATTAATTGCAGCAATAAACTGTTGAGGAGGCTGTTTCATCTTGATGAGATAGCCTCCTTTTTATTTATCGAGTGAGCAACGAAATGATGCTTTGGTACTGAGGGTATAAATCGATGAGTGTAGCCCTATCGGCTAATTCAAAGCCATCAAAATCAAAACCAGGGGCAACCGTACAGCCCACCAACGAATAAGGGCTATTGATATGGGGCTTTGATGCAAACCAACAACCCGCAGGTACAACAGCCTGAAATACTTCGTCGTGGTCAGGGTTGTTTCCTAGTTTTATGATATTCAATACGCCATTTTTATCAATCACATAAATATCTAATGGCCCACCAGCATAAAAATGCCACATTTCATCAGACTCAATTCGATGAAAAGCCGAAAAATGATGATTTTCTAAAAGAAAATAAATACCTGTCGAAAAGCACCTATTGCCTTTAAACCTTTGGGGAAGTACCGATTGTGGAATATTTTCGGAAGAACGATACGTTTCGGCAAAATATCCGCCCTCAGGATGCGACAACATATTAAATTTTTCTACCCAATAGCGAGCATTTTTAAGAGAATTTTCCATGAATACAAAATTATTGTGTGGAGGTAATAGTATTTTTAATAAATTTTTAAACAAGCTTGCAACATTCCTTTAATGGGTGGTGTCATTACCTCGAAAATCAGCAAATTGTTATTCGTCACAAAAATTCATCGTTATGAAAATCAAACGATTAACCATTCTGAAAAATCTCTAACGAATAACATTATAAAACACTGGAACAAACACTTTACATAGACCGACATCTACATTTGGTTGAGGCTTGCCGCAGGGGCGAACGCAAGGCTCAGTATGAAATATATCGGCTTTATGCTAAGTCGATGTTTAATGTTGCTGTCAGAATTCTAAACCACGTGGGAGAAGCAGAAGACGTTCTGCAAGATGCATTTTTGGATGCTTTTACCAAAATTAATGATTTTCGACAAACTAGCACCTTTGGGGCTTGGCTCAAGCAAATTGTAATCAATAGAGCCTTGAACCAACTCCGACAGCGAAAAGCCGAAATTATTGATATAGAAGGAGTAGCCGACGATGTAGAAGACGAAGTATATGACGACGAAGCAATAGACTGGGAGGTGGCTCGTTTACAGCAGGCTATCCATCAATTGCCCGACGGATTTAGAACCGTACTAAGCCTATATCTTTTTGAAGGATACGACCATGAGGAAATTGCCGAGATTTTGGGCGTAGCTGAGTCTACCTCACGTACGCAATATATCAGAGCTAAAAAACGACTTTTAGAAATTTTAAAAAAGGCATAATCGACATTGCCATAAAGAAGATTTGATATTGTAAATCGCTTTTCGGAATTATAGATATGTTATAGAATATGATGAATCATTCAAAAAAAGCTTCAAATCGCTTAGAGCGTTTCGTAAGAGATAATCGAGATGAGTTTGAAAACTTTGAACCATCGGTAGGATTGTGGGATAAAATAGAACAACATTTGCCCGCCAACCAAGATGAAACCAAAACGGTTAAAAAAAATAATATTATCACCATTATCCCTGATGTACAGCGATACTGGCGAGTAGTGGCTACTGTTGCCTTAGTTTTGGGAATTAGCTCTGTGTATTTTTTTAGAAAACAGACCGAAAGCTCAGACCTTATCGTAAATCAGGTAAACCCTCAGTATAGCAAGCAAATGGTACATTATGCTAACCTTATCGAAACCAAACGTGATGAAATAAAACAAATAGCCACCAACGAGCCAGCCCTTTATAAAGAGTTTTCGGAAGAGATCGAGAGGCTCAACCACGACTACCAAAGCCTGAGAGCGGAATTGCCCCAAACCCCCAATCAGGAAGAGTTAGTGAAAGCAATGATTCAAAATCTGCAAGTACAATTAGATATTTTGAATCAACAGTTATCTATTATTCACAAAGTTAAAGAAGCAAAGAAAAATCATGGAAAGATTATTCAAAATATATAAAAATGTATTTGTGCTGATTTTTGGGGTGTCGTATGGCATATTAGCACAAAATACGGTCGATGGGAATTTGCGTGCAAGTACCACCAATACCCGTGAAATAAAAACTATGACTATTAGCAGTACGGGTCAGGTAACTATCAATAACAATAGAAGTGTCAAGCAATCCCAAGCTAATTGCCTTGTTATTACTGAGGGCGAAGCTGCTGGCTTAGGTAATGCCGAAAAACGCAAAACTATTTTGAAAACCTATCAAGTAGATGCCAAAGATCAACTTCAGATACACAATCAACATGGTATGGTGAATGTTGAGCTTTGGAATAAAAATGAATTCAAAATAGAAATAAGTATTACGGGCTATGGCAATACCGAAGAAAAAGCCCAAAGTTATGTTGATGGAGTGAATATTGCTGAAATGAGGGTTGGTGATAAAATCGTTTTAAGAACAGAGATTGGTTCTGAAAGTAGCAATAATAAGTGGTGGTCTAATTGGTCTTGGAAAAGTAAAGATGGCTCTGAGAGTGTCGAACGTCAGGGTGTTGAAGTTAATTATCAGGTATTTATGCCCAAGAATAATGCTTTAGCAGTTTCTAATAAATACGGTAATACGCATGTAGCAGAGTTTTCGGCACCTTTAACGATTAATACCAATTACGGTAACTTTACCTCTGAGCGATTAACGGGTACAGAAAAAGATATTAATGTACAGTATGGTAAAGCAACCATTAGGCAGTTAGATGAAGCTGATTTAAGAATTGCCTATTCAAAACTGATTATAGACAAAGCGAATTTGCTGAAATTGAAAAATAACTTTGGCTCGCTCAACCTCGACCAAGTAAATACCTTAGATGGAAATATCCAGTATTCTAGCGGTAAAATTGGTACAATTAGAGATAATGGCAAAATTTATATTAGTTTTTCGGATGGCCTAGAACTAATAGATTTGCCAAGAAGCCTCAAAACACTAGACATAAAGTGTAATTATACTTCCGTGAAGCTTCCTGTTACATCCGAATGTAATGCTGATTTTGATGTAACAGTCAACTATGCCAATTTTAAATACCCTTCAGGAAAGTTTAGCTTTACAGTAAATCCTGATGATAGTAACGAAACCAATCGTATGGGTTGGATGCCTACCAAAACCTATAAAGGCAAAATAGGCAAAGGTTCAGGTACAAAAATCGTAATTCACTCAAATTATGGTGGTGTAAAGTTTTTAGAAAAATAAAGCCTAGTAAATACCTCATCGAGGCAATAAGTAACCCTTTAGCTTGTTGCCTCGGTGTAAGCCAAACACCTCTATTTCTTAGTGACATCAAAGTACTGAATAGGTACATTCAAATGATTGAGTAGTTGCTGGGTTCTTTCGGGGCGGGCATCGGTAAGAAATACCTGCTCGAAAGTACCATCAATCATCATTTCTATGAGTTGCTGAATCCTTCTGTCATCGAGCTTATCGAAAATATCGTCGAGTAATAAAATAGGCTGAAATCCCTTCTCAGAAGCTAATAGCTCAAATTGAGCCAACTTTAAGGCTATTACATACGATTTTTGCTGGCCTTGCGAACCAAACTTCTTTAAGGTGAAATTATTGATTTCAAAAAGAAAATCGTCTTTATGAATACCCATGGTAGTTCGTTGGGCGGCCAAATCTCGTTGGCGATTTTTCCCAAAAATATTTTCAAAGCCCTCCTGCATCACTTCCGATTCATATACCAGTGAAACTTCTTCACGGCTTTCAGAAAGATTGGCATAGTGTTTTTTGAAAATAGGAAGAAATTTTGCCAAAAAAACCAAACGAGTAGCATGAATTTTTAGGGCATATTCGACCAGTGGGTCGGAATAAATATCTAATAAATCGGCATCAAAGTAGTTTTTTTCAGCAAATTGTTTCAATAAAGAGTTTCGTTGAGCTAAAATTCGATTGTAAAGCAAAAGATTTTCTAAATACTCATGGTCGAGTTGAGCAATAACACCATCAAAAAATTTTCTGCGTTCTTCGCTTCCTTCTCGTACAATATCGGTGTCGTTGGGTGAAAGTAAAACCACAGGAAATTTGCCTATATGCTCAGAAAGTTTTTCGTAAGGTTTTTTATCGTGAAGCACGGCCTTCTTTTGTCCTCTCTGAAATGAGCATGTAATCTGAGCTTCTTTATTGGTATTGGCATCTATATTAGCAAAAATACCATCAATCATCATATATTCGGCCTCATGATTGATACACAGAACGTCTTGAGTACTTATCGAGCTTTTAGTTAGAGCCAAGAAATAAATGGCATCGAGCAAGTTGGTTTTGCCACTTCCGTTTTCCCCAACGATACAGTTTATCCTTTTTGAAAAGTCAAAATTGCCGAATTCGTAGCTTTTAAAATTGGTTAAACTGATTCGTTGTAAGTACATATTATTGATAATGAATGCTTGAGTTAATGTTTATGTCTAATAATCAACCGTCTATTGTGATATTTTTTTGGTCGGTTCTTGGTTTTGTACTAATTTCGCATTGCAAATTAACGCCTGTTTCGGGGGATTGCAAATCCTTGACAGCCCACATTCGGATTGCAGGTCCGGATGAGCAAGAGCGAATAAGACGTTGATTTTATTCCCTCATTTACTTAATCGTAAGATTCGACGCAAGTTAATCACTCATTCACTCATTTAGAAAAATGGCAAAGAAAGCTGAAAACAAAGTAAAATACTCGAAAGAGACCTACATGTACTGGTACGAGTCGATGGTACTCCAACGTAAATTTGAAGAACGTGCAGGACAATTGTATGGTCAGCAAAAAATTCGTGGTTTTTGTCACCTTTATATCGGTCAAGAAGCTTGTTCTTCAGGAGCTGCCTCGGCACTTCGTGAAGGTGATAAGTATATTACTGCTTACCGTGACCACGGTATTCCATTGGCTTTGGGTTCAGACCCTAACA
This sequence comes from Flectobacillus major DSM 103, assembly GCF_000427405.1. Classification (NCBI taxonomy): domain Bacteria; kingdom Pseudomonadati; phylum Bacteroidota; class Cytophagia; order Cytophagales; family Flectobacillaceae; genus Flectobacillus; species Flectobacillus major. The sequence continues at coordinate 3,796,472 of NZ_KE386491.1, forward strand.
CAATCATGGCTGAGCTTTTTGGAAAAGCAACGGGTATTTCAAAAGGAAAAGGTGGTTCAATGCACATTTTTGATAAATCAGTTGGATTTGTAGGTGGGCATGGTATCGTAGGAGCTCAAATTCCTTTGGGGGCAGGTTTGGCTTTTGCTGAAAAATACAAGAAAACTGGTAACCTTTGCATTTGTTACTTTGGTGACGGTGCTGTTCGTCAGGGAGCTTTGCACGAAGCATTTAACATGGCTATGACTTGGAAACTACCTGCTATTTTTGTGGTAGAAAACAACGGATACGCTATGGGTACTTCCGTAACACGTACTTCTAACGTAACTGACCTTTATACTATTGGGGAGGCTTATGATATGCCATCTGAGCCTGTCGATGGTATGAATGTAGAGGCTGTACACGAGGCAGTTGCCCGTGCAGCTGAGCGTGCTAGAGCTGGTGAAGGACCAACTTTCTTAGAATTCAAAACGTATCGTTATAGAGGACACTCAATGTCTGACCCTCAAAAATACCGTACTAAAGAAGAGGTTGAAGCCTACAAAATGCGTGACCCAATCGAGCAAGTGAAAAAATCTATCTTAGATAATGAATTTGCTACAGAAGAGGAATTGGCTGCTATTGATGCTGCTATCAAAGTAAGAGTTGAAGCTTCGGTGAAATTCTCGGAAGAGTCGCCTTGGCCAGACCCATCTGAAGCATACAAAGATGTTTATGTAGAGGAATATCCATTTCCTGTAGAATAATAATATCTGAACGAAATATGCCCTCATGGTTTCTGTATGGTAGTGGTTTATCATACAAAAAGCATGAGGGCATATACTTTTTTCAGGGCAACACTCGCTTTTTACGACTGAAAGATACTTTGGTAAATTTCGGGCTTAAACCCAACTGCTATAACGGTATCTGATTCAAGGATAGGTCTTTTTATCACCGATGTTTGATGAAGCATCAGTTCTATAGCCGAAGCTTGGTCTGTGGCTTTTTGAGCATCTTCTAGTTTTTTCCAAGTTGTGCCAGCTTTATTGACCAATGTTTCCCAAGGGTATTTTTCTAACCATTCTTGGAGTTTTTCTATTGTAATACCCTCCTTCTTAAAATTATGAAATTCGTAAGGAATATTGTTGTCTTTTAGCCAAGTGATAGCCTTTTTTACGGTATCACAGTTAGGAATGCCATATATTTTGTACATAATTATGATTTGGTTTCTAATAATTTTTTAAGAGCCAACATTTCGTCACGAAGTCGAGCCGCAACAATAAAGTCTAGTTCTTTGGCTGCCTTGTCCATATCGGCTTGCACTTGTTTTATTTGTTTTTCTATTTCAGGTTTGCTCATATAAGCCATCACAGGGTCAGCGGCGAGCTGTAATTCTTGTGGTTCGGTATAATAATTGTTTTTGCTTGGCTTGCCCATCATATCGGCAATAGAGGTTTGTTCCATAATGGCTTGTTTTGAGCGTAAAATAGTTTTTGGCGTAATACCATTTGCTCGGTTATATTCCATCTGGATAGCTCTTCTTCTGTTGGTTTCTTCAATTGCTTTTTGCATTGAACCAGTCATACGGTCGGCATACATCAATACTTTTCCTTGGTCATTTCTAGCTGCACGGCCAATTGTTTGAATTAACGAGCGAATATCCCGCAAGAAACCCTCTTTGTCGGCATCCATAATGGCTACAAGCGATACCTCAGGCAGGTCTAATCCTTCACGGAGAAGGTTAACCCCTACCAAAACATCAAAAACACCAAGGCGTAATTCTCGAAGTATTTCAACCCGCTCCATTGCTTTAATTTCTGAGTGGATATAACGGCATTTTATTCCTACCCTTTCCATATACTTAGAAAGTTCTTCGGCCATTCTTTTGGTTAGAGTTGTTACCAAAACCCTTTCTTCTTTTTCTATCCGAATGTGTATTTCTTCTAAAAGGTCATCTATTTGGTTAAGGCTTGGTCTAACTTCAATCTCTGGGTCCAATAGTCCCGTTGGGCGAATGATTTGCTCTACCACAACGCCCTCAGAGCGACGCAGTTCATAGTCGGCAGGTGTTGCACTGACAAAAACCGTTTGTCCACTAATATCCTCAAACTCTTGGAAAGTTAATGGGCGGTTGTCCATTGCACTTGGCAAGCGAAAACCATAATCAACCAATGCTTCCTTGCGAGAGCGGTCGCCGCCCCACATAGCCCTTATTTGGGGCATTGTTACGTGGCTTTCGTCTACAACCAACAAGAAGTCTTCAGGAAAGAAATCTAATAGGCAGAAAGGGCGTTGTCCAGATTTTCGTCTGTCAAAATACCTAGAATAATTTTCGATACCCGAGCAATAGCCTAGCTCTCGCATCATTTCCATATCAAATTCTGTTCTTTGCTTAATGCGGTCGGCTTCCATGAGGCGACCTTCACTTTCAAAAAACTTAATTTGTGCCATCATATCATCCTGAATTTCGTTGATAGCCCTCATCAAAACATCTCGACCCGTTACAAATAAATTAGCAGGAAATATAGCAACTATCTTTTCATCAGATAATTTTTTACCACTTATTGGGTCGATTCGCTGAATAGCTTCTATTTCATCGCCAAAGAAAATAATTCTATAGCCAAAATCAGCATAAGGAACATGAATATCGACGGTATCGCCTTTTACCCGAAATGTACCTCTTTGAAACTCTGCTTCTGTGCGGGAGTACAGAATCTCTACGAGTCTAAACAAAAATTGATTTCGAGAAATAATCTCTCCAATGGCTATTCTCAAAATACTCCTTTTGTACTCGTCGGGGTTTCCCATACCATAAATACACGAAACCGAGGCCACCACAATAATATCTCTGCGTCCCGACATCAGCGAGGAGGTTGTCGATAAGCGGAGTTTATCAATTTCTTGATTAATAGCCAAATCTTTCTCGATATAGGTATTAGTAGTAGCAATATAGGCTTCGGGCTGGTAGTAGTCGTAATAAGAGATAAAATACTCGACGGCATTTTCTGGGAAAAACTGCTTAAATTCTCCGTAAAGTTGAGCTGCTAAAGTTTTATTATGGCTCAGAATCAGAGTTGGGCGATTAAGCTGAGCAATCATATTGGCAATAGTAAAGGTTTTTCCAGAGCCTGTAACGCCTAGTAGTGTTTGGTTGGCTTCACCCTTTTGGATGCCATCTACCAATTGGGCTATGGCTTGAGGTTGGTCGCCAGTAGGCTTATATTCTGAAGAAAGTTTAAAATCCATAAGGGTTATTTTTTAGAACTTATAAAGTTAAAAAAAGTGTTGGTAATTTTGGTCTTTACAAAACAATAATACAGTTTTGTGGGTAGTTACTAATAAAAGAACCACAATCATTATGGCGGCCTTTCCGCTCAAGGCCCTTAGTATTTTATGAAAATCATTCCTCTGTTAGTTTTTGGTGTTTTCTTGTTATCCTTTCGTTATCAACAACCTCTTGATTCAATAAGTTTGAACAAACATAACAAGCGTGCTGTATTTGACTCTATCCCCTTTTGGTATGACGAGTTTGATTATGAAGGATTGCCCGATCCCGAAAAATGGAACTATGCCGAAGGTGGCCATGGCTGGGGTAATGGCGAGTTTCAATATTATACGGCCAATCGCCTCAAAAATACACGAGTTGAAAACGGACGATTGGTTATAGAGGCTCACAAAGAGGATTTTGAGGGAAATACCTATACGTCGGCTCGGCTTGTTACCAAAGATAGACAGGATTTTGAATATGCCAGAATAGAAGTTAGGGCCAAATTACCCACAGGACGAGGTACATGGCCTGCTATTTGGATGCTGTCGTCTGAAAAGAAATATAGCCCCGATAATTGGCCAGAAAATGGTGAAATAGACATCATGGAACACGTTGGGTATAACCCAGGAAGCGTACACGCAACTGTACATACCTATTCGACATTGCGTATACCAGGCGATAACCCCCTCACTCGGAATATGATAGTTCCTGATTTTAACACAGCTTTTCATACTTATCGGGTAGATTGGTACCCCGAAGGTATAGATATTTTTGTAGACGATGAACCCTATTTTTCTTTCAAAAATTCTCAAAATGGCTGGGAGGAATATCCTTTCGACCATCCGTTTCATTTGTTGCTCAATATTGCAGTAGGCGGAGGCTGGGGAGGGCTTCGGGGCGTTGATGATAGTATTTTTCCACAACGAATGGAAGTAGATTATGTGAGGGCATATAAATACCTGCCCAATGAGTAAAGAAATGCCTAAAAAAAATAAAAACCCGAATGCTACAAGCTCACGGGTTTCTGGTTTCACTCTCAAAATTAAATTTTGAATCTTTGACGAGAGACGTATCTCTGCAATTATAGCCTTTTTGCCTCTTCCCAATACACATCCATTTCGGCTAGGGTCATATCTTGTAGGGTTTTCCCTGTTTCTTTTGCTTTTGATTCAATATGCTGAAACCTTTTAATAAACTTTTTATTGGTTCTTTCTAAAGCTGTTTCTACATTGATATTGATAAATCTAGCATAATTTACCAACGAAAATAATAAATCACCAAACTCGGCTTCTGCTTTTTCAGTATCAATAGCCGCATTGTCGTTTACATTAAATTCGGCTTTAAATTCCTGCATTTCCTCTTCTACTTTTTCCCAAACCTGGTGTTTTTCTTCCCAATCAAAGCCTGCACCTCTTGCTTTCTCTTGGATTCTCATGGCTTTTACTAGGGCTGGTAGCGAGCTTGGTACACCCGATAGTACAGATTTGTTACCTTCTTTGATTTTGAGGGCCTCCCAGTTTTGTTTTACTTGTTCCTCGTTTTCTACTTTTACATCACCATAAATATGTGGGTGGCGATTAATCAGTTTTTCACAAAGACTGTGTATTACATCGGCTACATCGAAAGTATTGGTTTCGGAAGCGATTTTTGAATAAAAAACCAAATGGAGCATTATATCACCAATCTCCTTTTTGATTTCTGTCATATCGCCTTCCAAAATAGCATCAGAAAGCTCATAAGTTTCTTCAATCGTTAAATGCCTCAGTGAATCAATCGTTTGCTTTTTATCCCAAGGGCATAGCTCTCGCAATTCGTCCATAATTGTCAACAAGCGGTCAAAAGCTAGTAATTGTTCTTGTCTTCTTTCTGGTAATGCGTCAATTTTTTTTCTTTCCAACTTGCCAAATCGTTTGGTTTGTTTGCAAAGTTAATGAATCTTATTTATAAAATCCCCAATGTATTATAGGACTTTTTGGGTTTTTGAGTATTGTTACTTATATATTTTCTTTATTATCAACAATCAGCACATAAAAAAGCCCCATTCTACACAGAATGAGGCTTTTGATACCTTCGTAAAAGTATTAGAGTCTTTTCCATTTAATGGCACAACCAACCGACTTTGTGGTATTTACTACTACAGGTCGATTAGAGAGCAAGCTATTTACGGCATCTTCAACATATTTTTTGGCAACGCCGTTGGCATCCTGAGTGTTATCGTCGATTGCACCAATGTATTGAACCGTAAAACGGTCACCTTCTTTTTTCAGAACAAATGCCGAAGGCGTTCTGCTTACCCCAAACGCCTTGGCAATATCTTGTGTTTCGTCTTGTACATAAGGAAACGAAAACCCTTTGCTTTGAGCAGCCAATTTCATATTGGCAAAGGAGTCTTCTTCATAAGCATTGGGGTCGTTGGGGTTAATGGCAATAACAGGATACCCCCTTGAGGCAAACTTATTGTTTAACTCCGAAATACGGCCTTCATAAGCTTTGGAAAACGGGCAGTGATTACAAGTAAAAATAACAATATAGCCTTTGGCCGAGCGGTTGTCGCTTAGCGATACCATTCTTCCATCCACATTTTTTAAGCGAAAATCGCTTACCGATTCCCCTATGTCATAGCCACGATTATCGGCTTGTTGATAATTGAAGGCAGAAATGGCTAGTATAGCTAGTACAAAAAGGCTGGCTATACTATAGAGATAGGTTTTTTTCATAATATATTTGATATGCTGATTCATGATTGAATGTCTTTTATACTTCGCTTCTAATATAACAACGATTAAATGCTTTTTTCCTCAATTCTACTTAAATATACAGTATTTGCTTCTGGTTTCTGACAGGTTGTGACTGCATAATTACATGATTTTTATAATCTTTTGAATATTTCCATTGTTTTGTTTTCTATCAAACGTTCAAAGGCTCTATTACGTACACAGACAATTGATAACTATTAGACGAAGTATTTTGCTAAAGTATCGAAATAGTATATATCTTTTATAATAGTACTAAAATAAGATGTTTTGTCAATGAATAAGACGTATAAATAGGTCTTAAACATCTGTTAAACAGATATTTGTTTGTAATATTGTGACAAATACTAAATAATATAAAATTAGTAATTAATCAAGAAATAAAAGCCACTATTTACTCAATATTGTTAAATTGAAGGATTTTATTTCTAAACTTTTGATTTTTAATCAATTAGAAATAAAAAAAAGTGAAAACTTGATTTCTATTTTTAAAAGTTAATTATTAACTTTGCATCCCTTTTTAGGGCAAATGAAAAATGTCAAATCGTTAATTAGCTAAACATCATTCATTTGCTTGTTGCATAGTTAGTTAACACAATAACACAAAAAAAAATGTACGCAATCGTAGAAATCGCTGGTCAGCAATTTAAAGTTGAGAAAGACCGTTACCTTTACACGCATCGTTTGGCGGGTGAGGAAGGCGCTGCACTAGTTTTCGACAAGGTACTTCTTGTTGATAATGAAGGAGACATCAAAGTAGGTGCTCCAACTGTAGAAGGTGCAAGTGTAAGTGGTAAAATTTTGGCTCACGTTCGTGGCGAAAAAGTTATCGTTTTCAAAAAGAAACGTCGTAAAGGCTACCAAAAGCAAAACGGCCACCGTCAAGATTTGACAAAAGTATTAATCGAAGGAATTACATTCTAATTAGCCTTAAGTTGATTGTATGTTTAAAAGCTTTTGGCTTTTATTGTATTTATAACTTATCGTAAAAAAATTACAAAGAAATGGCACACAAAAAAGGTGCGGGTAGTTCGAAGAACGGCCGTGAGTCACATAGTAAACGCTTAGGTGTTAAAATTTACGGTGGACAGCCAGCTATTGCTGGTAACATTATTGTTCGCCAGAGAGGTACTGCTCACAATCCTGGACAAAATGTAGGACTTGGTAAAGACCACACTTTGTTTGCTTTGATAGATGGCACTGTACACTTCAAGAAAGGTTTTAAAGGACGTTCATACGTTGAAGTATTACCTGCATAATATAAAAAAAGCTGGCTTAGTAATAAGCCAGCTTTTTTTATAAATTAGATTCCGGCAATTTTGTCAGATTCAATGATTTCGATAGATGGTGGGTTTTGGGCGTTGGCTCGACTTATCAACATTTTGACAATTTTATCTACATGTACGCCTCTGTATTTTTTGAGGCTTCCTAGCAGCAAAGGCTCAATAAGCTTTACCAAAATTATTCCAATTTTCTCCCCTATTCGCTTCTCTTGTCGGTTGCCCAAAATAATTGAAGGCCGAACACTCACAAAATGACTAAACTGTAATGATTTTAGTTTTTCTTCCAGATCGCCCTTGGTACGCAAATAAAAATTAGAAGACCGCTCGTCGGCCCCTATCGACGATACCAAAAAGTATTGCTCGATACCATTGGCTTTGGCTATTTTTGCTATTTCGTAAGGATAAGTACAGTCAATTTTGTATTGAACAGCTTTGCTACCCGCTTTTGCAAGGGTTGTACCCATAGCACAAAAAAGGATATCACCTTGAACCAAACTGCTGTCGGGATTATCAAAGTCAAATAATACTTGCTGTAGTTTAGGATGTTGGAGCGGTACTTTTGTTCGTACCAATAGTACAACGTTACTATAAGTAGTATCGGCTAACAAAGCCTTTGTTAGGGTACTACCAACCAAGCCTGTGGCTCCAATAATGATGGCCTTTTTCATGAATAATGATAAATTAACCCAACAAATGCCATTTGAAGCCCCATTTGGCCAAACGGTATTTGATGGATACTCTGAGTACACCCAAACCGTACTTTGAACTACGCATAAAGTTAATAGAAGATGCTTCGTCAAAATATTTTGTTGGACAAGTTACTTCTGCAATATCGAAACCATGCCAGAATATCTGAGCAATCATTTCGTTATCAAATACAAAATCGTCGTCACAACGCTCGAATGGTACTTTTTCTAGTACTTCTCTTGAGAATGCACGGTATCCTGTATGGTATTCTGATAATTTTTGACCTAATAAAATATTCTGAAATAAAGTTAGAAAGCGGTTGGCAATGTATTTATACATAGGCATTCCTCCTCTTAAAGCCCCCATACCCAAAATCCTTGAACCAAATACGACAGGATAAAGCTCGTTGCCAATAATAGAAATCATGGCTGTTAGCAACAAAGGAGTATACTGGTAGTCGGGGTGCAACATAATGACAATATCGCCATTGAGTTCTAGGGCTTTATTATAGCAAGTTTTTTGATTACCGCCATAGCCCTTATTTTTGTCATGTCTAATTACATGTTCAATCCCAAGCGATTTTGCTACATCAACGGTATTGTCTGGACTGTGGTCGTCTACTAAAATTACCTCATCGACAAGGTCGAAAGGAATTTCCTTATATGTTCTTTCGAGGGTTTGAGAAGCCTTATACGCAGGCATTACAACGATAACTTTCTTGTTGTTATACATTTTTGGAAAATTTTCTGTGTTATGCTAAATAACCAAGCAGATTTTATAAATGAAATATTCGGCAATTTATGATTTTGCAAATTTCTAAACAAAATAGATACCAAACTTATATTTGAGTCCATATTCTTGTCAATTCATGTAATTTTGACTAAAATATAATACGTTGCTATTGTGGAGAGCTGTTAATATAGGGTTTTGCCAGATAAGCGTGGGTAATAGCAAAAGAGTTTAACATTGAAAAATCGATAAAATACGTGATAGAATATTCCTTACAAACCATATTAAAAACTTATGCCAAGCGACTCACCAACCTGAGCTCGAAAAATAAGTCGTTACTGTTACTCAATTTACCCAACGAACAGTTTATAGATGTTCATGAACTTGATTTTTTACAAAATCAGCCTTCTTTTTCGATAATAGAGCAGTTGATTGCTCAAAAAAATGCAATATCGCTATGCGATACCCTCGACCCTCGCAACGAGCGTGTCAACGAGGTAAGCAAACGGCTCAAAAAAATTGCCCGAACCGAAAAGTTTATCGAGGATGAGCGAGGTGCAAAAGACTTATATGTGGGGTATCCAATGGTAAAAGGTAAACTCATGGATGGTACGCCTGTTCGTTGTCCGTTGTTGTTTTTTCCTGTAACACTTATTCAGAAAGTACAGAAACTTTCGCTCAATGCAGGATTAGATTCGGGTTCGGGTATTAAATGGCACTTACAACGCCGAGAAGAACCTGTTACATTCAACAGGAGTTTTTTGTTGGCATATTCACATTTTAACGAAATCAAGATTTTTGACAACTTCATAGAATACAGTTTTGAAGATTTCTCAAAAACTTCACTTGAGTTTCGTACCCAGCTTTATGAATTATTGAAGGTATCGCCTCTCAATGTTAATTTTAATCAGGAGCTTTTTACGAATCAGTTACATTTTTTTGAAAAGATGTTGAAAGCTGATTTAGAAACTACCGAGCGAAATGGCGAGCTAAAATTATATCCTCAGGCTGTTTTGGGTATTTTCCCACAAGCGGGTTCGTTTTTAGTACCCGATTATGAATACCTTTTGGCCGAATCCGAGCAAAATACCACAGGTTTATTTCGTGAAGGCGAAATGCAGTGGCTTATTCCTTCGATTCTACAACCACCACATTTCAAGATTCGAGAAGAAAAACTGATTACTCCTTTGCACATGGATGCTTCTCAGGAGCAAGTGCTTCGGGATATTAAATATGGCAAATCATTGGTAGTACAAGGCCCTCCTGGCACAGGCAAATCGCAATTGATATGTAATTTGATAGCCGACTTTACGGCCAGAGGCAAAACCGTTTTGGTGGTTTCTCAAAAACGGGCCGCCCTCGATGTCGTTTATGAGCGTTTAGCCAAAATTGGTATGCAAAACTTTGTAGGGAGTATACATGATTTTAAGAACGACCGCAAATACCTATACGACCAAGTTCTACATCAAATAGAGCAAATCGAGGCCTATAAAAGTCATAACTTAAGCCTCGATAGCATTTTTCTGGAAAGGACATTCGACCAAGAAAGTAGAAAAATAGATAAAATAGTAGAAGAGTTACAGGATTTTAAAGATGCCCTGTTCGATACGTCCGTTTGTGGGGTATCTGTCAAAGAGCTTTATCTTACCAGTTCGCCACAGCAGCCGTCGGTAGATTTAAGTACTTCTTATCAATATTTTAAACTAGACGAAATCGATGATTTTGTGAGTCGTCTCAAAAAATATTATCAGTACCAGCAAAACCTTACCGATACATCTATTGGCAAGCAGTTTTGGGATAAGCGTTTGCGGTTTAATACATGGGCTTTTTCAGAAAAGAAACTAATTCAACAGGCATTTGTCGATACTCTACAGAATATCCAGTCTACAGTTCAGCAGTTACATCTTTTGCTAGAAACACCACCGCAATATGAAGATTTAGGTTTGTTTGAACGAGAAAAAGACGCTGTTGTTTCTCTACAAAAAAAACTAAAAAACGAACGTGATTATCAGACATTTGTCTATAAAAGAAAACAAAAAATTACAATTCGGGTACATCAACTCAATCAGCTATTCGAGCAAGTAAAAGTATGGTTTGGAGGACAAGGTATCGAGGTAACATTACCTTCTAGCCAGCTATTGCCTTTTATGGGCAAGCTATCAGATGCCCTTGATGCCAAAACCCATGCTTTTGGGGGAATGATGTGGACACTTTTCTCAAAACAAAAAAAGGAAATTCAAGATGTTGTTTTGGCCAATGGCCTGAGTCTTTCCAACGAAGACCTACAAAAGCTTCAAGAGCGTCTTCACAACAGAATTGCTTTAGAAAAGTGGTGGCAAGAATGGAAATATCTTTTTGAAAAACAAACTCACAACGACACTCAGCCCGTATGGGTTGGCAAAGGTTTTAGGTGGTTTGAACGCCACTTTGAACAGCTTCGTCATGCCATAGAAGCAGACGAAATTTGGCAAAAATTACATCTTGGACTCTATCTTGATGTTCAAGTGTTGTCATGGAAAGACTTTAGCCAGGATTTGACAAACTTTTTGAACATTATACAGCCTTACACAGAGGCTAGTAAGATAGCCCACAAGTATTTGTCGGTAGAACAACAAAAAATGTTAATGTCGGTAAAAGCCTCACAGGCGGTAGATATTACCCAATATTTGGACGAACATTTCGATTTACTTCATGAAGCCGACCAAATACATCAGTCGTTTACTAAGCCCGAGTTGGAGCTTGTCGACAAGCTCCACGCATATCAAGATACTTCAGTTGAAAAAATAAAGTTATTGATAAATAGCCTAAAGCTAGCTTGGATAGATGCTATTGAGCAAAAATCGCCTATTTTGCGAGGGGTAAGCTCTTTGAAAATTACACAGCTCGAAGAAGACCTTCAAGCTGCTATTGAGAAAAAGCAACAATTGAGTAAAGAGATTTTACAAATGAAATTGCGGGAACAAACCTATAGCTGCTTGGAAGTAAACCGCCTAAAAAATGTAACAACCTATCGCGAACTTAAGCATCAGGTTTCTAAAAAAAGAAAAATATGGTCTATCCGTAAACTCATGGCCGAATTATCGGACGAAGTTTTCAACTTGATACCTTGTTGGTTAGCTTCGCCAGAAACCGTTTCGGCAGTATTTCCCCTAACCACCAATAATCTAGCAGTTTCAGGCAAAAATGACAAAGATTTTCATGCAGTAGTGTTTGATTTAGTGATTTTTGACGAAGCCTCTCAGTGTTATGCCGAGCAAGGAGTACCGTCTATTTTTAGGGGTAAACAAATCGTTATTGCAGGCGATTCAAAACAATTAACCCCTTCAGATTTGTACCGTGTACGCTTTGACGAAAATACCGATGATATTCCAGCTCTAGAAGTTGATTCATTTTTAGATTTAGGGTGTCAATATTTGCCACAATTACAGCTACAGGGCCATTATCGTAGCCGTTCGCTAGATTTAATAGATTTTTCTAATCAACATTTTTATAATAACTCTCTACAATTGTTGCCTACTTTTGAAGACATGAATCATAAAGAGCCTGCCATTGATTTTGTAAAGGTAGATGACGGTTTATGGCAAAATAATGCCAATTATGCCGAAGCTATGCAAATACTAACTACAGTGCAAGCTCTCAGAGACTCACATCCACAAAAATCAGTAGGAATAGTAACGTTCAATTTCAAGCAGCAAAGCCTTATTCAAGACCTGTTGGAACAGCATATCAACAGGCAAGACAAAGGCCCTCTGGAGGCCCACAAAGAGCCCATTTTTGTAAAGAATATCGAGAACGTACAAGGCGATGAAAGAGACATCATTCTTTTCTCTATTGGCTACGCACCAGATGCTTCAGGAAAATTTAGCATGAATTTTGGGACACTCAATGCTTCAGGAGGTGAAAACCGTTTGAATGTAGCAATTACACGAGCCAGAGAAAAGATAATTATCGTAAGTAGTATTTTGCCACACCAGTTGAATGTTGAAAACGCCACCCACGAAGGGCCAAAGCTATTGAAAAAGTATTTGGAATATGCCAAAAGGGTAGCCGATGGCTTGTACACCCCTACCGTTGTGCCATCGAAAGTATATTGGGCTAATTGGCTTTTGAAAGAACAATTAAGCAATAGTGTGGTTAATTATTTACAAGAATTACCCTTTGCCGATATTACCGTAAAAAGAGACCAACGCTATGATTCTTTAATCCTGACCGACGACGACCTATTCTATGAAGGTTTATCGGCCAAACAAACTTTTGCCTATATTCCGCAAAGTTTACGACAAAAAGGATGGAAATTTAGCCGTATCTTCAGCCGAGAGTACTGGAAAAATACAAAATACCCCAAATAACTATGAAAAATGTCTTATTGCACTTGAGAATACCCTTTTCTTTTTTTCTCATGCCTGTTTATTGGTTTGCTTTAAGCCAAAGCAACCTAAGTCATAGAGGTATTGCAGTAGGCATTTTTATCTTATTACATTTGTTTATTTATCCAGCGTCCAATGCCTACAATAGTTATTATGATAAAGACGAATCATCAATTGGTGGGTTAGAAAATCCACCACCAGTTTCCGAAAGCCTTTTTTATACAGCATGGATACTCGACATTATGGCCATTGTTGTAGCATGGGCTATCAGTGGGTGGATATTGGCACTGGCTTTATTGATTTACAGTAGTGTATCCAAAGCCTATTCAAACGAAAGGATTCGCTTAAAAAAATACCCTATTATTAGTTGGCTTACCGTAGGTATTTTCCAAGGAGCATTTACTTATCTTGCCATTATTCAGGCAGTCGATAATATAGCCTTATCGTCACTATGGCAATGGAAATACCTTTTCCCTGCCCTACTGAGTTCATGTAATTTACTTGGATTTTACCCCATGACTCAAGTTTACCAACATAAAGAAGATGCCAAGCGAGGCGACCTCACTATAAGTCGGTTATTAGGAATCCGAGGTACTTTTTTATTTACGGGATTTATTTTTTTGGTGGTAACGATCGGATTTTTTCTTTATTTTCAAAAAAACGAACTCTTCGGTATCCCCGTAATGGCACTTTATTTGGTAATTATGTCGCCAGTTTTACTTTTTTTTAATGGTTGGTTCTTAAAAATTCTCAAAAATGAGGACGAAGCCGACTTTAAAAATACTATGAAATTAAATTTAATAGGCTCTTTTTGTCTGAATACATTTTTTATATTACTTTTTTTGAAATTTTTTTTCTGATTTAAAGTTTGTGCAAAAAAATGATAATCAAATATTTATGTGTAACTTATAAGGTTATTTGAAAAAAAGTTGAAAAAATTTCTTTCAAACACTTGCACAGTAAAGTTATAACGCCTAATTTTGCATCACAATTCAACGGAATCGTAAGCGAAAGTAGCTCAGCTGGTAGAGCGCAACCTTGCCAAGGTTGAGGTCGCGGGTTCGAACCCCGTCTTTCGCTCAGCTAAAAAGCACCTTAAGGTGCTTTTTAAGTTTAGTAGGTAGAAGATTTATCTTCGACTGAAGCCAGGGTGGTGGAACTGGTAGACACGCAGGACTTAAAATCCTGTGAGCCGCAACGCTCGTACGGGTTCGATTCCCGTCCCCGGTACACCTAAGGCAATTAAGTGCCAAGCAAAAAGAGTATAAATAGCTAAATTTTAGCCGTTTATACTCTTTTTTGTTTCTAACAGATACCTTTTGTTATTTTTTATTTAAGCATAATATCGTCCCCCAATCGTCCTATCCCTACAAAATTAACTATTGATTTATTGTGTGAAAAATAAAAAAGAAATGCCGCTGATTATTCTGGTGGCATAACCGTCTTGCCCGAATATTTTCAGCAATTCATACTACGAAGTTTATTTTCCCTATAAGCTTAGGATAATAATGACTTATCGATATTTCTACTTCTTAGAAGTATCAATAACAATCTGTGACAAAGGAAAAGCTAAAGATTTTTTCTTCCTATTGGCAATAGAATAACCCTTCTTTTTGAATCTATGTCTTTATGAAGTATTACTATGCTTCAGGAAATAGGAAAATGGGTTTCTCTAATCAAAACATCATCTTTGTAGTCAAAAAAAATATAATTTAATTGAATATATTTTGACGTATACGCTGTATATTAGTAAAAAAAACACCTTACTAATCTAAATTCAACGCTTATGTATTTTGATAATTCATTTACTCCAAACCAAATTCTTATAAGACTTCTTGAATGTATAGTGCCAACTTTTCCTATGTTATGGGTATCAGACAATCTGGGTACTTCTATAAATTCTAGTTAGCTACGCAAATATCACATATCCCTCTAGACATTTTATTGTTCAAACACTTCTGATTAAAAGACTATACCCGTATGAACTTTTTACATCAACTGATAAGTAATAATAGTACTACAGAGTTACTTGAAATCGAAAAATTAACGTCATGTTTTAAACTACATACTATATCTAGCGGAACAATATTGTTAGATGTAGGCCAAATTTCTAATAACATTTATTTTGTTAAATCTGGTACTTTAAGAGAATTCAAGTATACAGATGAAGATATAACATCTACTCTCTCCTTAATCCCCGAAAATAATTTTTCATTTATCCCTGATAGTTTTTGGAAAAAGAGTCCAACGATGATTGGCTTGCAGGCACTTGAAAAAGTAAAACTATACTCGATAACAAGAGAGGATTTGAATTATCTGAAACTAGAATTGAGCTTAGGCACAAAACTAGAATTGCTAATAAACTCAAATGTCCTCGCTAGAACTTTATCCTATTGTTCCATTTTACGTGAAACACCAGAAGTTAGACTAGAATGGTTTAATCAATTTTATCCTGGGCTATCTAATCGAATCCCACACAAATATATTGCATCTTATCTAAATATTAGACCTGAAACATTAAGTAGAATAAGAGGTAGATGCTCTAATAGTAGAAAAAATATGGTGTAAATATGTATAATTCTACGCTTATATATTGATTTGAGTCAATTGATTTAATGATTTGAAGCAATTTGAATTCATGTTCAGTTAGCTTAATTTTGAAATCAAGCAAGCGAATGATTCACTTGTGAGTTCTTAAATCAAACCTTCTAAAATTTAACTTATTATGAAAGCGAAACTTTTCTTAGCGTTATCTGTAGTAGCATGTGCAGTAACTGTATCTCTAGCTTGTGGTAGAGCAGAGTGTGGTGGCGGAAACGACAAATGTTGTAGTTCTGGAAGTATTACTTACTACACCACAGCGACACCACCTCAAGAAGTATAGACTGTAGTATTGAGACTATTTTATAGAGCTATTCCCAAGGAAACAAAGGAATAGCTCTTTTAATATATTCTTATAGCGATTGCTGAATTTGTTATCACAAGTTATTTACATCATACTAATGTTAATAAGAATGAAATTCAAGTTTCTATTATTTTTTGTACCAATTATTGGGCTAGGGTTAATGTACAAGCAATCCCAAAAGAAAACATTGGAACATGATTTCCAGAGAAAATATATAAAAAGCAATAGTTTGAAAATCGCCCAAACAATTTCCAATTTACTGGTAGATGGATTATTCCTTGACGACTCTTTGCTTTGGGTAAACTCACGAAGCAAAATCATTGCTATTGATAAAGGTGGAAAAATTTTCAAAAATATTCCTGCTAAAAAAGGAGAAAATAATCCGATTGTCAATTTTTATATTAATCAGGATTCTCTTTATTTCTACCAAGGAAATTCTTCAACAGTCTCTATTTCTTCAATAAAAAACAATGCTTTGCAATACAATAGCGTAAAAGATATTCGATTTAACTTCCCTATTATTGATTTTGCAAAATCTAGTAATTTATTGGTGTTTTTGGCATTACAAAACAATGCAAGCTTTTTAGTTAAAAGTGCTGATTTAAGCGGAAAAAATATACAAGAATTCTCCACTTCATTTGGGAATATTGAAGGAGGCGATATGATTTATTCAGGGAAATTAATTTCGTCTTTTGGGAAAACTTTGTTTATACCTTTTTATACAGATTCAGTGGTCATATTTAATAATAATGAGCTAAAAACCAGTTATGCTTCTTTTATTGATAGAGTAAATCAAAAAGTTGAATATAATCTTAATGGAGATAGATATACATTAAAGAAGGGTGTGCAGATTTTACGAATAGGAGCCTCAATAGTTAAGGACTATCTGTTTGTTAGCTCTTTTGTAAAATCAAAAAATGAATCAATGGAAGCTTTTAGAAAGAATACTACTATTGATGTTTATGACTCAAATACATTTTCTTATCTATTTAGCTTTCAAATACCAAACTATCACAATTTAAGAATCGGTGACTTCAGCATTTCAAGTAATATGCAGCTAGCAGCCAAATATAATGATACTGTAGTGATATATGACATTAAAGACCTTTTGAACAATAATCAAGATGCACAATAATAAAATATTGATAGTACTTAAATATCTTATTGCGATATTATTTATATACGCAGGTGTATATAAAATAATAGATGTTGAAATTTTTAAATCCCAAATGGGAGAATCTCCCTTACTTCCTGAAACATTGATACCATATATTGCTATCATCTTACCTATTTCAGAGATAGTTCTTGGTCTTTGCTTAATTTTTAATATTCAAGTTCTTTTTTCCCTCTGGACATCCTCACTTTTAATGGTGTTTTTTTCTAGTTACCTCATTATATTATTTACTATGTATGAAAAGCCTCCATGTGCTTGCGGAGGTATTTTAAGTAAAATGGATTATCCTGAGCATATTGTGTTCAATATTATTTATACTCTAATTTGTATTGTAGCCGTATATCTTTATGAAAAAAAGCAAACGAATTAACTACTTTATAATAGGCTTATTGCTGCTTAATTCTTTCGTCATTAACGCTCAATCAGTAACAAAGTTTATCATCAAAGATAGTTTATCAATGACTCCTTTATCGTACTCAAGCATAAAGGTTTATAATAAGAAGAGAAATAGCACTACAGGCGGGATCTCGGACTCACTTGGAGTGTATTCGTATAAATCGAATAAAATTGATAGTCTCATTATTTCTGCTAGTTATGTTGGCTTTCATCCTAAATCGGTAAAATATATCGCATCTGATACTACCTATATCATTTTACTCTCCCCTCAAAAAGAGTTTATGGATGAAATATTAGTTAAGGGAAAAAAAGCCTTACTAGAAGTTATGCCAGATAGAACAAGGTTAAATATTAACAAGACGCTAGAAAGTGGCAAAAAGATAGCCGAAACACTAAGAAAGTTACCATTCGTTGTTGTAACTGGTGATGACATATTAATAAAGGGAAAATCAAACTTTAGAATATTTAAAGATGGTGTTCCGAGTAATCTTACCATAAGAGATTTAAGAAACATGCCCTCTATAATGGTTAAGTCAATTGAAATCATCTATTTCCCATCATCAAAATACGAAGGCGAAGTAGAACAAATTATTAATATTATTACCAATAAGGATGATATTTACAATGGAGGAACCATGTGGGCTGGTACAGGTATCCGTTCTGGAGGTATTTTTAATATTAGTACTCTTGGAATAAATACATCTTCCATCACTCCCCTAAAAAGCAGTAATTTTTCTTTTAGCATTAGCGATGACAAAATTACCTATAATACACAGACAGAACAATTTGTCAATAAAAATCAGTATAATCAAAGTGTAAATTCAAAGAGTAGGTCTTCTGATTTTAACTTAGGTTATTCAATGGCTTTCCAATTACCAAAATCACAGTCTATAAGTTTGGGTATTGATTCTCATTTCGAGCCTAAAGTCGAAAATGCTGATATTACAACCGCTCCTGGTGCTGAACTAAGAGAAAATAAAGTGACAAATCATATATGGTCTTTAAATTTGAATGCCAACTATAGTAAGATTTGGAAAAATAAATCAGCTTTTTATTTCTCTAACCTCTTACAATATGGCAACTCTCAATATGAGCTAAATTCTCAAAATGAATCGGTTAGTTTTTATAACCAAAACAAAAGTAAAACACTTTCATACATAAATCAGATGGACTATAGCTGGAATACTTTTTATGGAATTGCGGCTGAAGTAGGAGGTGCTTTTATTTTAAGACACTATTCCCAAAACCTAAACTATCAAACAGGTTTATTAAACGACGACCTCAATTATACGCAGAGTATTCAGGGGGGATATGTAAGTCTTACCAAAAAATACCAAAAAATCTTTTTGAGAATTGGAACAAGGGTTGAAAATACTTACAATAAGTCAGAAAATGATACCTCTTTCAACGCATTAAATATTCTTCCGAGAGCATTGATTAATTATACATTATCAAAAACTTCTAAAATATCTCTCTCTTACAGTAGAAGAGTACAAAGACCTGAATTACGTTTTTTGACTAAATTCAGAGATGTTTCCAATCCCCTAAGTTTAGTGTACGGAAACACAAAACTTCAAAATGAGCTGTATGATGCATTAAGTCTAAATTATACCTTATCGTTAGGAGCAACCAATATAAACCTATCTGCAATATCAACATGGGGACAAAATAGAATCAGTAGTATTAGAACAGCAAATGATAGCCAAGTATTATTAACATACTTTAATGTAGCCAAATCCTCGTCTTATGGATTAGAATATAGTATTAATACAAGTCTATTATCTGACAAGCTATACATTTTTTCATCAGGCTCACTAAAAGAATACAAAATAGAAGGATGGACATTTCAGAATTCAGGATGGCTTAAAAGCATTAATTTGGGATTCACATTTGCACCATCCGATAAAGTTTCCATTGATGTTTTTGGAAACATGTTATCTAATAATGTAGCTCTTCAGGTATCAGCAGGTAATAGTTTTTATATGGATTGTATATTAAACTACAGATTATCCAATAATTCAACGCTAACATTTAGAACTCAGAATCCTATTATAGATAAAGTTGAAACTAAATATAACACTGATGCCACAGGTATTTATATTTCATCCCTAAATCACTATCAAGGTAGAACGATTCAGGTATCATATAATCATTCATTTGGTCGAACAAAAAATGCAGCTTCGAGAACCAAAGAGATAAAAGTTAGTGATTTGAAGAAAGAAGAATAATATAATTTTGTCTCAATAAGCAGTTTTAACGTTATAGATACCCCCAAAATGGTTTTGTGAAAATGTTGTCATGTATCTGATGTCAAATAATACTTTGCTGTCATTTTCTGGTTTGGACAACATCATCGTTGTGGTGTGATTTTTTGACTTTCTGGGCAACAGCATCCCATATCTGTAATAGATTTAATCTCTAATTAAATATTTGAGCCCCAAAATGGCGGTTTTCCTTGATTTTCATCCATTCGTTTTCAGAATCACAATCAGGTATAGCGGCTTTTGCATGGATGAATAGCATGTTGTTCTCAAAATAAAATATTATCTATAAAATACAGGCTTATTCGGTTGCTTTTGCTAGTGTGTCGTTTTTAGTGCTAAACGGAAGTATTTGTCTTAAACGATATATATGGAATAAAATATGCCGTTCAATTTATTTTTAGTGTGATAAAATAAGGTTGAAATCGCTCATGGTTGAGAACTTAGATTTTCTATTAACTGGCGAACTTTTTCACCAGTTAATAGAAAAATTGTATAGGCCTCAATAACTTCTTTTTCAGCAAAAAGGGTTTCTCCTATTTTTGATTAGCCAAAAACTCTACCAAATCACGAATTTCCCTTTTAGATAATAAAGAACCCATTGGAGGCATACTCGATGGAATATTTTCTCTTTTAGCAATCCTTGCCACAGGAATCACCAAAGGTTCGGCATCGGAGGTTGTAATCACCAATTCATGGTCATTTTCTCGGGCTAATGTACCTGTCACTTCTTGTCCATCTTTTAGTTTTAAAGAAACCGTTCCGTAGCCTGGCGAAAGCCTAGCACTTGGTTCAATAAGGGCTTGTAGGAGTTGCTCACGCGTTAGGGTACTTCCGATTTTAGATAAGTTAGGCCCTACCGAACCACCTTCACCACCCAATGAGTGACAACGGACACATTGTGCTGTTGAATTGTAATTGAAGGTATTCCAACCATTATTGCGATTTCCTCCAAATAAGGCATCAGCATATTCTTCCATTGGCGAAGCACTCGGTTTTATGGCTGCAATTTTGGCTTTTAAAGCTTCAGAACCAGACGCATCAACGGCTTCTTTTAATTCTAAGGAAACACTTGGCGATAACTGTTTTTCTTGTAATTGGTCAATCAATCCTCCTAGAATAGCCTGAGTTTTGTCAAGAGCAAGCTTGCCCAATACCACCAACATTTGTTGTTGTTCTTTGATACCACCTTTGGCAAAAATAGTTTTGACAATAGCAGGAAGGCTTTCGGCCGACACGTTGTTATTATTCAAAAGGCCTAAGGCAACAGTTCTAACGCTTTCGTCTTTGTCTTCCATACCTTTTTTGATAATAGCCTCAATTTGGGCGTAATTCAATTTATTCAAGGCTGGTAAAATAGCTATTTTTACTTTATTGCTTTCGGTATTGGCATAAATAGTGGCTAGTTCGGTATTAAATTCTGTAATATTCAAATCCGATAATAACCCAGCCATAGCTACTAATGATTCGGGGTTAGTTTCTTTCAAGAACTTACCGATATAAGGCTCAATTTTTGTTTTTACCAATGCTCCGTCTCTTTCTAGCTTACCACGATAACGTCCGTCCACTCTATCCAAAACCGATGGATTTGACCACGAACCTAAAGTTGCTAAGGCTTCAGCCTTAATGTCGTCTTTGATGTCGGTACGGGTCGAAAACTTAATCAATAAATCAAGCTCTTTTTCTGTTCCTACACGCAAGGTAGCATTGATAGCACGGCGAAGCAATGGTTCAGAAGTAAATCGGGTTTCGCTCAAAGTAGCCGCCAAAGCTGGCAGTGCATTCGGAATAGATAAGTCGTCGTTGATTGCACGTGCTGCTTCTGTGACAATATATTCATCTTTATCATTCAAGAAAACAGCGATATTGTCGTTTTTCATTTTTCGTAATACCAATACTGCGGCTACACGAAGAGCCTTACTAGGGCTTTTGGCAAGGGCTACTACAGGCTCAACTTTGCCGATACGAGACAACGCCAAAACTGCCGCATGACGTAAATAAACATCTTCGTCGTTGTTGGCTTCTAAAAGCTGAATCAAAGGGTTTACGGCATCTTGGTAAGCAATACGGCCAAGGGCTTCGGCAGCATAGAATTTTACTCGTGGATTGTTGTTTTGTAATAAAGGCACTAGTTCGCTTCCAATAGCAGGAATTTTGGCATCGCCCAAAATTTTGGCAGTTTGTGCGATAATCTCAGCGTCTTTATCTTTCAAAAGAGCAATAAGCGGTGATGCAAAAGAAGCATCTTTACGAGCCAACTGGCCTATGCCCCAAATAGCATGAATACGAGCCAATTGATTGGTATTCTGATTAATTGCTTTTGTGAATTGAGCAAAGCCTTTGTTTCCTCTATTAACCAATTCAAACTGAGCCTTTTGGCGAATACGCATATCGACATTCGACAATAAACCATAAAGAACATCGTCGGTTTGTTTGGCATAATCTAGTTGAATCAAACGCTTGGTTTCTTGTCTGATAGCTTCGTTATCATTTTTATCTTTCGATACGTCAAGTTTCCATACACGGCCATAATTTTTGGTATCCCAGCCATTAATCCAGTCGGCTACATACAATGCTCCGTCTGGGCCAAATTTAATACCTGTTGGTAAAATACCGCTAACGAGGTCTTTTTCGCCATCAAGTTCAAACGAAGCACCTTTGGGTTTAAGCCCAAACGACCAAATATGAGAACGTGTAGGGCTACCCACAAACTCAACCAAGAAAAATTTATTTTTCCATTCAGACCCCAAGGCTGTGCCAGGGTTATATACCATTCCAGTTGGGCCATTGTGGTAGTTCATAATAGGCGGGATAATATAGGCTGCTTGTCCTTCCCAACGAGGTTTGTAGAGTTTTTCGTCCATCCAAACATTAAACTTATTGTTTTTTGGGTCGGTGTATTTGCCGTATTGCCAGTTAGAACGCCATCCAGCATCCGAGCCTTCTACTACGTGAACTAATCGTTCGCTTTCGCCAGGGTAGTCGCCATCGTTATCGGATGAAATAAGGTTGCCATATTGGTCAAATACAAACTCGTGGGTATTGCGTAAACCCGCTGCAAAAATTTCAAAATCACTTCCGTCTGGATTAGAACGAGCAATAATACCCGAATTTGGGTTTTCAAATTTTTTGCCATCGGCCGTCGTAATATTAGCACCAATATCGCCGATATTCCAGTAAATACGTCCATCGGGGCCTTCGGTAACGCCCGACATACCGTGCCCCCCAAAGCCAATGTGTACACCGTATCCATGACTAATGGAGGTTTTTTTGTCATAAACGCCATCGCCGTTGGTGTCTACCAAACGCCAAAGGTCGGGTGCAATACCAATAAACATTTCTTTAGCTCGAACCAAAAGCCCCCCTGCTACATCGGTAACTTCTTCAAAAAAGTCATTGACAACTCGTTTTGAAATATCCGCAATACCATCGTTGTCGGTATCTTCCAAACGCCATACTTCGTCTTTTTCTACAGTAAGGTCACGCCAGTCGTGGCTACCATCTTCGTTCAGATCTTTGAGCCATTCATTTTCTTTGCTTCGTTCGGGCGAAAATGTTTTTCGTAAAAAGGCACGTCTATCTTCTACGGTTTGTAAACCGATAGATTCAGTCATCCAGTCTCGGTGACCACGAATATCAAATTCAGAGTTTTTTTGGCGATTGGTACGAATCAAATATACTCTTCCTTGGTCGTCTATCGACATTGCTACGGGGTCAGGAGCAAGCGAATCAGATGCCCAAAGGTGCATTTGTAGGCCATCAGCCAATTTGATAGGCGTTTTTTCACGGATTTCTTTGGCTTTTACACTAGCTTTTGAGCCGTCCTCTCTAATGATAATTGCTTGTTCTTTTTTTCCGAGCTTCGCACATGATACAATCAAGACGGTAGAAGCGGAGGCCATGAGTAATTTGTTTTTAAGAAATTTTCTTAAAGTCATTGTTATATAAGTTTTGAAGATTAATTCAAATGTTAAAGGTCAGGGATTAGCCTCAGATTTGCATCCTGCTCTGTTATAAATTCTAGGAGGTTTTTAGATTTACGCTCAAATCAAAACTACAGGTATATGATTGTAGTGTACGAAAAGTTGAAAAATTTTGGATGGTTTTTCCTTATCTCTCTTCTATAAACAAGGAATAAAACTCTATTCTATTATCAGAAAGCCCCAATCATAGCTAAGTTTTCATACTTTTCTATTATATGATTGAAGATATAGTAGATTTATACTCATGTAAGAAGACTTTTTTTATACATCTACATGATGTCATCCTTAATTTAGTGATAATTTTCACTAGTAAAGCCGCAATACTTTACGGCTAAAGATGTGTCATTTAATATACAAAAGGCGTTCGAATAACTAATTTCGAACGCCTTTTTTCATGAATAGCCACTAATTTTCTATCATTTGAGTAATTGATAAGCCTCATCAAAATTCACTTGGCGACCTTATCAAATCTCAACAAACACAAAGAGGTGGTCTCTTTTAATATTACCTAATGGGGTATGACTCATGTTTGGATAGACATAAAGATTTTTTTCAACTTATTTTAAAGGAATACCCCTTTGAGTTAAGAAGGCTGTAGCATTGGTATCACCACGGGCTACAGCTTTTTGCATAGCTTTTATACCCTTTGGAATATCGCCATGCTGACCGTATTCTAAACCAATATTATAGTCAAAACTACCGTCTTTGGGGTCGGCGGCAGCCCCTTTCTCCCAAATCCTGATAGCCTCTTGCCAGCGTCCAAGTTCTTTATAGGCTACTCCTAAGTTTTTGTAGGCTGTCATGGCTTTTTTATCAATCTTCAAGGCTTTTTCTAGTACCTCAATTTCTTTGAGGTGGTTGCCTGCATGATTATAAATGGTACTGATATTAATATAAGGGTCGGCAAATTTGCTATCTAACCCAATGGCTTTGTCATAATATTTACGACCTTCGGCTTCATTACCTTTTTTGCACAACGCCAAGCCCATGATATTATGGGCAAATTGGTTTTTATTATCAGATTTATCCAACGCTATTTGGCTTTCGGTGATTGCTTTGTCATATTCGCCAGTATAATAATAGGCCGCTCCAAGCATCCAGTGCAGATTTTTCATCTCTTCGGGCTTGAGTTTTAGGGCTGCCTCAAAATTTTCGACGGTTAATTGGTATTTCTTTTCGTCAAAGTAGATTTGTCCTAAAGCAGTATGTACATCGGCTGTTTTAAAAGTAGTTTTATGCGTTTCTTCAAAAAAGAACTTTGCTTTCTCGCTGTCTTTCTCTAAAAACCAATACCAACCTAAGTTACTTGTTACCATTGGGTCGGATGGGTATTTTTCATAAATCGGTGTAAAAAGCGTAAGGGTATCTTTCCACTTGGTTGATTGCCTGAACGACAAAAAGGTAAATGCTAATAGCAAAATTGTAGCTATACTTGGCATGGCTTTATGCGTAGAAGCCTTGGAATAAAGGTAGTTGGCTAGGAGTCCTAATAACAATAATGGGCCTATAGAAGACACATAGAAATAGCGGTCGGCCATTAAGGCACTACCAACAGGCAATACTTGCGACACAGGGAAAATAACAATAAGGAAGTACAACCCTCCCCACCAAACGAGCTTGTTACGGCGACCCCAAAAGTAAATAATAACCGCAACTAAGGCTATACCTATAAACGCCGAGTAATATATAGAAGGAATAGAGCCTGCGGGTTTTTGAGGATAAGGATAAAACGCTAGTAGATTGACAGGAACGAGCATTTTGAGCCAATAAGACAATACGCCATAATTAATCATAAAGAAGCGTTCGCCAAAAGTATAAGACGCATTAATAACCTTGGTGGCATTAGCTCCTGCCTCGCTTTGTGCCTTGATTGAAATAATACCAAATACCAAAGAGGCTATTAAAAATGGAATTTTCTCAATGCCGATTTTTATAATATTTTTTCGATTCAGTAAAAAATAATCGGTCAGTAAAAATACTACTGGCAAAATTACGGCCATACCTTTGGCAAAACATGATAATAGAAACAGGCCAAAAGCATACCACAAACGTTTATTGTTCCATTGTGTTTGCCCATCGGTATCTACTAGTTCGTCGGTATATCGCAAATATTGCCAAAACGAAATCAACAGAAAAAGAGTATAAAGTACGTCTTTGCGTTCTGCTGCCCACACAACCGACTCAACGTGCAAAGGGTGAATCGCAAAAAGTACAGCAGTAACAGCTCCCACCAAAAAGTTTTTACTGAGCTTTTCGATAAGCTTAAACACAAAAATGCTATTGATAATATGAATAATAGTATTGTTGAGGTGATATACCCAGGCTGTGTCTTTTACCAAAGAATATTCTAAATAATAGGTTAACATGGTAAGTGGATGCCAGTTGCCCAAATAAAATTTGCTTACTAATAGGTAAAGATTATCGAAAGATACTTTTCGCAAATCTTCGTCATTGACAATATAAAACATATCGTCCCAAACAAAGCCGTTTTGAAAACCTGGTAAATAGGCTATCAAAACCACCCCAACAATTAGGCCAAGCAATATTTTGAAATTGCGGGGCGTATATTCAATTGGACTAATAGTAACTTCGGGTTCGTGGTTTGTTTTTAAATTATTAACTACTTGCTTAAGCTGTTGAGGCTTGGCGGGTTGAACAGACTTATTCTTTGCCATAAATTGCTAAATATTGATTTTCGAAGAGCTAGACGTTTGTGAGTAAAATTAATCACAACTTTTCTCAAACAAAAATTGTGCGAAACTTATCCGCACTCATTTTGTAGAATCAATAAGTCTATACTATCAAATACATTTGCTCTACTAAAAGCGAGCTAGAGCGTTTCGAGTAAATTCGCTTAGTACTAATTTGCCGCTTATTTCGGCTCGTTCATGTAGTAGCCATTCCCAATGCTCGGTATTGACCCATAGAATTTGTTTGAGAGCCAGCAGGGCATCGGGGTTATACCGAGCTAATTGGTTGGCGAACTGCTCAATAGAATCATCCATTTTTTCGATAGAGTCCAATACCTCATAAAATAAACCTTGTTGAAATGCCCATTCTGCCGAATAAAATTCTGTAGGGTTCAATGCCATTTTGGAAAATGAGGAAAGTCCAATTTTTCGAGATACTGCTGGTTCTATTACCGCAGGAACAATTCCAATACTAAGTTCGCTCAATTTGATACTTGCCCATTGAGTAGCAAAGCAATAATCCGTTGCCGCTGCTAAGCCCACGCCACCGCCAACGGCTTTACCTTGTACTCGACCAATAATTATTTTGGAAGATTCCCGACAAGCATTAATTACCTTGGCAAAGCCACTGAAAAATATTTTCCCAGCCGACATATCCTGTATTTGACGTAATTCATTAAAATCTGCCCCCGAACAAAAAGTTCTGTCTCCTCCACTTTGCAAAATTATTACCCGTACATTTGAATCTTTGCCTAATATTTGAATAGTATTTGCTAATTCTTCCAAAAGTACAATTGGCATAGCATTGGTAGGGGCTTGCGAAAAGGTAAGTCTAGCAACCCCCATTGCTGTAATAGATAAATCTAAAGATGAAGATGTTTTTAGGTTCATAATAAAAATATTTTTATAAAAATAAGTACTATTCCGTTACTAAAACAAAGTATTTTCGTTATATAGCATATATAAAGATGCTAAAAAAACAGCAAACCTAATAGTACAAAGGTGTTTATCTTGTATTATCAACATGAAAATTTTCCTTCATCAATAACCCTTTAACTACAAAATGTACAATTCAAAAACAGATTTAGTACGCCTAGCCGCAAAAGAATTTGCAGAAAGATATATCCGTCCAAATGTAATGGAATGGGACGAAGCCCAGTATTTTCCTATCGACCTCATGCACAAAATGGGCGAACAAGGTTTTCTGGGAGTTTTGGTTCCAGAACAATATGGTGGGGCGGGTCTTGGCTACCAAGAATACGTAAGTATTATCGAAGAAATTGCCCAAGTATGTGGTTCTATTGGTCTTTCTGTGGCGGCTCATAATTCGCTTTGTACCAACCACATTTTACAGTTTGGCAACGACAACCAGAAACAGCAGTATTTACCCAAGCTAGCATCGGGCGAATGGATTGGGGCATGGGGGCTTACCGAACCCAATACAGGCTCAGATTCGGCAAGGATGGCTTGTACGGCCAAGCTAGATGGCGATGAATATGTGCTGAATGGCTCTAAATGCTGGATTACCCATGGGAAGTCTGGCGATGTGGTTGTTATTATGGCTCGTACGGGCGATATAGGAGCTAAAAATAATGCTACAGCCTTTATTGTGGAAAGAGGTAATCCTAGGCTAAAATTTGGTAAAAAAGAAAATAAATTAGGCATGCGTGCTTCCGAAACAGCCGAGGTAATTTTGGAAGACTGTCGAGTTCCTATTTCGGCAAGATTAGGACAAGAGGGCGACGGCTTTAAGCAGGCTATGAAAATATTGGATGGTGGCCGTATCTCTATTGCAGCTCTTTCGTTAGGAATTGCCAAAGGGGCTTTGGCTGCTGCTGCTCGATACGCTCAGGAACGACAACAGTTTGGTCAGGCGATTGTTAATTTTCAGGGTATAAGCTTTAAATTGGCCGATATGGCTACCAAAGTGCATGCTGCCGAACTTATGACTCGGCAGGCGGCTATGCTCAAAATGGAAGGGAGTAATATGACCAAAGAAGCTGCAATGGCTAAGTACTATGCCTCGGAAATAGCTGTAGAAGTGGCTACCGATGCTGTACAAATTTTTGGAGGGTATGGCTATACCAAAGATTTTCCCGTTGAGAAGTTTTATCGAGATGCCAAACTATGTACCATCGGTGAAGGTACTTCCGAAATCCAGAAAATCGTGATAACCCGTGAGGTTCTCAAAGATTTTTAACCCCAAACATAAGTCATCCCGAATTTTGGGCAATATTAAAAATTCCCTATTTGTGTTCATTGCGATTCATAAGGTAGTCAAGTGAATTGTGATGAGGCTGAACAATTGCTCAAATGATAGAAAAATAGCGGATATTTAGGCAAAAGGCGTTCGAAAAACTAATTTCGAACGCCTTTTGCCTATTATAATGATACACCTTTAGCCGCGAAGCATTATATCTCTACTGCTGAAAAGCATCTTCAAAAATAATCACTATTCACTCAATTTGGGGTGACTCATGTTTTTTATGCTACTACCACAGGAATAATCAGCCTAAATTCGCTTCCCTCATGGAGTTTACTTCTTACTTCTATTTTACCTTTGTGGCCTTCTACCATTTCTTTGACATAATATAGCCCCAATCCAAAGCCTTTTACATTATGGACATCGCCTGTGTGTACCCTAAAAAACTTATTGAAAATATGCCTTTGGTCTTTTTCGGTAATGCCAATTCCGTTGTCTTTGATACTGATAACGAGGTAGTTGCCTATATTTTGGGTTTTGATAGTGATATTTGGCGTTGTTTCACAATACTTAATACCATTGTCGATAAGATTGTGGATAATATTGCTAAAATGCAGCCTGTCGGCTTTGATAATCGTATTTTCTGCCTGAAGAATCACCTGCAAATCGCCTCCACGCTCTTTGAAAATAGGCTCACAATTAAGGGTTAGTTCTTCTAATAAATCATGAACATTTACTTCTTCCAGATTAAGTTTATCTATCTTTTGGTCGATATTGGCAGTTTGCAAAACAGTATCTACATTTTTTTTCAAACGAGCTGCCTCCTTTCTAATAATCGACGCATAACTCAGCAAACGCTCAGGTGTCTGAATGATTTCGGGTTTCATAAGTACTTCCGACGAAATAGAAATCGTAGAAATAGGCGTTTTAAACTCGTGTGTCATATTGTTGATAAAGTCATTCTGGACTTCGGAAAGCCTTTTTTGCTTAAAAATAACCATCAAAGCATATACAAAAAATGACATAACCACCAGCAATATAGTTGACGAAAAAAACCAGTTGTCTAAATCGCCCAAAAGAAAATATTTTTTATCGGGAAAATATACCCCAAAATAATAGTTATGGATATTTAGGTCGGGAAAGTTATAATGTGCTGTAGAATCATTTTTATCACAATTTTCAGAATGACACACAAACGACTTAAAATTGATTCGGTCTTTCAAACAGTCATAAATACCGTACTCAAAGTTGAGTCGAATATCACTTCTGGCAAACTCCTGTTTCAGAAACTCCTCTAGTACTTTAGCGTTGATGGTATCGTTGGTTTGTACGGTATAATAATTAGAAGTAACACGTTCTACGGGCTGTAGTAGCTTGTTGTTGGGGTTTTTATTAAAGTCCAAAACCCTACGGCTTACCAGCCGCAAAGCAGAGGTAACTCGTTGGTCGAAATCCCTATCTTGAATATTATAGGCTTGACGAAACCAAAAATATTGTATAACAATCACTCCAGCCATCAGCAGGATAGACAGAGCAACAAATATGCGTAAGGTTTTTGAATTCATGGTTCAAAATTAACGCTTCTATTTCAGAACTGTTGTATAGCTTAACATTTCATTAACAGACCTGTCGTTTTATGTACAGTTTTCGGTAATTTTAGTAACAACTTGTCTATGTTTTAGGAATTTTTAAGAAATATTTTTTGCCTTTTAAAACAAATATTTAAACAGCTTTAAAACCAATTGTGCTTATGAATAGCATTTTATTAGTAATCCTGATTGTACTGGTGCTTATTAATATCTGGATAACATTTGCTCGTAAATCAGAACCTAAAAATGAAGAGCTGAAATTTGAGGTTCAAAAAATAAGTTATGATTTAGTTAAGTTACAGAATATCCTGCGTGACGAACTAACCAATAACCGAGAAGAGAATCGTCGTGCGTCTCAGGATAGTCGTAAAGAAATCAGTCTGGCTTTTAATACTTTAGGACAAAATGTATTACAAAATAGTAGCCATTTGAATGCTGCTCAGAATAACCAGTTTGAGACATTTTCAAAGCAGCTTGGCTTTTTTATACAAAATGTAGAAGAAAAAATGCTTCGTTTGCAAAATACCCTACAACTTTTGGGCAAAGAAAACCGAGAGGAAATAACCCTAGCTCGTCAGGGTACAGAAAAGCAGCTCGACAAAATTCGTGAAACAGTAGCCCAGCAACTACAAACCCTACAAAGTGAAAATGCCAAGAAATTAGAAGAAATGCGTAATACTGTGGATGAAAAACTCCAGTCAACCGTCGAAAAGCGATTTAATGAATCGTTCAAAATTATTAGCGAACGCCTCGAACAAGTACACAAAGGGCTTGGCGAAATGCAAACGTTAGCTTCGGGAGTAGGCGACCTCAAAAAAGTATTAACTAATGTAAAAACACGTGGTAATCTTGGCGAAATACAACTTGGGGCTATACTAGAGCAAATCCTCTCGCCAGAACAATACGAACAAAATGTGAGTGTAAAAGCAGGAAGTCAAGAAAGGGTAGAATATGCCATTAAATTACCTAACAAAAACGAGGACTCGCAAGCAGTATTATTACCCATCGACTCGAAGTTTCCTAATGAAGATTATCAGCGACTACTAGAGGCTTATGACAACGCAGGGGTATTGAGTACCAAAGCGATAGAAGATATATCAAAACAATTTGAGAATGCCATCAAGAAAAATGCCAAGGATATTAAAGACAAATACCTCAATCCTCCGCACACAACAGACTTTGCCATTATGTTTGTACCAACCGAGGGGCTGTATGCCGAGATACTTAGACGAACAGGGCTTTTTGAGACCCTACAACGAGATTACCGTATTTCGGTAGTAGGGCCAACTAATTTAGCGGCATTTTTGAGTAGCTTGCAAATGGGTTTCCGCACATTGGCAATTGAAAAACGTTCGAGTGAAGTATGGGAGGTATTGGGAGCTGTCAAAACAGAGTTTGGGAACTTTGGGCGAGTGCTTGGCAAAACCAAAAAGAAACTACAAGAAGCTACCAATGTGATTGACCAAGCCGAAATTCGGAGTAGAGCAATAGAACGAAAACTCAGAACAGTACAGGAGCTGCCCCAAGACCAAGCTACCTTGCTATTAGGCGAATCCATAGAAATAGAATTAGATAATAGAGCTACCGAAGATGAAGACTAATAGGAAGGAACATTTTTGATAAAACTTACCTTATATAAATGTCTTTAAAAACATCAAAACCAATTTTAACATGGAATACAGACAATTAGGGGCATCGGGACTAAATGTGCCTGTGCTTAGTTTTGGTACTGCTACATTTGGCGGAGGTAACGATTTCTTTAAGGCTTGGGGCAGTACTCAGGTCGATGAGGCAACTCGCTTAGTAGATATTTGTCTCGAAGCAGGGCTTAATTTTTTTGATACAGCCGATGTTTATTCACAAGGACTTTCTGAAGAAATATTGGGTAAAGCTCTTGTTGGTAAAAGAGCCCAATCTATTATTTCTACAAAAGCTACTTTTCCTTTTGGCGATGGCCCCAACAATCAAGGTTCGTCACGTCACCGCTTAATTACACAAGTAGAAGGTAGCCTAAAGCGTTTACAAACTGACTATATCGACTTATTTCACATGCACGGATTTGATGGCAATACGCCTATCGAAGAAACGCTTCGTGCATTAGACGATTTGATTCAAAGTGGCAAAATTCGTTATATCGCGGCCTCTAATTTTTCGGGATGGCACTTGATGAAATCATTGGCCTTATCAGACAAATACGGTTGGAATCGTTATGTGGCTCATCAGGTATATTATTCGTTGGCCAACCGTGAGTACGAATGGGAACTAATGCCTTTGGGTATCGACCAGCAAGTAGGAGGAATTATTTGGTCGCCATTGGCGGCTGGCCGCTTGGGAGGTAAATACCGACGTAATCAACCTTTACCACAAGATAGCCGTGTGGCTCAGGGCGGAAGCCCGATTCCACAGGCTGTTATTGATAATGAGGTTTTTTATAACATTATAGATACCCTCGACGAAGTAGCCGAAGAAACAGGCAAAAGCCTAGCACAAGTAGCCATTAATTGGCTTTTGCAGCGTCCGACAGTTTCGAGTATTATTATTGGGGCTCGCAATGAAGAACAGCTTGTCCAAAATCTTGGAGCTGTAGGGTGGAATCTTTCGGTAGAACAAGTTAAAAAGCTAGACCAAGCCAGCGAAATACCAACGATTTATCCGTATTGGCATCAACGCCAAAATACCCAACTGAACCCTTTACCTAAATTTTATTAATTTGGTGTGTATTACCTTAAAGAACAAACTACGTTTTCAAGAAAGAATGAATTATGCACCTTTCTGAAAAGGATTCAGTAATAAAATAATCCCCAAGAGAACAGGCTACTTATGTCTATTTCTCTGGGGATTATTTTATGATAGGCTACTCAAATATCGCCGTAGTTTACCTGAAAACACGGCAACCTCATTACTAATCGCCAAAAATCAACAAGGTCTGGGTGGTTTTCTAAAACCAATTTTATCCAAAAGCGGTCTTGAATATGTTGTTCAAAGAGTTCTTTTTTGACGATAGTATCCTTTCTGGAGTCCCCTATGGGTCGCATCAATAAAGCATTGTAAGCGATATTATTATAAGCTAGCCAGTTGGTGGTTGGTCTTCGAGCATTTTCATCTCTTGTTGTCAATAAAATAATTTTATATCCTGCCTGATGATAATTTTTGAGTAAATCAGCTACCGATTCATTGAGCAAGTCAGCCTCGCAACGATATACTTCATGAGGATTTCGCTCGTGCAAAACAGCCAATGTATTATCGACATCACAAATGATAGCTTTGGGCAAAGAATCATCCTGTTCGATAGGTTGATATAATTCTTCTTTGGATAGAATATGCTGGCGATACATTTTGGCAATTACCGAACTCCCTACTTTTTTATCACGGAGTTCGTCCCGTTCAATACATACCTCTAGGGTAGTGTCAAATGTTTTGGTTTGAATTTCTACTTTATCTTTAAAAATCTGTTCGTATTTATTTACAGCTTTCTGAATACGCTCGATAGGGCGTTCCCAAAGATTGGTATCATCAACCACCACATTTTTACCGTGTTTCAAAGCCTCGATAAGCATTATATCACGAAGTTGTTCTACAAACTGCTCATTTTCACGCGAATGCACACTGTTGTCGAGCATGGCCCGCATATCGTCTTTGTTGAGGCGTTTCCATTTCCCTTCCGATTTTTCAACAAGTTGTTTGGCAAAGGTAGATTTACCACTGGCGGGTAAACCCTGTAAGATAAGTACAATTTTCATAGACTATTATCAATAAAAAACGCCCTAAACAAGGGCGTTTTCTTTTTTATCTTCAGGAAAAACAAACTTAATAGGTCTTGCCACCTTTTCTTTGAGTAAAGCTATTTCGAGAACTTCATCAACGTTATCCACAAAGTGAAAAGTAAGGTCAGCAATATAAGCTGGAGTTATTTCTTCGATGTCTTTTTTATTTTTGTTACAAAGAATAATTTCCTTAATTCCTGCTCGTTTGGCAGCCAGAATTTTTTCTTTGATACCACCTACTGGCAAAACTTTTCCACGAAGTGTAACTTCGCCAGTCATGGCCAAATGAGGTTTTATCTTACGTTGTGTCAAAGCCGAAGCAATTGACGTTGTCATAGTAATACCTGCCGATGGACCGTCTTTGGGTACAGCACCTGCTGGCACGTGAATATGCAAATTATAATAATCAAAAATTCGGTAGTCGATGGCATAGTCGTCGGCATGAGCACGCAAATACGAGAGAGCTGCCATGGCCGATTCTTTCATGACATCGCCCAGTTGCCCCGAAAGTGTGAGGCCACCCTTGCCACGATTAAGAATAGATTCAATAAACAGGATATCGCCACCAACGGGTGTCCACGCCAAGCCAGTAACTACACCAGCCACATCGTTGCTTTCATAAATATCTTTATCGAAAATCTCAGTACCTAATAATTTTACAACGTCATCAGCCTTTACCGTTTTAGGGTATTCTTCCTCCATTGCAATCGACTTCGTAATCTTTCTGACAAGCTTTCCAACTTCTTGTTCAAGCTTTCTTACGCCCGACTCGCGGGTATATCCCTCAACCACCTTTTGAATAGCAGCATCGGTAATTGTAATACTTTTAGGGTCAAGGCCGTGTTCTTGTTTTTGTTTAGGCACAAGGTGTTTTTTAGCGATTTGCACCTTCTCTTCCATGGTATAACCACTAATGTCGATAATCTCCATACGGTCACGAAGAGCCGAGTGGATTGTGTCTAGGGAGTTGGCCGTTGCAATAAATAGCACCTTCGACAAATCGTATTCTACCTCTAAGTAATTATCTAAAAAGGCATTGTTTTGTTCAGGGTCTAGTACCTCCAACAACGCCGACGACGGGTCGCCACGGTGGTCAGTACCTACTTTATCTATTTCGTCAAGGATAAACACAGGGTTTGAAGAACCAGCCTTTTTGATATTTTGGATAACCTTACCAGGCATAGCCCCTATATAGGTTTTGCGGTGTCCTCTAATTTCGGATTCGTCATGAAGCCCACCCAAGGCCATCCGAACGTACTTACGGCCAAGAGCTTTGGCTACCGACTTACCCAAAGAGGTTTTACCAACACCAGGAGGTCCATATAAGCACAAAATTGGGGCTTTCATATTGCCTTTCATTTTTAAGACAGCAAGGTATTCGATAATACGTTCTTTTACCTTTTCTAGCCCAAAGTGGTCGGCATCAAGAATTTTTTGAGCTTTTTTCAGGTCAAAATTATCCTTGGTGTATTCGCTCCAAGGTAAGTCTACGAGTAGCTCAACGTTATTGATAAGCATTGAATACTCGGGCGACATCGAGTTGGTGCGTTGTAATTTACCAAGTTCTTTTTGGAAATGGTCGGCTATTTCTTTCGTCCATTTTTTATTAGCACCTTTGGCACGTAATTTATCAATTTCGGCCTCGGGGCTATCGACGCCCAATTCCTCCTGTAATACCTTAATTTGCTGACGCAAATAATAGTCTCGCTGCTGTTGATCAATATCGCTACTTGCTTTGCTCTGAATTTCTCGTTTGAGTTCTA
The DNA here is from genome assembly GCF_000427405.1 of Flectobacillus major DSM 103. Classification (NCBI taxonomy): domain Bacteria; kingdom Pseudomonadati; phylum Bacteroidota; class Cytophagia; order Cytophagales; family Flectobacillaceae; genus Flectobacillus; species Flectobacillus major. The sequence goes on from NZ_KE386491.1 coordinate 3,832,266, forward strand.
GCAAATCAATATCGGTCATCATATATTCAAGCAACTTTTGGGCTTGTTCAATACCGCTAAAAGTTTCGAGAAGTTGTTGTTTTTCGGCCAATTCAGCATTGATATTAGCCGAAAGAAAATGAATCAAAAAGCTTGGCGACTCAATATTGTCGAGAGCAATCTGGGCTTCTCTTGGTATTTCAGGATTCAAGAAAAGGATTTTCGAGGCAGCTTCTCTCAATGACTGCACTAATGCCTTGTTTTCTCGGTTGAGTTTTACAGGGAAATTATCGTCTATATAACTCACTTTTGCTAACAAATGGGGTTCTGTTTTGATATACTCTTGTACCTCAAAGCGTTTACGACCTTGAACAATGATAGTGATATTGCCACCTGGCAAGACAATCATTTTCAAGATATGTGCCACTGTTCCAACTTTGTATAAATCGTCACCAACAGGTTCTTCTTTACTAGGATTTGCTTGCGTAATTACCCCAATGGTACGGTCGCCTTTGTAGGCTTTTTTTACAAGACGCACAGATTTTTGTCGACCAACGGTAATAGGAATCACCATTCCTGGAAATAAAATAATATTGCGGATAGGAAGAATAGGTAATTCATTTGATAGTTTGCCTAGTTTCTCATCATCTATCTGCTCGGCACCAAGTGGTATCAGCTCTATCCCATCGAAATCCGAAATTTCGGCGAGTTGTAGATTATTTAAGAATTTTTTATTGTAGCTCATGTTCTCCTTTCAAAAATATTGGATAAGCGGTAAGGGATTATACAGTGGTTAAATAAGTTTTAGAAATGGTAAGTTTGGAATCTTAAACTTCAGTAAGGTTATATTTAAGTATATATTATGCAGTAATATTACCGCCCTCTGCCATATTGGCAGAAACTCCCTAAAATTACATTTAATTGTTCTCACTTCAAAAGCGAATTATTTAAAGGTCAAAAGCTATGCCAATATAATTATTGTCAGCCTTTTTACAGAATAATCTAGCTATTCTTTAGCAATTCAATTATTTAACGTAAAATTTTAAAGTTCTTGATAAAGTAAAACGGGCTTGAGGCCTATAAAATTATACATGCTTATTGATCGATTGAGTAGACCCTCTATTGAAGAAGCGAAACTAATAGATATTTACTATTTAACAACTGAAAAATAGGATTAATTCAAGTTGTGTGCTTGAAAAATTTGTGTTTTATCAAAGAGAAGACTATTTTTAGACAAACCCTACTTTTCATGACAACTAAAGTATCTTCAAGCAAGACCGAAATCCTTGCTGGTATCAGTTCTTTTTTGGCTACTATGTATATTATTGTAGTCAATCCGTCTATTCTTAGCCAAGCAGGTATGCCCTTCAATTCGGTACTAACAGCCACCGTATTGCTGAGTTTTTTCTGTAGCTTGATGATGGGTATTTATGCCAAAAACCCTATTGTTGTAGCTCCAGGCATGGGTATGAATGCGTTTTTTACCTTTACGGCTGTAAAAGGCTTGGGTATTAGCTATCAGATAGCCTTAGGGGCTGTATTCTGGGCAGGCGTTATTTTTGTGCTATTATCTGTTCTGAATGTACGCACCTATATTGTACGTGCTATTCCACAACCTTTGCGGTTTGCGATTTCGGCGGGTATTGGGTTATTTATTAGTTTGATTGGTCTCGAAAATGCGAAGTTTATTATTGCCAATCCTGCTACATTGGTTGGTATTGCCAATTTTCATGACTCTATTATTTTGACTTTCTTAGTGGGGTTATTTATTACTTCTATTCTTGTGATTCGTCGGGTTAGAGGCGGTATTATTATTGGTATTTTGGCTACTACTTTACTGGCTTTGCCTATTGGTAGAGTTTGGGGCGATGCCTCGGCTATCAATTTTGGGCAAGCTACTCTTGTGAATTGGAAAGGGGTATTTTCTTCGCCCGACTTTGGGTTAGTCTTCCAGCTTGATTTAGTTAATTCGCTCAAGCTATCGTTATTCCCTGTTGTTTTTGCTTTTGTTTTTACTGATATGTTCGACAGTATTTCAACATTTGTGGGACTTGCCGAAGCTGCCGACTTATATGACGAAAATGGCGAGCCTCGTAATGTCAAAAAATCATTAATGACCGACGCCGTGGCTACCTTACTAGCAGGTATTTTGGGTACAAGCCCCGGTACAGCATATATAGAATCGGCTGTTGGTATTGAACAAGGTGGTAGAACGGGTCTTACTGCCATAACGGCAGGTATTTTATTTTTACCTTTTATGTTTTTATCGCCACTATTATCTATCATTCCAGCTATTGCAACTGCTCCAGCATTGGTTATTGTAGGGGTTTTTATGATGAAACCTGTTACTAAAATCAACTGGTCGAAACTTGATGATGCTATTCCTGCTTTTTTGGCTCTTATTCTTATTCCTTTTTCTTATTCAATAACGCAGGGAATTATTTGGGGCTTTTTGAGTTGGACTATCTTGAAAGTGGCAATTGGTAAGCACAAAGAAGTGTCGTTGGCTTTATGGGTTATTGACTTATTCGCTATAATCGCCCTAACATGGGGGCATTAGTGGCAGGCATAGAGTTAAGTTGTCTACCACTTCAATTTTCAACAAACGATTAAATAGACTATTATGCAAATGATTACCCAAAAACTAGTAGGGCTACTTTTGGTTCTATGTATTAGCCATGCTGTTATGGCTCAAAAACCACTTACAGCTATTGTAGGGGCTTTTAATGCTGAAATTCAGTTGCTTGAAGATTCCTTGAAGAATAGACAAGAACATCGTATTAAAGGCGTTCGTTTCTTAACGGGAGAATTGAGAGGAATGCCCGTAGTATTAGCTTTGACAGGTGTTGGAAAGGTAAATGCAGCCATGACCACTACTTTATTGATGACCCACTGGCAGCCCAAGCAATTATTGTTTACGGGCATTGCGGGAGGTGTTCATCAAGACCTATCCCCGGGCGATATTGTTATTGCTCAATCATGTGTTCATCACGACTTTGGACATCTCCAAGCCGAAGGTATTACTTTGCGTCCAACCCGAAATCCAGCCACGCTTATTCCCAATCCGATTTATATTCCTGCCGATACAATGCTATTGCAATTGGCTCAAAAAGTATTTGTTAGTTGCCCATATCAGGCTGTAGGCAAAAATAATCGGATGCCCAAAGTTATGACAGGTATTATAGCAACAGGCGATGTATTTGTTAATTCTAAGCCAAAAGTAGACGAATTACGCAATAAAATAAAAGCTGATGCTATAGAAATGGAAGGAGCAGCTGTGGCTCAGGTATGTTGGCAGATGCAAGTACCTTGCTTGGTATTGAGAAGTATTAGCGATAATGCCAATGGACAAGCACATCAGGATATGCCTAATTTTGAAAAAATAGCAGCCTATAATTCAGCAAGTTTGGTATTGGGTATTTTAGCCAAATTATAGTTGTGCCAGAGTTATCCACGGTGAGCGAAAATTGTGGATAACTTTTGTGGGTAATACACAAAAAAAGCTCACAGTAGCAACTATTGAGCTTTTTTAAATACCTAACCACTAATACTCTTTTGTATAAAATCAGTGTTGATTTTATCTATATGATAGAATATGCCAGAAGGCATTATGCTTCGTTTGAAAAAAAGTTCTGTAATTCATCGACTGAAACGTATTTTACCACTTCACCCAAAACGATAACGGCAGGATTGGCAAGATTATTTCGTTCGGCAACTAATTTAATATTTTTTGCAATGCCAACGCCAACTTTTTGATGAGTGGTTGTTCCATGCTGAATAATGGCAACGGGCAACTCTTCTCGCTCTAGCTCAGAACAGATGGTAGCAATTTGTTCAAGTTTGTTCATTCCCATCAAAATGACAACCGTAGCAGATGTTTGTAATGCCAAGCGTAGATCGTTGGAAAGTGAACCATCAGATTTTGTTCCTGTAATAACCCAAAAGCTTTCGCTAACGCCACGGGTTGTCATCGGAATACCCGCATAGCCAGCTGCAGCAATAGAAGATGAAATGCCAGGTACATAGGCTGTTTCTAAGCCAAATTGCTTAGCATATTCGATTTCCTCCATACCACGCCCAAATATAAAAGGGTCGCCCCCTTTAAGACGTACTACATGACCATACATATAGGCTTTTTCAACAATCATAAAATTGATAGCATCCTGCGAATGACTTTCGCCTGGGCGTTTGCCTACATATATGTTCTCACAACTGTTACTACAATAATCCAATAATTCGTTGGCAATCAAAGCATCATATAATACCACATCGGCCGACTTCAGAGCTTTGATGGCTTTTACAGTAATCAAATCGGGGTCGCCAGGGCCAGCCCCTACCACAGTAAGGCGAGGTTTAGGCTCTAGTGTATGGAAATTTTCTAAATTTATCATTTCACGAATTAAATAAAAAAGGGTGTATTAGCCAATGTTCAAAACATTGACCCTTTACACCCTTTGTCACTAGATTGAAATTATGCCTCAATCGTTTGTTCACGATAAGCTTTTGCCAATGCTAAAAATGCTTTTGCTTCAGCAATATAAGATTGAGCAAACTCAAAAGAAGGTTCGTTTTGGTTGATTTGCAAGACTAACTCTTTGAAAGTCTTATCGCCCGTTGAGATTTCTCCTTTTGCTACAAAATGCTCGTCAAACTTCTCAATTACAGCATTTTGTGTCGAAACACTTACGCTTTTGTCTAATAATAATGCTTTGGCAGCACTTACAAAAACACTATAAGCATGATAAATGGCATCTGCAATACGGTTTTCGTTGAAGGCTGTTTCTGTCCAAGCAAATTTTTCTTCCGACTCAAACAGCAATGTTGCTACTAAGTCAATCATTACGCCAGCACATTCACCTACACCAATTTCTGTAGCAAATTGCTCTGAAGCACCCCAGTCGATAAAGTCATCATCTTTTAGAGTTGTCAAATCAGCTACTGGTTTCAACAAATTATAGAAATATTTTTCGCCCTGACGGTCATAATAAGCATTAAAATATTCACCTTCGAGTGCGTTTTCTTCGTAATTGTTTAACAATACACGTAAAACTTCTGGTCCACGTTTTGAAGGCACTTTGATAACTTTGTCAGCTACTCGGCCTATACCATTGCCCACAGTACCACCACCAAGCAATACTTGCAATGCAGGAAGGACACGTTTATTGGCGGCTTTCAATGACGAACCATGGAAACCTATATTAGCCATTCCGTGCTGTCCACAAGAGTTCATACAGCCCGAAATTTTGATTTTAATATCGTTATTATGAATCAAATCAGGGAAATCCTCGGTAATAACAGCTTCTAATTTCGAGGTAATATTAGTACTATCCGAAATCGCCAAATTACAAGTATCTGTACCTGGACAAGCCGTAATATTAGCAATAGAATTAGCACCAGGCGAAGCCAGTTCATGAGCCTTTAGTACTTCATAAACAAAAGGTAAATTTGCTTCAGGTACAAATTTGAGCATCAAACCTTGGTTGATACTTACTCTAATATCATTGGCAATATATCCTTCTAATTGTTCGATCAAAGAACGAGAAGTAGTTGAGCTAATATTTCCATTCAAAATACGTACATATACCCCAAAGTATCCAGCTTGCTTTTGAGCAAAGGCGTTGGTAGCTAACCAAGTTTGGTACTCAGCTGTTGTTGGAGTAGGCGTACTGGCTGTCAAGGTTGGCAAATACCCTTCTATTTCGGTTTCGCTGAACCCATCAGTAGCCACCTCGAAGGTTGTATTCTTCAAAGCCTTTCTTTCTACATTTACTAATTCAGTGAATGTATCAAAGCCTATTTTTTGAAGCAAAAATTTTAAACGAGCCTTATGTCTTGAATTACGTTCGCCATGACGGTCAAACACTCGAAGAGCTGCTTCAATATAAGGAATCACTTGGTCGGTAGCCAAAAACTCAAAAGCTACCTGAGCTAGCATAGGTTGAGCACCCAATCCACCACCTACAACTACTTTGAACCCCCTTTGTCCATCAACAACTTTCGGAATCAAACCAAAGTCGTGCATATAAGCCAAAGCAGTATCCTCTTCCGAGTTAGAAACTGCTATTTTGATTTTACGCCCCATTTCCTGACAAATTGGATTGCGAAGGAAATAGCGGAAAATCGCATCGGCGTACGGAGTAACATCAAAAGGTTCGTTTGGATCAATACCCGCAGTTGTAGAAGCTGTTACATTACGTACTGTATTGCCACAAGCCTCACGCAAAGTAATATCGTCTTGCTCTAATTTAGCCCAAAGCTCAGGAGTACGTTCTAGCGAAACGAAGTGGATTTGTACGTCCTGACGAGTAGTCAAGTGTAAATTACCAATAGAATATTCGTCAGAAATATCAGCAATGCGTTTCCACTGCTTAAAAGTCATCTTGCCATAAGGCAATTTAATACGTACCATTTGTACGCCTTGCTGACGTTGACCGTACACCCCACGAGCTAAACGGAGGCTACGGAATTTTTCTTCATGAATTTTTCCTTCTCTGAATAGTTCAATTTTACGAGCTAAATCAAGAATGTCTTTTTCAACAAGTGGATTTTCGAGTTCAGTTCTGAAACTTTGCATTGCTAATTTATTTTAACGTTTAAAATAGAGCCATTTGGCACAAAACATCTAAGGTGCAAATGGTCTAATTAAAACCAATAACCTATTTAAGTAACATACTCTATCAGGTATGTAGATTTTAATACAAAACTAAATAAGAAATTTCGTGTATCAAGGGTTTTTCCAAAAAAAAGTTTATTATTAATTTTAAACATTCAAAAAATCCAAGTAAGTTTGCTATTAAGGTCTAGTGTCTGAGTAATAATCAATTATAACGGCTAGTTATTCATATATACAACTTTTTGACATGTTTTTGAGTTCCAAGAAGTTGACCTATAACCCCCACAAACCCATGAAAAAAAATCTAACTCTACTAGTAGCTTTAGTAACCGCCCTTTTGTCTAGTTGTACCGACAACAAAAAAGTTGCTGAATATCAAGACCAAATTCGCAGGCTTGAAAGTCAAGTATTGAAAGAACGCCAAGAAAACGCCGAATTAAGTAGCTTCCGTTTTAGTCTTGAAAGCCAATTCAAGAAAAAAAATGAGGACTATATGAAATGTCAAGAAGATAGTAAAGATACCTTTGAAACATTGACAATCAAGTATAATCGCTTATTGGACGACTACAACAAAATTCAGGCATCGTACCGTTCATTGAACGAAACATACGAATCGAATAAGGTCAATTCTGCCAAGGTTATTGCTGAACTAGAAGAACGAGTTAGAAATATTAAAGTTTCTAAAAGTAGAAGACGTAGATAACTATTATATACTGATAGTACATATTAGATTTTAAATTTCTGATTTCAGAAAATGGGTAAAATAGCCTAGCTCTTCATAAAAAGAAGTGGAATAAAGCCAAAAGCAAATACCCGACATCTGAAATTTTCAATATATAAAAAAATAGAGCTTGGTAATATTTTATCAAGCTCTATTTTTTTATCCGAAATCCCCTACCATTTAATCAATCAACAAGTAAAGAGTTGAATTTGGCAAACTATTTGCTTAATTTTAAAACAGAAAGATAGTAGGCAATCCTAAATTTTGTATTGCTCGTAGATACTGAGTATTTATTTTGAAACAACTACTAAATACAGTAGGTACAAACTATTAGAACGAAGAAAAGGCTGTTAATATTTGTTAACAGATGTTAAAAATGATAGCAATTTTTTTGGATTTAATGTAACATCAGCTATCTTTGAAACAACCAATCAAAAAACTTCGAGTAGTCACTTAAAAAAACAATATAGGAGAAACAATATGATATAAAGCTTTACGTTAACCAAATAGATTTATCAAGATGGAAAAAATCCATGTTAACGACAGTGAGCTTGTATCACGCTATATTCAAAACGGTGACGAACATGCATTCGAGACTCTTGTTCGCAGATACAAATCAAAAGTTTATACAACCATTTATTTAATTGTTAAAGACACATTCGTGGCTGAGGATTTGTTGCAAGACACATTTATCAAAGCTGTAGACGTTTTGCGTTCTGGCAAGTATAATGATGAAGGTAAATTTTTGCCATGGGTGCTAAGAATTGCCCATAACATGGCGATTGATTATTTCCGTCGCGAAAAACGCTATCCTAATATCGTATTCGAAGATGGCAGCAGTGTGTTTAATACATTAGACTTTGCAGAAGACTCTGTTCAAGATTTGCAAATTCGTAATGAAACTCACAACCATCTAAGAGACTTGATTAAACGTCTTCCTGACTCGCAAAGAGAAGTGCTGGTGATGCGTCATTACGAAGATATGAGTTTTCAAGAGATTGCCGACGCCACAGGTGTTAGCATCAATACGGCATTGGGGAGAATGCGTTATGCGTTGATAAATCTACGCAAAATGATGAGCAAACATTCTCCAAGTTATGATACAAACCTTTACGCAGAATGACGTTATCCGTTACGTCTACGAGGAAACAACGGAAGAAGAGAATCTTCTGATTCAAGATGCATTGGTGCACGACACCGAAATGCTGGAGTTCTATCTTGATATGCTCGATGTAAAAATCGGTATGGACAATAGCTACAGTGAACCTTCCTCAAGATGTACCGATAATATTCTGTCGTACTCAAAGAGTAAAAATAATAGTCAGTCAAAACATCATTTTATTGCTTAACCGATAGGGGCAGTAAAGTGATGTTTTTTGTTTTCCCAGTCATACCGATTGGGACTAGAATTATTTGTCTTTCTGCTTACCAATATGATAATATATTTTGATGGAAAATAGCGATTACGCTGCCAAAAAAATATTTTAAGTAATTTTCTCCTTATTTTTGAGCTCCTAATATTATTGGCATCGTATGTCAACCTATAAGTTATGCTCAAAAAAGAACGTTACCGTTTATTAATAGACTATTTTACTCATAATTTTCCTGTTGCAGAAACGGAACTGCACTATACTACACCCTTTGAGTTACTGGTGGCGGTAGTATTGTCGGCTCAGTGTACCGACAAACGGGTAAATATGGTAACTCCGGCCCTATTTGACCGCTTTCCAACGCCTGAGTCGTTGGCACGTGCCGAATTTGAGGAAGTTTTTCATTATATCCGCTCTATTTCATATCCCAACAATAAAGCAAAGCATTTGATTGGATTGGGGCAAAAGCTAGTCGATAACTTCAATTCGGAAGTTCCTAGCACCATTGAGGAGCTTCAAACGCTACCTGGAGTAGGTAGAAAAACAGCTAATGTCATCGTCTCGGTTATTTATAATCAGCCTGCTATGGCTGTAGACACACACGTATTTAGGGTTTCTCATAGAATTGGGCTGGTAGCCAAAACGGCCACAACACCTTTGGCTGTAGAAAAAGAATTAGTCAAAAATATCCCAGAATCATTAGTGCCTGTGGCACACCATTGGCTGATTTTACATGGAAGGTACGTTTGTATTGCTCGTTCTCCCAAATGCGAAGAATGTAAGCTGACGCACCTTTGTCAGTATTTTAATAAACCTCCTCATCTGAGAAAAGACAGTCCTAAGTTATAAGTATGCTAAAGGCCAGCACTAACTAAATCCGACGCGATACAAACCTCTATTGATTATGATTGATTACCTGTTTGCTAATTGGTTAGAAAACCTCGGTGTAGTAACTACCCTAATATGTGTTTGGCTCAATACCCAACAAAATATTTGGGGTTGGTTTTGGGCTATTATTAGCTCTACTATTTATGGTGTTATTTATTGGAAATTCCAGCTCTATTCCGATATGGAGTTGCAGATTGTATTTATTCTATTGAGTATTTATGGCTGGTATCAGTGGCTTTTTGGAGGAAATCAAAAAACAGAATTGCCTGTAAGTAGAATGCCTCAAAAGCTCATAAGTGTTTGTTTGTTAGTTTGGTTGGCCTTTACGGGCCTTTCGGGTTACTTGCATGGCAAATACACCGATGCTAGCTTGCCTTATATCGATTCTTCGCTTACGGCTATTAGCTTGATAGCACAGTGGATGATGGCCAAAAAGTATATCGATAACTGGATTTTGTGGATTGTAGCTAATGTTGGTTATGTAGGTATGTATTTTTTTAAAGGCCTGCACGGCACAAGCCTTTTATATGTATTACTATTGGTATTGGCTATAAAGGGATATACCGATTGGCGAAAGTCTATCGTGTAAAATCAACCATTTCATTAAAAATACCACGACGAGCCTGCCAGTCTTGAACAGCCCTGCCTGTTCCTGCTGGCCAAGGTTTGATTTCTTCAGGTTTTTTGCGTTGATAATCTACTAATTCTTCGCTTAATTGAATTATTCCCGTTGCTCTAACATGATAGGTAATAAGTAACTGATTCATTCTGTGAAACTCGTATAACCCTACCAATTCTACGATTTCGCCGTCCAAATTCAATTCTTCCTTTACTTCTCTTAAAATACCCTCTTCAGGTGTTTCGCCTGATTCTAAAAAACCAGTAATAAGAGCATACCAAGTGGTAGGCCAAGCGGCATTTCGTGCCAAAATAATGTCACCTTCATGTTCTACGATAGCCGCAACAACAGGTATAGGGTTGTTCCAATGTACAAAACCACAGCTAAGGTCATCGTTACAGGCTAATCGTTCTCGGTCATCTTTTAGCTTTAAGACAAGCTCCTTTCCACATTGTGGACAATATTTCATTTTTGACATTAGAATTTACGAATTAAAATTACGCCTAATAATAGAAAAAACGCCCCTATAAGCCTTCCTGCCGATATTTCACGAATAGGAAGGTTGAAAAGTCCAAAATGATCCATTAGCATAGAAACAGTCATTTGTCCAGCAATCACCAAGCCAAAGGTGAGTGCCACCCCTAGCCTTGGCATGAGTACAATAATAGTACTTACATAAAATGCTCCTAAAATACCAGCCAACCAAACATACCACGGGGCTGTTCTAAATGCTGTAAACTGATTCATCGGAATTTGTGCTATAATAGCATAAATAACTAAGGCAATAAAGCCTGTAAAAAAAGAGAGAATCGCTGCCAGAATAGGATGTCCAACTATTGTTGACATTTTACCATTGAAGGCTGCTTGGGTCGGGAAAACTGCACCGCATAAAAAAGCAAGAAATATAAAAATATATTGCATTTAGAACAAGGAAGAGATAATGGTTTGCCAATCATTTGATATATTGTAAATATACATTTTATCACAATAATAAAACTATGAAGAAAACATTTGCAATAAGCATTCTGTTCATTTTATTTCAAGCAAATATCTGGGCTCAGCTTACACCCAATAGTACGAAAATTGATAAGGTATTGGAAACCAAACTACAAAACCTAGTAAAAGGCTTTCATGGCGATGTTGGGATATATGTGAGGCATCTTAAAAAAAATAAAATGGCAAGCATTCAGCCCGATTCTATTTTCCCAACAGCCAGTATGATTAAAGTTCCTATTACCATTGGTTTGTTCAACAAAATAGAACAAGGGCTATTAGATTATCACGCTGTTTTGACCTTTCGGGATTCGCTTTTGTATGCTGGTGACGATATTTTGGGGTCATTTAAAGATGGTGAAAAAATAGCTTTAGCTAAAGTCGCTATGCTTATGATTACGACATCCGATAATACAGCCAGTTTATGGTGTCAGGCTATGGCAACCGGTACAGGTATCAACGAGTGGCTAGATAGCAATGGTTTTAAAGATACTCGTGTCAATTCACGAACTCAAGGACGTGAGCCTGCTCGTAAAAAATATGGTTGGGGACAAACCACACCAAGAGAGATGGCAGAGTTATTCGTAAAAATCAGAGAAGGGAAAGTGATTAGTCCAGCAGCTAGTGAGCGTATTTATCGAAACCTAATTAGAATATACTGGGATGGAGAAGCTTTAAGTCAAATTCCTCCAACGGTACAAGTGGCTTCTAAGCAAGGAGCTGTTAATCAATCTCGTTCGGAAGTACTGCTTGTAAATGCTCCTTCAGGCGATTATGTGGTGGCAGTGATTACCAAAAATCAAAAAGATGAATCATGGGAAAGAACTAATGAAGGCTATGTGTTTTTGAGGGCTATCTCAAAAACAGTATGGGAACATTTTGAGCCAAAATCAAGCTGGAAACCCACAGAAGGAATGGATAAGTGGTATTAGAAGGGCAAAAAAAAGAGGTTACAAAAGTAACCTCTTTGGGGAGAATGATGGGGCTCGAACCCACGACCCTCGGTACCACAAACCGATGCTCTAACCAACTGAGCTACACTCTCCGTTTTTTGGTGATGCAAAATTAGGTATTTATTCAGTATTAGGCAATATTTTGAGGTTTTTTTTTGTAAAAATAATCAAAATATTGCCTAAACTTTTGATTATCTAGGCTTTAGCAGATTGGTATCTTGCTTCAGCGATATTCCAGTCAATTACATTCCAGAAAGCATCAATATAATCTGGACGCTTGTTTTGGAACTTTAAGTAGTAAGCGTGCTCCCAAACATCAAGACCAATCACAGGAAAGCCTTTTACATCAGCAACGTCCATCAATGGGTTGTCTTGATTTGGTGTAGAAGAAATTGCTACTGAACCATCTGCCTGAGCTACTAACCATGCCCAACCAGAGCCAAAACGACCGATAGCTGCCTTTTTGAATTCAGCTTTGAAATCTTCAAAAGTACCAAACTTAGCATTGATAGCTTCGGCTAAAGTACCTACAGGAGCACCACCTCCATTTGGAGAAAGGATATTCCAGAATAGGTTATGGTTGAAATGACCTCCACCGTTGTTGCGAACTGCTGGCGAAAGCGTGCTAATTGTTGCCAAAAGCTCTTCCAGAGTTTTACCTTCCAATTCTGTTCCAGCAACGGCTGCGTTCAAATTGGTTACATAAGCGTTATGATGACGGTCATGGTGGATTTCCATTGTCAACGCATCGAAATGAGGTTCCAACGCATTATTTGCGTATGGTAGAGGGTCTAATACGAATGCCATTTTTTGAGTTAATTAAGTTAATTGAGTTTAATATGATTTTGACCTTCTGTTACAAACAAATAACATAAGGTTCGCAATTGAAAATTTTTAAAAAGGTTAAAATATACTCATCGAAAGCTATTTTTTACCTTAATTTCAAAATAGTGTTGAATACTACACATTTAAAAAAACGAACAAAATCGTGGATAAGTTCCTATAAAGCCTATTTAGTAACTAGTTACGTAGCTTTTTAAAAAACTGCTTCAACATAACTTCACAGGGTTCTTGTAAAACGCCTGTAATAATTTTGGTTTTAGGATGGTAAATACTGGGATGTATTTTAGAACACCCTCGTTTGTCGTCTAATGCCCCAATCACTACTTTACCAATTTGCGACCAAAATAAAGCACCACCACACATCACACAGGGTTCGAGGGTAACATAAAGGGTACATTCTTTTAGGTATTTGGCTCCCAAAAAATTAGCTGCTGCTGTAAGTGCCAGCATTTCGGCATGAGCTGTTACATCTTGCAGTAGCTCGGTTTGATTATAGGCTTTTGCAATAATTTGTTCTTGACAAACCACAATAGCCCCTACGGGTATTTCGCCTTTTTCCAATGCTATTTCAGCTTGTTGTAAAGCCAATTGCATAAAATATTCATCGGAAAATGTTGAGCGACCTTTACGCATTAAAATTCAAGTTTTTCTTCTTGTTCAAAAGCCAAGCCTTGGGAGGCTCTGTTTCTCAAGTAAAAATCTACCAAAACCAAGGCTGCCATTGCTTCTACAATAGGCACAGCACGAGGCACAACACAAGGGTCGTGGCGGCCTTTACCCGACACAATAACGGTATCGCCATTGGCATCTATACTTTCTTGGTCTTGCATAATAGTAGCTACAGGCTTGAATGCTGTTCGGAAGTAAATATCAGCTCCATTAGCAATTCCTCCCTGAATACCACCTGAATGGTTAGTTTTGGTTTTTATGTGGCCGTTTTCAATATAAAACTCATCGTTGTGTTCCGAGCCAAACATTTCTACACCCGCAAAACCACTGCCATATTCAAAACCTTTTACAGCATTGATGCTCAACATGGCTTTTCCTAATTCGGCATGGAGTTTGTCAAATACAGGCTCGCCCAATCCTACAGGAGTACCAGTAATAACACAGTCAACAACCCCACCAATGGAATCACCTTTTTTGCGAGTTTCGTCGATATAATCAAACATCTGCTGAGCCAATACTGGTTCAGGACAACGTACTGCATTTTCCTCGGCAAGTGCCAAATTGAGGTGTTGATAAGGTTGCTCTAATTTGATTTTACCTACCTGCGATACATACGCTTTTATATCTACACCAATATTTTTCAGAATCAATTTGGCTAAAGCACCAGCTGCAACACGTGCCACCGTTTCACGGGCAGAGCTACGCCCACCGCCACGATAATCACGTACACCATATTTGGCTTGGTAAGTATAATCAGCATGAGAGGGTCTAAACTGCTGAGCAATATGCGAGTAATCCTTTGAACGCTGGTCGCCGTTCCATACTAACATAGCAATAGGTGTACCTGTAGTTTTACCTTCAAATACGCCCGACATTACCTGAAACTCGTCGGCTTCTCGTCGTTGTGTAGTAATTCTTGACTGACCAGGCTTTCTGCGGTCCAACTCACTTTGAATAAATTCAGCATCAAAAGGAATTCCTGCTGGGCAGCCATCTACTACAACCCCAACTGCCAACCCGTGGGACTCACCAAACGTACTGATTTTGAATAATTTGCCGTATGTACTGCTCATTTTTTGGATGATTGGGTATCATTTTGTCTATACAATAGGCAAGAATATACCCCTGTTTACGCATTATATTATAATCTTTTTTTCTTATTCGGTAAAAAAATATAGACCATTCCTATCAGCATAATAATGATAAAAATGTTAGCCTCATTTTTTAGTAATTTAATAATATTACTGGCTTCTTCATTGGTATTGAGCTGATCGAGGCCATCGTAAATAGAGGCACTTTCGCCTGTTGGAGTATCTACGGTATTGATAGTTTTACCACTCGAATGAATCTCTACTTTGGGTCGAAGGGTATCGTATCGGCCTTTTTGAGGATTAAAATAAATCCAACTAAAGTACTTTGACATTGCAAAGTTACCAGCCTGTTTGGGAATTATATGAAAAGTAAATGATTTTGTACCAATTATTTTGTTGCCTTGAGGCGAAATAGTTGAATTAATATCGGGCTGAAAGAAGTCGAATGTACTGTCATTTTTTACTGTAGGCAACTTTACTTCTGAAATATTGCCATCGCCCGAAATCTGGATTTGGTAGTCGATTGACTTTCCTGTTGCGATATTGGTGGTATTAACGGTTTCTTTTAGGGTAAATACACCTACCGATATTTGTTGTTTGAGTGGGTGTGGCGGTAAGTCTTTAGGTTTTATCACAAAAGGCTTGGTACTAAACGACACGTATGATTGCTTTTTGCCCTCTTCTTTGCTATTGGCATCTTTGAGAAGGCGTAAGTTTACCGATGGGATTACGATTTCTTTGTTGTTGAGTGGATAAAAAGTAGCTTGATAAAACTTGTACTGCATATAATTTTTGCCATTAATCTTAATAGATTCTCCTTGGGTTTCGGTCAGGCCAAAGCTTTCTTCCCAGCAGCTTTCAGGTTTGATTTTTTTGATAATAGCAGGAATTTGAGTAGTATTTTGGTCAAACTGAATATCGGCAGTATTACTTTCTGCTACATAAAATGCCAAAGTCAGTGTAAAACCTTCCCCCACAAAAGGATTAAGCTTGTTGGTATTGAGCGAAAGGAAAGCATTCTCTTTTACATTGACCAAATCTTTTTGATTGCCTTCTATAAAATCAGTAAAATCTTCGCTGGTAGTTTCGGTTTCTTCGGCCAAAGGGTTATCGAGAGGTTTGGTTACAATCACCAAACAACCTTCACTTTTAACCTCAGTATTATTGACGAGCAGCTTGAAGGGTTTTATTTTTAGTGTGCCTTCTTTTTTGGGCAAATAATTTTGTGAAATACTGTAAGTAACAATAGGCTGCCCAGCCACCAACGACCTAGCTATGGCTTTGGTAAACCCACGCTTACTAAAATCTGGAAATTCGGGGAATCTACACTCGGGAATAGGCTGTTCGGGCGTTGTTTTGATTACCACAGTCACTACAAAAGGCATATCGCTCGTAATATTTTTTTCGCCAAGCGTAACTACAGGCGTGTTGTCTTGGGCTATCCCGATATAGCTAATTAAAAAACAAAATAATATTGAAATAGTAATATAATTTTTCGTAAATTTCACCGTTTTTCGTCAAAGGGTACTATTTCCCTAGTTTATGAAACCATTATTTAATTGAAAATTCAACAGTGCTATTACCATGTATAGCCACTTGTTTTTGATAATGAAGAAAGAACTAGTCTAAAATATATGGCAATTTTTTAGCAAGATACAACCTTTTTATGTCAGGATATTTAGTTTAACCCAAATTACACTTTTACAATTCAACTTTTTCATTAAACCAAATTTTCAAATCTCTAAAAAACTATGACAACGTTAGATTACGTCAAAATGATTCTTGATAAAGTTAGTTTTGATGCCAAGTTATTTGAAAAAGAGCTTAGAAAAGCTATCAAAAACATCGCTATTGAAGAAGTAAAATCTCTTAAAGATTGGTGTTTTGAACAGTATGGGAAAACTTATGAGCGATTAATAACACGATGTTTTAACCGATTCCGAAAGAAAACCCAATTGATTACAGCCTAAATTTTTGTTACAAAATCCCTTACCTTGTTTTATAGCGTACATTTTCACCAAGATATTCTTACAATACTTGGTGAAAATGTATTTTTGTCTTCTTCTTCGGCTACATTAGTCATTAGCTCACCAAAATCCTGAATACTTCTGTAAAATACTCATTAACAAAAAGTTATGTGAAAACTATTTTTACAGTTCAGTCGTTGTATTATTAGGATTTATCATTAATTTGCAAATACGTAAAAAGCACCTTTAACACAATCTAATCACAACCATTGGCCTATAATCACGGCTAATTTTATAATCTAGTACAATGAATCAATTACATATATCAGGTCGTTTAGTAAGGTAACTTGGCAAAAACCTCCGACTGATGACCGATTATTTCACCAACAAAATTTTTATAATTATGGGTCGGAAAGTCTTAGTATTGAATCAAGATTATAGTGCATTGGCAGTTTGTTCTATTCCAAAAGCATTTTTACTCGTATATCTCAAAAAGGCAGACCTTGTTGCCGAATCCGAAACTGAGCAGCTTCGTACTGTGTCTCAGTCGTTCCCTATGCCATCTGTTATTCGTCTCCATAGGTATGTTTATATGCCATTTAAGGGCGTAATTCTTTCTCGCCAGAATATCTTTAGACGCGACCACGGTGAATGCCAATATTGTGGTTCTAAAGAAGACCTAACCCTCGACCACGTACAGCCTAAGTCACGAGGAGGACGTACTTCGTGGGACAATCTTATCACAGCCTGTAAGCGTTGTAATTCAAAGAAAGGAGACCTAACACCTGAAGAAGCAGGTATGATACTAAGAAGCAAACCTTACAAACCCTCTTTTGTGATGTTTTTACGGGATTTTGGTGGTGCTATGGAAGCCAGTTGGATACCCTTTTTGGGCAAAAAAGAAAAAAGAGCTTGGGCAGATTAAGTATCTAATCTATTAGAACTTATTGCTTGAGATAGATTACTAGGGTTCAAACAAAAAAATCGTCATACTAAACAACCTCTTGTTTAGTATGACGATTTTGACATATAACACGTTTTATTTTTTCTTATACAAAGGTACAGTACTACAAGGTTCACCAAACATCAATGACTTGACATAGGGCTGTAACAAACGAGTAATTTCGACATAGGCTACTGTAGGTACAGGAACTTTTGAGCAGCCTTTAATCACTACACGTGCATCTAAATAATCATGAGGATTGATCTTGGCAATGGCATCGTAATATAGTTTTTCTTCGAGCTGTTGCAGGTTACCAAATACCACCAAATTAGCCACAGGTTGTAATTTTAGGGTCAAAAGCATATAAGCCCAAGTGGGTACAATAGCATCTTCCGAGCAGACAATCGCTACATTTTTGCCTGCATATACCGACCAGTCATGACTTTTAAGGAACTCGCGAAAGTCTTTTTCCTTCAAAATCATTCCCATAAAGAGGTTATCTTTAATATCATAAACCACCCTTTCTCCCTGATGGTAGTAATCTTCTAAATTGAGAGTTACAAGCCCACTATTGGCTACTTTATTGATAATTATATCCTCGGTTTCCATATTCTATTTGCTTTTGGGTGTTGTTCCAACAAAATCTTTGAGGTAGAAAGGCTCAAAACTTACAACATTTTCAAAAGCTTGCCGTTGATACGCCTGATATGCCAATATTCCTACCGTTTTGGCCGATGGGTAAATCTCAACCGTAGGAAAAATAGCATGCTCATGCGTTATTTTGGCTTTGCATTTTTGAGCACCATCACCAAAAAATACAACATTCTGAGTAGCTAAAAGTTCCTCAAATGATGTTTCATCAATTATTTTGGCTTCTGTAGTGGTAACTTGCAGCAAACTATTGTCCCAAAGCCCACAATAAACTTCCATGCGTCGAGCATCAATCATTGGGCAAAGCAGGTAGTTTGCTGGATAAAAATCCTTCATCTGACTTGCCATAGCTTCGAGGGTATTGACCGAAATAAGCGGTTTATCTAATGAAAAAGACAAGCCCTTGGCTGTAGATACACCAATCCGAAGCCCAGTATAAGAGCCTGGCCCTTTGGCTACAGCAATGGCGTCTAACTGTTGGAGCGAAAAACCTGCATATTTTACCACATTTTCAACCAATGTCGTGAGCATTCCCGAGTGCGATTTTTCGGTAAATAACTCATTCAAGGCTAAAAGTTTACCATCTTGATGCAATGCCACTGAACATACCTTGGTGGATGTATCGATACTAACAATTAAAGACATAAAATAATAATTTAAGAATAGCAACAACAACTCAGTGCCTCATTACTAGCTTACTTACAACAAATAAATAATTAAATAAAAAAAGCAAAAGATAAAGCAAGAGCCAATGCTATAACTTTATCTTTTGCTTTAGGATATAGCCCAGTACAAAATTACTTGCTTCCTTTCAAAATAGCATTGTAACGGTTCATATCTGTAAACAATTTTAGAGCTGCCTGAATCTCAGGGTCTTTGGCAAATGACTGTTCACGAGTTCCTTTTTGCAGATAATAATGCACTACAATTTCTTGTTCCAAAGCCATTTTGATTTCATCCTTAAACTTCAACATATCGGCCTCTTTATTGTGTGAAAGTTTGGCACGAAGGGATTTCAATTGGTCAGATACGGCATCGTAATAACGTTCTTTTTTGGCCGATGCTTCAAGTACATTCAGGTCTTTTTCAGCTTGTGTTGTATAGTCAAAAGACTGATTAACAGCCCATTTTATAAAATCTTGATATTCGGCATCGCTCAAAGCAAACTCTTTGGCAGGCTTGATACTTGGGTGTTCGTGGTGGTATTTAATAGCATAATCAAACAAAATCAAACGATTAGATAAAGCCTGAGTAACCATTGCTGGAGTTGGTTTTTCAACTTCTATATCGGGCAGAATTCCCCCTCCGTCAAATACTGTTCGTCCGCTACGAACCGTTTTGAAAGCCGTAATCAAAGAATCTGGCACTTTGCCGACACTTCCATCAGGATTGCGGTGTCCGTAGTCAATAGCCTGAATACAGCGTCCACTTGGAATATAGTATTTGGCCGTTGTTACTTTTAGTTTGGTATTGAACGACAAGTCACGCGTGATTTGTACAAGTCCTTTGCCATAGCTACGTTGGCCAACCAGTACACCACGATCGTAATCCTGAATAACACCTGCTACAATTTCGGCAGCCGAAGCACTTCTCGAATTGGTAAGTACAGTAATCGGAATATCAATATCGACAGCAGGTTTTAGCCCTGTATAGGTTTTGTTCCATTCTTCAACTTTTCCTTTCGTCGACACTATTTCGGCATCTTTTGGCAAGAAAATATTACAAATATCCACTGCCATATTTAGCAACCCCCCAGGATTGTCACGCAAATCAATCACCAGTTTTTTCATACCATTCGCTTTCAAATCGGTAAAAGCTTGGCGTACTTCCTTAGAAGCCGTGCTATTAAAATCTTTGAGGTCGATATAGCCTACTTCGTCGTTAATCATACCAAAGTAAGTTACATTTTTCATTTTTACGACATCCCTGGCTATGCTAATCTCTTCGAGTTTATTGCTACCATATCGTTTTACTGTAAGCTTTACAATAGTACCTGTTTGTCCTTTAATAAGCTTGCCAGGGTCTATTCCTTTTTTATTATTAAGTTCAATTCCATCTACTTTAACGATTTCGTCGCCTATACGCAAGCCCGATTTTTCGGCAGGTGTACCTTCGTCAATTCCCATAACAGTAATACGCCCCGAGCGGTTACCTGTAACAATTCCAATGCCATTGTATTTGCCAGTGGTCATGGTCATGTAATCCTCGATATCGTCTTCGGCATAGTACACGGTATAGGGGTCAAATGACTTTAACATGGCATCAATCGACGTTTTAATGGTTCGATTGGGGTTGATTTCATCGACATAATAGCGGTTGAGTTCTTTGAAAAGCGTAGCGTAAATGTCTAAATTTTTGGCAATTTCAAAAAACCTTTCACCGGGGTCAGTAAAAGAAGCGAGCGATAACCCCGTTATTACCACAGTGGTAGCCAATAGGGTTCTGTAAGGTCTTTTCAATTTCATAGGATGATATAATTCAGCTTTTCAAAACAAGAATATAACGAAGTAGTTGTGATTATGTTATGTCGAAATAGTAGCCATCGAATAAGCTTTATTTTACACAAAATTTCTTTAATTCATTTTGTATAAAATACCTTTCATAGCCTTTTCAATTTTGGCATAATCCTCTATTTTCTTAGCAATATACACAAAAGCAATGTATGCAGGTAATGGCTGAGTATTTTTTTGGAGCAATAGCTGTTTGTTGAGGCGATAAGCCTCACGAGTACGGCGTTTTATGAGGTTGCGGTCAACGGCGTGTTTGAAGTATCGTTTAGAAACCGAAATCAGAATTTGGGGTAATTCGGTACTAGGTGTATCTGTATTTTTTTCAAGGAAAGAAACACGAAAAGGGTAGAGAAAAACCGATTTGGTTTGTTCACTACCCTTGTCAAAGAGGGATTCAATAATTTTCTTGCTAGAAAGTCGCTCAGATTTCTTGAAAGTTTTTTTCATTCAAAGTTTCTTTAATTACTTGTTTCTGGAATCGAGTTGAGTAATTGTTAACACGAGACATGAAACACGAAACGCAGAAACTCACAAATTACTTACCTCTCTTCTCGTCTGAAACTGTCAATTTGTGTCTTCCTCTTGCACGGCGAGCAGCCAATACACGGCGACCATTTGCAGTTGACATTCTATCACGGAATCCGTGCTTGTTTTTTCTTTTTCTTACCGATGGTTGAAATGTTCTTTTCATTGCTATTGAAAATTGAAATGTCTTTTACAATATAAACTGACTGATTTTCAGAGATATTTTGAAAAATTATCAAAGTTGGTCTGAAGTATCAGTGAAAATTTTCAAAATATAAAAATCTTTTGTCCCAAAAATAGGAGTGCAAAGGTACTTATTTTTTTTAAAATTGCAAACTACTTTACCAAAAGATTCTAATTGCTTGCACCTTGATTATGAGTAACTTTGGATTCTTTACGAATAATAGTACCTTGCATCTTTAGCATTCCCGATAAAAAATGAGATACAAAATTTATGCAGAAAATCCTCAGAGCCATTTCCTAACGATAGAAATGGAGGTTGAAAATATTACATCTGACCGTATAAAAATTCAGTTACCTGCTTGGCGGCCTGGGCGTTATGAGCTTCAGAATTTTGCCAAAAATATTCAAACTTTTGAGATTACAGACGAACTCAACAGAAAGGTAGACTTCCATAAGGTATCTAAAGACCGCTGGAAAGTGTACACCAAAGGTGCTAGCAAACTAACGGTAAAATTAAGGTATTATGCCTTTATTCAGCATCCAAGTGGTGTTTTTGCCAATGCTGGAAGTTCATATATCGACGAAAATACTTTATATGTAAATTTTGTCAATTGCTTGCCATACGTAAATGGCCGAATGCACGAACCTTGCTCGGTTGAGTTGAATTTGCCCGATACTTATAAAGTAGCTTGTGGCTTACAATATAAAAATAACACTTTATGGGCCGATGATTACTATCATTTGGTTGATTCTCCTGTGTTGGCAAGTCCTTATTTACAAAGCCAACAATTTGCCATTAGGGATGTTGATTTTTATGTTTGGTTCTTAGGAAATTACCAGCCCAACTGGGAAAAAATAGTATTAGATTTTACCAAATTTTCTCAAAAACAAATTGATGTTATGGGCGATTTTCCTGAAAAGGAATACCATTTCATCAATTGGATTCTACCTGTGTCTTTTTATCATGGAGTAGAACATCGTAGCTCTACAATGGTTGTTTTGGGGCCTGATACTGAGGGCGATGGCCTATATTCCGACCTTTTGGGCGTAAGCTCGCACGAGCTATATCATGCTTGGAATATCTGTAAAATCAGACCTGTAGAAATGTTGCCATACGACTTGACCCGAGAAAACTATTTTCAGACAGGCTTTGTAGCCGAAGGGGTAACAACCTATCTTGGCGATGTTTTTCTCAAACAATCGGGTGTTTTTTCGTTAGAAGAGTACCTCAAAGAGTTTGAAACAACCCTCAAACGTCATTTTGAGCAGGATGGCAAATCGTCGATGTCGTTGGTAGAAGCTTCTTTTGATTTATGGTTAGATGGTTACGTTGCCTCAATTCCACATCGACGGGTATCCATTTATAATAAAGGGGCAGTAGTCGCTTTTTTATTAGATGGTTACATTCGTCAGGCAACCCAACACCAAAAGTCGATTCACGATGTGATGCGTTTGATGTGGGAGCGTTTTGGTAAAACAGCTATTGGCTATTCTTTGGCCGATTATCGGACGATAGCCGAAGAGGTAGCGGGTGGTTCGTTATCAACATATTTTGAAGAATGTATTTTGGGTAATACGCCTCTCGAAACACAGGTACAAGCCCTTTTAAGTTGGTATGGGATAGAGGTTACTTTTGACGAAGCGTTGAAGGTACAATTGCAGTTGCTCGATGCTCAAAATGAGAATTTGAAAGAATGGTTGGGCTAAAGCCCTGTTGTCGTGTAACTTTGCAATAACATTGGCTTAGTCATTAGCTTATCTTACGATTCTTATATCATTAGAATATTATCAAATGAAAGATAAAATCAAACAATTAGCCGCCCAACATGCGGGAGAATTTGTGGCAAATCGTCGTTATTTGCATACCAATCCTGAGCTTTCTTTTCATGAATTTAATACGCAAAAATATGTTGCTCAAAAGCTCAAAGAAATTGGTATTACACCTGTAGAGATTGCCAATACTGGATTGGTAGCAACGATTGAAGGCCGTAATCCTGAAAAAAAAGTGGTAGCTCTTAGGGCCGATATGGATGCCCTTCCTATTGTAGAAGCCAACGATGTACCTTACAAATCTCTGAACCCTGGTGTGATGCACGCTTGTGGACATGATGTTCACACGTCGTCGTTATTAGGAACTGCCAAAATTTTGCAAAATCTTAAAGAAGAGTTTGAGGGTACGGTAAAATTGGTATTTCAGCCTGCCGAAGAAAAAGCCCCAGGTGGAGCAAGCATTATGATTGAACAGGGTGTTTTGCAAAACCCTACTCCTCATAAAATGCTTGGGCAACACGTGGCTCCTAATATTCCTGTCGGCAAAATTGGTTTTAGAGAAGGTATGTATATGGCCTCGGCCGATGAGCTATACTTGACCGTAAAAGGAAAAGGTGGACATGGTGCAATGCCCGAAAGCTGTATCGACCCTGTGTTGATAGCCTCGCATATTATTGTATCAATGCAACAAATCATTTCTCGTAACCGCAACCCTCGTTATCCTTCTGTGCTTACTTTTGGCAAAGTAATAGCCAATGGAGCTACCAATGTTATCCCTAACGAGGTATACATAGAGGGTACATTCCGTGCTATGGACGAAGAATGGCGTGCTGAAGGCTTACAACGGATTCGTAAAATTGCCGAACTAACAGCCGAGGCAATGGGCGGTACTTGCGAAGTGTTTATTCAGAAAGGATATCCTTTCTTGAAAAATGAACCCGAACTTACTCGTCGTATGAAAGGTGCTGCGGTTGATTTTATGGGTCAAGAAAATGTAATAGACCTAGATATTTGGCTTGCTGCCGAAGACTTTGCTTTTTATACCCACCATGTAGATGCCTGCTTTTATCGTTTAGGTACTCGCAACGAAGAGCGTGGTATTATTTCGGGGGTACATACTCCAACCTTTGATATTGATGAAAATGCCCTCGAAATTGGTGCAGGCCTGATGAGCTGGTTAACCGTAAGCGAATTAGCCCTATAAGGCTGTTACCATTTTTTATTTTCCCGTAATAACTATTGACACCGCTATGTCGAGTACAGTATATAATAGGTATATGCTTTGCTCGACATTTTGGTGTTGTAGGTATTGAAGTTTTGCCAAAACAAACCATTAAGTAAATAGGCGAGCAAAGTTATTTAAGCTCAAAATTTAGTACCCATACTTAATTTTGTACCTAATTAGTTGGGGTAGTAGAGTACATCCAAATAGGCTCTATTACTTATTTAATTCATTATTTTAATGAGACTATGATGAAAAAATTACTTTTTATGACATCGCTATTAGGCGTTTTATCTTGTAAGTCTATTCCCAATGACCAACTTATTACGGTTGGTTCTGGAGGAGGATTTACGGGTATTTGGCATCAATATTCGCTAAAACCGTCGGGCGAAATTGTTCACAAATCTAGTAAAACAGATTCTACCGAACATATAACTCAGTTGTCAAAGACAAAAGCGAAGCAATTTTTTGCTGAAATAACTACTCTACGCTTAGATAGCCTGGCACTCAACGAAACAGGCAATATGAATTATTTTATCGAGTTTTCGGAAGGTAAAAAAGGAACTCGTAAAGTACAGTGGTCGAATTCACAAATGGCACCTGATTCGCTCAAAAAATTTTATCGTAAGTTTATGGACACGCTACCCAAATAACAACCATGCAACCCAAAGACAATTTCTCAAAACAGGCTCATTTATATGCCAAATTTCGTCCAAGGTATCCACAAGCCCTTTATGATTTTATACTGGCCCAACTCAAGGGTCGCCAAAAGGCATGGGATTGTGCTACTGGCAACGGGCAGGTAGCCAGCCATTTAGCCCAATATTTTGATCAGGTAGTAGCTACCGATATAAGTCAAAAACAACTAGAAAATGCTACCCTAGCACCTAATATTGAATACCTGATTTCGCCAGCCGAACATACTCCTTTTGAGCAAAACACCTTTGATTTAGTAACCGTTGGGCAGGCTATTCATTGGTTTGAGTTTACGCAGTTTTATCAAGAAGTTCAGCGGGTTTGTAAACCCAATGCCCTTTTGGCGGTTTGGGGATATGGTACATTACTGATTGATAATAAAGAGCTTAACGATAAATTTCAGCATTTTTACCAAGAACAAATTGGCGACTATTGGGACGGCGAAAGGCGGTATATCGACGAAGAATACCAAACAATTCCATTCACCTTTGAAGAAATCAAAACTCCTAGCTTTTCGATGAATTACCACTGGGATTTTGACCAGCTAGAAGGCTATTTGAATACGTGGTCGAGTGTCCAAAAATACATAAATCAACACCAAACCAATCCAGTTACTCAATTTATTGAAGCTTGTAATGATATTTCTACAAAAAATGCTCAATTTGAGGTTTTCTTTCCCGTTTTCTTGAAAATAGGCCGAGTAGCTAAATAGCTTTCTTCCATAAAAATTCTGTATTCACATGAAAAAATTTTTACTTCTCATCTTTGTGCTTTTGAGCAGCTATGGACTAATAGCTCAGAAAAACTTTAAAAATAGGACAAAAACAGGCTTAGGAAATAGCCTTAATTTACCGACAGTCGATAATTCTACCAATAAAGAACCCTCTCGTACACGATACACTTTTGACTATACTAATAATGTGTTGCGAGAAAACCTAATTGCCAAACGAGAAGGTATCACGATTTACCGCGACGAAAATGGCATGCCTGCTTTTATTGTAGGCAAGCCCAAATCGCAAAGTACTATTGTCCGTAGTGGGCGTTCTACAATGGAATCTATGGCTTATAATTATATGGAAGCCATGAAAACATACTTACGTTTTGAAAATGTAGAGGAAGAGTTTGATGTAAGAAATATTGAATCTGACGAGCTAAAACAAACGCATATCAAAATGCAACAAATGCACAAGGGTATTCCTGTGTATGGTGCTGAAGTAGTGTTACATGCCGACAGAAATTCTATTGGGGTATTGAATGGGCATTTGTTTCCAACACCAACGTTACAAGACACAAATCCTTCCATATCGGCACAACAAATTGGCAGTTTGGCAATGCAAGATGTACAAAAAAGCACCAAAGTACGTACTTTGACTTTTGCAGAAAAAGCCTTGCTAAAATATCAACAGCCCAAGGCTCAACTATTTGTTTTTCATAAAAACGATGCCTTAGATGGCGAACGATTAGCTTATGAGGTATTGGTACGCCCTAATTTTGTAGAAAGATGGATTTATATGATTGATGCTAATACAGGTGAAATTCTGGAAAAAAATAATTATACCTGTACTATTGATGGCCCTAACAAAGCCAATGCTACCGACCTAAACGGTAAAACTCGCTCAATTAATACCTATTTGTCGGGCAATACATATTATATGATAGACGCTACCAAAGGAATGTTTAAGGGTGGGGCAATTAATCTGGACGATCCTCAAGGTGTAATCTGGACACTTAATGCAGGTGGCTCAACGGTCGATAACATTACCGTTCGTCAGGTAGCGTCGTCAAACAATACTTGGTCAAATACCGAAGCCGTTTCGGCACATTATAATGCTAGTCTATCGTACGATTATTACAAAAAAACCTTTAATAGAGAGTCGCTAAATGGCAAAGCAGGAAGTATTATTTCGTTGATAAACCTAACCGACGAGGATGGTAGCGGTATGGATAATGCTTTTTGGAACGGAGAGTTTATGGGCTACGGTCGAGGCAAAACCTATTTCAAACCATTGGCTGGAGGCTTGGATGTAGCAGGACACGAAATGACACATGGTGTAGTAGAAAATACCGCCAACTTGGTGTACAAAGGACAATCAGGTGCAATCAATGAATCGATGGCTGATATTTTTGGAGCAATGATTGACCGTGACGACTGGACGATGGGCGAGGATGTTGTAAAAGGCTCAAAACCTTTACGTGATTTATCAAACCCCAATCAGGGAGGAAGTAGCTTGCGTGACGATGGTTTTCAACCAGCTACTATGAGCCAATATTATACAGGTTCGGAAGATAACTATGGCGTACATATCAACTCTGGTATTCCCAATTATGCTTATTATCGTTTTGCTACAGCCATTAATTCAAAAGAAAAAGCCGAAGCCGTTTATTACAGAACACTTTCTAAATATTTAACAAGTAGTTCTAAATTTATTGATTTACGCCGTGCTGTTATTCAGTCTGCTACCGACCTATATGGTACCAATAGTGCCGAAGTAACAGCCGCCCGAAATGCCTTTGATGCCGTAGGTATTACTGATGCTAATGCTCCAACACCTAACCCTCCTAGTACTAACCCTAGCACGCCAGTACCAACGCCATCTAAAGACGTTCCAAGCAAGGTTGGTACAGCCTTTATTTTGAGCTACGACCCCGTAGACAAGCAGTTGTATTTGTTAGATACATTGAAGGATACCAAAAACTATGTGTTGATTGCCAAAAATATTGAGCTAAAAAACAAACCAAGTGTAACCGACGATGGGAAATATGCTTATTTTGTGAAACAAGACAATGGTATTTATCGCATAGATTTATCAACGATAAAAGCCTTTTCTCCAAACGACCAAAGTGGGGCTATCAAACAAGAATTGATTTCGGCAACAGGCTGGGATAACGTAGCGGTGTCGAAAGATGGAAAACGCCTTGCCGCTATTTCAACCAAGGTCGATACCAGTATTTATGTCTTTAACCTAGCCGCTACGGGTACTATTACTGGCAAAAAGTTTAGATTATACAACCCAACGTATTCTTCAGGAGTAAAAACAGGACAAACACTATATGCCGATGCCCTAGAATGGGACTACGATGGCGAAAACTTAGTATATGATTCTTTCAACGAACTCAAAAGTGCTACTAATACTAAAATAGAGTTTTGGGATGTAGGCTTTATTAATGTATGGAATAACCAAACCAATACTTTTGGTAGTGGTACTGTCAACAAGCTCATAACTGGCTTAGAGAAAGGCGAAAATATTGGAAACCCAACATTTTCTAAAAACTCTACCAATATGCTGGCTTTTGATTACTTTTATAATAGTTCGGTTGATGAACTATATGCCATTATTGGGGTCAATCTAAGTCGTCCATCCGACTGGGAAATTACAGTGATTAACAATACTGTAGGGTATCCAGAATACTCAAGAACCGACGATTATGTTATTTTTAATGCCATAGACGAAGCCACAGGTACTAACAATACCGATATAATCAAGCTCGACAAAACCGATAAACGCAAAGGAATTGATGCTACCCAAACCTCACTTATTGGCGAGTCGGAATATGCTGTATGGTACACCAATCAGGCACGTACTTTGCCTCAGAAAAAAACACAGGCTCTTAGTATTACCAAAATTCCAGATAAACTGGTCTCTGACCCTTCATTTACTATATCGGCTACTAGCAATGCGGGGCTAAGTGTTATTACCTCTATATTGAGTGGGCCTGCAACAATTGCCAGCAATCGTATTACTCTAAAAGGTACAGCAGGACGAGTACGCTATGGTGCATACCAAGATGGCAATACCCAATATTATGCGGTTTCGGCACTTGATTCATTTTGTGTCAATCCTCTGAAACCTACAATATCGGTAGTAAAAAAGACTGATGCCGATGGTGATTACTGGGAATATACGTCCAGTGCCACAACAGGTAATATTTGGTACAGAAATGGCGTGATTGTCGATGCCTTACGTGGTCAACGAAGTATTCAAGTTACGTCGGGTTCTACATTTGCCGTACAAGTAGTTACAACGGACGGTTGCAAAAGTGAGTTGTCAAACCCTCGTCAGGATGCTATTTTGGAAAAAATCCTTGGCAACGAGCCTATTACAGAAGGCAAAGCCTTGGTAACGCCTAATCCGATGGCAGAGGAGATAAAAGTAACCGTAGCCAATAGCAACAAAATTGAAGCTATCAATATAATTACATTGTCGGGTACATATTTGCTTGAAATACAAGGAAATAAACAATACGAGCAAACTGTTAATGTGGGGGTGCTTCCTAAAGGTAATTATATCGTAGAGGTAAAAACCAAAGATGGCTTAGTGCATAAAAAAGCCTCAAAGTTATAATAAGCCATAATTGAGCATACACAAAGTGCTTGATTAGGTTATTGTCTAAAAAAAGGTATTTGTAGGAATCTCTACAGATACCTTTTTTTGTTTTTTAAACTATCCCGATTAGCTTTACCAGATTTTCATCTTCACGTCAATAAACCTAAATTTTTATGCGAAAAATAAATATGCTGTGGGCTGCTTTTTTAAGCCTATGTACTATCTCTTTACACGCTCAATCTCAAGAAGTCTATTTTACTTCTTTTCCAACACTTAGTCCCGATGCACAAACGCTAGTATATTGTTTTGAAGGTGACCTCTGGAAAGCCGATTTATCAACCAATACTTCTACTCGGCTTACGGCCATGCGAGGAATAGAAACTCGCCCCAAAATTTCGCCTGATGGCAAATGGGTCGCTTTTTCGAGTACACAATACGGCAACCCCGATGTATACATTATGCCTCTGGCTGGAGGTGCTATTCGACAATTAACATTTCATGATAGCTTTGACTACGTAGAATCGTGGTCGTGGAACTCACAAACGGTTTATTTTGCTTCTGGAGCTCAGAACGACGGAACAGCCTACACCATTGGTATTAATGGCGGAACTCCCAAAAGAACTTTCCAACACTTTTTTAACCGTATCCACAATGTTGTTGAACACCCCAACACAGGCGAATTGTTTTTTAATAATACTTGGGAAAGCGATAACCAAGCCTATCGAAAAGGATATAAAGGAGCTTTTAATCCAGACATTCAGTCATATAACCTCAAAACTCAAACTTACAAACGCTACACCGATTATTTGGGGAAAGACCTTTGGCCTACTATCGACCGCTCTGGGAAATTATATTTCTCGTCGGACGAAGGTAATGGCAATTATAACTTATACACTTTAGATAACGGCAAAAAGGTAGCATTGACCCAATTCGGCGAGGCTATCAAACGCCCACAAGTAAGTGCCAATGGCCAAAAGGTGGTTTTTGAAAAAGACTATCAATTATTCTTGTACGATGTAGCGTCAAAAACTAGCCAAAAGCTGACCCTAAATGCTATTCGTAATTATGTTTTGCCTAAAGATCAAGACTATAAAGTAGCAGGAAATATCAATGCTTTTGATGTAGCAGGCGATGGTAAAAAAATCGCATTTTCTTCGCGTGGAGCTTTATTTGTGTCAGATATAGAAGGGAAATATATAGCCCAGTTGCCTACCGATAGCAAAGGACGAGCCATAGAAGTAAAATGGCTTTCAGATAACAAAACGTTGCTATTTAGCCAAACTAACGAAAATGGGTATTTAAACCTATTTACAGTAGCCGCCGATGGCAAGACAACTCCCAAACAAATTACAACCGACCAGCAAAATAACCGCAATATTTCATTCAACAAAGACAAATCACAGGCGGTTTATTTGAGTGGAAAAAATGAAGTGAGGCTACTCGACCTCAAATCGCTGGTATCTACAACCGTTGTCAAAGAAGAGCTTTGGGCTTTGTATAATCCTATGCCGTATTTTTCGCCCAATAGCGAATATATCATGTTTACAGCCTATCGTAATTTTGAACAAGATATTTTTCTATTTCATTTGGCCGATAAAAAACTCATCAATCTAACCAATACTGGTATTACCGAAACTAACCCCTATTGGTCGCCCGATGGCAAATATATTTACTTTGAGTCGGACAGAACTAAGCCTAATTATCCTTTTGGCTCAAACAATAGCCGTATTTATCGTGTGCCTTTAGTAAAAATAGACGCTCCGTACAAGTCCGATAAGTTTAGTGATTTGTTTAAGCCCGAAGAGAAAAAAGAGGAAAAGAAAGACGATAAAAAAGTAGTGGCAAAAACAGATAATAAGAAAAAAGAGGAGGCGAAACCTGTTGTACCTCCAGTTAAAAAAATAGAACCTATCGTGATTGACTTTGAAGGTTTGATGCAACGATTTGAGCAAATTAGTCCTAATATAGGTGCGGCCGAACAGCCTCTTGTGTATCAAAAAGACGATAAAACATATATTCTGTTTTTGTCGAATCACGAAAGTGGAAAAAGCAAGCTATGGAAAACTACTATAGAGCCTTTTGCCAAAAATAAAACCGATAAAATAGAAGGAATTGACGTAAATAATATCGACATAGTGGTAGCCGACAACAAATATTATGGCTTGGTAGATGGCAATATTTACAAACTCAATCTTGATGGCAATAAGCTTGATAAAATAGATATCAATTTTACCTTCAGAAAAAATTTAGCGAGCGAATTCAAACAAATGTTTTATGAAGCATGGGCTGGTGTTGAAGAAAACTTTTATAACGAAACCTTTAATGGGGTAGATTGGGTAAAAATGCGTCAAAAATATCAGCAGTTTCTACCACAAGTAAATACCCGTGCCGATTTACGCATTTTATTGACCGATATGCTCGGCGAGCTAAATGCCTCTCATACTGGCTTTTCGACCAATGGCGATGAAGACGATGCTTATTTCAAAACCGTTACATTGAATACTGGTATTATGTTTGACAACGACAACCCTTATCAAGTGAAATATGTGGTTAAAAACTCGGTAGCAGACAAAGCAGGAAAGGATATTCAGCCAGGCGACAAGCTGATTAAAGTTAACGACGATACTATTTCTACAAGTCAAAACCGTGATTTCTATTTCCAAAAACCATCTTTAGACGATGAAATAGCCTTGACCTTCGATAGAAATGGTAAGGTTTTTACTACCAAAATTCACCCACAAGGTTCGTGGGCTTTTGTACGAAATTTATACAACGAATGGATAGACCAAAACCAACAATATGTAGATACCAAAGCCAATAAACGCATTGCATACGTACACATGAGCGATATGGGGCGTGAAGAACTAGAAAAATTCTTGATAGATATGACTTCGGAAGCCTATAATCGAGAAGGCTTGATTTTTGATATTCGTAATAACCGAGGGGGCAATGTACATGACTTAGTATTAAATTTTTTAGCTCAAAAGCCATACCTAAAGTGGAAATATCGTGAAGGCCAATATACCATACAACCCAATTTTAGTCCAGCAGCAAAGCCTATTGTATTATTAATCAACGAGCAGTCGCTGAGCGATGCCGAAATGACTGCACAAGGCTTTAAAGAACTTAAATTAGGTAAGATTATCGGAACAGAAACCTACCGTTGGATTATCTTTACTTCTGGAAAAGGATTGGTAGACGGTTCTTTTTATCGTTTGCCTTCGTGGGGATGTTATACCCTAGACGGCAAAGATTTGGAAAAAGAAGGCGTAAGTCCAGATATTAATATTCAGCAAACTTTTGTGGATAAACTCAACAACAAAGACCCTCAACTGGATAAAGCAATAGAAGAGATTTTGAAGGATTTGAAGTAATAGCAGTTGATATGCTATTATTACCTAAATGGCCTTGCCTTATGGGCAGTAAATCGAAACAAGGGGCATCCCAAATTTAGGGGATGATGATTATTTTTAAGTATGATTTTCACCAGCTTTAGCCGCAATACTTTGCGGCTAAAGCTGTGTCATTTAACATACCAAAGGCGTTCGGAAAACTAATTCCGAACGCCTTTGGTATGAATAGCCCCTAATTTTCTATCATTTGAGCAATTGATCAGCCTCATCAAAATTCACTTGATGACCGTATAAAGCTCAACAAACACAAAGAGATGCTCTCTTTTAATATTACCTAAAATACAATTTTTCCTTCATGGCATAACGAAGTAACTGGCGAAACTCTGGCTACAGCTTCGGCAGAACAAGTAGCATCTAAAAACACGACATTGGCTTTATCGCCTATTTTGGGCCATTGTTGATTGCCTTTGTCGTCGAGAGGCAGGATGTCGCCTGTAGCAATTTTAAGACTTCTTGACAATAAAAATTCCGTATTATAGGCATATAATTGAGCCATCAGATTGGCTTTCTGCAAAACACTACCCGTACCATAAGTATTCCAGTGGTCTATAATACTATCGTTGCCTGTAACTACCTTTACATTGTATTTGTACAAAGTAGGAATTGGCATGATTAACGAACCTATAGGAATCGTCGAAGCAATGCCCATCTGTGCTGCACCCAGCTTTTCTGCTATTTCTTCTTGTTTTGGTTTCTCTAATTTTCCCAACACAAAACAATGGCTTACAAAAGTTTTTCCTTTCAGTACAGGGTTTTCATTAACCTTTTCGATTAAATATTCCACCGTTTTCAAACCCGATTCTCCAGCTTCATGCAAGTGAATATCAATCCCTTTGTTGTTGTCTAAAGCAAGTTGTACCGTAAAATCAATCGTTTTTTCGATAGCCCCATCAATCGTGAAGGGGTCAACACCACCAATAAAATCAATATCCATTTGTGCCGCATCTTTCAAGTACGGAACCGAATCGGTATAAAATACGCCATGTTGTGGAAAAGCAACTAACTCGGCACCAAAGCTATTTTTCTTGTTTTCAAGTGCCTTTTGTAAGTTTTTGAGCGATTGTACTTTTGAAGTAGGCTCAATATTGACATGACTCCGAGCAAAACCTGTTCCTTTTGATTGTAGCAATTCTATAAGCTTTTCGGCTTTATAAGTAGAGGTTTTTAAAAGCTCAGGCAGGATTTTTTGTTCTAAAGCAATCATTCCTTTTACGCCATTGGTTCTTTTGCGAGTAGCCTGCCATTTTTCTCCATAAAAAGTTTTATCTAAATGGATGTGCATATCCCGAAACGAAGGAAGCATCAGATACCCTTTGGCATCAATCGCTTTGGCATTGGGTTGGTTAGGAGCAATATTCGTGATTTTGCCATTGTCAATTTCAATCAAAAATAAGGCTGTTTTGGTAGCAATTACTTCGCCTTCTTCGTATTCAAAACCTGTTTCCAAACGAACATTTTTAAAACTCAGTTTCTCTTTTAACAATGATATATCATTTTCTTCTTGAAAATTTTGTGAAGATAAACCTTGTGAAACCACTAAACCTGCCATAGCAAAGGTAGAGTTTTTGAGGAAGTCTTTACGAGAGATATTATCCTGAATATTCATAGAATCGTCTGTTGTTTGAGTTTGTACAAAAGTACCAATCAAACAACAACAATTGTAATGATTAATAGGCAAAAGCAATTAGAGTTATGGTATTTTACAAAATTCTAAATCTCAAAAAGTGCAGATATGTACTTTTATTGAATATTGATGAGTAAATTTGACCATTAATTTAAAATCAGTCTAAATAACTAAGTCTTTATATTAGTATTATTCAACATAAGGCTTATTTTCTTCTTAGTAATGAAAAAAATATTCTTCTTTTTAGTCCTTATTATTAGCTTCAATACTTCCGCTCAGGTACTTCGTAAAAGAGCGGTCAAACTAATGGGCAGTCGCTTTGATATTAGTATTGTTGCCAACGACGCATTATCGGCCGAGAATAATATTGATAGTGTAATTGCCGAAATCACCAGAATCGAAAACCTAATTTCCGACTGGAAAAGTGATACACAAGTATCCGAAGTAAATAGAAATGCAGGCATAAAACCCGTAAAAGTTGATGCAGAAGTATTTGCCTTAACGGAACGAGCGATTCATTTCTCAAAAATTACTGGCGGAGCTTTTGATATTAGTTTTGCAGCAATGGACAGAATCTGGAAATTCGACGGTTCAATGAAAGAAATGCCAAGCCCCGAAGCTATCAAAAAATCGGTAGAAAAAGTGGGTTATGAAAACATTGAATTGAACAAAGAAAACGCTACGATTTTCTTGAAACGCAAAGGTATGAAAATTGGCTTTGGAGCATTGGGCGAAGGCTATGCCGCCGACAGATGCCGAGATATGATGTTGGCTAAAGGTATCAAAGCGGGTATCGTAAACGGTTCGGGCGATATGAGTACTTGGGGGAAACGCCCAGATGGAAAAGCGTGGTCGGTGGGTATTACCAATCCGATGAAAAAAGATACCATTTTTGCCATTATTCCATTGGTAAAAAGTGCCGTTGTGACTTCGGGAAGTTATGAGAAATTTGTGGTTTTCAATGGCAAGCGATATGCACATATTATTAACCCCGTAACGGGCTATCCTGCCACAGGACTTTGTAGCGTAACCGTATTAGGCCCAAGTGCCGAAACCGCCAATGGATTTAGTACTTCTATTATGGTTTTAGGCAAAAAAGCAGGCCTAAAACTTCTCAAAAAGTATCCAGACTATCAAGCCATCCTGATTACCGACAACGGCACAATTTTCTCGACACCCAATATTGATGTTTCAAAGTATCATGTGAAGTAGTGAGTAGTATTTGGTAGAAAAGTATAAAATTAGAAAAATGCTTAAAGAGGTTGCTAAAAACTTAACAACCCAATATCGCTTTTGACCCCTTTTTGATTATAAGAAAGAAAAAAGCAACGAACATTTTATAGCGTTTAATCTGTAGTTCAATAATATGGAAAGAGGCCTAGCACTAAGTATAACAATTTATGCTTCGGAAGAGTACAGCATCGAAGATACCCTTCTTCCTTCCTGCCATTTGCAGTAAAAAATAGCCCATGTCAGCATGATTGCTAACATGGGCTAAAAAACCTCAAATCACTCAATAACTCAACCACTTATTTAAACGAAAACCTATGGTAATAACCAACAGGATAATACATGCCGTTGTAACTGGAATGATAGCGATTGAGATAGGGTCGGCAATAGCTTCTCGTTTGATACTTATTCCTATTAAAGCCCAAATTACAGCAGCACCATAAAAAATATTATTACGGTTTCTTATAACAAAAAGGGCAATTAACGTTCCGATTACAATCATTGTGGTTGTCCAGTTGAATGCTGAAATGCCCCACCCTTGCCAGTTGATACTTACTAAAAAAGCGGTGATGTTGGCAATAGTTGCAATAGAAATCCATCCTAAATACACGCTAAAAGGTGCATGAACAAGCCATTTCTCTTGTTTGTTGTATTTTGATTTCCCAACGCCTATCCAAATACTCATGCGTAATAGTGTTACCAACAAACAAAGCATCACAAAAACTGACAAACCCATTAGTCGCCAATGCCAAGCAAAAAGCCATGCTATATTGAGGAAACTGCTTATGGCAAAATAATTCCCTACTCTTAAAACCCAAGGAAATACTTTTTCGCTTGCCGACGTGCTAAAAAGTGCCACCACTTGCATAGAGACAAAAACCAATAGCCAAGAATAAATTATACCCCAAATAGCAAATGTAACGCCTGCAGGTACAAATAAGTTGGGGTACATATCCGACAACTGGCCAGGTGTATGCCCGTTCAAAGGCAAGGAATTGGCTAGCGTATTCATTACCAAGACAGCTATAAAGGCAACTAAATTAATGATAATAAGCAACTTTGGATTTTTCATATTATATTTATTAATGGAGTTTTTCTTATAATTGTGACGTCGACAAAACGGTAAGTATGCTAAGATAAACCTACAATAAATACGGCACCTCGTATGTCCATAAAAAATTATATTAGTTGTATCGTAGCGACACAAGCAATTGTAAAGATGAATAACAAAATACATACCGCCATCTTGCTAATAATAAAATGGGGAAGTTGTACAAGTATTATTAGTGTAATAATAGCACTAATATATTTTACCTTGGAAATAACCATCCCCAATCCATACGAGTTTGTTGTTGGTATACTGGGGCTGGCGATATTCCTTATACCCCTTATTACTTCTTACCTACCTATTGATTATTAGAGTAATAGGGAAATATGACCTTGGTAGTAGAAACAGATTTAAAGACATTTTGTTGTTATTTCTCATCAATATCCTTTTTGTAATGGGCTATATGTATTGGGGTCTATTGATAGAAGGAGAAAAGTAAGTGTTTTTCAAAATATCTCTTTCAATATGACCTCTGAAGTTAATCAAGCATTTTTAGTAATAAAATGTTCAAATTAGGTTGCCTATTTTTTCTCCTATATGGTTTGTCCAGTAATTTTTCACTCCCTAATAAATTCATATTCTATCCATTACACAAAAGGATAATCCTTGGTTATGGTATTAGTATTTTTGTATATGCTCTGTTTTATTTTATATTTACAAGAATAAATGCAATAAGCAAAAACCTAATTTTTCTATAATAATGACTGACCAAAATTCATCTCAAGAAGGCGAAAAACAAGCCCTCGACTCTTCTGGTTCTTCGAGAAGAGATTTTATCAAAAAAGCATCGTTAGCACTAGGCAGTTTTTACATTGTACCTCGCCATGTACTTGGTAAAGGCTTTGTAGCACCTTCCGACAAGCTAAATGTAGCAGCAGTAGGTTGTGGAGGCAAAGGATGGGTAGATATTTTGGGGGCGTGGGACAACGGCCGCAATAATATTGTATCGCTTTGTGATGTTGATGACCGTCAGGCCGCACAGGCTATCAAGAAATTTCCTGCTGCATCGCATTACCGTGATTTTAGGAAATTGCTTGAAGCTGAAAAAAATAATATTGATGCCGTAACGGTATCTACCCCCGACCATACACACTATGTGATAGCCATGGCTGCCATGCAAATGGGCAAACACGTTTATGTACAAAAGCCCCTAGCACATAATATTGCCGAGGTTCGTAAAATGACCGAAGCAGCTCGCCAAAACAAAGTTGTAACCCAAATGGGTAACCAAGGCTCGTCGGGCGATGGGGTACGACGTATGATGGAATGGTACAAGGCTGGACTAATTGGCGAAGTAAATCGTGTACATGTTTGGACAAACCGCCCTGTATGGCCACAAGGTATTGCCAAACCAAAAGGCAAATTTGATGTTCCTAGTGAATTGGACTGGGACTTGTGGCTCGGCCCTGCGGCTTATGAAGACTATAACCCTGCGTATCACCCATTTAATTGGCGAGGCTGGGTAAATTATGGTACAGGGGCTTTGGGCGATATGGCCTGCCACATGATGGACCCTCCTTATCGGGTATTAGGCTTGGGGTATCCTTCTGAGGTAGAATGTAGTATGAGTGAAGGCTGGGTTGGCTCATTTCAGCCAGGATATTTCCCTGAAAGTTTTCCTGCGTCGTCGATGATTCATTTGAAATTTCCAAGAAAAGGTAAAGAGGCTGTTAAAATGACTTGGTACGATGGCGGCCTAATGCCAGAACATCCCGAAGAAATCCCCGCCGATGTTAAGCTTGGCGACTGGAGTGGCGGTGTATTGTTGATGGGTACAAAAGGGGTAATGATGTGTGGTGTGTATGGTTCAAATCCAACGCTTTGGCCTGAAGCTAAACTTAAAGAAAAAGGTGATAAACTTCCTATTTCTATTCCTCGTGTAGTAGGTGCCGATAACGAAGGGCATTACCAACAATGGCTACAAGCATGCCGTGATGGTTATGGCAAACATCAACCGCTGAGTTCATCATTTGATTATGCTGGCCCTATGTCCGAAACTGTTTTGATGGGTAACTTGGCTATTAGAAGCTACTTCTATAGAACTCCTAAAAAAGATAAACAGTGGTTACAAGATTTTGATTATCCAGGTCGTAAGAAACTCTTGTGGGATGGTGCAAACATGAGAATTACCAATTTTGACGAAGCCAACCAGTTTGTGAAAAGAGAATACAGAAGTGGCTGGAGTATGTAATACTGCGTAATTAAAGACAGGTAATCTGTGCTTTATAATAGAGTTGCTTGATTAATGGAGATAAAAACTATTTGTTTTCTACTAGAAAAAAGAAAAACTAAAAACTTTTTTCAAAAATAAAATGTCAATTAATCAACAGGTTGTTACAAAGAGGTACAGACTCTAAAGCCTCTTTGTAACAACTATCCCTATTCTAATTATAGATTTGGGGATAGAGTTTCATTCGTATTTTTTCAACTTATCGATGGGCTATTGTCTTCTTAATTTTATCGAACTACAATTTTAGTCCCTGTGTCGTGTATCTACAATATTTTATAAAAGCATGAAAAAGAGCATTATATACTATGTGTTATCTTTGATGTTGGTAAGTTTCGCAGCTCAAACACAGTCATTAGGAAATTTCAAAGTAGATTTATTATTGGGGCTGAGCCGAACCTCTAATTCGTTTGGGGCATTGGCCTCTATCGAGTCGAAATATCTTTTTACCCAACAGCTAGCTTTAGGCATGAAGCTGGAGGCCGCCGATGCCTACCCTGCCAAATTGATAGAAGGGCAACGTGTGCAGACAGGCCCTATCAATGGCGTAAATTCGATTATGCTTACATCTGAGTATTTTCTAAAAAAAACAGGTGTAAAGCCGTTTTTAGGAATAGGCTATGGTATTTATGACGCTATATTTACGGCAAAACCAGGGCGATTTCAAGACCGATACAGTATGATGGGTACTGCTCCTAGACTTGGGATTGAAACCAACCATTTACGTATTGTTCTTGAACACAATATGTTAGAAACATCGCCTAAGCAAAACAACTATACTTCTATTAAAGCAGGTTTTACTTTTGGCGGAGCTAGAAAGTAAAATCATAAGAATATGGTATTTCTGAAACCAGCAATACCATCATTAAACCGTAAAGGAATACCAACTTTCATAGGAAAAAGAGTCTGATATTTCACCCATCATTCAAAACGTTTACAACTTACGTTTTCTATTTAATTATTTTTGTATTTATCAGTTCTGTATGCTCTTGTCCAACAATACAAACTTTATGAGGTTGCGTATCGTTTAGGGTTTACTTTTATGAACTATATTTTCAAAATATTGCCAATAACTTCATTGTATTATTCCTCTATTTACAAGAAAAATCATCTTATCATTTATCGATACCAATAAGTACCCACTATCTTTGGGGCTTTGTTAGGATAGTTTTTTCCTTTTTGGCTCGTTATTTCTGTAATTGAGACAGCCACACAACAACACATCATAGTATGACACAGATTTTTCAAAAACGAAAAGAGGCTTTTGAACAACAAGCTGATATTTTTCAAAAAAAATATAACCAATGGGCTGTAGCAAGGGCATTCTTTTTTATAATATATGGTTTGCTTTGCTTTTATGTTTTCCAAAATAGTAACGAGTGGATTTTCTTGGGAGTACTCGTTGTAGGTATCGTTGTATTTCTTTGGATGGTAACCAAACACCTAAACATTAAGTCGCAAAGAGATAAATTCAGGCTACTGGCGACGCTCAACAATGATGAAATTTTGCGTTTACAGAAAATATTTACTCGCCCCGAAACAGGCGAAGCATTTCTAAATAGTAATCATTTTTATGCTACAGACCTAGATATTTTTGGCAAGCATTCGATTTTTCAATTACTCAACCGAACGCATACTTTTGCAGGCTCTAAACTACTGGCTTCTTGGCTACAGTTTCCAGCGCCATATACTACAATTATGGGTCGGCAAGAGGCCTCGGCAGAATTAAAAGAACTTATCGATTGGCGACAAGATTTTGAGGCTTCGGCAATGATGATAGAAGAGGTAGAAAAGCCCACCGATAAGCTTTTGGAATGGGCTGAGGCTTCTCCTAGCAAAACCCTCGACAAACCCCTTTTCCGCTACGCTCGCTTTCTGCCTTATCTGAGTATTCCTTTTGCTATTGCTTGTTTAATCGGTGTTGTTCCTATCCAATTTTTGTTGTTGGTTTTTTTGATTCATGGTTGGATTTTAAAACAAATTTTTGACGAGCTAACCATTTACTTAGAACATACCAATCGGGTAACTGGGGCTTTAAAAGCCTATGCTGTTTTATGTAATAGTATAGCTCAACAGCTGTTTTGTTCGCCAAGTTTACAAGCTTTACAAAATCAAGTTTCAGAAGCAAGCACCTCGATTCAGCATCTGGTAAAACTCTTAGAAAGGGTAGCTAATCGAAATAATCCTATTTTTATGATATTGGTTGGCACGGTTTCGCTTTGGGATTTGCGGTATTTTTATCGCTTAGAACAGTGGCGTATACAATACCAACAACAACTTCCTTTGTGGCTCGATACTGTCAGTGAGTTTGAAGCCCTCAATAGCCTAGCAGGACATACATTTGCCAATCCAACGGCTGTTTTCCCAACAATTCACCAAGAAGATTTTTGCCTAAAGGCTATTCAATTGGGACATCCAATGATTCGTTCTGAAAAAAGAGTTTGTAATTCTATTATCCTTGAGGGAATTGGTAAAACGATCATTATTACGGGGTCTAATATGTCGGGAAAAAGTACTTTTCAGCGAACGGTAGGAGTCAATATGGTTTTGGCATTGATGGGAGCGGTGGTATGTGCCGAGGCTTTTGAATGCTCGATGGTACAGGTTTTTACCAGTATGCGAACGCAAGATTCGTTAGAGGAAGATACCTCTTCGTTTTATGCCGAACTCAAGCGACTTAAACAATTGATCGATTGGGTGAATCAGCCCAACCAATCATTGCCTACGCTCTATTTCTTAGATGAGATTTTGAAGGGTACTAATTCAAAAGACCGCCACGATGGAGCAAAAGCCTTGATGGTTCAATTACACAAAACCCCATCGTCGGGTTTTATTTCAACACACGATGTAGAGTTGGGTGATGATTTTACAGAACAGGGTTTTGTAAGTAATTATAGTTTTTCGTCGGAAGTAATTAATGGTAAGCTAATATTTGATTATACGCTACGTGAAGGTGTGTGTAAAAGCTTTAATGCTAGCCAATTGATGAAACAAATTGGAATAGATATGTAGAAATATGAGTCATCCAAATTTTGGATAACCACCTCTTTGTGTTTGTTGAGATTCATAAGGTAGTTAAGTGAGCTTTGAAGAGGCTTATCAATTGCTCAAATGATAGAAAATTAGGAGCTATTCTTGCAAAAGGCGTTCGAAAGCTAATTTCAAACGCCTTTTACATGTTAAATGATACATCTTTAGCCGCAAAGTATTGCGTCTTTACTGGTGAAAATCACCATTCACTAAATTTGGGATGACTCTTGTTAATTTGAAACTTTATTACTCTTTTTTCACTTTTAAATCTCTAAAATATCCTTCTGTTCCTACATCTACGAAAAGTCCTAATGCTCCAGCAGTGTTATTGCCCAATGATTCGTTGACGATTAAAGAGGGGTGTTCGTTATCGTTTAGAAATAATTTGGATTGTTTGCCTTTAACTACGATTTTGATTTTTATCCATTCGTTCAAACCCATGTCGGCGTAAGATTCATATCTTTCGGGCTTTTCTTTTCTAAGAATATCAAACTTAAAATCAGGAAAAGAAAAATACTGAATCGAATGGTTACGGCGTACTTGGTCGTCGGCTCGGCCGTTGGTCGGACGAATGTAAATACAATCAAATTTTGAATTATCGGCATTGATATGATACGCCAAACCGATAAAGCCGCGGTCGGAAGGAGCAGCCGTTTTCAACAATCTACTTAATACTTTCACTTCAATTATTCCCTCTTGAAAATCAATATTTTTGATACGTACAAATGTCGCTTCATCTACTTTCTTCATGGTCGAATCTTTCACAACTTTTAGTACTTTCATTCCATTGAGTTTTTCAAAAGACATTGATACTTGATTGGCTATCAGATTATTAGGCTCTAAGCTGACTGTTTGAGCCAATAGGTTTTGATATAAAAAAAGGGTAAAGAGTAATATCTGCAAATTTTTCATCTTTTAGATTAACAATGGTTTTTTCGTTATGAAAGCTATTATTTCTTCAAGAAAAGCTCAATACTTGCCCAAGTTGCGGGAAAGTTTTCTAAAAAACAACCGTATCCAGTATTAGGAATAATAGCAATCAGATGCTTAGGAATATATCTTGCTGCGGTATGACTCTTTCTACGGGATTGCCTTCGTCGTGGTTGCCATTACTATTACAGTTCATCTCGGCTCGCCAATACGCAAATTGCTTCATACTTGGGTATTACGCCCGAATTTTTGAGTAAGATTCGGAAAGATTTGAGTAATAGCAAAAAGCCCTCTCTCCAAAAGAGAAAGGGCTGAGGTTTGTAGCGAATATGATTTGACACTATTTTGACTGTTTACAGATGATTCATAAACAACAAATGAATCAAGTAGTGTTAATTAACATCCCACCACACACGAGCCGAAATCATATCGTCACTACCTTGTTTAGAGGCTTCCGTGTTGTTGGTTTGGCGTTCTGTTTCAGGATACATAAAACGCAAAGGGCGGTCATTCGGAGATGCTGCATCCAAAGAGTTAGGAATGGCCGGAACGCCCAATCTTCTGAAATCATTCCATGCTTCAATACTGCTTATGCTGTTTATAGCAAGCCATTTTTGTTCAATAATTCTTGTAATAGTTTCATTGAAGGCTACATTTGACTGTGCTAGATAAGCTGATAATTGAGTCGTAGAAACACCAAAATAAACAAACGATTCTGAAATGGCTTGCTCATATAATGATTTGGCCGATTGGCTCAACCAGCCTCTTTGGGCAGCTTCTGCTTGTAGAAATAAGCTTTCAAAAGAACCCAATAATACAGAAGCCTGTGTGGCACTTTTGAAAAGTCCCGCTGCACGGCTTGTGTTTTCCTGCGGGCCTTTGAAAGCAGAGGTAGCATTTCTATTATACTTACTTTCGGCATTAGGATTACCAAATAATACCCCGTTGTATTGCCCATTTACGGCTACGTATAATTGCTCAATTCTTGGGTCGTTACGTAATTGGTATTGCTGAAGGACAAAGCTCGTCGGGCGAATGTCGATATAATTGGCTGTTGCTACACCTTGCACATTGCGATAATAGTTTTCCCAAAAAGGATTCATTTTGCCAGATGTTAATAAATAACCTGGCTGCACCATTGCCGATTCGCTAGCATCCAAAAAACCGCTACCTTCTTGTGTTATTTTCTGTATTTCTGCCGTAATATATGCGTTATTTCCTGCTTCGCTTTGGCGTAATAATGCACGTAATTTGATGGTATTGCCAAATTTTAGCCATAAAACTTTATTGCCTTTAAAAATAATATCATCAGCATTGGGCTGACTTCCTGCTGTTGCCGATTTAATATCGGTCATCCCTTCCGAGATTAAGGCAATAGATTTTTCATAAACACTCTTACCCGACTCATATCTGGGTGTTGGAAATTTTGTACCTTGAAGCCCTTCGTCGAATGGAATATTATTGTAAAAATCTACCAATCTTAAAAAATGCCAAGCTTGCATTATTTTGGCAATACCTGCATAAAAAGGCGATTTTTCGGAAGTTGCTTGTTCTCTGATAAGTTGATAATAAAGAATATTGGTATAGGCAGTTTCCCAAACAGGAATACCG
Source organism: Flectobacillus major DSM 103 (assembly GCF_000427405.1). Lineage (NCBI taxonomy): Bacteria > Pseudomonadati > Bacteroidota > Cytophagia > Cytophagales > Flectobacillaceae > Flectobacillus > Flectobacillus major. The sequence continues at coordinate 3,876,970 of NZ_KE386491.1, forward strand.
TCTCTTTGGTGACGAATCGCAGGGCCGTTATAGTTTTTCATATCAGGGAAAAGGTTTACACCTTCGCTGGTTGTACCCCAGTAGCCACCCCAAAATGCACCAATCTGATTGATTTGAATACTTTCCTGATTCACAGAACTTACCAATGCTGCAGGTAATTTAGCACTTAAACTTAAATTTTCTGAAACAGGAGAATTTGGATTATCATTTACGTCCAGAAAATCACTGCATCCTGCTAATGAAATGGAGATAAATAGTAAAAATAATTTAACTATATTTTTCATTTTCTTTTTAATTAGAAGCCAATATTAAATGTGAAACCATACGTTCTGTAAGGTGGTACTTGTCTGAAACTGATGTAGCCATCCGTAGTGTTGTATAAGTATTCAGGGTCACCGTAATTATTGTCTTTGTGTCTGATAATAAACAAGTTGTTTGCTACAAATCCAATTGACGCTTCTTTGAAGTAGCGTTTACTTCCCAATAATTTAGCAGGAATATTGTAGCTAATATTCAACTCTCTGAGTTTGAAATAATCAGATTTTGCAGCGGTATTGCTTTGTACTTCCCCTTGTTTTGTCCAAAAAGCCTTATCTCCTTTTGAGTACACGCTGGTGTTTTCGGTATAAGTACCATCAGCATTTTGAATAACTGAGTTCGGGTAAATAAAAGGTTGTCTGTCAAACTCAGCCGTTCTTGGGTCAGTTCCTGCGGTGTACATACGTGGTACAATCTCAGAATATAACCAGCCGCCCATTCGCCAGTCGAACTGAGCATTCAAGCTAAAGTTTTTGAATTTGAGCATCGAGTTAATACCCATTTGGTAAGGTGGAACCATTGTGCCAAGGTGTACGGGGTCTGAGGCAATCAAAGGCTCTCCTGTTGACGTATTGATAACTACTCGTCCTTGTGGGTCACGCTGATAATCACTTACCTGAAGACTTGGATAGGCTTGTCCGATATTGGCATACGATTGGCGGAAAATATTAAATGAGGTTAATCCTTCATATAATTCTTTTACCTGATTGTTGATGTGGGCAAAAGTAAATCCTGTATTCCAACGTAAATTTTTGCTACGAATAATATCTCCACTTATTGTTAATTCGATAATGTTATTGGTTAAGCGACCCGCATTTACAAGGGCGCTGCTATAACCTGTAGCCCTAGAAGTAGTGGCATTAAAAATTTGTCCTCTCGAATCAGAATAAACATAACTTCCTTCTACATTAAGGCGATTATTGAAAAATGCCAACTGAGCCCCCACTTCTATAGACTTTACAAATTCGGGTTGGATATTAGGGTTCGGGTAACGTGAACTTGGCGTAAAGCCTACAAGGTTTCCAAAAGGAAAACCATTAATTTGGCTGTAAGCATTATTAAGCGAATAAGGGTCTAAAGTAACGTTTCCTGTTCTGTTATAGGAAGCAAAGAACTTTCCATAACTTAATGTAGATTGCTCTTTCAATGCAGGAATAGCATCTGTGAACACAAATGAAGTACTAACACCAGGATAAAAATATGACCTATTTTCTTTACTCAAAACCGAAACCCATTCGTTTCTGCCAGTAAGCGTAAGGAATAAGTAATTTTTATAACCCGTTGTCAATTCCCCATAAGCGGCCATTGAACGGTATTTCGTAATTCCAACGCTTCCTGTTAGTTCGCCGATACGGCTTCCTGGGTTAAATAAATCTGGTAAAGTTAAATTGCTTGAACCTATCGACGTACTTTTGGTTTCGTCGGCACGTAGGTTTTGACCAATAATCATTCTTGTCGAAAAATCACCAATATCTTTTTGAAAAGAAAGAATCAAATCATTGTTGATTCTGCTAAAGTTTTCGTTTCCATCCGTTACCGAGCCATTGATATTTCTTCGGCCAGATGCTTCAAATTTGGCAACGGTACTTCTGGTTTCAGCACTACGAGTGTATAAACCTACTCTTTCAATAATAGATAACCAAGGCATAATAGGGTATTCAAATTCTAATTTCCCATTAAATGTCTTTTGTTTTACACTATTTCTATAAGCCTCTATTTGATGATAAGGGTTTTTCTGAAGGTCGGTAAAGAAGTAAAGCGGATTGGCCATGCTGTTGGTTTCTTGCCAGTTTACCAAAGTCTTATAATCAATATTGGCAGGCAATTGATAAGCCGTAATCCAAGGGCCATCAGGAGTAGTTTCACTAGAAAAATCAGAATAACTTACATTATAGGAGGTTTTGAGCTTGCCAAAACTACGAGTTCCATTGAATCTCCCATTGGTTCTTCGGCTTACATCTTTTGGGATAATTCCTTTTATGTCAACATTTTGTAATGAAAAGAAATAAGTGGATTTATCGTCACCACCCGAAAACGACACATCATTTTGCATATTTACACCCGTCTGGAACAAATCAAGGCGGTTGTCTTTTGAAGGAGCTGCATAAGTGATTTCTGGAGTCGTTCCGTCGGGAAGTGCTGTACCAATCGGCTTTAAAGTACCATCAAAGCTTGGCCCCCAAGATTCATATTGAGTTGGGCTATAAACGCCATTGACACCCTGTCCGAATTTGGTTTGAGCTGGCGGTAGCATAAAAACTTGCGAAAACGTAGTAGTATGCCCAAAGGTAACTCTTCCTTTATCTTTCGTACCATTTTTAGTGGTAATCATAATGGCACCATTTACCCCTTCAGAACCATACAAAGCCGCAGCATTTGCACCTTTCAATACGGTGATACTTTCAATATCGTTGGGGTTGAGTCGGCCGATTTCTGGTACAGGTATGCCATCTACTACATAAATAGGAGCATTTTTGCTACGATTCAAGGAGCGACTCCCACGCATAATAATTTGTAGTTGAGGGTCAACCTTACTGTCGTAAGTGTTTATACGTAAACCTGCCACTTTGCTATTTAACCCGCTTAGAGGGTTCACTGTTTTACCTTGATTGAGGTATTCATTGCTAATAACCTGAGCTCCACCCCCAAACTCTCGGGATGCACGTTTGATACCCAATGCTCCTGTTACTACAACTTCGTCTAGCTGATTGGTTTCTGTAAGTAGTTCAATTATAATACCTTGTGAAAAATGTTTGCTTTCAACGCTTACTTCTTGCCTTTGAAACCCAACAAACGAAACAACGAGAACCTCGCCAACTTTCGCATCAATCTTAAAGCTACCATCTTTTTGAGAGCTAACGCCTTTATCCTTTCCTTTGATTTTAACGTTTGCACCTGCTAATGCTTCTCCTGTTTCTGTTATTACAATGCTCCCTCTCAGTGTTCTTTCTTGTGCAAGGGTAGAATGAATTGATAAGAGCAACAGTAACAAGCTAAATAAGTATACTTGTACTTTCATTTGTATGTGTTTTTAAATGGTATGTGGTACTGATTTTATTTAGACTAATTTTAAATAATGACAAATATAATAATGCTCAACGAAACTTTCCAAGGGTTATAAAGATTAATTCCTCCAATATCGCCAATAGACTGTGGGCAATTAGGCAACAACTCATGCCTACCATAAACTACTCAATTACCATTATTCGTAATGAAATAGTACAAATAAAAGTCAAGATTTTTGTTTGTAATCCTCTGTAAATCAATGCTCAATGATTTTTGTATTTTTAACAGAGTCGTAATCTTCTCGGGCGGTACAGTAGCAAATAATTAAGAGCAAATATGTTATTTTGAGTTACCAAAATTTTTATCTAACAATTGGTACTTTTTCAATCTGTATTTTCAATCGTTTGAAAGATTTTGGACAGTAGGAAAGGTATTTTAGGATACTAATATACTTTTCCTACTGTCCAATGCCATATCGAATAACCACTTACAGCACCAAAACCCCATGTTAGCATAGAATGGAATAATAGCATGAGGGTATCACCTAATTGTATATCGTGGTAACAAGCCCTTGCAAAAAATAAAGTGAGGCTAATTTCTATCCATGTGAGTATATTGAGACTGGTTGAGCTATAGGTTTTTTTTGTCCAACTTTCAGTTCGATTCTTAATACCAAGTTTAGGTGTTCTGACAAATGGTGTTTTTTTACCCCAATAACCCTCCAATACAGCCAAAGAATTATGTAGAGAAAGTCCCATCATAAAAGATAAAAACAGTGGAAATTTGATAAAAAAATCCATTTTAACCCCCTGTTTTTGATAAGAAACCCAATAAAATAGGGCTAAAATAAACAGGCAAATATGAAAAATATTAGCTAAAACAAATAGAGTTGAATATGTGCCACTACGAGCAATATCCTGAATGATTCCGCTAAGCAAGGATAGTGCTAATAATGCAATAAAAGTGGCTGAATTCATCAAATGAAAAGAGGCATGTAACTTTGTTTTCCATGAAATACGATTATTTTGCCATACTTTTTTTAGGTGTTTTTTACAACATTCGGCCGCTCCTTTGGTCCATCGGCGTTGTTGTGCTTTTAGGGCATTCATCTCTACGGGTAGTTCTGCAGGCGATGATAAATTTGCTAAATAAACAAACTGCCATCCTTGTAGCTGGGCTCTATAGCTCAAATCAAGGTCTTCGGTAAGGGTATCGGCCGACCACCCACCAGCCTGAATAATGGTTTCTTTTCTCCAAATACCACCTGTACCATTAAAGTTGATAAAATGGTATCCTTTATTTCTGGCAGTTTGTTCGATATTAAAATGGGCATCTAACCCAAAAGCCTGAAGTTCGGTAATAAGTGAATAGTCACGGTTGAGGTGTGTCCATCGGCTTTGTACAAGTCCTACAAGGGGATTTTGGAAATAAGGGATAGTTTCTTGTAAAAAGTGTTTTTCAGGTAAAAAATCAGCATCAAAAATAGCAACAAACTCTCCCTGAGCTTGTTGTAGCCCCCAAGCCAAAGCCCCAGCTTTAAAACCAACCCTAGTGGGTCGTTGGAGGTGTTTGATATTAAAGCCCAATTGTTGTTGTTGTAAAACAGTTGCTTGTGCTATTGCTAGTGTTTCATCGGTCGAATCGTCAAGTACTTGTATTTCGAGGAGGTGTTGAGGGTATTCAATGGCACAAACAGTATTAATAAGTCTTTCTACTACATATTTTTCATTAAAAATAGGCAGTTGTATAGTTACTTTGGGCAAAGATGACAGGCTGATGATAGCACTAATAGGCACACTTGTTTGTGACTTTCGCCTATAAATCATGACCAAGTCGAGTTGTAATAGGCTATAAATAAAGATAAAAATCAATGGGATAATATAAGCAACAATAACGATTTTTTCCATGAGATAACGTTTTACAGGTATTTGAATATCCAAGATAGAATTTTGTATCCTGCTAAAATAGTACCTTTTAGCGTACCCGATACCTTAGAATACCCAATTCGAGGTTTATAACTTACAGGTACTTCACAAGTTTGTAATTGTTGTTTTGCTGCTTTGAGTTGCATTTCTACAGTCCATCCATAGGTTTTGTCTTGCATATTCATGGCTAGTAGTTTTTTGTATTTAATGGCTCTAAAAGGCCCCAAATCGGTATATTTTACACCATATAACAAAGCAATAAGCCGAGTTGCCAGCCAGTTTCCAAAGATTTGCTGTGGTGTAATCGAGCCTTTTAGTTTTTTGCCCAAAGTTCTCGACCCAATCACAAGGTCTTTGTTGTTCTGAATAATGGGTGCAATCACCAAAGGTAATTCTTCGGGATAATCAGAGTAGTCGGCATCGAGGAAAACAATAATATCGGGCTGAATATTTTGCTCTTGAACGTAGTTAATACCTTTAAGGCAAGCAAAACCATAACCTTGTTGGGTTTCGGTAAGAACAGTTGCCCCAGCCTTTTGTGCAACCTCTGCTGTTTGGTCGCTCGAATTATTATTTACTACGATAATTTGTGAAACGATATTTTTGGGAATAGCCTCAATCACTTTTGCTACAGCTTGTTCTTCGTTGTAGGCTGGAATAATTACGGTTATTTTGTGGGTCTTAACTAAAGTCATGGCTTCGATATGTGGTTTGATTCTCCAAATCTAAGACCTTTCTAAGATATTTAGGGCATTATTTTTACTTAATAGCCTTATCTTTGTTGAATACAGTCAACCATTTTATTTCAGATTAACAGGTGAAAATATCATTCATTGGAGCTGGGAATGTCGCATGGCATTTGTCGCAGGCTTTTGAGAGTGCCAACTACAGTATCAACGAGGTGTATAGCCGTAACCCTGCCAATGCCCGTGCATTGACTCAGCAGCTTTATAATGCTCAAACACACAGAGGTTTAGATTTTTCTTCTTCAGTTTCTCAAATATTCTTCCTTTGTGTAACAGATGACGCAATGGAGGAAGTTATTCGGAATTTATCACTACCTGTAGGGGCTATATTGGTACATACGTCGGGTAGCAAAACATTGCGTGATTTACAGGAGTTAGTAGAGGTTTATTTGGATGAATCTATTAAGATTGGAGTGTTCTATCCACTGCAAACTTTTACAAAAATGTTCCACGTGGATTTTAAAGAAATTCCTATTTGTCTGGAATCCAATGACTTAGATGTGGAAAGCTTGTTGATAACTCTTGCTCAAGACATTTCAGATATTACTTATGCCGTAAATTCAGATGAAAGAAAGGTATTACACCTAGCTGCGGTGTTTGCTTGTAACTTCACGAATCACCTTTGGGGAATTGCTCAGGAATTGATGAAAACCAATGATTTGGAGTTTAAATTACTAGAGCCGCTTATCAAAGAAACCCTAAGAAAAGCATTGGATGCCAAAGATATTTTTGAGGTACAAACTGGCCCTGCTCGTAGAAATGACAAAGAGGTTGTACAGCGACAAATGGCCTATCTGAAAGATATGCCCGCCTACCAAAAAATCTATGACAGCATCACCAAGAACATAATAGAAACAAATGCACTATGATAAATCAAGAAAAACTCAATCAAATAACAACCTTTGTGTTTGATATTGATGGCGTAATGACAGACGGCTCGGTACATGTACTCGAAACGGGCGAGCATTATCGTACATTTTATATTCGTGATGGTTATGCCCTAGAAAGAGCCGTAAAAGCAGGTTATAGAATTTGTGTTATTACTGGCGGTAAGCATGATGGTGTAAAAAAACGCTTAGAAAACCTTAAAATTCACGATGTATTTATGGGTTCGGGAGGAAAAAGTAAACTCGAAATCTATGAAGGTTGGTTGGCTAATTCGGGCGTGAAGGAAGAAGAAATCTTGTATATGGGCGACGATATTCCCGACTATCAGGTCATGGAGCGTCCACATCTTTTTGCCACTTGTCCAGCCGATGCCTGCGATGAAATTTTGGCTATTTCACAATATGTATCACCATTCAACGGAGGCCGTGGAGCTGTTAGAGACATCATTGAGCAAGTAATGCGTGCCAAAAATGAATGGTTGGTATTTTAATTACCATATTTTTACGACATAAAAAATCCTGTATTGGATACCCAACACAGGATTTTTTGAATACAATACTATTAAAGCATAGGAACTTCCATCAATAGTAGCTCGACACCATCGGTAGTTTTGAAGTCTACTTGGTCGATATTTTCAAGGCCAAGGCCATCTCTTGTTGCTAATTTTTCGCCAGTGGTTTCTACCTCTCCCTTTACCACAAAAACATATAAACCATTGCCTGGACGTTTAATTTGATAAGAAAACTCTTGTCCTGGATCAAAATTTCCCATACTAAAATAGGCGTATTGATGTATCCAAAGAGCATCGTCAGATTGGTCGTCGGATGGACTCACTAACAATTGAAAACGATTTTGACGGCCTGCTAAGTCAAACGATTTTTGGTCGTAACGAGGTTTTACATTTTCCGCATTCGGAAATAACCAAATTTGGAACAAAGTGAGAGCTTGGTCTCGTAAGTGATTAAACTCTGAGTGGTATACACCCGTTCCAGCACTCATTACTTGTACCTCGCCAACAGTGATAACACCTTCGTTACCAAAGTTGTCTCGGTGAGCAACCACGCCCGAAGTAGGAATCGTAATGATTTCCATATTGTCGTGTGGGTGCATTCCAAAGCCTTTTCCTCCAGCAATATAATCATCATTCAGTACTCGCAAAGCTCCAAAATGAACCCTTGAAGGGTCATAATAACCAGCGAAAGAGAATGTTAAATTAGTTTTCAACCAGCCGTGGTCGGCTTTTCCTCTTGTGTTGGCAAGATGGAGTGTTTTCTTAACAGTATTCATGGGGTACTCCTTTCTTTGATGATTTCTCATCGTATTATTATGCTTGTTTTACTAATTGGATATTACCAACAAGTTTTACTTCTTCGCTTACTAAAGCACTACCAGCTTCGGTGATGGCATTCCAAGACAAACCGAAATCTTTACGATTGATTTTACCTTTTACTTCAAAACCAGCTTTTACATTTCCCCAAGGGTCAGTAGCAGTTCCTTCATAATCGACATCGAATGTTACTGGCAAAGTTACTCCTTTGATAGTAAGGTCGCCAGTTAATTTAAAATCGCTACCATCTTTAGTGAATGATGTTGACGTAAATGATAAAGTAGGGAAAGCCTCGGCATCGAAGAAATCACCGCTTTTCAAGTGGCCATCACGTTGTTCGCTGTTGGTGTTGATAGAAGCAACATTAGCTTCAAATGTGATTTTTGCATCAGCAAAACCTTCACCTGCTTCAACTGTTCCTGAAAATTCTTGGAAATGACCAGTTACTGTTGTAATAACCAAGTGCTTTACTTTAAACTGTACTTCTGAGTGTGCTGGGTCGATTGCCCATGTTGTAGTTGACATAATATTGTTGTTTTTTGTTATAACTAATTTGATGATACAAATATATGTATATACATTTAATGTAGTGATATATAAATTACGGAATAACTTGTCGATTTTACGGATTTGCTAAAAAACTTGTTTAAAAGAGGGTTGAAACAACTGTTTTTTATAATCAGAGAAGGTTATTCCTGCGTTATTTTTAAAGTATTTTGAAAAATGAGCCTCATCGTCAAAGCCCATCTCGTAGGCAATTTCTTTGGCCGACAACATACCAAAATTGGCTTTTCGTTTAATTTCAAGAATAACCCGTTGTTTGATATGCTCGGAGGCTGGCATTCCAGTTATTTTTTTTACCGTATCGTTCAGATGGCTTGGTGTAACACCAAGACTTTCGGCATAATCGGCCACTTTGCTTTTTTCTTGAAAACGCTCTTCTACTAAATCTTGAAAGCGACGAACCATACAAATAGCTTTTGACGATTCTACGGTATTGGTCATTTGTGAAGAAAAAAGTCTAGAGCAACTAATCAAAAACATTTTTAATAAAGAACGCAGCATTTCATCTTGAAAATTGGCATTAGCCCCAATTTCGTCCTGCATTTTTTTGATGAGTTCTTCTAAACCTTGGGTGGCGGTAATATCTAATTGAAAGGACTTAAACTGAAGAATATTGTGAAACAGCCCAGAGTTAATCAACAATTCTCGATTATTTTCGAAAGTAGAAAAAAAGTCACTACCAAAAGAAATCACATAACCCTGAGGAGGCTGTACCAAATGAAAAATATGGGCTTGCCCTGGCGACAAAAACCAAAATGAATTAGGCTCTAGGGGGTATTCGTTAAAATCAACAATATGGGTGCCTTCTCCTTCTTTTACCCAGATAATCACGTAATAATCGTGTTTGTGCATCTCTTGGATAGTATTTTGGCGGTTAACATCTATCCATTGCATCGTATTAACCTCAATGTGCATTTTAGAGGAACTAACCTCGTCGAGTCGAAGCGTTTTCATATCATTGAATCTATTACAGTATAGGACAACAAGCAATACACCTGTTATTGTCAAATATACAAAATGAATAGGCTAACAGGAAATTATATTAATCAATGCCTAAAATTAAAAGGATTGTCTATTAATATTCTAAAACGTAATTTTGTATGATGAATTTACAAATATTAGCGCTAAAATTTACCCTGAAATGGATGATAGTATGTACAATAGTAGGTGCTATTGTGGGTTCGGCATCGGCTTTTTTTTTGGTATGGCTCGACTGGGCAACTCACTATCGTGAGCAGCATACTTGGATAATAGCCTTTTTACCAATAGCTGGCTGGGTTGTAGGAAGCCTGTATTATTATTGGGGGGCAGATATTGCAAAAGGAAACAACCAACTCATTGAGGAGTTACAGCAGCCTCAGTCGGTAATTTCGCTCAAGATGATGCCTTTCATTTTGCTGACAACTGTTATTACCCATTTGTTTGGAGGCTCGGCCGGGCGAGAAGGTACAGCAGTACAAATGGGCGGAGCATTAGCCGACCAAGTGAATAAATGGAATAGATGGCTTGATAATGTTTTTTTCTTAAAAAAACTATCTCTCAAGAATTTAGCACTAGACAATGCCGAGCAAAAACTCAATCGCAAGATTATTTTGTTGGCGGGTATTAGTGCAGGTTTTGCATCGGTCTTTGGCACGCCTTTGGCTGGAACTGTCTTTGCCTTAGAAGTAGCAATTATTGGGAAAATGCGTTACGAAGCCATATTGCCAAGTTTGCTAAGTGCCGTTGTGGCCGATTATGTCTGTCAGGATATTTGGCATGTTGGTCATACACATTACTTTATAGCAGAAATACCTAAACTATTGCCCCAAACCATCATTTGGTCGATATTGGCAGGGTTATGTTTTGGTCTGATGGGCTTATTTTTTGCTCAAATTACACATTTTTGGAGTAATATTTTCAAGAACAAAATAGCATATCCTCCCCTACGCCCAGTAATTGCGGGTAGTATTATTGCTATTTTAGTATGGTTATTAGGCTCGCAAAGGTATATTGGCTTAGGGGTGCCTGTCATTGTAGAGTCGTTTACTCAACCATTGCCAGTATATGATTTTTTGGCAAAAACTTTTTTTACCTCCTTAACACTCGGTGCTGGCTTTAAGGGGGGCGAAGTCACTCCACTATTTTATATTGGTGCTACACTAGGCAACACCCTTGCCCATATTATTCCTTTACCTGTAAGCCTACTGGCTGGAATGGGTTTTGTGGGAGTATTCTCTGGTGCATCCAATACACCACTGGCCTGTACCCTCATGGGGATCGAGCTATTTGGTATAGAAGCGGGCGTTTATATAGCCATTGCTTGTATTGTGGCCTATGTATTTTCGGGAACAATGGGTATCTATGCTTCACAGGTAGTTGGTGTACCCAAAGTTGCACGGCATGACACCGATTATTTATAACGCTACCAAGCCAACAATTCTGGTAATGTTTTAACAATAGCTAAATCATATCATTCGGTTAATGAGATAAACACAGCCCGAAATAGTAACTTTGGACTGTTTTTATCTCAGGAGCTTTATGGATACAAAAATTATCTTTATTTTACTTATAATGACAACATTGTCTCAGCTTTCAGCACAGAACTTTAACAAACAATTATATGATACTTACGATACTTATCGTGAGAAAAGCATTACAAAACGACGATTTGGTTATACAACGCTAGTAAGTCTTCTTCAGAAAATCAAAGAGAATCCACAGTTTGAGGTCAACGTTGTAGAAAAATCTACTGAAGGCCGTGATATTTATTTGGCAAAAATAGGCCACGGCTCTACCAAAGTGATGTTGTGGTCACAAATGCACGGCGACGAAGCCACCGCCACGATGGCATTGATGGATATTTTTAATTTCTTCCAAAGCAAAGATTCGCAGTTTGACAATATGCGAAAAGAACTTTTGAGCCAGTGCACTTTCTATTTTGTTCCAATGCTCAACCCCGATGGTGCAGAGGCTTGGACACGCTACACCGCTTTGGGAATCGACATGAACCGTGATGCAATAGCCCTACAAACCCCCGAAGGAAGGCTATTGAAAAAATTAATCATGGAGTTAAAACCTACATTTGGTTTTAATTTGCACGACCAAGGTCGTCGTTATTCGGCAGGAGCAACAGGCAACCTTGCAACGATTTCTTTTTTGGCAACAGCCTACAACGAAGCCCAAGAAGTAAATGATGTACGAAAAAAAGCAATGCAACTAATTGTACAACTGAATCGAGGCTTACAAAACTATATTCCCAACTCGGTAGGTAAATGGCCAGCCGATTTTGAGCCAAGAGCTTTTGGCGACAATATCCAAAAATGGGGAACGTCGTTGGTATTAATCGAATCGGGAGGCTATAAAAACGACCCCGAAAAACAGTATATTCGTCAACTCAATTATGTGACTATTTTAGCTGCATTTGAATCAATAGCACATAAATCCTACAAAAATGAATCAATAGCCGAGTATGATCTGTTGCCTGTAAATAGCAAAACTATATTCGATCTAATTGTAAGAAATGTTGTTTTGAAAAAAGGAAATACCTCCTACAAGGTAGATTTAGCCATAAATAGAAACGAAAAACCCGTACAAGGACGAGATTACTTTACCAATTCGAGCGAAATAGAAGAAATCGGCGATATGTCTGTTTTCTTTGGAACAGACGAAATCGATGCCACAGGTTTAGAACTTGTTGCAGAAAAGGGTATCAGTTTGGGAATGAAAGCCGACTTCACTTTGTTGAAAAATGGAGTTACTTTGTACACCATCAAAAATGGCGTAATAATTGGTAAAGAATAAATATATTAAGTTTGTAGAAAAGAATACTATCCATCTTTCTAACTAATTGTCATAAAAGGAAATGGCAATTCCCATTTCTCATAAATAGAATAAATTACATGGAGAATCCCGTGATTATTATTGGAGCCAATGGCTTGGGTGCTGTAGCACTAGATATTTTTAAAAGAAATAACGTAGTGGTTTATGCTTTTTTAGATGATGATGCCAAATTACACAATACCGAAATCGATGATGTGGTTGTGATGGGCTCGCCCGATGATGAAGGTTATACCAAACTAATCGGTAAAAAGTGTGAGGCATTTGTAGCAATAGACGAAGCAAAAGTGCGTAAAAATATCGTAGAAATGTTGCACGATGTACGTAAAGTTCAGCCTGTCAATGCCATTCATGACCAAGCCGTTATTTCGTCGAATAGTGCTATTGGGCATGGCAATTTGGTTTCGGCAGGTGTTATTATCAACCCCAGAGCCAACGTCGGCAACCATAATATTATACATAGCAAAGTATTAATAGATTACGATGCCAAAATTAGCGACTACGTACAAATTGGTGCAGGAAGCGTAATCGGTGCAGGTGCCGAAATCGAAGATAATGCTTTTATTGGTACTGGTGTAACCATTGTTGGAGGTGTCAAAATAGGCAAAAGTGCCAGAATCGGAGCAGGTTCTGTAGTGATTGAAAATGTCAAAGCCCGTGAAACTGTATTTGGCAACCCAGCCAAGAAAGTATAAGTTGTTATAAAAAACAAAAATGATATAACGTTCAGTGTAAGAAATATAACATTTCAAGGTACTGAACGTTATTTTCCTATCATCTGTACCGTTCAGAAATAGAAACGTTCTACTGCACAAGAGGCTAATCAAACCGCTATTAAATTGATAATATGCTTGTGATAAAGCTTATTATCCTGTATTTTCATATTTTATCAAATTTGGGGGTTCGATACTTTTGGGTGAAATACTTAGATTTCAGAGACTTGAAAAGAATTTTAGTAACTTTGCCCCAATAAACCTGTAGTGCATCACCCATATAATGCCATTTAATGATAAATCACCGTATGTACTACTCAATAAATATGAGACTTAGCTTAAAAAATATGATGCTTCTGGGGGCTATTTGGTTAATAGCGTTGTATCAAGGTGTAGCCCAAAAAAAAGATTCTAACGCCAAAAGTAAGAATGAAGTTACGCCTGCACAGTTACTTGAAGCGGAGTCGCTATTTACAGAAGGAATGAAGTTCTATATGATGGAGGATTATGCCAAAGCCATAACTCCTCTTGAAAAGGCTCTAGCAATTACGCCTAAAAACAGCGGTGTTCTTTACGAAATAGGTAATGTATATCAAAAACTCAGAGAAGAAGAAAAAGCCATTGCGTATTTGCAAAAAGCCCTCGAACAAGATGCCAATAATGCCACCTACAATGAGGTTCTAGCCGATTTGTACGTAAAAACAAAAAAATTACAAGAGGCCGAAAAAATCTACCAAAAACTGGTGAGTTTGTATCCCAACAAAGCCGAATATTATATTCAGCAGGCAGCAGTATACATTTTTGATAATAGAATCGACGACGCTCTTAAAGCTTTTGATAGAGCCGAAAAAGTATTGGGGCTAAACGATGAAATTTCGCACCAAAAACAAGCCCTTCTACTAAAGTTAGGTAAAGTAGACGATGCCATCAAGGAGGGTGAAAAATTGATAGCCTCCGACCCCGACGATATGGATTATACTATCGACCAAGCCGAACTACTAATGTCGAACAAACGCAATGAGCAAGCTATACCATACCTAGAAAAAATACTAAAAATCAATCCTAGCAATGCACAAGCACATGTAATGTTAGCCCAATTGTACCAAGAAAAGGGCGATATAGATAAATGTAACAAAGAATTAGAACTAGCCTTTGCCGACCCAAGCCTAGATGTCAATACCAAAGCTCGTATTTTGATGAGCTATGTGTCGATGATGAAAGATGACAAATCGAAAGAAACAGCTTTTAATTTGGTAAAAACACTGGTAGCAGCTAATCCAAGCGACCCCAAGTCGCACGCAATATATGGAGATTTGTTGTTTCAAAAAGGCGATGTGCCTGCCGCTCGCAACGAATATGTCAAAGCCGCTCGTTTGGACCGCTCTGTCAATGAGGTTTGGGGAAGAATTATCCAACTCGATTTTGACCTGAACCAAATAGATAGTGCCATTGTACACTCTGAAGAAGCCATAGAGGTATTTCCAAACCAATCACTTTTTTGGTATTTGAACGGCTCCGCTTATTACCGAAAAAGAAACCATGAAAAAGCCATAGAGGCATTGGAGGAGGCTCGCCGACTAGCTCCAGAGGGGTATGAGCTAACACAACATATTTATGCTCAGTTGGGCGATACCTACAATAGTTTGGGTAAACACGATAAGTCGGACGAAGCTTATGAAGCAGCCTTGAAAGAAGACCCTAACAACGACCACGTACTTAATAATTATAGCTATTTCCTGACCCTTCGCAAAGTCAAACTCGAACGTGCGGCTCAAATGGCAGGCCAGTTAGTACAAAAACACCCCAATAATGGCACATATTTAGATACCTATGCGTGGGTTTTGTACGAAATGAAAGATTATAATAAAGCCAAAATCTATTTGGAAAAGGCTGTAGAAAATAATATCAACAAAAGTGGTACTATTATCGAACACTATGGCGATGTTTTATTCCAATTAGGCGAAAAACAAAAAGCCGTAGAACAATGGAAAAAAGCCAAAACTACAGGCGGAACAAGCACCCTTATCGATAAAAAAATTACAGAACAAAAACTCATAGATTAAATATTGCTGGTATATACGTCCTTATACCATACAATACTCAAACAGACAAAAGCTAATTGCTTTCATCATTCTTTAAAATATAAAATGAACCAACTAACAAAATTGAGCTTAGTTATTTTACTTTTTGTGTCTGCCTGTAAAAAACAAGCTATCTATAAATCTCCCGACCTCAATACGGCTAAAGTAGATACCATATTAGTAAACAGCAATGTCGTAACTGAAAAAGCAGATTCGTTAAAAACGCCAGAGGGTACAATCACCCCCAAAACAGACGACTTAGAGTCAGATAGAGTGAATATCGATGAGGTAGATTTCAAATACCTAAAAGGCAAAGCAAAAGTGGGGATTAAAAGCACAGAAGTAAATCAAACTGTAAATGTTGATATTCGAGTAAAGAAAGATAGTTTGATTTGGCTCAATGTATCAGTTCCTGGTTTGCCAGTATCCATTGCCACAGCAGTATTTACGAAAGATTCTGTTAAGCTTTACAACAAATACGAAGGTAATTACAACGAATATCCTTACGAACTATTCTCTGAAAAATTCAAGTTTAATCTTAACTTTGATATTCTACAAGCCCTGATCGTTGGAAATAGACCCTTTAAAAAGAATAAATCAAGGGTTATTCGCGAAAATGAATACTTTTTGTTGAAACAGCATGAAGGAAAAGTGCAGATTGATAATTATATTGGGCAAGATAAAAAACTCAAAAAGCTTTTGATGACCCAAGAAGTTACGAATACCAAACTTTCGATGGACTTCAATGATTTTACTACCCTAAATAATTACGTTTTTCCCCTATCCAATTTGGTAACGGTCGAATATAAATCTGAAAAAGACCAAAAGGTTTACCAAACAGTTATTAATATAAAACATACAAAAGTAGAATTACTAGACGAGCCTTTGCAATTTCCATTCAAGGTGCCTGAAAAACTTTTGCAGAAAAAGAACTAACACATTATATACTCATAAAGCCATTATAGCATTCGTGCAACATACAAACGTGTCTCAAGCAGCCCTGAGGATTTTTTCAGGACTGCTTGTTGCTTTGTTAGTACTGGGTCTAAATACTTCGTTTGCCCAGAAAAAAAGAATTAACAGAGCAAAACTAGAAGCTGAAAAAAAAGAAAACATTCAGAAAATTAATGAATTGAACCAAATCATTGAAAAAACTGAACAGAAAAAAGAAGCAAGTGTTGGCAAGCTCAATGCCTTGGGTGAACGTATCACTAAACAATCTAAGCAAATTAATCTCCTTTCCGAAAACCAAGAATTGTTGGATATGGAAGTAAGCGAGCTCAACAAAGTTACAGGCGAGTTATCTGGTAACCTCGAACAGCTCAAAGAAGAATATGCCAAGATGATTTATTCATCGGCCAAGGTTAGCAACAAATACAACCAACTAAGTTTTTTGTTTTCTTCCAACAACTTCAATCAGCTTGTTCGGCGTTACAAATACCTCAAGCAATATTCAGAAGCGCGTGCCAAACAAGCAGTGTTAATCGAAAAAGTACGTGCCGACCTCATGTCGGAACAAGTAAAGATTCTTCAGAAAAAACAAGAACAAGCCAATATCCTAAAAGAGAAAATCACCGAAACCCAAAATTTAGAATTACTAAAAGGAAAGCAATCGAATGTTGTTGCACAGCTTAATATCAAGGAAAAACAATTACGACAGCAACTCGAAGACAATAAAAAGGCTGTAGAACGACTCGAAAATATGATTGCCAAAATCGTAGAAAGAGAAATTAGAAAGTCTCGTCAAAGAGAACAACAACGTTTACAACGAGAAAATAAAATAGCCACCACTCCCAAAAATGATAAGCAACCCAAAGCCTCTGTCATAGAAATGAGTCCAGAGGAACAAAAAGTAGCAACATCCTTTTCGGCCTTACGTGGGCGTATGCCTTGGCCTGTAAAAAGCGGGTTTATTTCCGACCGTTTTGGCGTACACAGTCATCCTATCTTGAGAGGCGTAAAACTCAACAACAACGGTGTCGATATCCAAACCAACGCAGGCAATACCGTTTCGGTAGTGTACGATGGAATAGTACAAACCGTTGTTAATATCCAAGGAGTAAATACCATGGTAGCAGTACAACATGGCGACTACTTTACGGTATATAGCAAGCTCTCTAATGTAGTAGTAAGAGAAGGGCAACAAATTTTGGCAGGACAAAAAATTGGAGTTGTTGCTACCGATGGCGATGGCACATCCGAAATCAATTTTCAGGTTTGGCGAAATGAGGTAAAACAAAACCCCGAAAGTTGGTTGAAAATTAAATAAGCCCCTTATACAAACAGTATTCATAAGGTTCTAGTAACGAAAAACTTATCTTTTGAAGGGTGTTTTTATTCATGAAAAAAGGAGAATCCATCTGAAAATACACTTCTTTTCAAATAACCCTCCAAAAGATTAAAGAAAAACCTTTAAAATTCCAAGAGAATTCCTAATTTTGCAGTCCAATTTTAGTGAAGCAACATTTACTAAAATTAAAAAACAAAAGTGTTTACAAATGCCCTACCCTTCTTGTAGTTCAGCAAAATGTAACATTTGTCAACAAGTATTCAATAAAAGTTATTTGCTACATATTTATGTGATAAAATGAGCAAATAACCATTAACGCATAACGACAAAACCAAAATGGCAAAAAAAGAAGAAAAAACTAGTCTTGAATTTTTGGAAAGCCCAGAGGGATTGAAGCAAGAATTAGGACATGACATCGAGAAAGTGCAGCATGTTGTAGAAAAAAACAAAGGATTAGCCACTGGTGTTGCTGGAGCGATAATATTGGTTGTTCTTGGTTATTTCGGGTACAAATACTATACTACTTCTCAAGACGAAGCTTCTCAAGGTAAATTGGCTAAAGCATTTTACAAATTTGAGGCCGATTCAAATAAAGTTGCGGCACAAGAGTTTTTAAAAGTAGCTAATGAAGGTGGTGGAGATGCTGCCAATATTGCCACTTTTGGAGCTGGCGTTGCCGAATTGAAAGAAGGTAAGTTTGATGCAGCAATCGAGCACTTAAAGGCATTCAGTAGCTCTGACTTATTGGTACAAGCTCGTGCTTATTCTTTGATTGGCGATGCCTATGCCGAGAAAAAGGCCTATGCAGATGCTATCGACTATTACAAAAAAGCAGCAGACTATAAAGCTAATAAGTTTTTTACCCCTTCATACCTTATGAAGTTGGCGGCAGCTTATGAAGCTAATAAGCAAAACGAAGAAGCTTTGAACATTTATACTGAGATTGTAGAAAAATACGCTGAATCCTCTGAATATATCAACGCTAAGAAATACAAGGCGTTGTTGGAAGGTTCTGTCTCTAAATAAGTCAAAATCAAAATATTGATAAAAAGGGATAAGAGCTAAGTTCTTGTCCCTTTTTTGTTGTTTATTAGGCAACACACTCGTACCAAAAGATTCAAATCAAATCTATAGCCAATACCAATATGTCTTCAGCACATAAAAATCTCAGTATTTTTTCCACAGAAGGTATTCCCGATGTGAGTCAAAAAGGTTTTGCAATTGTCGTTGCAGAATGGAATGAAGAAGTGACCAACGCCCTATACCAAGGAGCTTACAACACACTTCTGGCCAATGGAGCACAAGCCGAAAATATTGTCAGAGTAAACGTGCCAGGAAGTTATGAGTTGAGTTTTGGAGCACAAAAAATGGCACAGAAAACCCAAATTGATGCCGTAATTTGTATCGGTTGTGTCATTCAGGGCGAAACCAAACACAACGATTACATTAACCATGCTGTAGCTCAGGGATTAACCAACGTAAGCCTCAAATACGACAAGCCTGTTATTTTTGGTGTATTAACTCCCAATACCGAACAGCAGGCACTCGACCGTGCGGGCGGTATTCATGGCAACAAAGGCGACGAAGCTGCCATTACAGCCATCAAAATGCTAGGAATACAATAAAAATACCTTTATAGCCACAAGCTAAAAGCTCAAAAACAATCGTTGATATTTGGTAAATTAGTTTAAATAGAATTAAAAATGCAAGTCTGGAAATTTGGTGGGACTTCAGTTGGAAAGCCCGAAAGAATGCACTCAATCAGAAATCTGATTACTGAGGATAGCAATCGCAAAATCGTAGTATTATCTGCCCTTTCGGGTACAACCAATGGCTTATTGTCGATTGCCGAATCGTTGAAGGCAAATAACGATGATGAGGCTACTCAAAAAATAAATGATTTGTACGCACACTACGAAGCATTTATTAAAGAGCTTTATAGTACGCCAGAAGGCTACGAAAAAGGAAAAGCAATTATCGATAAAGAGTTTTCTTTTATACGCTCATTGGTAAGTATCAAGCCTTTCACTTTAAAACAAGAGAAAGAAATTGTGGCAGAAGGTGAATTACTTTCAACACAAATGTTTGAAACATATTTGCAAGAAGAAGGCGTAAAATCAGCGTTATTACCAGCATTAGACTTTATGTTGATCGATGCCGATAATGAGCCTGTATTGAACTATACAGAAGAAAAACTCGGAGCTATTCTTTCGCAATTAGAAGACAAACAAATATTTATTACTCAGGGCTTCATTTGTCGCAATCCTCGTGGCGAAGTAGACAACCTCAAGCGTGGCGGTTCAGATTATACTGCATCGTTGATTGGGGGAGCTATTCGTGCCGAAGAAGTTCAAATCTGGACAGATATCGACGGTATGCACAACAACGACCCTCGTATTGTTAAGAAGACTTTCCCTATTCGTGAATTGACATTTGAAGAGGCTGCCGAGCTAGCTTACTTTGGGGCAAAAATTCTTCACCCAAGTACTATTACGCCAGCCAAAATGAGGGGTGTACCTGTTCGCTTGAAAAATACCATGGAACCTGCCGCTTTTGGTACACTCATTGCCGACAAAACTACCGATCGTGAAATAAAGGCTATTGCTGCAAAAGATAATTTAACAGCAATCTATATCCACTCAACCCGTATGCTCAATGCTTATGGATTCTTGAGAAAAGTGTTTGATGTATTTGAAAAATACAAAACACCTGTAGATATGATAACTACATCTGAAGTATCGGTTTCGGTAACAATCGACAACGACGAACATTTGGAGGACATTATGGCCGAATTACGCCAATTTGCCGACCTAGAGGAATGCGATAAAGACCAGACAATTGTTTGTATCGTAGGAAACTTCTCGGCCGACAAAGAAGGAATTGCACTAAAAGTACTAGATGCCATGAAAAGTATTCCTATCAGAATGATTTCTTATGGTGCCTCCGAGCATAATATCTCGTTGTTGATTCATGGCAAACACAAAGCTGCTGCTTTGAACGCTTTGAACGAACGTTGTTTTTTATATGAAGACACCATGAAGGAGATTTTCTCAGCTCCATAAATGATAAAAAACAATTAATACCAATAGCCGTGTCGTCAAAAGCTTACGCACGGCTATTTTTTTTATCTTTGTAAATAGAAATCAAAAAACATGAATCTTGTTGAGCAACAGATAAATGATATTTGAAAGGTTGATATATTAAAACTCTGTGTAACTAGAGAATCTTGTTTTATACAAAAAAATAATACGATATAGAGCGACTTACGATAACGCTCAAATAGCTAAATAGAATTCATGCTACAAATACAACAAATTAAAGAAAACAAGGAAGCCACAATTGCGGGCTTGTTGAAAAAGCATTTTAAAAATGCTGAAGAAGCTGTAGAAAAACTTATTGTTTTGGACGACAAGCGTCGTGAAACCCAAAATGAATTGGATTCTACCTTGGCTCAGTCAAATGCCCTTGCCAAAGAAATTGGAGGGTTGATGAAAGCAGGTAAAAAAGAAGAGGCTGAAGCTGCTAAAACCGAAACTTCTAGCCTTAAAGCTCGTTCTAAAGAACTTGATGAAGCCCTAAAGGCTATCGAAACTGAACTGTACGAAGTGCTAGTAACTTTGCCAAATTTACCACATGCAAGTGTTCCTGAAGGAAAAGTAGCTGAAGATAACGAAGTAGTACTCCAAAATGGTACTGTACCCGTTTTGGATGAAAATGCCTTGCCTCACTGGGACTTGATCAAAAAATACGATATTATTGATTTTGAATTAGGTAACAAAATTACGGGGGCAGGTTTTCCAGTTTATAAGGGTAAAGGTGCAAGAATTCAACGTGCCTTAATCAATTTCTTTTTAGACGAAGCTATTGCAGCGGGCTATGTTGAGGTACAGCCTCCTATCTTGATAAACAAAGATTCTGGTTTTGGTACAGGTCAGCTGCCCGACAAAGACGGCCAAATGTACCATGCTACCGAAGATGACCTCTATTTGATTCCTACAGCCGAAGTACCTATTACCAATATGTACCGTGATGTGATTTTGCAGGAAACAGATTTGCCTATCAAAAATGCAGGTTATACACCATGTTTCCGTCGTGAAGCGGGCTCTTGGGGGGCTCATGTTCGTGGCCTGAATCGTTTGCACCAATTTGATAAGATTGAAATTGTGCGTATCGAAAAACCCGAAAATTCGTATGCTGCCCTCGAAGAAATGTCTTTGCACGTTCAAGGACTTTTACAAAAACTTGAATTGCCTTATCGTGTTTTGCGTTTGTGTGGCGGCGATATGAGTTTTACTTCTGCCCTTACGTACGATATGGAAGTATTTTCAACGGCTCAAAAGCGTTGGTTAGAAGTAAGTTCAGTGTCAAACTTTGAAACTTACCAAGCCAACCGCTTGAAGTTACGAATGAAAACCGAAGGAAAATCTCAGCTATTACATACCCTCAATGGTTCTGCTTTGGCTTTGCCACGTATTTTGGCTGCTATTCTCGAAAATAACCAAACACCTGAAGGTATTCGTATTCCAAAGGTATTAGTACCATACTGTGGTTTTGACCTAATTGCTTAGAAAAAAAGCCCAAACTACCAAGGCCTAGTTGTATTTGCTAGGCTTTGGTAATAGTACTTACAGGTATTATTTTTCATGTAAAACATACAGGTCTGGAAGGTTTCGCCCTAAGCCATCATAGTCTAAGCCGTACCCCAAAACAAATTTATTTTCAAGCTCAAACCCAATATATCGAATATCAATAGGGGTTTTAAGAGCCTCTGGTTTTTGAAACAAAGACGCAATCTCCAACGACTTTGGGTTTTTTGCCAAAAGTTGTTTTTTAATTTCAGCCATAGTAAGGCCAGTATCGACAATATCTTCTAATACAATTACATCACGCCCAGTAATATCTTCTTTTAAGCCCAAAACTTCGGTTATTTTACCTGAAGAAGTAGTAGAGTGATACGAAGAAACCCTTAAAAAAGTAATTTCACATTCTATCGAAACCGATTTCATGAGCTCGGCAGCAAACAAAAATGAACCATTCAAGATTGCTAAAAAAATAGGACATTTGCCTGAATAATCTTTACTAATGCTCAGCGCCAATTCTTTAATGCGATTTTCAATGATAGCTTGCTCAATAAAAATCTCGAATTGTTTGTCGTGAAGTTGGATGATTGGGTTCATCAGAATGTGAGTCGTTATGAAAATTATAAAAAATAAAAGGTGAAATTACGGTCAAATAGCCACAAATCAAGGTGTTTTGTATTTTTTTTAATTAGTTTTTAATATTTCAAATTGTTTTAACGTTAGTAATATAGTACTACATAATTGTACTAAAGTTTGCCAAACAATCACGTTTATTAGCTAAAAGAGTGATAATTTTGAGGAAGAATATTGGCCAGTTATGTCTTTCTACACAGCTATTGCAAAGAAAAATCAACAAAACTATATTCTTTAAACATGAACCATTTCAATCAAAGAAGCCAAGTGAAAACGATAAAGAGTTTTGTTCCCCTAATCATTTGTTTTTTGGTGGCGTTACATAGCCATGCACAATGGTGGAAAGATACCGAAAAAGCCGAACAAGAACGTTCTAAAGGAATGCTATTGTTGACAAGTGAGGTACAAATAGAAGCCACACAGGCTATCAACCACATGTATAATTTCAAATTTCAGGAAGCTGAAAGGGAATTTACCTACCTAAAAGTTAAATATCCTAATCACCCTCTTCCCGATTTTTTATTGGGCTTGATGGAATGGTGGAAAATTGTGCCTAATACCGATAACGTATTGTACGACGAAAAATGCCTTGGTTTTATGGACGAGAGTATCAGAAAAGCTGAGGTAATTTGGGACGATACCGAAAACCCCGAAGCGGCTTTCTTTATGGCGGCGGCTTATGCTTTTAAGGGACGTTTACATTCTGAAAGGAAGCACTGGACAAAAGCTACTTTTGCCGCCAAAAATGCTTTGAAATACCTCGACAAATCAAGAAGTTTTTCTGATTTTAGCCCTGAATTGATGTTTGGCGATGGGCTTTACAATTATTATTTCCATTACGTCAAAGAAAATTACCCATTGCTTCGCCCTGTTTTGTGGCTTTTTCCTAAAGGCGACAAGCCCAAAGGTATTAGCCAGCTCGAAAAGGTAAGTTATAATGCTTTTTATACCCGAACTGAAGCTCGGTATTTTCTTTTGCAAATATATGGTATGGAAAATATGAACGATAAGGCTTACGAGTTGTCGAAATATACCCATGAAACCTATCCTGACAACCCATTTTTTCAAAGATTTCATGCTCGTTCGGCCTTTGTGGCAGGGCGTGTACGCGAGGCCGAAACCGAAGCAAAAAGTATTTTGCAAAAAATAGAAGAGCATTATCCAGGTTATGAAGGCGTAAGCGGGCGTTATGCAAGCTATATTTTGGCCTATTATGCCTACAATTATAATCATGATTTGGCTCAGGCAAAGACATATTATCAAAAAACCATCGATTTTGCACAACTAACCAATTCTACCAAATCAGGCTATTACTGGTCATCAATGTTGGCTTTGGGTAAAATAGCATCAACAGAAGAGGATTTTGATAAGGCTGTCGAGTATTATAAACAAGTACTGGAAGATTCCGACAAGAAAACCACACAACATACCGAAGCCAAAAAACTTTTGGCCGAAGCCAAAAAGGCAAGGCGCAAAAAACACTAATTGTATAATAATACCATCGCTAAAAAGCTTGTGGGTATCTGGTAGTAGCCAAAATCACTACCAAATACCCACAAGTTTTTGTTATAAAATCGTCGTACTATTGAGCCGATTAGTTCAAGTACCAATTTACCAGAATGTCTTATTTTGTGGATAAATAGCTAAATAATAGCTTTAATTGTCGATTTTATAAATAAATACATTCTTCGATACTATTGTATTTCTCTTATTTTAATTATATTTACTATTCAGACAAATTATGAATTATGCCATTTTTGGGCTAAATGATTGCTTTCGACAATTTCAAAACTAACCATCCATTAAACATCTTATTGTTGAACATTGGTCTTTGAGCTAGCTCATTGACGCTAAAAAAACTTGTTTTTTATGAAAGTTTCTACAACACAGCCCTTCCAAATTATTTATTCAATACTCAGCCATGAGTATCTCGGGTATTTATTTGAGGCTTTTGTAGTACAATTAGATACCAAAGGAAGACTAACCTTGCTGAATCAGAATATTTCTACAAAAAATATCAAAGAGTTTTGTGAAGGATTACACGAATATCAGCCTGATGAAAATGATTTTAAATTGGTAAAACTGATTGATTCAATACAACAAGAAGCCATTTTTAAAAAATTTGGTGGAGCAAAAAAAAGGACTATCGTTGATTTTTACCTTAAAACATACGACCCCCAAAAAGGTGATAAGGCACTTCAAGAGTTAATTTCTGATTATATAGAACGTATCAAGACCGAAATGATGCCTTTGTTGCTCAATAAACAATTGTTTATTATGGGCAATGACGGAAATCCTATTTGGCAAAAAATTACCGTTTTGCCCGAAAAGGCTACCGTATTATTTCACTTTATGCGAAATAGCGATAATACGCATTATTTTCCTACTATAAAATACGAAGATACCAAGATTGACTTTCAGTACAAAAATGCGTTTATCGTTTGTGAAGAACCTGCATGGATGATTCTGGAAAACAAACTCTATCACTTTGACAAGGATGTCGACGGAAAAAAGTTGCGGCCTTTTCTCAACAAGCGGTTTATTGTGATTCCCAAAACAATCGAAGAAGACTACTATCGCAAGTTTGTAACACCAGTTATTACGATGTTCGATGTACATGCCAAAGGCTTTGAGATTCGTTCGGAAGTTTTTAAATGCGTGCCATTGTTGAGTATTGCAGAACAAAAAGCCAAGCAACTAGCCATACTCGACTCGGTAGGCGAAGAAATAGACGATTCCGAGTCGCAGGTTACGATTAACTTATCGTTTCAGTACGGCAAATATGCTTTTCGGTTCGATAGCTTTTCGGCGGCATCCAATGTAAGTATGGAAAAAAAAGGGGATGATTATGTTTTCCATAAAGTAAAAAGAGATTTGCCTCTCGAAAAAGAAAAAGTTAACCTATTGAATACACTAGACCTTAATATCAAAAATGGACGTGTTATTTTACCAAAAACACGAGCTTTTTCATGGTTACAGGCCAATTATGGACTATTGGTAGATGCTGGCTTTATGATTTCTCAGCAAGTAGAAGCCGATGGAAAACGCTATTTCTTAGGGTATTCCAAAATAGAAGTGACTATTACTGAAGGCAATGATTGGTTCGATATTCATACGCTTGTGAAATTTGGTGATTTTGAAATACCATTCTTGAAATTACGCAACCTAATTTTACAGAAAAAGAGAGAATTCCTTTTGCCCAATGGCGAAATAGCCGTTATTCCCGAAGTATGGTTTTCGCAATATTCCGAACTATTTGCTTTTATCGAACAGAGCCAAATTAGCGAAGGTTTTATTCTGAAAAAACATCATTTGTCGCTCGTACAAGACATGGAGCGTGAGTCTTTGGCTACTACAGTAATGAGCCGAAAGTTAGAAAAACTTCGTGATTTTGAGGAAATTCAGGAGTACACTATTCCAAAGGGCTTTGCAGGTAATCTACGACCCTATCAAAAAGCAGGTTATGACTGGATGCGTTTCTTGAATGATTATAATTTTGGAGGGTGTTTGGCCGACGATATGGGTTTGGGCAAAACCGTACAAACCTTGGCCTTGTTACAATCTCAAAAAGAAATAGGTATTCCTGAGCCATCGTTGCTCATTATGCCAACGTCGTTGATTTATAACTGGGAGATGGAAGCCAAGAAATTTGCTCCAGAACTAAATATTTTGACCTATACTGGTACGTATCGCGATAAAAATCTTGAGCTTTTTAATAATTATGATGTTATTTTAACCTCGTATGGTATTATTAGGATAGATATTGACCTATTAAAATCATATCGTTTTCACTATGCCATTTTGGACGAATCGCAGGCCATCAAAAACCCTACTTCGTATATAACCAAAGCGGTTATGCAACTCAATACCCGTCATAGACTGGTGTTGACGGGTACGCCCCTCGAAAACAGTACGATGGATTTATGGTCGCAAATGACCTTCATTAATCCTGGGTTGTTAGGTACACAGCATTTTTTCAAAAATGAGTTTCAAGTACCCATTGAAAAGAAAAGCGATGAGCAAAAAGTACAACGACTATATTCTATTATCAAGCCTTTTATGTTGAGAAGGCATAAGTCGCAAGTGGCTACTGAGCTTCCTCCTAAAATAGAAAGTGTGCATTATGCCCAAATGACCGAGCAGCAGGAAAAAGAATACGAAGAGGCAAAGTCATACTATCGTAATTTGATTTTAGAACATATCGATTCTGAAGGTATAGCTAAGTCTCAGATGGTTGTATTGCAAGGCTTAACCAAACTCAGACAAATAGCCAATCACCCCAAAATGACTGATACCGATTATGATGGCGACTCTGGCAAGCTCGACGATGTTGTACAAAAACTAGAGACTGTTTTGGAAGAAGGCCATAAAGTGTTGATTTTTAGTCAATTTGTAAAACACCTTGATTTGTTTAGAGAAAGGCTCGACAAAGAAAAACGTAATTATGCTTATTTGGATGGTAGTACTTACGACCGACAAGCACAGGTAGAGCGTTTTCAACAAAACGAAGATGTAAAAATATTTTTGATTTCGTTAAAAGCAGGTGGGCTTGGCCTCAACCTTACCGCCGCCGACTATGTGTTTATTTTGGACCCTTGGTGGAATCCTGCCATTGAGGCACAAGCCATTGACAGAGCTCATAGAATAGGCCAAGAAAAAACCGTTTTTACCTACAAGTTTATTACCAAACATACCGTAGAAGAAAAAATACTGGCCTTGCAACAAAACAAACAAAAACTAGCCTCTGACCTAATAACAACTGAGGAAAACTTTGTAAAATCTTTGAGTAAAGAAGATGTAATAGCGTTATTAGAATAGGCTAATCTTCAAGAATATTGCCCATAAACGTATTTTTTGAAGCAAACGAAAGTAACAAAAATACAATAGCCCAACGGAGATAATTATGGTAGAAATCCTGCACATTTTTATAACGATTTCGCTTGATTTCTACTTTCTCCAAACGGTTAATCTCCTTAAAAATCTGCTCTAACGAACGGGCATCCATAGCCCTAAAAAACTTCCCATTACTGGTTTTAGCAATTTCTCGAAGGGTACTTTCATCTACCTTTTCGGCAGGGTCTTTGTCGCTTCCTACAGCAATTGTATATACCTTAATACCAAAAGCCTTGGCAAGTTGTGCCGAAGTAAGTGGGTCGAGGTTGCCAGCAGTATTATCGCCATCTGAAAGTAAGATCGCCACTTTACTTTTCGAGTCTATTTCACGCATTCTATTAATACACATTCCTAGGGCATTGCCGATTGCTGTTCCCGAAGTTTTAATCAAAGAAGGTGAAATTTCGTCGATATAATCTTTGAGCATATCGTAGTCTGTTGTAAGTGGACAAAGCGAAAAGGGTTCGCCCGAAAAAATCACCATTCCAATGCGGTCTTGAAAACGCCCTTCTATAAATTTTTTGGCAACCCTTTTAGCAACCGACAGCCTGCTTGGCGGAATATCCTTGTTTTCCATCGAGGCCGAAATATCCATTGCCAACATAATATCAATTCCTTCCGATACCTCTTCAGCTTCGGAAATAGCCCTTTGTGGCCGAGCCAACGACACCAAAATAAGAATAATACTGATTGTCAATAAAATACCAGGAATAAAACGAAGTGAACTCACCCAGCTCGACCGTATTTGACTTGCAGGGAAAGCTACATTGAGCTTTTGTACCGAATTGCCCCTAAGCCAGTTCCGAATCATATAAAGAAATGGTACAGCAGGAATACAATATAAATAAAAAGGCTGTTCCCATTCAAAAGACGAGAGGGTTTGAATACTAAACCAATATCGTGAAAACCAATCTTGCATGCGATTTTAGTGACTGTGGATGAAATAATAACTTAAACAGGGCTCTCAATCAGGATTTGTCGGTGTTCTCGATACAGCCCTTCTGCGAGTTCTTGAAGTATTGATAGCGACGATACCGTTTTTTTAGAGAAATTGCCTCCATAAATCGTAGCATCTATTTCACGTAGTGCATCGGGCAAACGAGTATCTTTAATATTATCCAAAATCTCTTTGGTAGTAAAGGTGGTAAAAGGCTTATTTTCTAAGCGTTCGATATACTTTTTCCATAATACCACTGCTTTTTCTACATTTTCTAGGCGGCGGGTGGTGTCGTCTGTACTTTTACTGAGGCGTTGAAAAATTCGTTGAAATTCGTCATAACGTCGTCTAAATTGAAATAGCTTAATTTGACGCTTAATAGGCTTTCCAAAAAGCCAAAAAATAATACTTCCCAAAATACCAAATCCTACCAAAATCATAAAAACCAATGGGTAATTGGCCTGTTGATTGAGGTGAATCGGCTGAATATCGGCTTTTAGAGGCAAATCGGCTAGAGGCGTTTTTCCATCAATCATTTTTTTTAGATAAATAGAATCCTGCTCGGTATAAATTGTAGTACAGTCGTTTTTGGCTCTGATATAAATCGGTAAGCTTAATTTTTGTACAGCATCGACTTCAAAAGAAATCAAGGTATAAACAACACTATCCAAACTAACGTCGTCTTTGGTAGAAGTCGTAAAAAACTCTCGGTTGAGGAGTTCAAATGGTTTGAAATTATAAGTAGAATCGGGAAAAAAAATATCCTCAGTAGGTTTATGTCGGTAACTAAGGGCATATTTAACAGGCAAACCAATTTCGATACTATCTTGCAAAAAAGCCCCTTTCCCCTTATTTTGAGCAGTAATATTGTTGCTCGTTATCAATAATAATACCAGTCCCCAACCCAAAGAATATAGTACTTTTGACACACTACCGTTGGGGTAAAATTTTAGGAATCGGGCATTAACAAAATTTGCAAAAATCATCGTTTTCTTACCTTAAATAATTTAACCAATTTAGGAACATAATCTTCGGAAGCATCAATAGACAAATAATTGGCTTTATTTTGCTTGCAAAGCTGTTCTAACTGTTGCGAATTATGTTCAAAAAGGTTTTTCATTCTATTCCTAAACCAGTTTGACGAAGCATTAACCCAAATTGTTTTTTTACTTTCGGTATCATATACAGGTATAATTCCCAACCTTGGCAAATTAGTTTCTCGTTGGTCGTATAGGTGAATCACCACCAAATCGTGTTTTCGAGCCAAGGCTTTTAGGTTTTCTTCATATCCCGAATCAATAAAATCAGAAACAAGAATAATGAGGCTTCGTCGTTTGAGTACCTCCAAGCCAAAAAGAATCATCTTTTTAAGGTTTGTTCCTACCGACTCTGGTCTGAGCTTAAAAAGCTCTAAAATAGTTCGGTAACCATGCTTCATGGTATTGGCAGGCTTAATATATTTCTCTTTTTGGTCAGAAAAACACAACAAGCCAACATGACTGGCCTCTTTGATAGCCGAAAGTGTCAAAACACCACAAATTTCTTTGGTGGTATCTAGTTTAGAACGGTCAGAACGGCCTACATCTTGCGAAGCACTTACATCGACCATAAAAAAAACAGTTTGTTCTTTTTCTTCCTTAAAGATTTTTACAAACGTGCCATGTCCTTTGGCCGTGGTGTTCCAGTCGATAAGGCGAACGTCGTCGCCATATTGGTACAAACGTAAATCACTGAATTCAAGGCCAGAACCCTTAAATACAGAATTGAAGTTGCCACGCATCTGAGAAGTTACAGCTTTTCGGATACGGATTTCAAATTTATGTAATTTGGATAAAAACTCTTGAGGATTCATTATTACCAGAGCGAGTGGAGTAGTAGCAACTACTCTTTGGACAGACTATATAGCTAAACACATTTGGTATCAAAAATACCCCTATAACCTATTTAGGGCTTTTGGGATAAGGCCAAAGCCCGATACAATGTGTTAATTATTCTTAATTCTGTATTCTTAATGAATAATTCCTTTAAAACTACCTAAAATCCCCGTAATTTTGAAATGTGAGAACAAGAATTCTTCTATTGATAGCCCTGCTGTCTGCCTGTAATTCGGCAGATAAGCCTCAAGATTTAATTCCAGAAGATAAAATGATTAAGCTTTTGGAAGAAGTACATTTGGCTGAGAACCAAGTTAATAACCTGCACATGGGCAGTGCCGACTCTTCGCTGGTGGTTTATAAAAGTCTGGAAAAACAGATTTTCAAACGCTATGAAATAGACACAGGTAGCTATCGAGCTAGCTTTAAATATTATGTGGCTCGGCCAGATAAGTTTAAAGAAATGTACGAGCAAGTGGTAAAAAACCTAGAGACTCGAATGAACCAAGAGGAAAAGAAAAAATCCAAGCCAGTTGCTAAAGAACCCGCTCGCATAAAACGAGATAGTATTTAGGTACATAAAAAGAAAAACATGGAGTCGCAAAAAATAAGATGTGGGTGGGTCAATAATGACACCCTATACCAAGATTATCATGACCAAGAGTGGGGCGTTCCGTTGCATGACGACCAAAAACTATTCGAGTTTTTAATCCTCGAAGGCTTTCAGGCAGGACTTAGCTGGTACACCGTTTTGAAAAAAAGAGACCATTTTAGAAAGGTTTTTGATGATTTTGACGTTAATAAGGTAGCTCAATATGATACCGAAAAAATCTTGGCTCTGATGCAAGATACAGGTATTATTAGAAACCGCTTGAAAATTGAAGGAACTGTTATTAATGCTCAACAATTTTTGAAAATTCAAGAAACCTTTGGCAGTTTTGATGCGTATATATGGCAGTTTGTAGAAGGTAAACCGCTAAAAAACCATTGGGAAAGCCTTGCTCAAATACCAGCTAGTACATCTATTTCGGATGCCATGAGCAAAGACCTCAAAAAACGAGGCTTTAAGTTTATTGGAACTACTATTTGTTATGCTTTTATGCAAGCTACAGGCATGGTAAACGACCATGTTGTGAGTTGCTACTGTCATTGATAAGGCAGGGCATATTTTGTCATCTTCATTCCTTTTAGACTTATACAAAATGTTTTTATCACTCAATACTTTATAGCTTTCAAAAAAGTTTCAAGCCCATTCCTATTAAATAAGCCATCAATTAAAGATATTTAATCAATGAACAATCGTATTGTAATTATTCCTACATATAATGAAATTGAAAATATAGAAGCCATTATTCATAAAGTAATGAGTCTTGAGCCTGCTTTTGACCTTTTGATTGTTGACGATGGCTCGCCAGATGGCACTGCACTGAAAGTAAAAGAATTACAAGGAGAGTATGGTCGTCGCTTACATTTACAAGAACGAAGCGGCAAACTAGGGTTGGGAACAGCCTATATTCATGGGTTTCGCTACGCTCTTAAGTTAGGGTTTGAGTACATTTTTGAGATGGATGCCGACTTTTCGCATAATCCCGACGACCTAATCAAGCTATACAATGCTTGTGCAGAAGGCGGTGCAGATTTAGCGATTGGCTCACGTTATATCAAGGGTGTAAATGTTGTAAATTGGCCAATGGGGCGTGTTTTGATGTCTTATTTTGCAGGTTATTATGTACGTTTTATCACAGGAATGTCGATAATGGATGTTACCGCAGGTTTTAAATGCTATCGTGATACTGTGTTAAAAACTATTGACCTCGACAAAATTCGCTTTGTAGGTTATGCTTTTCAAGTTGAAATGAAGTTTACAACATGGAAATATGGGTTTCAAATAGAAGAAGTTCCTATTATCTTTACCGATAGAACCAAAGGAGAGTCCAAAATGTCGGCTAATATATTTAAAGAAGCTGTATTAGGAGTGATTCAAATGAAGTTTACGAGCTTGTTTAAGAAATATAAGAAAGTTGATGCCAATTCCTCAAAAAAAAAGGTTCTTGAAGTCAACTAAATAAATCCTAGAAATGGACTATAACCATATCAAAGCCATTCATATTATTTTTGTGGTTAGCTGGTTTGCTGGCTTGTTTTATTTGCCAAGGCTGTTTGTGTATCATACCGAAGCCAACGATAAGCCCGATTTAGAAAGAAAAATTATTCAAGAGCAGTTTCAAAAAATGGAAAAAATCTTGTTTAATGCAATTATGATTCCAGCGATGTGGCTAACATTGTTAACGGGTGCTACAATGGTATATTGGTCTTGGTGGGATACCTTTTCGGTACACGGGTGGTTGCACCTTAAATTGGGGTTTGTGGCGGTATTGCTGTTATATCACTTGGTATGTAGGCAAATTATCAAGGAATTGCGAGTAAACAAATTTAGATTTACTGGATTTCAGTTACGCTTGTATAATGAAATAGCTACTATTTTGTTATTTGCTATAGTGTTTTTGGTAGTCCTAAAAAATACGGTAGATTGGCTTTGGGGAATAGCGGGATTAATGATTTTTGCGGTACTAATTATGTCGGCGGTAAAAATAGTAAAGTCTATTCGTGAAAAGAAAAAAGCATAACGATACAATCATCAAAAAAGGGTAAAATCTACTGTAGATTTTACCCTTTTTGCTTTATTTCAAAACCCCAACTTTACCAGCATTTCGTGCAAAAATCATCATTCTTGATTGATTACCTGTTTTTACGACAATCAGATCCCGAACATCGCCATTGAGCATAAAGCCGGAAGTTTGATAAGGAATAGGTCTAAACAACCCTTTGCCATTACCCAAAAGAACGGCTCCCATTGAGGCATCGTTGCGGCCTAACTGTACACGCCAAGGATAAAAATTACCTCCAAGGAGTATATCTTTTTTGCCATCCTTATCAAAATCTTCAATTACGATACTTGATACCAGCGATATTTGTGCTGCTAATGGCAAGGCTTTGGCTACAAATTGTCCATTACCTGTATTTTCAAAATAGGTAGAGTTTAATGTGTTTATTTTGAGGGTTTTAGCATCTTTGAGTTGTTCTGGTGAAAGAAGTTCGTTTAATGTAGCCTCAGCGTAATCTTTATATTTCAAAAACTTTTTCCTAACAGAAGGAAATTGATTGGCCAGTTCGTCGAGAGAAGCTAGCGGATAACTTTTTCCCTGAATATAATAGCAAATTAAGGGTTCGATAGTGCCATTCTGGTCAAAATCGCCATAACAAAGACTAATCGGCTCTTTTTCGGAAGCTCGGAACTGCGTATTTTGTCCCAAATTTCCTGCAATGATGTCCAAGTCGCCATCGTTGTCCATATCTTCGACAACTACTTTTGCCCAAAAACCATTGGTATTATTCATGCCATATTTTGTGGTAGCATTCATCAACTGCCCTCGGTGGTTTTCGTAAATAGTAATAGGCATAAATTCGCCTGCAATAACCAAATCTAGCCAACCGTCGTGGTTGAGGTCTACCCAAGCTGCAGTATTTACAATACCTGGTCGGCGTAAGGTAGTTTCTTTTTGCTCAGAGGCATATTGGAACGTTACTTTTCCATTTTTACTCTCATTTCTCAATAAATAACAAAAATCGGCTTCAGGAAAGCTGTTGGGCATCGAGCGTCCTCCAATAAAAATATCAATATCGCCATCTTTGTCATAGTCGGCAGTGGCAATACAGCTACCATTGCTAGTTAGGTCGGGCAGAGCATCATTGTTTTTTGTAAATACCCCTTGTCCATTATTAATAAATAGGTGGTCTTGATATACTTTGTCGTGAGCCGCAAATTCAGTGCCTCCTCGTACAACAAATAGGTCTAAATCGCCATCGTTATCGGCATCGAAAAATGCTACGCCCATATCTTTACTAAGAGTTTGACTAGTCCAAGGCTGTGAGGTTGCCTTTTGAAATTGTCCATTGCCTTTCTGGATATACAACTCGCCTGCCTGTACCTGATTTCCTCCCACAAAAATATCTTCTAGGCCATCGCCATTGACATCGCCTTTTGCTAAAAAAGGCCCTATTTTAGATACCTGATAGGGCAAAAGAGATTGATGCTTAAAGTCGACATAAGGTACTTCTTGATGGATATAAGGTATGTTAGACAGCAAACTGAAGTCAGACAATAAAGGCCGTGTTGGCAGAGCCGGAACTGCTAGGAGGTGTTTGGCCGTATTACTATGAACCGTTAATAAAGTGTCAGCTTTGAGGTTGTATAGTTCGGTTGTTTGGCCATTTACCCAGCGAATTTGCAACGATTTTACAATAGAATCTTGGCCCAAACCAAAATGTAAAGAAGGTTCTACACTACTCTGAAAACCATGAGAAGGGTAAAGTTCCTGCATTTGGGATGAATGAGCTGTTTTCAAAATAACTTTTGCTCCCAATGCAAAATGGTTCAGACCAGTGTCTCTTAGGTTTATCGTCAAATAGTGATTTTTGGCTATTTGCCTGCTTTTATTTTCAAATAGCATAGCAGGAGCATTGCTATTATTCACAATTAGGTCTAAATCGCCATCGTTATCTAAATCAGCGTATGCGGCACCAGTACTAATGGAGGGTTCGGAAAGCCCCCATTTTTCGGTAATATTCTGAAAAGCAAGGCCATTGCTAGTATTTTTATTCAAAAAACAATAGTTGCTTACTTTGGTACTGGACATTTCCTGAATCAGTTTCCAAGTGTTTAGTTTTTGCCCTAAAGCACGAGCTTTGTCAGATTCTTCCTGATAAGTGTATTTCAGAAAATCCATATTGGTGAAATCACGGAGGTAGCCATTGGTAATATAAAGGTCTTTATAGCCATCGTTATCCAAATCGCAAGCCAGCGGACTCCAGCTCCAGTCGGTGTTGGAGATACCCGCCAACTGCCCAATTTCACTAAACTGAGGAATACCTTCGGTATTATTGCCAACATTCAGTTGTAACATATTACGCATATTTTGGTGATGAAAGCCACTATCAACCAATAATTGGTAATTGTCGTATTCGTCGGGGCCTTTCAGCAATTTCTGTCTGCGATTGTCTTCAGGAAGCATATCTAACGAAACAATATCGGCTTGTTGATCATTGTTAAAATCAACAATATCTGACCCCATCGAAAACTTAGAGATATGTCCGATACTTTTTTTGAGTATTTCGGCAAAATGTCCATTTTTGAGATTTAGGTATAAAAAATCTTGCTCGTTATAATCGTTTGTTACGTAAAGGTCTGGCCAATCGTCGTTATTGATGTCGCCAATAGCCACACTCAACCCAAAGTTCAAACCACTGCCATTGATACCCGCTTCGTCGCTAATATCGTTAAAATATCCATTGTCGTTTCGGTAGAGCCTATTGCCAAACTGAGGGTGTCGTGTTTTGCGGAGCCGTTCGGTATTGAAAAAAGCATTATAAAACATTTCGGCATGATTGACCATAAACATATCGAGGTCGCCATCTTTGTCCATATCGAAAAAAGCTACCTGAGTTGTAAAAGTGCCTACGGCATCGAGCCCATATTGGGCAGCACTTTCTACAAAAACTGGGACACCATTTTTGTTGCCAGTATTGATATATAATTCATTGCTGCGTTCTTCTTTTGTTCCAGAGCCAGAATAACAAACATAAATATCCAGTTTGCCATCGGCATTGATATCTACCATACTTACGCCCGTTTTCCATTTTTTTCGGCCAGCTACACCAGCTACATCAGTAATATCTTCAAACTGAAAAGCTACCTTGTCGGATTTACCCTTATTGAGATACAGCTTATTGAAAACCATATTACCCGAAAAATAAATATCGGGCAAACCATCATTGTTGACGTCGCCCACTGCCACACCGCCACCATTGTATAGATATTGGTATTCTAGAATATTTAATTGTTCATTTTCTTGAATATCATTGACAAATGTTATTCCAGAGTCGGTGGGTTTGACCAAATGAAAAAGGGTTTCATCCGATGAAGGCTTGCAAGCATAGCAAAGAAAAAGTACTGTAAAAAGGGTTAATCGCTGTATCATTATAGAAAGCCTTGATATGGTAAAGAGGCTATTAAGTATTTCTTAATAACCTCTTTACTAGATTCAACTATACAAAAACTATTTTATTGGGCACAAAGTGATTTTAGACAACTGATTTAAAGTAAATTAGTAATTAGGTATTTGATTATCAAGCATTTAGTTACTTAAAATATTTCGGTTGTCTTTTTGAGCCTATATCATTCCAATTACCATCCTGCGATTTGTTTTGCGGCAGGGTTTTTATCAATTTCAGCTTGAGGAATAGGCAAAACGTATAACTTAGCAGGGAAACCTCTTGTTTCAAAAGCATAACGTGTATAGGTAATTGTATTGCCCGACTTAGTCATTTTCATCCCATATAAAGGGCCGTTGAGTAAAGATTCTGCTATTTTCCATCTACGGATATCGAAGAAACGGTGTTCTTCAAAGGCCAATTCTATTCTACGTTCATTTCTGATTTTTGCACGCATTTGGTCTTTAGAAAGCCCTGTTACTAAATCAGGTATTCCAGCTCTTTTTCTGATAGCATTAATGGCACTGTACACCGTTGCATCTGGGCCAGAGGCTTCGTTTTTGGCTTCGGCATAGTTTAATAAAACTTCGGCATACCGAAGGAAAATCCAATCTTGGTCACTACTTTTTGTATAAAGTACGTATTGTTCTTCATGAAATTTACGAAGTATATAACCTGTTTTGGTGTCTTCGGCTCTACCTGTTACATCGGCACCGCCAGCAAATAGCTCTATAACACGTCCACGGAAAGTAGAACCATTGTGTACAACTGTTGCTTCAAAACGAGGGTCGAGGTTGGCATAAGGCTCGGTAGCTTTGTACAAAGGAGACTCAGCCTGTGGCTTTCCATCAATCATATCATAAGAATCAACAAAGTTTTGAGTAGGAACATTACCTCCCCATCCTGCATCGCTACCACCTCTGATAGAAGGGGGCGAATTGACAACATCGAATCCATTATTTAAGCCAAAATGAACTTTGTCTGGGGCTTGGAATTTTTTGGCAAAAACGATTTCGTTATTGTTTTTGGTTAAAAACAATGTTCTATAATCATTGAATAACGTATAATCAGTATTAATAACCTTATTGGCAGCATCGGCTGCTGCCTGCCAACGTCCAGCATATAGCAAGACACGGCTTTTTAGAGCATTTGCTGCTCCTGAAGTTGCTCGTCCAGCTTCAATGGCCCCTTTTTTAGGAAGTAGCGAAGCCGCTTTGTCGAGGTCGGCGATAATAAAATTGACTACTTCATCATAGCTTGCACGAGGTAGCTGAAAATTATCGTTGAGCGTCAGACTTTTGCTAATAAGCGGTACACCTGTAGGCTCGCTACCCGTTGAGGGCATTCCGTAGAGCCTCAGAAGTTCATGATAAATAAATCCTCGAAGAAAGTAGGTTTCACCCAATAAACGATTTCTAAGAGCCTCATCTTTTAGGCTATTAAGGTTTTCAAGAGCAATATTAGTTTTTCTTACTAAACTATAGTAATCGCCCCATGTTTCGCCCCAAGGTACATTAGAAGGCAAAAAATTACCCGTTTGTAGCTCATTTGAGTGAGTCCAAGGCATACCAACGTCGCCATCGTCTGAGGCTCCATCAAGCAAATAAAGTCCTTTGGCCCATCCTTGATAGTTACGGTCGAAACCCGAAGGCATTTGGCCATAAATAGCATTAACAAATTGAACAGCTCCTTGAGGGTCGGTCCATACGGTTTGGCCTGTAAGAGAATCTTTAGGCAGTTGGTCGAGAATATCAGTACAGCTCAAAAACGTTGTTGTACACATAAGTGCACATCCAAATCGCATTAGTTTATATATAATTTTGTTCATTTTAGTGATTGTTAAAATTTAAAGTTTACACCAGCATTCCAAATTCTAAATTGGGGATAGTCCCATCCTCTACCACTGGCATTTTCAGGGTCATAATTTTGGATTTTTGACCATGTCGCTACGTTATTAGCATTTACATAAATACGCATTCCCTTAATAAAACCCCCTAATTTTAGGGCATCTACAGGGAGGTTATAGGCTAATTCTATATTTTTGAGACGCAAATAAGACGCATCTCTCATCCAAAAAGAAGAACCAGCATGATTAAGGTTGGTTGGGTCAATCAAAACACGAGGCTCGCTAGCATTAGGGTTTGATGGAGTCCAGCGGTCTAAGTTTGCTTTCAATGCACCTGAGCCTACAAAGAACGGCCAAGCCCCTTCTCCTTCATAGTATTGGTTGACATTGGTAGCCCCCTGAAACAAGAAAGTGAAATCAAAGTTTTTGTAGTGTAAGCTTCCGTTAAAACCAAAGATAATTTCCGGCGTATTTGATTTTCCGATAGCCACTCTATCAAGATCATTGATTATACCATCTTTGTTAATATCTTCATAGCGAATATCGCCAGGGCCAGTATTGCCGAGTTGCTTAGGGGCAGCGTCTACTTCCTGCTGAGACTGGAATAATCCGATTGCTCTGTAGCCATATTGTGTATTGAGCGATAAGCCTGTTCTTCTGATATTTGGGTTGACAGAAGCCGCTTCATCAATAAAGACAATTTCATTTTTGGCATACGTCAAATTGGCACTCATCGAATATCGTAAATCTCTTGTAAGCCTATTGGTATGGCCAAGTGTAACTTCTACTCCTTTGTTGTTTACTTTGGCTAAGTTTTCGACAGGTAAGCCAATACCAAGAAGGCTTGGTACAGAAAGGTTTCTTGAAGCAAGAATATCACTTCTTTTGTCGAAAAAGTAATCTACAACGGCTGTAAGTTTTCCTTTCAAGAAAGTAGCATCGATGCCTACATTAAGTTTTTTGACCGTTTCCCAAGTTACATCGGGGTTCGATAACCTACCTTCAACAATAGCTGGTTGTATATTGGCATTACCAAAAACTGCCGAACCACTTACATAATATGATTGCAAATACAAGAAACGTTGGTCGCCTAGTCTGTCATTTCCAAGAATACCATAAGAGGCACGTAGTTTTAAGAAATCAACTAAAGAAGAGTTTTTTAAAAAAGGTTCTTGTGAAACTACATAGCCCGCTGAAAAAGAAGGAAAAAACCCCCACCTTTTGCCTTCTGCAAATTGCTCTGAACCGTCGGCTCTAAAACTTGTTTCTAGCACGTATTTGTCATCATAAGCCCAGTTAATTCTACCAACAATACCTTGTCGGCCACTACTACCCGAATAGCCACTATTGTTGCGGTTGGCGGCAGCACCAAAGTTAATTTCGTCGATGGCTAGGGTATAGCCTTCACGAGAAGCATTCAAATAATTCCAAGCCTGTTTGGTTTGAGTATATAATAGTAAACCCGTAAAATTGCTTTTACCAATGGTTGTTTTATAGTTTAGGTGCGACTCCAAAGTAACAGCCTGTTCATCTAAATGATTTTGTACTAACGATGTAGGGCCTTTGTCAGCTTCTACAAAAGAGCCATCAGACACCCTGTTATAAAAAGGGATTTTGGTATAAGTCCAGTTTTTATTATCAGTAAATGTTTTATCATAAGAAGCAATAGCTTTGATAGAAAGTCCTTTAAGAAATGGCAATTGTTGTTCTAATTCCATACGCCCACGAAATGCTTGGATATTTCTTTTTCTATAGCCATTTTCGGGTAGTGTCAAATACGATGGGCCATTAGAATATTCGCCATTCGACCACTTGATAGGTGTTCTATTAGGTGGAATACCCGACATCCATCTAAAAACTTCTTCCGAGGCCACGTTGTTAGTTTTTTCATCTCTGCCCGACAAATCAAACGAAAGCTTGGTTGTACTAGTAACGTTGGCATCTATATTTGACCTAAAGTTGTATCGATTAAAGTCATTAGAAGGAATAATACCATCTTGTTTTAAATATCCCGCCGAAGTAGCATATCGTACCTTATCTGAGCCACCAGTAGCCGAAATAGAATAGTTACGAACCATGGCTGATTTTTTAAGAACCGAAAACCAGTCAGAATCAGGGTGTGTGTCTGGGCTTGAGTGAGTGCGGTATTTTTCTAGGTCGTTTTGCGAATACATAGGTTGTTTGCCATCGTTGGCCAAGGCTTCGTTGTAAAGCATAGCGTATTCGTAAGAATTCAAAAACTCAGGATTGCGTGTTCGCTCTTGTACACCAACATTAGCTGTAAAATCAATTTGCATTTTGCCCTCTGCTCCTCTTTTGGTAGTAACAAGAATAACCCCGTTACCAGCACGAATACCAAATACGGCCGCACTAGCTGCATCTTTTAAAATAGAAAAAGATTGGATTTCGCTAGAATTGAGCTGTGCAAAATCGCTTGACGAACGCACAATCCCATCAATTACATAGATTGGCGATGAATCACCAATTGTACCAATACCCCTAATCAAAATATTGGATGCGTCTTTGCCTGGCTCGCCCGAACGCTGTGTAGCGATAATACCCGCTGCCTGCCCAACCAAAGAGTTGCTTAGGTTGGGAGAAGGATTACTAGCAATGGCTTTTTGACTTACATCCGATACCGCCCCAGCTATCGTACTTTTCTTTTGAGTACCATAACCTACTACTACTACTTCATCGAGGTTACCAATATCGGCTTTTAATACAACATTCAGTGATGTTTGCTTACCAACAGCCACTTCTGCTTTGAGGTATCCTACAGAGGTAAAAACCAGTACGACATCTTCATTAGGAATACTGATTCTGAATTTTCCATTGGGGTCGGTTGTTGTTCCACGAGTCGTTCCTTTAATCTGGATACTTACACCAACGAGCCCCTCGCCTTTATCGTCGGTTACTGTACCTGTGATGGCCTGCTCGATAATTTCTTCTTTGGGATAAATACTGACTTTGGTTTCGGTAGAGGACCGATTTTTCCTTTTCAAAAGAATCTGTTGTCCCGAAACTTCATAATTGATACTTAGTGGCGACAAAAGGTCGGTAAGAACTTCTGCTAAAGGTCTGTCTTCAGCATCAATAGATACCCTTCTTTTCGAGTCGATCAACTCTGGACTATACATAAAATTGATACCTACAATTTTTTCAATTTTTTGCAAGACATCTTCTACCTCATCTTTTTTCAGATGCAGTGTCACCTTCTTGTTCAGCAAATCTTGTGCTTTAGTGTCGTGTGCCAATGAGAAACTCATACACAAAACAGATAAAGCAATTTGCAATAAACTGATTTTCATGATTTTTCGTAAAATTTGATACGATGGCAATTTTTTTTTCATACTTTTGGGTAATTTGTTAATTGGAACGAATTGGCAAAGGAATCCCCTCATCCATTTCTGGATGTTTGTGTCGAAGCAAAGTGGAGGGGACATTGGGGTGAATGATGCGTCAACATCATTCACCTTTTTTATTGTTTATGTATGTTTAAAAGTTAGTTACAGGGTTTTCCCGAAATAATAATTTGGCCATCTGTTATTTCATAGCTGGCATCTATAATCGTACAAATCCATTTAATTTTTTCATTCAAAGGTTCTGTACCCAATTTAGCGGTGATAGTACATTTGCTCATGACTTGCTCGTCGAATACAATATCTATTCCGTATTCTTTTTCCAGCTTTGTAAATACCTCGCTGACTGGCGTTGCATCAAATACAAGCGACTGAGCTTCATTTTTAAGTGCCAAAGCTGTAGGCGGAGCTTGTATTTCAGTTTTTGACAAGGTATTGTCATTGCGTTGATAAATTATTTGCTGATTAGCTGTTAGTACAACACCTGAAAGTTCTTTGTCATCGAGCTGCTGAATCGAGCCAAGCGTATTTTGTGTTATTACGGCTACTCTTCCTGTTTTTACCATCACCTTGACTTCTTCCAAATCATCGAAAGCTTTAATGGTAAAACTTGTTCCTAGTACCTTGGTGACAATATCTTTGGTAAATACCAAGAAAGGCTTTTGTGTATTTTTGGTTACTTCAAAAAAAGCTTCACCCAACAAAAAAACCTCTCGCTTTTGAGCATTGAATGAATCATAGTATTTTAGGCGGCTTCCTTTATGCAATACAATAGTACTGCCATCGGGCAGTACAACCAGTTTGTTGAGTTGTGTATTATTGTTAATCTCGGTAAAATGCTCTTTGTTATGCGATTGGGTTAAATGCTCTTCAAAGCTTATTTCTTGAGCTGTGGAGGTTTTTTTTTCGTTGAAAAACCACCATATTCCCAATACAAGCAATACAGATGCTGCTATTGCCCAATATTTATATACAGCTATAACCGCTGCTTGCTCGTCTTTTATGGGCAAGTTTTCCTCACGTTCACGTTCTTTGGCTATCGACAAAGCTCTAGTAACCTGATTGTCGATGTATTCGTTATTTAGCTCGATGGGTTTACCTTCCAAATTCAGTAGCAAAGAACGTAGTTGTTGTAACACTTCGGGCTTAACGAAGTTGGCTTCTGACCATTTATCCCAGAAAACCTCATTTTGATGACGATTTTCATAAACCCATTTTCTAAAAGAAGGGTCATTGAGTAATTCTTCAAAAGTTGTTTTTGTGTTCATAAAGCCTTTTAGGTTGTTGCATTTGATGTCTCCCCTTGCAGTTTCTATTGCTAACATCCCCAAACCTATGTTTGGATACTCGCTAAAAGACAATTTTTTTTAAATAAATTTATAAAAAAACAAAAAGAAGACAGAAAAGCTCTTTAGCTGCATATCCAGCATAGAAAAGGAATGATTATTTCCCAGTTTTCACGGAGTTTGATTAGGGCTCTTTGGATGATATTACTTACCGATTGCGGTTTGATTTGAAGCAGTAGAGCGATTTCCTCAACCCGAAGGTCTTGATAAAATCGTAGATAGAGGATTTCTCGTTGCCTTTCGGGCAACTGTTGTAGCGAGCAAGACACCTTCTGATGAATACTATTGAAAGCCTCATTTTCTATCAGCGAGGTTTCTGACGAATCTTCAAAGAGCGTATCATTGAAATTTTCTTCAAGCGGAATAGCCTTGAACGTTTGGAGTGTTTTGAATAGTTGATTTCTAAAAGCTTTGAGCAGATAAAACTTTACTGATTCAACTTCATTTAGCGAGCTACGACGAAGCCAGAGTTTGATGAGTAAATCCTGAATGGCATCTTCTATAATCTGGTTATTAGAAGTGAATTTACCGCCATAATGAACCAACGTTTTGTAGAACTGTTTAGAGAGCTGAGTAAAAGCCACTTCATCGCCTGCTCTAAAGTTGTTCCAGAGCATTTGTTCATTTAGTGATTGTGAGCTTTTAAGAGAGTTGGTCATATTTCAACTAAAAATTTACACGAAATAACCAACAATATCTAAAAATAACAATACTTTGATAGATTCTAGCTGTTTTGTCCCCTAATTATTACATAAAAATACCCGAATAGGGTAATTCGGGTATTTGACAGAAGTATTATTTCTTGCCTTTGGGCGTGTGGGTGCGAGCGTATTCGTCAAAAGAAAATTTACCTGAACCAGCAATCGCAAATATGATAAGTAAAATGAGAACAATCAACGAAAGCCAAAGCTCAGAATTGAGATAAGAGAAGCCATTGCGTAAGTTGGTAAAGAATACAGCAACAAATAGAATAGGAATTTGAAAAACTGAAGCCGTACGAGTCATACAGCCAATGGCAATCATTAAGCCACCAACCAAATGGGCAAAGGCTACATAGTGTACCGCCACAAAAGTCCAAGCATTGAAGTGTAGGCCTTCGACAAGATTTCCTAAATAGGTAGTGTCACCAATAAAACTAACTCCTTTGAGAAAGAGTAGAACCCCAAGCGAAATCCGTACGATGTCGAGCCATGCAGGGTGATGGGAGTCGCCCCAATGTTCTATTTGTTCGATAGTTGTCATAGCAGTAAAAGGTTTGATTTAGAGAAAGTTAGCGAAAAAAATATAGAAAGTCAAGACAATATGATACTTTTTCAGCAGGAGTAATAGAAGGTACAAAACAATGAGGAATAGCATAAAAACAAAGCGAGCCATAACCGTAGTTATGACTCGCTTTAAAGGACTGTATATTGGTGTTAATTACTTAACTTCAACTTCAGCACCAGCTTCTTCTAAAGATTTTTTCAAACCTTCAGCTTCTTCTTTAGAAACGCCTTCTTTGATAGCTTTTGGAGCTCCGTCAACTACTTCTTTAGCTTCTTTCAAGCCAAGACCAGTTAAGTCTTTCACCAATTTAACTACTGCCAATTTGTTAGCACCAGCAGCTTTCAAGATTACGTCGAAAGATGTTTTTTCAGCAGGAGCTTCAGCAGCATCACCAGCACCACCAC
Organism: Flectobacillus major DSM 103; assembly: GCF_000427405.1. Lineage (NCBI taxonomy): Bacteria > Pseudomonadati > Bacteroidota > Cytophagia > Cytophagales > Flectobacillaceae > Flectobacillus > Flectobacillus major. The sequence continues at coordinate 3,921,836 of NZ_KE386491.1, forward strand.
CAGCTACAACTACTGCAGCAGCAGCAGCAGGTTCGATACCATACTCATCTTTCAAGATAGCTGCTAATTCGTTAACTTCTTTAACTGTTAAATTTACTAATTGTTCAGCGAATGCTTTTAAATCTGCCATTTTATTAAGAGATTTTAATTGTTTACGATTTTGATTATTATACTATATGCGTTTATTGTACTTGGAAGCCTTTATAAATTTGAGCTTACCTAAGCAAGCATCAAATTGGTTATTAACCTTCTCTTTCCGATAAAGTTTTCAAGATACCTGCCAATTTGCCGCCGCTGCTTTGAAGAGCAGAAACAACGTTTTTCGCAGGAGATTGCAACAATCCAATGATGTCGCCAATCATTTCTTGTCTTGACTTCACGTTTTCAAGAGCTGCCAATTGATCTTCTCCGATAAACAAGCCACCTTCAATAGAAGCACCTTTGAAACGGATTTTATCTTTACCAGCTTCCTTCTTGAAATCTTTGATCAATTTTGCAGGAGTCTTAGGATTTTCAGGAGAGAAAATCACACCAGACATTCCTTTTAAAACTGTATCATTGAAAGGAGTATAGTCAGTTCCTGTAGTTTCAAGAGCCTTAGCAATCAAAGTATTTTTTACGATACGATACTCTAAGCCACGTTGAAAACAAAGTCTTCTGAATGCGTTTACTTCTGCAACGGTCAACCCAGCGGTATCAGTGATGTAGAAGTATGGAGTAGCAGCGAACTTTTCGCTCAACTCTCCAATAATTACTGCTTTTTCTTCTTTAGTCATGATTACAAACCGTTAACTGTTGCTTTATCAATTTGAACACCTGGAGACATCGTAGAAGACAAGTTGATTGACTTCACGTATGTTCCTTTAGCTGAAGATGGCTTCAATTTTACCAATGTATTGATAAGTTCTTGAGCGTTTTCAGCCAATTTAGCAGGGTCGAAAGACACCTTACCAATTGAAGTATGGATGATACCAGTTTTGTCAACTTTGAAGTCGATTTTACCAGCTTTCACTTCTTTAACAGCTTGTCCAACCTCCAAAGTAACTGTTCCTGATTTAGGGTTTGGCATCAAACCACGAGGGCCTAAAACACGACCTAAACGACCGATTTTAGCCATTACAGTTGGCATAGTGATGATTACATCAATATCAGTCCAACCTTTCTCGATTTTTTGGATATATTCGTCCAACCCAACGAAGTCAGCACCAGCAGCTTTTGCTTCTTCCTCTTTGTCAGGAGTGCAAAGTACCAATACACGAACATCTTTACCTGTACCGTGTGGCAAGGCAACAACGCCACGTACCATTTGGTCAGCTTTACGTGGGTCAACACCCAAACGAACGTCGATATCCACAGAGGAATCAAACTTCGTATATGAAATCTCTTTCAATATCTCTGCCGCTTTCGTAAGTGAGTACGCTTGCGTTGAGTCATATTTCGAAAGAGCTTCTTTTTGTTTCTTTGTTAACTTAGCCATTATTCTTTTCAATTTGAAAATTAGAAAGGTTTTTCTCCTGTTACTGTAAGACCCATAGAACGAGCTGTACCAGCTACCATGCTCATTGCTGCTTCTACTGTGAAACAGTTTAAGTCTGGCATCTTAGTTTCAGCAATCGTACGAACTTGGTCCCAAGTTACAGAACCAACTTTTTTCAAGTTTGGCTGAGCTGAACCAATTTTTACCTTAGCAGCTTCCAACAACAAGATTGGAGCAGGAGGAGTTTTTACTACGAAATCAAATGATTTATCTTTGTAGTAAGTAATTAATACAGGTAGAATTACACCTGGTTTATCTTGTGTTCTGGCATTGAATTGCTTACAGAACTCCATGATATTCAAACCCTTAGAACCCAAGGCAGGACCGATTGGTGGTGAAGGGTTTGCGGCACCACCCTTGCACTGCAACTTAACGTAGCCAGCTATTTCTTTTGCCATTTCTTTGTAAAATCTTTAAGTGTTGGATTTGTGATTCCTAGCTGACAGAAATACCTGTACGGCTAGGTTTCATAGCTTGACTTCTCTCTGCCAGTGGGGGTGGAAGCGTTCCCTACCTGATTGAAGCCGGGTGTTTCGATAAGAAAATTTGTAACTGAACTTTCTGATTTACAGTCTTTTGCCTAATTATTTAATTGGGCATTTGTTCGCTGCCTACCGAAACGGACTGCAAAATTACGGCTTTCTTATTAATTTACAAATAGTTAGCAAAAAAAAATGGATATTTTGCCGATTATTTCACAACATTCTTCCTAAATATGCTATATCCTTTCATGAAATGCCTCTATCGGGGCTATCTGGGGCTTTGGAATAGGGCTTGTTGGGCTTATTCTTTTTTTACCTTGATCCAAATGTTAGTATTTCGGCCTTTGTCGTCGGTACATGAAATTTTAACTTTTCCCGATTCGGGCCTAAAAAAGATGGCTTCGGTGGCAGGGGCTTTTTGTAGTAGCTTGTCGTTGATATACCAGTATACCGCTTTGATGTCGTTGCCTGCCTGACAGCTCAGCATAAGCTTGGGGGGGTCATTGGCTGCCAAAATATATTCTGCTCCGTCGGTTGGGTACGATATTATGGGTGCATTGCTATTAAATACATTGGTGCATTTGGGGTTATGTGGTGGTATACGGGCATATTGAATATGTTTGCTTTCGTACCAAGTAATAAGTTCGGGGGCGTAATTGGGGTATCGCTTTTGAATAGCTCCGCTGTCGGGCAGGCAAACACTACAATAGCTGATGGTGGCTGTTGGGTTTACCCAAGTCGCTTTGGTATGTGTACAAGTTTGGGTATGTGAAATAGCCTGTATATAGTAGTCGGTGATTTGGTGTTCGCAATATTCGCTGGGCAATGCACCACTTTCAGCACATACTTTTCGGAGAGCCAACTGATTACTTGGCAAAAACCAGCGCGTGTGAGAGTTGTAGTCGATGGTATTGAAAATATCGAATAGTAAAGGGGTAGCAATATTGGCTCCTGAAAGCTCAGGAACACCCTCGCCCGAAAAATTACCTACCCAAATACCTATTGTATAATGGGCATTGTAACCAATACTCCAGGCATCTTTCTTGCCAAATGATGTACCTGTTTTCCAAGCAATTTTGGGCATTCGGTAAGTATATTCATAATTATTGGGCAAGTCGGGGCGAGTTACTTGGCTTAGGATTTGGTTGATTAAAAAAGTAGACTCTTCCGATAAAATAGGTACAGCAGGCATTTTTTCGGAGCTTTGGATCAGATTAGCTTTGACAAAATCGCCTTTATTGGCAAAGGCCGAAAACAAATTGCTCAATTCTTCGAGGCTAACACCACAGCCTCCTAGTGCTAGCGATAGGCCAAGTGTTGAGGCTGATTTTTTGATGGTTAAAAAATCGGCTTTTTTGAGTTTGTCAACCATAAGCGGGGTCGAAATTTCTTTGAGCATTTTTACTGCTGGAATATTCAAAGAATTAGCCAAGGCAAACTCTACGGTAACTTTTCCATGAAACTGTTTGTCAAAGTTTTCGGGTTCAAAACCACTAAAATTACTTGGTACGTCATTAATCGTTGATTTTGGGGTAATAATTCCTTCATCGAAGGCAATACCGTATAACAGGGGCTTGAGGGTACTTCCTGGCGAACGCACCGCCCGTACACCATCAACCTGCCCGCCGTCGATAGGGCTATCAAAATCTGCCGAACCTATATATGATTCTATTTGATGGGTTTGATTATTGATAACCACTACTGCGGCATTATGGATATTCATGGCATAAAGCCGTGTTACATAATTGTGTACGATTTTTTCGATAGTAAGTTGGCTGTTGCGTCGAATACTGGTATGAATAATCGGGAGTTGGGCGTATTCTTTTCTAAGCCTAATAGCCAGATGTGGAGCTAACTTTGGAGCTTCGTGCCGCTTTACATTCAGTGGTTCTGTAAGGGCATCATCTATATCTTGTTGGGCAAACAATTGGGCTTGGGCAAAGCGTTGCAACCAACGATTTCTTTCTTGTAGAATATAAGCGTTGTTTATGCCTAGCCGTAAACTTGACGGGCGGTTGGGAATAATAGTAAGTGCTGTTACCTCGGCCAAACTTAGTACATCGGGCGATTTTTGAAAATATAATACCGAAGCCGATTTGAGTCCTTCGATATTTGACCCATAAGGAATTAGGCTTAAATACAGTTGCAAAATTTCATCTTTACTATAATGCCATTCTAGCTGAAACGCTCGTAATATTTCTATAACTTTATTGAAATAGGTTCGTTTGCGAGGATACAAAAGGCGTACAACCTGCATCGTAATAGTACTTGCCCCAGACGTACGGCGACCTTTGAGGATATTTCTGGTGGCAGCCCTAGCAATAGCCAAGGGGTTTACGCCAAAATGATACCTAAACCAGCGGTCTTCTTTAAAAATAATAGCTTTGGCTAAAGTAGGCGTTATTTCGTTAAGCTCTGTTTGCATGCGCCATTTGTCTTGACGGTTCAAAAAGGCATGTAATATTTTATTGTCTGAATCGGTAATAATGGTAGAATATTGCGGATTAACCCGTAAGGGAAACCCCCAGTCTAGTACCAAAAGTAGTATGAGTGTTCCTATTAGCCCTCGAACCAATTTTTTACGAAGTACCTTCACAAATAGGTTTTGGATATGATTAAATGAAAAAAGAGGCATCTGTGACTAGTATCGTTAAATAGCTGTCTGAATATTTGATTATCTATTATGCAAAATAAGCAATAATTCAGGCAAATCCGTTTTCTTTGATACTGGTATATGCCATGATTGTCTCTGAGCTATTTGTTCATCAATTAACCTTTCAAACAATCTTAATAAAATTATGAAAATACAGTTTCATGGAGCAGCCCAACGGGTTACTGGCTCAAAGCATCTTGTTATTACTGAAAAGGGTACCAAAATACTATTAGACTGTGGCCTTTTTCAGGGACTCAATACCCAAGAACTTAATCAGAAATTTGGTTTTGACCCTGCCGAAGTAGACTATGTTGTACTTTCGCATGCTCATATCGACCATACAGGATTATTGCCTCGTTTGGTGGCAAAGGGCTTTTCTGGGCCTATTTTTTGTACTGCCGCTACCAAGGATTTAGCTGTTTTGCTACTGGGTGATTCGGCCAGAATACAAGAAAATGATTTGGCCAGAATCAATAAAAGAAGGGCTAACCGTGGCGAAACATTACTCGAAAACTTATATACACAAGAGGATGTAGCCCAGACCATCAGCCAAATGCAAGCCGTGAATTTTAGAGAAACATTTGCTATTGCCGAAGATGTAACTTGCTACTTTACCGATACTGGGCATATTTTGGGTTCGGCGGCCGTTTCGTTGACTATTCAGGAAAAAGCGGGCCCTATTCGATTATTTTTTTCTGGCGATATTGGTCGCCCACACGATAAAATCTTGAAAAGTCCCGAGCCTTTTCCTCAGGCTGATTATATCATTTGTGAGTCTACCTATGGAGCAAGGCTACACGAACCCGAAGCCGATGTAAAATCACATTTGCTGGCAATTGTACAAAAAGTATGTGTACAACAAAAGGGGAAGTTGATTATTCCAGCGTTTTCTATCGATCGTACCCAAGAGCTGGTATATGCCCTCGACCAACTCGAACATGAAGGCAAACTTCCTAAAATCAAAGTATATGTAGATTCGCCTTTGTCGGTCAATGCCACGATGGTGATGAAAAAACACCCCGAATGTTTTAACCCCGATGTTTTATCATATTTACAACAAGGCGATGGCGATGCCTTTGGATTTCCTAATTTGACATACATTAGCGCTACCGAAGACTCCAAGAAGCTCAACGATAGTGCCGAACCCTGTGTTATTATCTCGGCATCGGGTATGGCCGAAGCAGGCCGTATCAAACACCATATTGCTAATCATATTCATGATGTGCGTTGCTGTATTTTATTGGTCGGCTATACCTCGCCCGATAGCCTTGGCGGACAGCTAAAGGCAGGAGCAAAAAAGGTGCATATTTTTGGTGAAAACTTCGACGTAAGAGCCGAAGTAATGGTAATGGATTCGTTTTCAGCTCATGCCGACTACCGTGAAATGATTGAATATTTGGCTTGTCAAGATAAAGAACAAGTAAAAACGATTTTTTTGGTACATGGCGAGCTAGATACCCAAACCCAATTCAAGGCTAAATTGATAGCCGAAGGTTATCATGATATTCAAATGCCCGATATGCACCAAGAAGTTATAGTATCGTAGCGTATTTTACCCTTCTGTTTTTATAAAAATGGAAGGGTTTTTTTGTACTACAAAAAAGATTTTCCTTTCAAGGCTAAGTTATCAGGACTCTTTGCTATTTTTAATAAACTTTAACTAAATACTGTATCTGTTTTCTGCCTAGTGTATTCAATTATGTTCAAATAAAACTACAAATAATACAAAAAATAAAGTCCAACCATTTGTTTTTCAAAGAAAAGGCTGTCTATATTTACCATAAAAATAGGAGCAATATTAACAAATAATTATGCTTATAGCCTTTGCATGAGAGCAATAGCTTTTTTTTGTTTATTTGTGTTTTATTAATAGAATGTTTAGCTAGTATATGAATTAAGCAGTAAAAATATAATGTATCCAAGGAAAGAAAGATTTAAAGGTTATGATGATGAATCGTTATTGGAGCTTATGCAGTCCAGCAACGACCACCTAGCTTTTGAAGAAATTTACCTTCGATATTTTGTAGCAGTTTACAACAAAGCATACGAAAAACTTCGAGATAGGTTTTTGGCTCAGGAAGTTACACAAACGGTATTTGTTAGTATTTGGCAAAGCCGCCATTCGATTATTTTGCAGACCAACTTACAGAATTACCTATTTGGTATGGTCAAATACCAAGTAATTACACAGATAAGAAAAAAGCTCATTCAAGAAAAATATTTTATTGTTAACGAGTCGCCAGCACAAGAAGCGGCCTTTACAAACCACCTAACAAGCTCGTTTGCTGTCAACCTTACCGAAGAAACGATTGCTTATGAATCGCTCAAAAATGATTATCAAAAAGCATTATCTTTTTTGCCCGATAAATGTCGAGAGGTATTTTTGTTGAGCCGAGTAGGCACCAACAACAAAGAAATAGCCAGCCGTTTAAATATTTCTGAAAAAACCGTAGAACAACACATCACCAAAGCTATTCGCTTGCTTCGGGTTCACCTAAAAGATTACGCTGTAGTGTGTATTTTAGGCTTTTTTATAAAATTTTGATTTTTTTTCTCCCCAAAGTAAGGGTATATCTATCCCACAAGCGACAAACAGATAGAGGGGCAATACAGCCCTCTGTAAATCATGTCGCAAAAAATCACTTCCGAAGTACTGAATAGGTATCTCAATGGGACTTGTTCGCCAGAAGAAAAAGTATTGGTCGAAGATTTCTATGACTCCCTGAAAGGCGAGTCAGACTTTTTGGCTACGCTATCCTCCGACGAGCAACTTTCTCTGCAAAGCGAAGTATGGAATCAAATCAATACTCAAACACACAGTCGTCGTATACCCCGCCGTTTATTATATTTTACTACAGCCAACTGGATAAAAATAGCAGCATCTATTACTGTGTTGATAGGACTAATAGGGTATTTCTGGCATTCGCCAAGTAGCCACACTAATCTAGCAGCCAAACCTGCTATTAATCTTTGGAAAACTTTTGAAAATACCCAAAATAAGGTAGTCAAGCATACCTTTTCCGATGGAAGTTCGGTATGGCTACATCCACACGCTCGTGTAGAATATCCGACAAAGTTTGCGGGTAAGCAAAGACGTATTGTGTTTAGTGGAGAAGGTTTTTTTGATATTACCAAAGACCCCCAACACCCCTTTATTATTAAAACCCAAAAAGTACAAATTGCGGTGCTTGGCACAAGTTTTAATGTAAAAACGTCATCGCTGAAATCTTTAGTAGAAGTAGACGTAGTAACAGGAAAAGTAGCTGTAAATGTAGATAAAACCAGTACTCATCAGCCACAGGCAGCTGTAGTCCTAACTCCTGGGCAAAAGGTTGTTTATTCAGAACAAACCCCAGTATTGGCCATAAAAGTTGTCAAAACAGAAGATACAAAATTACCTATCTATCAGCCTATTAGTATTTCGTTTGATAATACCACAATCAGCGAAATAATTAATGTTTTAGAAAAGAAGTTTGATGTTCGGTTCAAAATGGCCAACCCTCAAATTGGGAATTGCAGAATTACCGCCGATTTTGACAACGAGCATTTACCCCTTATTCTAAGCTTGCTTTGTGAAACAAGTAATTTGACCTATTCCATAGAAAACAAACAGGTAATCCTTGCAGGTGAGGGTTGCAATTAATCGCTCTTTACAATCAAAACCTTTATTTATGACACCACCACACTGTCAACCACCCTAAAGGCAAAAAAACAGAGGTGTACCACCACCTCTGCTTCTAACAAAACGCCTTTGGCACACCAGATGTACCACCATCAAAATGTGCTACTGTTTCGGCTTTTTTTTTACTAAACTGTCCATTTAGCAAAACAAATGTATGCAAAAAATTACAAGTTTATTGTACCGTAACCGACTAAAAATCGTGCGTATTGGTCTTTTCCAAATCATCTCGGCGTTTTTAATGGTCACTATGACCTACGCCCATCCTATCAATGCCCAAGAGGTCTTGAACAAGGAACTTACCTTACAAATAGACAATGCAAGCCTGAAAGATGTTCTGCGACAGATTCATCAAACAACTCAGGTGAAGTTTGTGTATAGCGACAGCCATCTCAATTTACAAGAAAAAGTAAGTTTGAGAGCCAATAAAGAAAAGTTACACGTGATTTTGAATCGTTTGTTATCTCCTCTCAAGATAGAATACCGAACGGTTAATGAAAAAATCTTGCTGTCGCTTGCCAAAAAAATAGAAGTAGAAAGCCCACCTCAACCTCCAAAGAAAGTAACAACCAATATGTTGGGCGTAGATGTAAAGGGAAAAGTAACCGACGAAAAAGGTGATCCTATTCCAGCCGTAAACGTATTGGTAAAGGGTACATCAATAGGTACATCTACCAATGCAAGTGGTAATTATACCTTGAGCAACCTTCCATCTAACGACGACAATCTGGTATTGGTATTTAGTTTTGTAGGATACGAAACACAGGAAATAGCCTTGAATAATCGCTCTATTATCAATGTGCAGCTCAAAACAGATTCTAAAATACTGAATGAAGTTGTAGTGGTAGGATACGGTACAGCCAAAAAGCAAGATTTGTCGGCGGCTGTTTCGACCGTACCCGATATGGCTCAAATCAAAAACCGCCCTGTATTGAATGTAGAAGGTATGATACAGGGTAAAGTGGCAGGCGTAACTACAGTAAGTAATGGTGGACACCCCGACAAAGCACCAAGTATTACGATTCGTGGAACGGGGTCGAGAGGTACAGAGAGTGTGTTATATGTAGTGGATGGTGTGCCGAATGCTCCTTACAACCCCGCCGATGTAGAAACCATTACGGTGTTGAAAGATGCAGCGTCGGCTTCTATTTATGGGGCCTTTTCGGGAGCGGCTGGGGTTATTTTAATTACAACCCGACAAGCTACTCAAGGTAAGCCTAGTGTAGAATATAGCAGCTTTATGGGAGCTAAAAATGCTTGGAAAACGCCCCAATCGTTGAATGCAACAGACGAGGCCAGAGTTGCCAATTTGGCATATACCAACGCAGGCCTTAAACCTCTTGATGGCTGGGATGCCACCAAAAACCCATACGCACAAGTTACTCGTACCGATTGGGTTGACAATATTTTCAGAACGGGGATTATTCAGCGTCATAATATTTCGGTCAATGCGGGTTCTGACAAACTATCTACCCTTTTTCAAGCTCGTTATGAAAAAGACGAAGGAACTTTACTCAATACCTACAACCAAAATATTTCTTTGCGTTTTAATACCGTATACAAGTTTTCGGACAAAGTAAAGTTTCGTCAAGAACTATTCTGGAACAACAACGATGCTCGTGGTACATCTACCGAAAGTGGCTATACAGGAACAATCCTTTCGGCCATATATATGCCTCGTTCGGCCACACCTTATTATGAAGACGGTACATTTGGCGGTGTTGGGCCAAGAACATCGGCTTATTTAGGGATTCATGGCGACGTAGTAAACCCCGTAGCTACTTTATTGAGAAATCAGCCCTACAACAAAAGCAATGATTTACAGTCGGTTTCTGAATTTAGTATTGCCAATGTGATTCCAGGCCTGAGTTTTATATCTCGTTTTTCATATCGTCAAAAAAGCTCGTTGTACAAAAACTTTGAGCCAAAACGTACCGAACCTGGAAAACCCAACGACCAAAATACCCTTTCGTATTCTACCGCTCGTGATTACCACTGGATTTGGGAAAATACGGCCAATTATAACCTCAATGTCGACAAGCATAGTATTGGAGCAATGGTATCTATGACTGCCCAAGAAAATGCTAGCCGAGGATTTAGTGCTGCCGCCAAAGGGCTTCAAAACGAACAAGATTGGGCTCAGTTCTTTATTAATGCAACCATTTTTGACCAAACTCGCCCTACCGACTACGACTGGAAAGACCGTAACCTTTCGTATGTAGGTCGTCTTTCATATAGCTGGGCCGACCGTTATTTTCTTACCTCAAGCTATCGTTACGATATAGCAGGTCGTCTTGCTACTGCTGCCCGAGGAAAAGGCTTTTCGGGCGTTACGGCTGCATGGAAATTAACCTCTGAGCCATTTTTTCATGTAAAAAATATTGATTTGTTGAAAATAAGAGCCAGTTGGGGGCGTATTGGCAATATAGGCTCGGTAGCAATGTATTATGGTTATCCTAAGCTTTCATCCGACAATACCTATCAAATTGGTAATGGAGCACCTACCTACAATGCTTTTTATGTGAAAAGCCTTAATAATCCTAATCTATCTTGGGAAACCTCAGAGCAAATAGATATTGGTTTAGATTTAGCCATTCTAAAACAAAAACTCAATATTACGGTAGACTATTTCGATAAGCTTACCTTCGACTTAATCAAGCAACAAGATACGGGCTGGCCTAATACCAACGGCTTAGAAGCTCCATATATTAATCAGGGTAAAATCAGAAATACAGGGTTTGAGTTTTCGGCTAGCTGGCGTGACCAAATAGGTAAACTCACCTACGAAATCAATGGAAACATTGCTACCCTGAAAAACCGAGTAGAATATATTGACGACAACCCTGCCTCGTTTTGGCAACATACCGATGCTTGGAGAGGAACACTAACGCCTTTCCGTTCTACTGTAGGGCAGCCGTATTATTCTTATTGGCTAATTCAAACAGCGGGTATATTCCAAACCGATCAAGAGGCCGAAGCATATACATATAATGGCACAAGAATACAGCCTTATGCCAAAGCAGGAGACCTCAAGTTTGTAGATGCCAATGGCGATGGTAAAATCAATGATGCCGACCGTGTGTATATGGGCAATGCTTTCCCTAAACTCACTTATGGATTTACGACTAATTTATATTGGAAAAATTTCGATATGAGTATTTTCTTTCAAGGTGTACAGGGCGTAAAATTGTTCCATGCTTTCAAAGAATCAACCCTGAATGCGTCTGAACAAGGCTATAACCGTTGGGATAAAATCTTAGATGCTTGGTCGCCAACCAATACAGGGTCATCGATTCCTCGTATTTCGGCCGCCGACCCCAACAAAAACTTCCAAACGCCATCTGATTGGTATTTGGAAAGTGGCGACTACTTACGCCTCAAAAACCTTATGATTGGATATACTTTTCCAAAGTTTGTGGGCAATACAGCCCTTCGAGTTTATTTCAGTGGCGATAACCTGCTAACCTTTACCAAATACTCAGGAATGGACCCCGAAATTGGTGGATTTGGCCTCGATGGCGGTCAGTTTCCTGTGTCAAGAATTTATTCATTTGGTCTTAAACTCAAATTTTAATGAAAGCGACTACAAAAATATTCATATCTCTATTAATTATTGGCCTGATGAGTTCTTGCGAAAAAGAATGGGTCGATACCAAGCCTAACGGCGAACCAACAACAGCTTATTTCTGGAAAAGTGCCGACGATGTCAATAAGGCTGTGGCTTCTATGTACATTGCTTTCAAAAATGAATCTACTTGGGGGCGTGATTTGTTTTGGATGCAAAATGCAAGCGATGACTTGATTGTGGGTCGCTCAAAAGCCGATGGCGAAAACATCAAAAACTTTATTCCTTCTGGACGTGAAGGATACATGACAGGTGGTTGGAATACCCTTTATTCAATGCTCAACAAAGCCAATCAGGTAATTGCAGGCGTACCCAAAGCCACCAATATTACCGAAGACCTAAGAAACAGAGCATTAGGAGAAGCCTATTTTGTTAGGGGCTTTTCACATTTCTGGCTTGCTTATTTGTGGGGCCACAAAGACCAAGGTGTTCCTTATGATGGCCCAGAAAACCCTGAGTTTGGTAAACGTGTACCTCCTCAGTTGGCTTCTGTAACCGATAATTATGCCCAAATTGTGAGCGACCTTCAAAAAGCCGCCGACCTTTTACCTTTCTTTGAAACATATACTTCGACCGACCAAGGGCGAGCTCACAAAGCTGCCGCTTGGGCTTATATGGTAAAGGCGTATGCGTATTGGGCTCAGTATGACAACTCCAAATGGCAACTGATTCCAGCTTTATGCGATAAAATCAAGAATGAAGGCAAAAGAGCCCTGATTACAGGAAAAGAAACTGCCGCCGAGAATTATAAAGCAGTATTCAAAATTCAGAATAACTGGTCGTCTGAATATATATGGTCGGTAACTTCAGGGGTACAAGGTGGTTCAGAATTTATGGGGGTTATTCTCGAAAATAAAGGCTGGGGTATTTACAATGGTTGGGGGTATTTTCAGCCAACCGAAGAACTTTATGAAGAATACGAAGCCAACGACCCAAGACGTGAGGCCACTATCTTGAAGTTTGGTGATAAATTTACCTTCTTTGGCCAAGAACGTCAGTATTATTCAACCAATAGCCTTTCGGGTTTCCAAATCAACAAATACATGGAGCCTTATAGCTATGGCTCAAATGGTAACGCAGGGTCAAATACCCAAATCAATCCCAACGGCGATTACCCAACAACTAACCTCAATCTTTCATTAATCAGATATGCCGAAATATTGTTGTTTAAGGCAGAAGCCCTGATTCAGCAAGGAAAGAATGCGGAGGCTGCACAACCGCTCAACGAAGTAAGAGCTAGGGTAGGTTTGGCACCAGTCAATGCACCTACTTTGGCAGATTTGAAACATGAAAGACGTGTAGAATTGGCTTGCGAATGGACTGATCGCTTGGCTGACTTAAAACGTTGGGGGGATGTTACCAAAATCAATGCTCCTTTACATGGCCGTATTCATGCCGATAAGACTAACCCCAATTCAAGCTTTACAATTCAGCAAGTTTGGCCTGCTCGTAATTTTAGCACTGCCAAACACATGGCATGGCCGATTAGTCCCGACGAAATTTCAAAAAGTAATGGTGCTTATAAACAAACGCCAGGCTGGTAGTAATGAGGCTACATTACTAATTCATAATTCTGAGATAATAAGGTGGTAATAAACAACCTACTTTTCTTGAATACTTTTGTCTATTGATTTTAGCATAAATACTCGTGCTATTGTTGATAGGCAAAGCAAAAGTGAATAAAACCCTACCATTATATCAGTAAATTATGAGGTATTTGCTCTTTGCTTTTGTGTCTACAACAACGGTAGAATGTAGCCCCAAAACGTAATAAAATTTCATTATACTTCCCGATAATGCCTTCATAAGTAGAAGTGCTAAATGATAATACTGATTTTGAAAATAAATAATTGACTATCGGTTGGTTGTTCAATTTGCAGTTTCAGATTTATGTTACACGAACTTATATTATTATCGGGAAGTTTTATTTTGCTTATATGAAAAAAAACATTCTCTTACTAATGCTACTGATGGGTATGGTAGATGGATACGCCCAAACCAAGGTGTATACCATGAAAAACGCCCATGCCCACAACGATTATCTTCACAATTTGCCCTTCTATGAGGCATACGGTTTACAATACGGTATGATAGAAGCCGATGTTTTCCCTCAAGGAAATGACCTAATGGTAGCTCATGAAAAAGCCGAAATAGAGCCTCAGCGTACATTCAAAAAGCTCTATTTAGAGCCTCTTATTCAGCAAATACAACTGCGGAAAGGCAAGGCCTATGCCAACGGCCAGCAGCTCCAATTGTTGATTGATATTAAAGAAGGAGGAATAGAAGCCCTCAAAATTCTTACAGAGCAAATCAAGCCCTATTACTCGTATTTTGATACCCAAAGTAATCCTAATGCAGTACAAATTATCATTTCTGGAGATATGCCTTCTCCAACAACGTATGCCCAATTTGATAAAGCTTTCTTTTTTGATGGTCGCCCCAAACAAGTATATTCGCAAGAAGCTTTTGAGCGAGTACCGCTTATTAGTACAAGTATGAGCGACTTTACTCGTTGGAATGGAAAAGGACTTATTACAGCTCCGCAATACCGTAAGGTGAAGAGTTTTGTAGATTCTGTACATGCTACTGGCAAACTCGTTCGCCTTTGGGGTGTACCCAATTCTATTACTGCTTATAAAACTTTGATAAAACTAGGCGTAGATTATATCGGTACAGATAATTTGCCCGAATTGGCAGGTTTCTTAAAAAACCTAGTAAGCTACTCGGCAGCACCGATTCAACAACATATTCCGTATTTACCTACCTATCAGTCTGATGGTATAGCCAAGCGTTCTAAAAATGTAATTCTATTGATAGGCGATGGTATGGGGCTTGCCCAAATTTATAGTGGAATGACAGCCAATGGAGGTAAATTGAACTGGGCAAACTTTAAAAATGTAGGTTTCTCCAAAACCAATTCGGCTGATAGCTTTTGTACCGACTCGGCCGCAGGAGCTACTGCATTATCGACTGGCGAAAAAACTAATAACCGCTATATTGGCATGGATACCCTCCAAAAGCCCCTTCAAAATATTAGTGAAATATTGGCTACACAAAAGAAAAAAATAGGGCTGGTAGTATCTGAAGAAATAACAGGTGCAACACCCGCCTCTTTTTATGCTCACGAGCCAGAGCGTGATTGGTATTCGTTGATAGCCGAACATTTGCCAACAAGCCCCGTCGACCTCACCATCGGAGCAGGAATCGAGTCGTTTAAGCCAGAAGTAATGAAAGCCCTTCATCAAAAGGGTAAAGTGTTGTCGAGCCTAGACGAACTTAAAAAAGCCAGTGCCAAAGACCGCAATTTTGTATTTGTATCTAAAGACGAAGTCCGCCCAAAACATGAAGGACGAGGCTCATATCTTTCTGATGCTTTTGATGCTGCTGTCGACAAGCTTCAGCAGTCACCCAATGGTTTTTTCTTGATGTTAGAAGGCTCTAAAATTGACTGGGGAGGACACGCCAATAACCTGAATTATGTAGTAAATGAAATGCTAGATTTTGATGAAGTAATAGGAAAAGCCCTAGCTTTTGCCGATAAAAATGGCGAAACAACCATCGTGATTACTGCTGACCACGAAACAGGTGGTTTGTCGCTATTGGATGGTAATTTCCACACTGGTGCTGTTGATGGTAATTTTTCTACCAATGACCACTCAGGGATTTTAGTACCTGTAATGGCTTATGGCCCCAATGCTTCTCAATTTAGAGGTGTTTATGAAAACAATACGATTTTTAAAAAATTATTAGCATGCTTTGGTTTGGCCAAAAGCAAGTAAAAATTTAAGGTACAGAGAGGGATATTACTCGTAAAGTCTTGAGCTATTCAATGACAAGATGATTGGCGAAAACCCCTCTGTATCTATTACGTTGAAACAATCAACGATACTATCAAAATAGAGATAGCAACCTTAGCTTTCCAAGGCTTGTTCCCAATCGGCTATCAAATCTTCAATATTTTCTAAGCCAACCGAAACCCTCAATAAATTATCGGGTGTTAGGCTAGTTGGCCCCTCAATCGACTTTCGATGTTCTATGAGGCTTTCAACTCCCCCCAAGCTGGTCGCTGTAGTAAACAATGCTAATTTACCTGTGATATTCATGGCATTTTGTGCATCACCTTTGATTTGTACCGATAACATTGCTCCTGTATCTGACATTTGTTTTTGAGCAATGGCATATTGTGGATGACTTGGCAAACCAGGGTAATGTACAGCCTCTATCTGTGGATGTTGATTCAAATAATCGGCAAGGGCTTTGGCATTGGCTGTTTGAGCTTTTACTCGAAGAGCCAATGTTTTGATACCACGAGCTACCAACCAGCACTCAAATGGCGATGGTACAGCCCCTGTAAGTTTTTGAATATTTCTAAGTTTGCTAGCAAGATACACATCCTCTTTTACTACCAATGCACCTCCTAGTACATCGCCGTGTCCGCCAAAATATTTGGTTGTAGAGTGCATAACTATATCTGCCCCTAAATCTAGCGGTCGTTGAATAATAGGCGTTGCCCATGTATTGTCTACAGCACATAATGCCCCAACACCATGAGCCAATTCGCTAATAGCCTGTATATCTGATATTTTCAATTGAGGATTAGAGGGCGACTCTATCCATATTAGCCTGGTATTGGGGCGAATGGCTTGTTTGATAGCTGTCAAGTCGGTCATATCTACCTTCGTGAGGCTCAGTCCCCAGCCCCCAAATACCTCTTCAATCAATACATTAGTAGCAAAATACGCATCGTCGGGAGTAATAATATGGTCGCCACTTTTAAATGCTTGAAATAAAGCTGTTGTTGCAGCCATACCCGACGCAAAGGCAAAACCTACTTGTCCATTTTCGAGTAAGGCTATACTCTTTTCCAACAACTGACGATTTGGGTTGTCATTTCGTGAGTAAATATAGCCATGAGCATAAGAGCCGTCGGTTTCTCTTTCGTAAGTTGTAGAAAGGTAAATCGGTGAGGCTACCGCACCAGCATTGCTGTCGGTCATTTGGGTACTTTTAATGGCAAGGGTTTCTATTTTCATGATGTTTTTAGTTTGTGCTGCAATTTAAGGAAATAGGCTCAAATCTGTGATAAGTTCCTTATGTGTGAATTGTAATATTCCGTTGCATAAGGCTGAATAGTATTGTTTTTGAAAACAAGGCTAAAACCGATAGAGCGTAAAATATACGCTTTTCCCTTTTTTGTGAATAGCTACTAAAATAGCATAGTTTTCAAGCCAATAAAGTAGTAAACACAAAAGGATATAGCCTTGTTAGGCTGTTTTACTTTCAAGCTGTTTAAACAGCTCCATTATATATAATTACTCTGTCACAACGCATACACTTACCATCAATAACAGTCCATCAAAATCTGTCCATGCGATTGGAAGTAGCTTACACTTTTCCCTATTTTTTCCTGACAAATAATATCCAGTACTTCAACTACATCTTTTTGCATGGCTAGCGAGCCACAAATCATAATTACGCCTTTGTTTTGTAATACTTCGGCAAATTGTTGGGCATCTCGTTTTACTAAATCGCCTACATATTGTTTCGTTCCTTCTCTGGATAAAGCAATATGCAGTTGTTGTAATTGCTGATTTTCTTGAAATGCTTTGAGTGATGCTTGGTAAATTTCTAAAGAAGTATGAGTACGGAAACCGCAATAAAGCTGTAAAGGAATCTGCTTTTTATTTTGACTAATCATGCCCAGAAAAGGAGCAATGCCCGTTCCGTTACAAATCATCATCACAGAACTTGCTTTTTTAGGAAAATGGAAAGCTTTATTTCTGACGATTTTAGCTGAAATCGTTTCTTCCACATTCAAATTATACAAGTAATTTGAGCCTAAACCATTTTGGTGAAGTTTAACACTCAACTGAATTTCTTTGTCAATCAATCCAATCGAATACAATCTTTCTCGGTGGTCGTTGGCTGGATAAATCGCCAATAAATCTCCAGAAGTAACTTTTACTTTTTCTTGCGGAACAAGGCGAAGCATAAAAGTATCTTCCGAAAAAGTATTTTTTGTATGGTGAAGCACTTTTAAAGTACTCTGTTCTTCTGCTTTAGGACTTTCAATTTTTAAAGAAATAGGCAAATTCGTTTGCTGTGTCCAAGCTTCAGCCCATAAACCAAATTCACTTGGCGATTTATCGGCAACGGTATGAATGCCCACCAAAGGTTTTGCCCAATTTTGCTGATTCAATAATTGGTTTACTTCAAAAGCAAACTGACAAAAATCTGGGTAAGCGTGCGAACCAAAACCTAACACTGAAAAACGAATAGGATTCTGTTGTGGATATTTTGCCAGTAATGAAGCAAATTTTTGGGCATTGGTCGGAGCGTCGCCTAAACCATAAGTGGCTGTCATTACCAATAAATGTTCGGCTTTTGGAAATACTCGGTACTGATTCATTTCGGCTAAAAATGATTTTTCACCGCTTTGAATCAACTGCTCATGCACCGACGAAGCAAACTGTAAAGTACTTCCGTTTTCAGAACCTACCAAAATGATAAATTTACTTTCTTCGGCACTGTACTTGTTTTTGATACCTTTTGCTTTTCGTTTAAAAGTAATCGCAAAGCCCGAATAGATAAAAAACAAAATGTTGCAAGAAGCAATTGCCAAGATAATTGCCCACAGAAAACCTGTTCTGCCCGTATGCAAATCAAGACTAAGATTGGTCAATAACTGAGCCGTAGGATACTTTTTTTCAGCCAAAATTTCACCTGTAATTTGGTTGACCGCAAGCTCTCTGTCTTTTAATTTGAAAGTATAATAATCTTCTACGTCTTCCGAAAAAGGAAACTCAATACTTTCTACTTCCGACAGTTTGGTGTTTTTAAAAATAGCAAAATCTTCGGGCTTTTGTGCTGGCGAAGATTTGATGGCATCAAAGTCTATGTCTAAAGATACTTTTTCACTTTTGATAAGCTCAAATCTTACCAAAGAAAGATACGTTCCCGTCAGAGCGATTATTAATATCGGAATCAGCGACAAGCGTCCCAACACTACGTGATAGTATTGAGCAAAATTTTCTTTGACGATTTTGGTAAAAAAGCGTTTTACGCCTCTTTGTCTTTGAATGATAAGTATCGTTCCCGAAATACTAATTAGGAGTAATAAAAAAGCTGTTAAGCCAATCAAAAAACGACCCGTTTCATGGATGAAAAGAGAGCGGTGTAAATCGGTTGTCCACTGGAAAAACTCATTTTTTGGCGAAGGAATACCCAGTACTTTGCCATCGAGCGGATTTACATAAACTGCTTTATTGTTGCCGTCGATGTTACTGCCTTTGATGATGACCGATTGATGAGCATCCACACTTAACTCGCTAATATCAGGATATTTCTTTCTTAATTGTGGAAGCGTCTGTGATAAAGTAATACTTTTAAAATCACCAACTTGATGTGTATTTACAGTACCGACGATAGGTTCAAAAGCAAGAATTACACCCGTTATTGAAGCCAGAGCAAGGAATAAAAAAGAAGATACAGCCAGTATTAAGTGGCTGTATCTCCAGATTGAAATTGTCATAGATTGATACCTGATTAGTTAGCACTAAAACGCACGTAGCGGATATACCCTGTACCTTCGCTTTTAGCCGAAAGCCCTTCCGTAGTCAACGGAATTTCAAGGTCTTTTACATAATATGGTTTGTCTTCAACGGCACTTTCAAAGCGTAATTTATAGTTTGCATTCAGTTTTGAAGTTTCAATTTCAAGTTCTACCACACTTCTATCGCCACCCGCTGCCGAAGCACCCGTAATCGCACTGATGTTACTTGGTTTTTTCAAGTAAGCTTTATGCCATTCTTTTAGGGTTTTGTACCATTTTTTATCAGAACCCAACACGTACAAAGTTTTGTCGTAGCCACCTTTTGCATCTACGATAGATACCACGATGTATGCTCCTTCGCCCATGTAATTGGTCATCTGAATCATACATTTGTACTTAGTAGTTTGTGCTGAGGAAGTAAAGGATTGAACAAGGCTTAATAGCACAACAAAAAAGCCAATTTTACAGAAATTACGCATGTGTTATTGAGTGAATTAGTGAGTTGTGATTGAGTGAATTGTGAGTTAGTGAATTGTGAATAAATCATTTATCATATTAATCAATGCAATTTAGACACAGGCTTTATTTACCTTAAAAATTCGGTAATTAATATTTTAAATACTAATTCACAATTCACTAACTCACTCAATACCTCACTAACTTATTTTAAAAAGTTGATAGATATTTTATTTTTAGCTAAAGTTTCGTTTTCGTTTGCTAAGTCAAAAGCTGTTTCTTTGAAGTTTGTTTCAGCTTCTTTTTTCGCTCCGATTGATAAAAGGTATTTCAAGATATTATCATCTTTTGCAATCATAGCCGCTTTGTGCAATGCCGTAAGCCCTTCAGTGTTTTTAGCATTTATATCTATACCAAGAGCCTCGATACGTTTTAGCAATGATAAATCATTTTTAGCAATCGCCAAATGGAAAAGAGTATTCCCATTTTTTTGAGCAGCTTTTATATCAAAACCTTTATCTTGAAGTACTTTTAATTTAGTATCAAAATCTTCAGCCTTAGGGCCAGGGCCTTGTCCATTGCTATATGATTGAACCAAGTATGCAGCAAGATTATCGCCACTTTTATCTACAACATTGATAGCAGCCCCTTTGTTAATCAAATAACGAACAACTTCGGGCGAATTGCTACGAACGGCCATTGCCAAAGCAGTTACACCTTTAAGATTAGCCTGATTGATATTTTTTACTAGAGGAAGCAATAATGCTAAGGCTGTAGTATCACGATTGGTTGCTGCAGCATTTATCAATACCGTATTACCTTCGTTGTCGGCCTTGTTCACATCAACGCCTTTTGACAAGAAATAAGCGATAATATCATTTTGCTTGGGTTTACGAACAATAAAGTGAAGAGCATTTTCTCCGCTTTTACTGATGGCCGTTGGTTTGAGTTTTAAGCTTTCAAGATATTGAAATACGTCTAAAGTATTAGCTCCTCGGCGACTACCCTGAGCGGCAGCAATAAAAGCTTCGTCTGTAGCACTTACCCCTTTCTCCAACAAAGCTTTTAGTAAGCTGATATTGCCACTTCGTGCAGCATAAGCAAAAGCGTTATTGCCTTCTTTATCGGTACTTTTCAAATCAAGTCCTTTCGATACAAAATAGTTGGTCAACACGAGGTCTTTGTCATTAGCCACCGCCAATAGCAAGGCATTAGCACCATCTTGGTTCAGGTCTTTTTTCAAATTTGCCCCACTACGCAAACAAATATCATATACCTGTGTGTTGGTCTGACCACCTTGTGCTGCAAAATTCAATGGCGTAGAGCCGTGGCTATCTTCTACATTGGCTTTTGCACCCTTAGCCACCAAATACTCCATAATTTCGACATTCCCTCTGTTAGCAGCCCAGTGCAAATATGTACGGCTATCATGCGTTATTTTATCGGTCGTATTACCTGGTTGAGATAGCAAATATTTGATAGTCTCATTAGGAGCTTGTGCATTAATGGCCATCACTACAGCATCAAAAGCCATAGGGTTCAGCTGCGAAGGGCTATTACCTTTTTCTACTTCGGCTTTTACGACTTCAACACTAGGTTGATTTCTCCAAAAAGATTGTTCTAAAAGGGTATTCTTTTGAGCTTTTGCCGTAAAACTACACAAGGCAACTGCTACAACGATGAGTTTTTTCATAATGAAATTTTCTTTGAATTTCTATTTACTATACATTCAATAAGGTTATACTATAGCAAAAATAAAATATGTAAGCTCGGAATACCTAATAATATCAATAGAATACACCATTTTTTAATAGATTTATTAGATGGGATGCAAGTTAAGGCTTATTTAGAATCAATAAAAATAAGAAACCTTTTTTTCTCCAAAAAGATACAATAATGCCATCAATGGCTAATAAAACCTATGGAAAAAAACGTTTTAGGTGTGTGGTTTTGATAAGAAAGGCGATCATTGTTTGACAAATCTATTGTGTGTTTATGCTTGATGAAAACGATAATAGATAGGAGTAAAATACGATATAAGTCATTCCGAATTTTAGGCAAAGACTTTCAAAAGAAAAACCACTTTTTTATGGATTTCGACAAATACAGAAAAAAAAGGTTTAATTCATAAAGTAGTTTTTTGTGTTTTGATAGAAAATATGTACTTAGGCGTTTTATTTTGCTACCATTTTTGTCACCTATTTCTCTGTCTAGTAATTGGGCCAGACAAGTAGTATGGTTTTATGATTGCTGCATATACTTTGCTTCTAACTTCGCTAATTCGATGGCAAAATTTGGTAGAGTATCAGATATAACTAGCCATTAATGAATGATATAAGTATTTTTTACATGATCTAAAATGTATTTTGGTGATATTATTTTCTTAGATATGTATTGAATACCCGTTATGAATTAGACCTTTATGCCTGTCTTGGATACTATTCAGCCATATAAGGCAATATGCGGGGGAATTGGTGAGAGGGTTGTTGATTTATAGCTCTATATAACATCATTATTATATAAAACAGTTGTTTATGTGCTTTATAGTATCCATATTGGCACACAAAACAGACTTAACTGGAAGTATTTTTGTTACAACACTAGAATATTGAGCAAAAAAAAGCCCTATTCTTCGTGGCAGAGATATTAAACGTTATGGGTATGAATTTGCTGATTTATGGTTGATTAATACTCATAATGGCATTAAGGAAAAAGGTATTCCCAGCGTTAAAATAGACGATTATCCTGCTATTAAACAACATTTAGATTCTTACTATGTAGAGTTAGCAAAAAGGACTGACCAAGGAGATACACTATACAATTTAAGAAACTGTGCTTATATGGAGTTAAAAAACGCCATAAGAAAAAATAAATGTTCACCAGTTAATATAAAACATTTATTATTTACTAAAACAGCATTTTGGTCATAATAGAAATTTAAAAATTTTGTTATTTCAGGATATACAATTTTCGGCTTATAAAAATCCTCCCAATAACTTATACTATCCTGTGTTTCAAACCACTTATTATTAGTTTTTTTTCGAGCATTCAAGTCTCCTGTTTGTTTCAAACGGTCATAACCGAAACTCATAAGATGCTCTTTTACAGCAGGGTAATTTTCAATATCAATTTTTAGACTTGGGAAAGTATTAATCAACCATAAATCAGCAAATTCATACCCATAACGTTTAATATCTCTGCCACGAAGAATAGGGCGTATAATTTCAGCAGATTTGGGGTCGGCAGCAATGAGTTCGTCTTTTTTTTCACCACTAATAATAAACGCTTCATTAAATCCTGTTTTAATACCGTAATTAATTTGAATATCCCAGTTTTTCAGAGGAGTGCCAATACGTTCAATTTTTTCTTTAATACGGAGTTCAATTGGATTTAGTACGACCCAGCTCTCAGAATTTGTAAAGTTAGTAAGTACCTTATTTTTATTAAGATAATCTGTGATAGAGAAAATACTTTCTTTAATGACACATGTCTGTGTTAGTCCTATATTCATGCTCTTAGTAAAAAGCAAAATATTAGTGTCAACGGTAGCATTTTCAAAAATCTTCTGCCCTGCAAAGTCAATTAATATGAGAGGGTTAGTTTTTATAGCAAAAAAATTTCTTAAAGATTCACCGTAACCTGCTCTCATCCATTTATTAGATGTTATATAGCACAATAAACCATTATTTTTTAGAGATTTATACCCTTGTTCATAAAAAAGAGAATAAATGTCACCTGTTCTCTCGAATGATTCAAAGTCCTCTTTTTCAAATAGTTTAGCTAAGTATCCACCATCATTTTGTAGCTGTATGTACGGTGGATTGCCAATTACAATATCAAAGCCTCCTTGCTCAAAAACATCTTTAAAAAATAGATGCCAAAGAAAGTAGGGTCGTTCATTTGTTTCTTGAATGTGGTCGAGCAATAGCAACACATTTTCTAAGCGTAGCTCCTCTTTATGAAGTACTCCAAGAGCCTTTCGTTTTGTATTTAATACTTTTTCTTTTTTTTCTCGTTTGGCTTTTGGGTCATTCTCATGGATATTTACCAGACTAATTTCATTTTCTAATTCTACAATTTTTGTTTGTGTCTCTGCCAATTTTAAATCTACATTGTAATGCAAGTGTTCATGTACAATCGTATTTATTTGGCTTTTTATTTGAGCTTTATATTGGCTATTAGCATCAAAATAAGCATCTATTAATTCATCGAGGTCTTGTTTGCGTTCATCCAAAAACTCCATTCGAGTTTGGTTGGCAATTACATTGCCAAAAATATCAAGCTGTTGTCCACCTTCAATAAGTGTAATTACTTTTTGGGTTTGTTGCAAATTAGCGAGCGGAATACCTTCAAAACTCTCTAAAAGGCTATTCCCTTGCATTATTTTATAATCAAGGTTTGGTAATGGACTTGGTATTTCTTCATCTACAACTAAAGCCAACCAAAACCTCAACCGAGCAATATCCACAGCTCCACGCTCCAAATCCACTCCGTAAATAGAATGTTGAATTATATGACGCTTTGTTTCAGCAGGGTCAAGAGTTAAGTCTAAGGTCATTTTTGCCTTAAAAATTTCTTGAAGCATTCCCATCGGAAAAGCTCCAGAACCGATAGCGGGGTCGCATATTTTTACATTATCCAGTAGTTCTTCTATTTTACGAGCATTCTGTACAATAAATCCCTTTGTTTTCCCACGTTCATTAAATCGGATAAAATTAGATAAGTCTTCACTTAACTCATCTCCTAAATGAGTACGCAAGTATTGAATCAAACTTTCTTGACACATATACTGCACAATAGCCTTAGGTGTATAGAAAGTACCTTTATCTTTATTTTCTTCCAGCAAATTTTCAAAAATATGCCCTAACATTTCGGGGTCAATACCTATATTAGCATCATCAGGGTCATTTTCGTCAATTGTAAAATTATACTGGTCGAAAAAGCCAAATAATCCTTCAAAAAACTCTTCTGGAAAATTAAAATGATTCGTTTCAGGTAAATCATTATCAAACAATCCTCCATTCAAGTAAGGAATTTTTGTATTTGTTAGCTCAAAAATATGGTTATTACGCTCATGATTTAGGGTCTCAAAGAATAATTTCACCAAACCATGTGAGTAAAAATGTGATTTGTTTGTAAAGCTTTGAAAAAAGTTTTTGATAAAATTAGGGTCTCCATTTTGCCAGTTTTGCTCTAAAATCGGCACGCCCATCCAACCTTTTTTTTGTAAAAAATATAAAAAGACAATACGTCCGAGTAGTTTTTTAGCAAAATCTCGGATAGGTTTTTCTGCTTTTTCTTGAATACTTTGTTCTTTATCAATTAGTAAACTTCGATAATCTGCATGAGCATTAAGATATTTCCAAAATCTCTCATACTGCTCTTTATAGCCTTTAAAGAAATCTTTATTAAGTTTATCTACTGAAAAGGCTTCAATAATTGCTTGTAACCCTCCCACATCAACTTTTTCTTTGAGTTCTGCAAGTCGTCTTGTAGCAGTGGTACAGGATTCATTTTTTCCTAAAATAAAAGTATATCGTTTAGGTGCTGTTTGATTATTTACAAAGTCTCCATCTTCGTTAAACCCAGTTTGTTTAGCCATAAAAGAGAGCCTATAATCAACTTTATTACTTGCATAAAATACAACTAAAGCACCATTAATAATACCGTTATCAATATACTTATTAGCTATGTCACGCAACCCTTTTCGATTTTTGATGATATTGATACTTTCAGCAACTTCTACTTCAAATAATGCAATACTTTTCCCATCCGAAAGAATGATACTTCCGAATTGAAAGCCCTTTACTACTTTATCTTGTTCTTGAAAAAGCTCTTGAGGAAATTCAAAATATTGAATAATTTGAGGGAATAAATAATTTAATAAATCCTTGAAGTTATCCAGAGAATATTTCTTTTGTAATAAAGTTTTCAGTTCGTTATAGGTCATATTCTTTTATGGTTTTTTATGTTATAAAAAAGAATAAAAAATTTATAAGTGCCTCTTAATTAACAATTTAAGATAAAAGCTTTTCATTCAACTTTTATTTCCTTTTTTTTTTTGCCACAAAATATTTGCGATAGGTCTTTCCTCCAATATATTCTACTTCTCCTTCATCGACTAATTTATAAATAGCCTTTTGAATATCTTTGCGGTCAATTTCACCAAAGCGTTTATGAATTTCATCAATACTACTTTCCGGGCGAAGTCTTAACTCTTCAATAATTAAGGCTTTAAGCCTATGCTGTTCTATTACTTTGAGGCTTGCTTTTACATTAAGTTTTGCATTAGCTATCAGATGTGGATTTATTAGGTATTCTGTGCCTTTCTTTAAGCCTCTACTTATAATCAATCCTTGTTCAAGTAGTCTGTTTACGTAGGTTCTAAGCCTTTCTTCTTCTGGCAGTTGTAGTTCTCTATATAGTTGAGTCGTTAATATTTTCTGGCTACGAGAAATAATACCTAATGCTATAAACTCACGTTGAGAAAGTTGATAATGATTTGATACATATTCCAATAGAGCAACAGTATCTTCATCCAAGATTTTTGATTCTTGGATAACATTTACACTATCATATTCTGCCTCAATAGTTGGAAAGGGTTTAGCATTACGACTACTTATTTCATACATCAAATCATAACCCGAACCTTCTCCTTCCATAAGATTGAGGTCGTGAAAAATTTTGATTAAATGGGGATTTCGTCTGGCTGTTTTATGTAAAATATTATCTTTAGTAATACCCATCAGCAACCCACCCGGGTTTTTTATTTCTAATCTATCAGTAAAAACTTTAATAAAAATATCTCCTGAAATAGTGTAACTTTTATGTGCAAAAGCATTAATAAGAAGCTCCCTTATTACTTTTTCATGATAGAATCGAATAGGTTTTCTTTGAAAAAGACCGTCATTAAATTCGTGAAAATATGTAAGTTCAATAGCCTCTTTTTCAATTGCTTGTAATAATTCTTTGGGATTAAGGGCATAATCGTGCCAGTCAATTTTTCTTACCTTCTCCTCCAAATCGTTATAAACAATGTACTGAACAGTAAGAGGATAGGCTAAACGACTACGTTGTTGGGCTATCCCCAACCATAAAATACCTAAGTTGGTTAATTGCCCATTTTGAGAAAGATTATAATGTTCGATAATTTCATTATCACTTAATTCTTTCACACTCTCTTTGACTCTTGATGACAATCTAATGTCTTGAGCAAATTGAGCAATATGCTTGATAGGTATATCACCTATTGAGACATTACGTAGCTGAAGCTCCCATTGAAACGCATCTTTTTCCGTGGCTATTCTAACTATATCTTCACTTCGTGCAGCATGGCACTGGTCTCCTACACGCAGGAATATTTTACCATCACTGGTAGTAGCAATTGCTTTGGAGGAAGGTAAAACAGTAATTTCAAAGTACTGTCCTCCTTCGGGATGTTCTATAATATCGCTTGCCATCAAACCTACATTAAATGTTAGACTTCTTAGTCTATTCAATGTTTTATTAATCTCATCTATACTAACTTTCTGGTCAGGTAAGGGCGTTTTATTCTTGTCTTCAATCCCAATAATGAGTTTTCCTCCCTGAGCATTGGCAAAACACACTACTGAGACAGCCAAGTCTTTAAAACCGCTATCTCCTTGCTGGATTTTCCGAATGCTTTTATAGTCTATATTTTTACCTTCTTCTTGCATCATAAAACACTAAAACTTTCTGAGATAATAATTTCAGGCACTTGTCCATTAATTGTAGTATTGCCATTATCAGTATCTTGCATAACCTTACTTTCTTGAGTTAATGGATAAGATGCTAATATTTCAATCATTTTTTCCAAAATAATAACAGGTTTTAACTTTGCTGTCGTTATATACTTTTTTAGTTTATTAATATCTCTTTGAAGCCCCTGAAAACGCCCTTTAGTAATGGCACTTTTCGCCAAAGAAATTAAGCCTTTTTCATGTTCACTAATAAAAGGTAAAGACATAAATCCATCTAAAAAATCAAGTGCTTTTTTCTCATTAGGGCCTGCTGTAATATTTACTTTTTTATCTTTTGCCTTTTCTTCATTTATTTTTTGAGCAAAAGACTCAACTGCAATTCCTACTTGCTGATGATGAAAATCATGTAATTTTAGAGCTTTTTCGGTCATTTCACATTTAAACACTTTAGCAGTCTCAAGAAAAGTAAGTTCTTCATAGCTGTTGTCGGGTTTGACAAAATAAAAAGCATCACGTTTTTGTGTACGAATAAAAGTAATGGTGCAATCTTTTCGAGTTTTATCTTTCCTACCGACTCTTGCACGTAAAGGCATATTTTTAATACGTTTAAACTCTTCCAAATTTTCTTCCCTGAACTTTCGTAAGAACATCAAGAATGCCAACGACTCATCTCTTTCATCATCAGGGTCTTTGTCAAAAAGCCCGAAGGTTTCTGTTTCTTCGTCTGGGCTATAAATTTGACTATCCTCTCCTAATGCTGCATGAAAAGCTTGAAGTTTCATTATAGCTTTTTTCTGCAAATCAATATCTCTATCAACTTTGGCAGTAGGGAAGAAATTGAAAATGTGTACATCACCAGCAGTTGAACCAATCCTATTGACCCGTCCTATACGTTGCATCAACCGAGTCGAATTCCAAGGGGTATCATAATTTACGATAATATTAGCACGATGTAAATTTACGCCTTCAGCAAGTACCTCTGTTGAAATAATAATATCAACATCATGTTTTTTATTGGTAAAGTTCGCATCAAAATTAGCCCTAATAATTGGCATTTTATCATTCCGAGAAGCACTATCAACACTCAAAATTCTATACTGGGTACGATTTTTGAGCATTTCTTCAAGATACTTTGTAGTCTCTTTACTTTCCGAGAAAATAACTAATTTTTGTTCTGGGTTTGTTTTTGTATCAAATAATCTATCTTGAATATATTCTATAAAAACCTCCAATTTGGGGTCATCTTCTACTGCCTGCCACTGTCTATTTAACTCTTTCAAAATTCGTGTGTCGTGTTGTAAACTTGCCAAAAAATCTTGCTCAAAATCATCTGGTTCACAAATTTCTATACTTGGGTCTTCAATTTGCTTTTCTAAGATTATTTCTAATAACTCATCTTCTTTATCTGAATTAATATAATCATTAATAGGTAAGTTCGGAGCTATAAAAATTCTCCCATTCTCAAACATCTTAACCATCGCTTCATTAGCTCTTAAAAAGCGTTCAATAGACTTCTTGAAAGCATGAAAACTGCTATCAATACGTTTGACTAATAAAGTTTTCATTATCATTGCTAACTGAGTAGCAATCATATCAGCTTTTCGATATTTAGCTTTTTTATGAGGTTTAAGAAAAGCAATAGCACGATAACGAGCATAGGTCAAACCATCAGGAGAACTAATTGTGATGACTTTAGGGCTGTTCACATTCGATATTTCCTCATTAACATCATTATCTTCTATTTCAAAACGAAGACCACTTAGACACATAATTGTATAGTCATAAAGTTCTTCAAGTTGATAATCAAGTTGATAAAAAATCTTTTCTGGTTTTTGGATATTAGGAAACTTTATTCCTTGTTCATCTAAGTCTTTATTATATTGGTCGTGAATAGCTAAATCGGTTCGGGTACGCCTTACCATTAAAGGCATGACAATTTTTTCTCGTATTTCACTGTATATGCTTTTAACTTCTTCTTTGAGTTTTTTAATGTCATTTTCTCCTTTTAACTTTCGATAAGCATCTATTTTCTTACGAAAAAAATGTTGCAAATTGCTTATTTCAAGTGTAGAATCCTTACTATCTTGAAATAAATATACTAAATTAGCTATATCTTCTGGACGGTTATTTAGAGGAGTTGCCGAAACGAGTATAACTTTTTTATTAGCAGGGCTACCATCTGCATTCAGTTGTCGAGTGGGTGATTTACAAATTTTTTGTAATTGACCATACATTTCTGCTGAATCAGACCTAAACTTATGTGCTTCATCTACAATAACAAGGTCATACTTTTCAGGGTTAGTAATTTTATGCAAACTACCATTGGTTATGATGTCATAGTTGATGAATTGAAATTTTTCAAGGGTTTCATCCCAATTATCTTTTAGTGCAGGAGGAACAATGATAAGTGTGCGAGAAACATAACTTGGAAAGCCGTTGAAATAAAAAAACTTTTTAGCTATTAAAGTAGATACAATTGTTTTGCCTAACCCAACCACATCAGCTAAAAAAAATCCTCCATGACGCATCATTTTGTTATAACCATCATTTACAGCATCAACTTGATAAGATAGGCGTTTAAATCCTTTTGGCAAATCGGCAACAGAGTTAGGGTCAAACTCAACAGTCTTTCCATAGTATTCAATTAAAAACTTGATATATACTTCAAAGGGTGTAAATTAATCATTGAGATAAGTCTCCTTTTTAATTTTATCAACAAACTCTTCTGTAATGGGGATACTCTCATCCCAGAGAGTATTAAAAGTTTGAGTAGCAAAGTCAATATCAGAGTCTTCTCTAAGCTCAACATTAAACTCAAAATTTCGCTCTAACCCTGCTTCCGTAAGATTACTTGACCCTGTAATTACAGCTCCGTAACCATGATTATGTTTAGTTTCTTCTCTGAAAATGTAAATTTTTGCATGAATATTCTGTTTAGGATGTACTTTTATTTGAACTTTTTGGGCACGTAAATCTTCAATTAATTGTAACATTCCATCTTCAATTTCTTTTTTATAGGCTGCTTTTTGTATATTCTCCTTTAAATTTTTTACAAAATCTTCTTGAGACTTTTGAATATCGACCTGAAATAGAACACCTTGATTTTGAGCTTGTACAATAAGTTGGTCAACGTTAATCCCAACCAGAATTCTTATCTCTTGAGCTTTTTCAATAAATGGGCGGATACGAAAATATCCAGTTGCTCTAAAATAGCCAACAAGTGCATCGAAGAAATATATATTGCGAAAATTGAAAATACCCTCAATTTTTGTGATAAGAGTATTTTGCTCACTATTTGTAAAAAATTTTGAAGACATAAATTCTGAATGTCATTTAAGAGGGAACAGGTTAATGTAATCAATCTTAACAATCAACACATAGTAGAATCTATAACATTATACTATCTAAGTAAAGGCTGTTTTAATGAAGGATTTCTCCAAGTTACAAATTTTCGTACTTTCCAACAAATGAATATATATATCCAAATAATGACTTAAATAATTAGAATGAATTGGTATAATATAATATTTGCTCAGAAGATTTATATTACTCTCAAAACTCCACATTTTTCCCTCAATCTAATCCCGTAATACAGAACTTGCTTTTGTATTACAGGAACGTATTACCGTAATACAAAGATTATAAACTATTGATTTTCAAGCGTATTACATTGTATTACAAATTATGAGTGAACTTTCACAAGTTATTAACTTCCGTACTACGTTCAATATGAAGAGACGGATTCTGGAGAATGCTGAGAAGAAAGGCATGAACCAATCGGAGTATATTTTATTTGCTATTGAAAGCTACCTCAATAGCAGTACTTTAAGCAATGTACCCAACGAAGGCAAAGACCAAAGTAGTGAACTATCTGCATTGAAAGAAGAGTTAGCAAAAGCCAATCTTCACATACAAGAGTTACAGACACACATGGCTAAAGAGAAAAAGAGTGTTTGGCAAGAAGCAACTGACTTTGCAAATAAAGTTGCAGAGGAACGTATTAAGCAGGCTCAAATACAAGCTGTAAGGCAATTTCAAGAAACGGTTAAGTACAAGATTGAAGACTCTAACACTCAATTACAACTCCTTCAAGAAAGGCTATATGCCTATGAAACACCATTATTGAAAACCGTATTTCAATTGGTTTCCAAAAACCCTCAAGTTAAAGATTATCCTGATGTGGTTTACTTTTTAGTACATTGTTATTATAACCAAGTTAATTATACTCGCCATGCTATTGGACAATAACTTCAAATATTCATACGACCCTTTTGGTATTGTAGATTTCAGCATTTCCAATGTCGCACAAATAGTCAGTCCTTCATCAAAACCATCAAAGTCAAAATGGTTCTGGTGGCTACTAATTGTCCTTATTATAATAGTTTTAGTATTCTGTGGAAGAGCTATTTATCGTTATTTTGTAAAAAGGAAAGAGCAAAGAAAAGCTAACACTGATAAAGTTTCTTATACTCCAAAAGTAGTTGCAAAAATTATCCCAACACCCACTGAACTAAAAATTATTGCTCAGTTTGATTTAGGTAATGAGGCTAACTGGGATATGAAATTACTTGAATCAAAAAAAGCTGAAGGTAAAGCTATTTTTATTGGACAGAAAGGCTGGCTTGTATATGCTTAAAAGAATAAAGCCTTGTAAAACAATGAAGTGCTTTACAAGGCTTTAATTAGGACTTTATTACTTTACTAAGTCCCAAAGTTACAACACTACCAAATGCCCCAATTGTCTGAAATGGATTACGCACCATTGAAGCAATAGTAGCTCCTATATCTGAAAACATTTCTAAATAATTATCTATTTGTTTTGGGTCTTGTGGTGGGTGTTTAGCTCTCCAACTTTCCCACTCTGCTTGTTCTTTCTCCGTTGCTAATCCTAAGTCTAAAATTAGTTTAATCCAAGGGTCTTTATAATACTCTTCAAGAAGTTTTTCAAAATTATCCTGAGTTACTAAAGCAACATCATTTGTCCTACTAACATAATAAAAGTACCGTTCTGTTTTATGATAATCTCCATCATCTTCAGCACTTAACTTTTCATGGTTTTCTTCAAATGTTCTACGATTCATTAACCGAATATAACTACGTTCCTCTGCAATTTCATACATTCTCTCAAGCATTTTTTCAGTAATTTTCTCCTGAATATTTCTTGTTTTCTCTTGAGCTTGTTCCTGCTTGATAGCATTTAATTCGTCTTTAATTCTATTAGCTTCATCAATGCTACTCAATCTTGATTCTAATTCATCTATTCTTTTTCGATACTCCTCATTTTGCTTTAATAATGCCTCCTTGTCATCTTTTTCGGCTACACTTTCACCTTCTAAACCCAAAAGGACATTGGGTGAAACTTCAAGAGCTTTCGCTATTCCTTCAATTTGTTCAAGGGTTAATTTTTTACCTCTTTTCTCTAATCGAGAATAATTTGGTTGGTCAATATTCATCCGTGAGGCAACTTCTGATTGCTTCAACCCTTTGGCTTCTCTTGTGGCAATAATTGATTTTGACATATCCATATTCAAAATTAAGCATAATATGTAAATTTTTATTTACAAAATATTGCATATATAAAAAAAACAATATAATATATTTGTATGCAATATTTAATATTAATATATCATATTAAACATATAAATTGCAAATTTAAACATGACAACAACTCTAAAGTGCAAATTTGCTCTAATTATTGATGGCTCACCTAATCCTGCCATTGTTTTCAAACCTTCAAAGGAATTCTACGAAGCTACTGGTATCAAAAGAAAGAGATTTGGTCAAATTTATCGTGGAGAAAAATCACCCATGATGGCTGAAATGGAAGTAGTATGTAAGTATTTGAATATTCCTCTCTCAAGTATCTTCAAAGCTGATTCAATCTAAATCTATGAAAAACAAGCACGCTTCTTCCGCCATATTAAAAGCACCAAGAATCTCTTTTCAAGAAATTGGACAAACTATCTATGTTCGGATTCTCTTTCAAGGAAAAGAAACTAAATTTTCGACAAACATTATCAATGTAAAAGGAGAAAAGTTAGATACTAAAACAGGAATGATAAAAGGCGATTCAGAGGCTACTAAGCTATTGATTGCTTATAGAGACCGCATGACAAGTTTCTATGAAAAAGCATTAGAAAGCAACAAGCGAATTGACCTTCAATCCATTAAAATAGCTACACTTGGAAGTTCTGCTACTGCTAAAATTCCAAATTTATTTGAGGCTATTGATAAGTGGTTTGAATATAAATACCATAATGGAAGTGGCTTGAACCGTTGGACGATAGAGAAAAACGGTTACATCGTTGACAATATCAAATCATTCTTAAAGAAGGAATACAAAGACTACTTGATTCCATTGGATGAGGTAGAACTTATCATCGCCGATAAATTAATTAATTATCTGAAAAATGAAAGAGGCAATCAATACGACCACGCTGTACGTCATGCTAAAGCATTGAAAAGTGTTTTGCTTTTGCTTTAGATTGTGGATGGATTCAAAATAACAAATTTGCAAATCAAACTTACAAGAGAGGAGCTAAAAACAAAATACACTACCTAACCGAAAAAGAAATAAAACAGATTGTTGATTTGAAACTTTATAACCCAACACTTCAATTAGTACGAGATTTATATATTTTTTCTTGCCACACAGGCTTATCGTATGCCGATATTATGAACTTAAAGGCATCTGATATTAATTCTTACGAAAATGGTTTATGCTACATATCAAAGGCTCGTATTAAAGGACATGAGAATAATACGATGAATAAAAAGGTGTACTATGCACCGATTCTACCTGAAGCGGAAGCTATCTTAAAAAAATATGAGGAAATATCTCGGATTTCACCTTCTGGTCTATATTTTCCAAGAGTAACAAATCAGCAAATTAATAGAACTATCAAAGATATTGCCTCATTAGCGAATATTGAAAATCCAGATAAAGTAACATTTCATAGTTCGAGGCGAACTTGTGCAAGTTTAATGTACAATCATGGTGTTCCCATTTCAATTATAGCCAAAGTTCTTGGTCATTCATCAGAAGTAGTTACACTCACTTACTATGCAGAAATGGACATAGATGCCGTAATGAAAGAAATGAAAATATTCCAGAAAAAACGCTTAGAAGGGCAAATATAAACTATTAGACACTGCTACATACGTCCAATATGTAGCAGTGTGTCTTCCTGACTTTACCCATTAACAACAGAGCAGAGTCAAATATCTTAATTAAGCTTTAAACAAATTATTTGTAATCATATTACATGGTATAATTATGGAACTAATGTACATAAATAGAAAGGATATTTCCTATTATCAGTCAAGATTTAGTCGTAAAAGTCACCCTTCATAACCTTCTTCTTTTCTCTCATATTTTGCTTTTTCTTCCCTTTAAAATCAATTTATAGATATGAATACAATTGCTCAACAAGAGAGCCTAACCGATGATTTTTTTTCAAAACATGGCAAATTAATGTGTATTGAACTGCTTGAACTTGACCAATTGAAAATAAATGAATGGATATTAAGCCAAATTAACTATCGAAACTCATTGGAGAAAATACAATATGAAGAGATTTTCGACCCTAAAAGACAGAAGCATCTTGAAATGCTGAATCAACAAATAGAAATGTGGCTAACGTATTGCCAGAGCGTTCAACATACTATCAAAATTCTTGAAGTTGATGTATTGAACAAAATGAAATTTGACATAGACCACTGGGAAGAATACAGAAGGCTAATTACTTACTGTTCTTATCTTGAATCTATCATTCGAACCATCAACAAATCTAAATCAATTTAAGCATTTATGACTGCTAAGCATGAGACACTATCACTGGCTGATTTAATAAGTATGAACAGTAAAGGTGAAAGTACAGACCCGAATAAAAAGGATAATAAAAATACTTCTCTGAGAAACAATCAAACCATATTAGTTAGAAAATACTTGACCGAGAACTATGATTATAGATATAATACAATCACTGACTCTCCAGAATGGAAAATAAAACAAGACAATACGTTTACTCGATTAAATGATTACAAACTAAATAGCATAGCTTTTGAACTTGAATCTAATGGTTCATTTATGCCTGTCGATAAAATTTTTCGCCTACTCAAATCCGACTTTGTTCCTCTTGTTAATCCTATTGAAAACTACTTTGATTCTTTAAAAGGCGGTAACACATCTAATCAAATGATTGCTAAGCTTGCAAAAACAGTTAAAGTTGAGAATCAAGACTTGTTTGAAAAACATTTAACTAAGTGGTTAGTAGGCACAGTTGCAAATAGTTTAACAAAAGAAGGATGTCAAAACCATACTTGTCTGGTACTAACTGGTCAACAAGGAGTATTTAAAACAACATGGCTAAATAACCTATGTCCTCCTTCTCTTAAAGAATACATCTATACCGGAAAAATAAATGTAGAAAGCAACGATACACAGGGAATGCTGGCGGAGTTTTTCATCATCAATATTGACGACCAACTAAGAAACTTAAATCGAAAAGATGAAAATGCACTTAAAACACTTATTACGCTTGACTCAGTAAAAATCCGTAAGCCCTATGACAGACTCATTACTAAACGTCCAAGATTAGCTTCTTTTTGCGGAAGCATAAATGGAAACGATTTTCTAACTGACCCTTCTGGCTCTCGACGCTTTTTACCTTTTGAAGCTCTTGGTATCAATATTGAAGAAGCAAAAAAAATAGAAATAGATTTAGTTTGGGCAGAAGCTTACCATCTATTCAAAACAGATTATCAGTACTGGTTTAGTCAAGGCGATATGGCAGAATTGCAAAATAACAATGAAAGCTTTAGTGTAAATGAAACAGGATATGAGCTTCTTATTGAGCTTTACAAACCTACCAGCAAAAATGACAAGGAGGCTGAGTTTCTACAAAGCTCTGTTATTCAAAGTTCACTTGAAAAGCATTATGGCAAAATGCTAAATAGTAGAAAACTCGGAAATGCCTTAAAAAAAGGAGGATTTGAAAGGATGAGTAAAAAAGAGAATGGAGTATCGAGATATGTTTACATTGTAAAAAGCATACAAAACGAAGTGGTAGTAAGCTAAATGTGAGAAATGGTAGTAAGAGTAATGTATCATTACTACTAAACCTCTCAAAATTAAAGCACTGTAAAACAGAGTATTAATAAAATAATTTATCAAAAATACATTGGTAGTAAGGTAGTAAGATAAAAAGCTACAAAGAACACAAAATGAAAAGACTGCGAATTCACTCAGAGGAAATAATGACAATTATGGGCTGGTCGAGAAAACATACATATAGAGTTATGAGAACCATTAAAGACTGTTATCCTAATTCTAAAAAGTATGTAATGCTAAAAGATTTCGCTGACCATATTGGTACATCCGAAGACTACGTACAAGAAGCAATTTCAGAACACAATTAAGAAGGTCCATAAAGTCTTCTTTTTTTATGCCAAAAATATAGTATTGATTGGGAAGAATAAGATTCTTACTAATTCTGGAAAAGACGTTTGGAAAAGAAACCTATTTTTTGGAAAAGACTTTAACAAAAAAGCCTTCATACGTTGCGTATGAAGGCTTTTTTGTGATTAATTGCTCCCTCTCCTGGGCTCGAACCAGGGACCCCATGATTAACAGTCATGTGCTCTAACCGACTGAGCTAAGAAGGAATCTGTTTCACAATTCTGTGTTTCTTTGTTCCTGAATTGTGATGCAAAATTACACGGTAATCTGTTACGACGCAAGTGTTTTCTGCAAAAAAAACTAAAAAAAATATTCTCATTGGCATTAAACTTTGATTTTCAGTTTTTTACAATGAAAACTTTTTTCATTTTTTTATACCATTGGTATATGAACTACCTTTTTTGTCTCAAAAAACTCTTCGTTGAAGTAGTTGAATAGCTCATACGTCTTACTTTTTTTACCTAATTCTTTCAACTCCTCATCTAGGTCACCTCCTTTTAGGTACAAAATACCATTTTTTAGTTTATTATAACAGTTGATATTTACTTTGCCTTTTACCCATCCATAAAAAGGTGTAATACGTGTAACGGCTCTGCTTACAATGAAGTCGTATTCGCCATCTACTTGTTCGGCTCTGATTTGTTCGGCTTTTACATTTTCTAAACCTAAGGCTGCTGATACTTCTTGAACAACCTTGATTTTTTTGCCAATGCTATCAATTAAATGAAACTGACAATACGGAAATAATATAGCCAATGGAATACCCGGAAAGCCACCCCCTGTACCAACATCTAGTATTTCGCTAAAATCCTTGAAATTGACCACCTTCGCTATTCCTAAAGAATGTAAGATATGTTTTTCATAGATATTGTCGATGTCTTGGCGTGAAATAACATTAATTTGCTCGTTCCAGTGGCGATATAACTCGCCTAATTGAGCAAATTGCTGTTTTTGTTTGTCGGTAAGTTGGGGAAAATATTTTTCTATCAAACTTGAATCGTTAGTCATGATGCTTAATTATTGGTTGTTTTTAATATGTCAAATTACTTATTTCCAACGCATTTTTCTACGCTTTGGTACAATATTGTTGAGCCCCATCCATAAGTAATAGCCTGTTATCAGAAAATCCCAACAAGGGATACTTATTGTTGAAATCGTACGGTCTAATAGTTTGTTGGCACTGGCCAATACTACCCAGTGGACAATCAGTCGTAACAAGAATAACCCTATTATCCAGTATTTTAATAAGTCAAAAAATACAAAAGGAATTAAAGCTATGAGCGACAGCCAGAAAAGAATTTGGGAACTAGCCAAAAGCCCTAGTGCTATTTTATTTTCTTTTTTATAGTATTTACTCACAGAGATATGCCTTGTTTTTTGGCGATACCAGTCTTGCCATGTCTCTTTCGGTATAGAATACATAAATGTTTCGGGCTCAAGACATACCGCTGTATTATGTACATTGGCAACTTCGTTCATAAACAAATCATCGTCGCCCCCAAGGATATTGGTATGTTTGGCAAACCCTCGATTATTAAAAAATAACGATTTGCGATACATCAAATTACGCCCCACGCCCATATATGGCATTCCATAAAGAGCAAATGAGAAATACTGTAGAGCTGTCAAAAAGGTTTCGTATCGAATCAGTTTATTCAGAAAACCTTTGCTGGAAAAATAAGGCGAAAAACCCAGTACAATATCTTTTTGAGCATTTAGTAGCTGTGCCATTCCCTGAATCCAAAGAGCTGATTGAGGGCGGCAGTCGGCATCGGTCAGTAGTATTACCTCATATTTGGCCGATTTTATACCCAATGTCAAAGCATATTTTTTAGGCGAAAGGTGTTCGGGGGGGTGTTCGATTCTCAAAAAACGGACTTTTTCAAAACAATGGCTTTCAGTTAAAAGGTAATCGTAAGTGCCATCGTGCGAGCGGTCATCCACAATAATTACTTCAAAGGTTGGGTAATTTTGTGAGTTGAGCAAAGGGATGAGTTCTTGCAAATTCGATAACTCATTCCAGCTACACACAATAATTGATACAGCAGGAAGTTTTGCAGGTGGCTCTTCTTCGAGGTTCGGATATTTATTGATTTTCGCTAAAACAAAAATGATATAAAATAACTGAATACCTAGAGCCAATAAAAAGATGATAAGTAAAAATGGTATCAAAGCGAAACAAACTGTTTGTGTTTTTGAAAACGCAAAGATAGTGATTCCTAAGTAGTGAGTGCTGATAAGTGTCTAGTTTTTGGTAACTTTGCAGGCTTTTCGACAAAGAAAACATTTAGATTAAGAAAAACGCTAATTTCCCAAGATAGTATTATGACATTTGACATACATAACACCGACCCCAATAGTAAAGCTAGGGCGGGTGTCATTCAAACAGACCACGGACAGATACAAACACCAATTTTTATGCCTGTAGGCACAGCAGGGTCGGTAAAGGCGGTGCATCAGCGAGAACTCAAAGATGATATTAAAGCCCAAATTATTTTGGGGAATACCTATCACTTGTATTTGCGTCCGGGATTAGACATTTTGGAAAAGGCTGGTGGCTTGCATAAGTTTAATGGCTGGGACAAACCCATCCTCACCGACTCTGGAGGCTATCAGGTATATTCTTTGGCGGGTACTGGTCGCAAAATCAAAGAAGAAGGCGTAACTTTTAAGTCACATATTGATGGCTCAAAGCATATTTTTACCCCAGAAAAAGTAATGGATATTCAGCGAACCATCGGTGCCGATATTATTATGGCATTTGATGAATGTACGCCCTACCCCTGCGAATATGGCTATGCTCGCGAGTCGATGGAAATGACGCACCGTTGGCTAAAACGCTGCTGTGAACATTTTGATGCTACCGAGCCTAAATATGGCTATCAGCAAACTTTATTCCCAATTGTACAAGGCAGTGTTTATAAAGATTTGAGGGTGAAGTCGGCCGAAGTTATTGCTAGCTTCGAGCGTGAAGGCAATGCCATTGGTGGGCTTTCGGTAGGCGAACCCGCCGAAATGATGTATGAAATGACCGATATGGTAACCGATATTTTGCCAAAAGACAAGCCTCGGTATTTGATGGGAGTAGGCACACCTGCCAATATTTTGGAAGGAATAGGTTTAGGAATAGATATGTTCGACTGTGTAATGCCTACTCGCAATGCCCGCAACGGAATGTTATTTACTACAGAAGGAATCATCAATATCAAAAATGAAAAATGGAAAGATGATTACTCTCCTATAGACCCAGGCTTGGATAGCTACAACAGTAATTTTTATACCAAAGCTTATCTTCGTCACTTGGTAAAAGCCGAAGAAATATTGGGTGCTATGATTGCCAGTGTACATAATCTTACCTTTTATTTGTGGTTGGTTGGACAAGCTCGTGAGCATATCATTGCTGGTACTTTCCGGGCATGGAAAGACCAAATGGTTGTTAAATTAATGCAACGTCTTTAACCGTTAGATAACTAGAATACTATACCTGATATGAAGGTATAGTATTTCTTTGTATTTTTGTAACTCACCTGTCAATACTAACCTTATCAGTCATTTATCTAACCAAAGTGGCATTGAAGCGACACTAAAATGAATTTACCATTCCTAAACACTCTGAGACTTCAAAAACGCTCGGCAACCCATAACCCTTCTCAAGTACTTTTTTTTGTACTATTTAGCTTATTAATTTCATGGTCTTCTTTTGGACAAAAACAGAAGGTAGAAGATTTGACCGATGAACAGGTAAAAGCTTTTATTCAAAAAGCTCAATCTAGCGGTATGTCTGAAAGCCAGATAGAAAAAGCCGCTATATTACAGGGTTTTACCCCCGCCGATGTAGCTAAAATGCGTGAAAGAATCGAAAAAATAAAGCAAGAAGAGGGTAAAAAAACAAATCAGTCTGAAATTTTGGAGGAAAAACCTATTGCTGGTCGAGCCCAAAAAGGTACTAAACTCTCGAAAGTGACATTTACCGATTCTACCGATACCAACAAAAAGGATAGTGTTCTCGTAAAAAAAACAAAGGTGTTTGGAGCATCACTTTTTAGTAAAGAAAGCCTCACCTTTGAGCCCGACCTACGTATTCCTACGCCACGAAATTATCAACTTGGCCCCGATGACGAACTGAATGTCGATATTTTTGGCAATGCTTTAGACAATTATAAGCTAAAAATTAGCCCTGAAGGTACAGTAAGAATCCTGAATTTGAGTCCTATTTATGTCAATGGCCTTACTATTGAAGCCGCATCCGAGCGTATAGTAGCACGTTTACGTCAATTATACCAAGGTATTAATGTAGCAGGAAGTGGTGTGTCGGCTCAAATAACCCTTGGGAATGTGCGTAGTATCAAGGTTACTATAACGGGCGAAGTAGCTCGTGCGGGTTCTTATACGGTATCATCTTTGGCAACACTTTTCAATGCCTTGTATATGGCTGGTGGCCCTTCCGAAAACGGCTCTTATCGTAATATCCGCTTGATTCGTGATAACAAAGTAGTGAGAATCCTCGATTTATATGATTTCTTGCTTCGTGCCGACCAAAAAGATAATGTTCGTTTACAAGACCAAGACGTAATCAGAATTGCCGATTATGATACCCGAGTAGAATTGTCGGGCGAAGTAAAACGACCTTTTATTTTTGAAGTAGAAAAAGGCGAAACCCTCAAGGATATTCTCCGTTTTGCAGGAGGATTTACCGACAAAGCATATACTTATGCTATCCAACTCAAAAGAAATACGGCCAAAGAATTAAAACTTATCAATGTTGCTCAGGAAGAAGTGGCCACTTTTATTCCTAAAAGCGGTGATAAATATACGATTGGAACAATTCTTGAGCGTTACGAAAATCGAGTGAAAATATCGGGTTCTGTATTTCGTCCAGGCGAATACGCTTTAGAAAAAGGTGTTTCAACCGTAAAAGAATTGATTAAAATTGCCGAAGGACTTAAACCTGACGCTTTTAAAAATAGAGCAACCCTCAAAAGACAAAAAGATAATGATGAGTTTGAACTTGTGGGTATCGACCTCAACCAATTGATGACTGGGGTAATAGATGACATTCCGCTCAAACGAGAAGACCACCTAACGATATTTTCGGTGCTTGGCTTGAAAGAAAAACGCATTGTACGTATCGATGGCGAAGTAAATAATGCTGGAAACTTTGACTATATCGAGGGAATGACCGTAGCCGATTTGATTTTATTGGCAAAAGGATTTACCGAAGGGGCAAGTTATGCTAAGTTAGAGTTGTCGAGAAGGGTAAAAGACGATACCCTTGATTTAGCCTCAGGCCAAAATGTTCGTATTATTGTTTTTGATATAGATAAAGAGTTGAAACTTGCAGCCAATGCAGCCAATTATGTACTACAGCCTTTCGATAAGCTTAATATACGCAAATCGCCAAGATATGAGGAACAAAAAACGGTATTTGTAGAAGGCGAAGTGGCGTATCCGGGTACTTATACTATCAAAGACAAAACACAACGCATTACCGATATTATTCGTTTGGCTGGTGGATTAAAAAATGGGGCTTTTCCAAAAGGAGCAACATTTCAACGAGATACCGCTATTGTGGCTATCGACTTAGATATTATTTTGAAACAACCTGAAAAATCAGAAAATTTATTACTAATAGATGGCGATAAATTGATGATTCCTCGCCGCCTCGAAACGGTGAAATTGTCGGGTGAATTACTCAATCCTGTTTCAGTGGCCTATCGTGAGGGGTTGGGTGTACGTGATTATTTGGCACAGGCTGGGGGGCTTACCGAAAATGCCGTTAAAGGTAGAATTTTTGTAAAATACGCCAACGGTTTATCTGACAGAACACGTAAGTTTTTTGTTTTTAAAAGTTATCCAAGTG
Source organism: Flectobacillus major DSM 103 (assembly GCF_000427405.1). Lineage (NCBI taxonomy): Bacteria > Pseudomonadati > Bacteroidota > Cytophagia > Cytophagales > Flectobacillaceae > Flectobacillus > Flectobacillus major. The sequence continues at coordinate 3,964,861 of NZ_KE386491.1, forward strand.
TAGAACCCGGTGCAGAGATTATAGTGCCGTCTTCGCCCAAAGAAAGTGGTTCTAAACTTTCTACAGGCGAGCGTATTGCCATTCTAGGAGCGATTAGTTCCTTGGCCTATATTATCGTGAATATCATCAATACCGTGAAATAAGAAAATTCTCAGACAATTGGAAGCACAGAATTTACAAGGGCGAAAGCCCCAAGAAAAAGAATTGACAATAGACTTGTCTGAAATAGTGCAATCCATTATTAAAGGTAAATGGATTATACTTATCACGAGCTTTGTTTTTGCAGTGGTGGGGGCTGTATATGCCCTTAGCCTACCAAATTTATATACCTCCGAAGTGAAAATTTTGCCAGAATTAGATTCAAAAGATATAGGAGGTCTTAGTAAATTCAAATCGTTGGCTGGCTTGGCAGGTGTTGATTTAAGTAGCTTGAGTTCAACCGAGGCTATTCGCCCTGATTTGTATCCTAATATTTTGCAAAGTACACCATTTTTGATGGATGCCCTCCAATTGAAGGTTTTTGTGGCAAAAGAACAAAAAACGCTAGTTCTTTCAGAATACCTCGAAAAATTGCGAAAAGAAACTATTAGCTACAAACTTTTTGGGGAATCCGATAGCGATTTATTTAAAATTAATCCCAAAGAAGCTCCCAATGAAACCTTGTTGCTCAACAAACAACAATTGCTATCATTGGCAGATTTAAAAGAAAAAATCACTGCATCATTAGATAAAAAATCGGGGGTAATTAGTATGAGTGCCAAAATGCCCGACCCTATTGTAGCAGCGTCGTTAGTGAAGTTTTCGCAAGACTATCTGACCAAATATGTTATTGGGTATCGTACCGAAAAAACCAAAAACGATGTGGTTTTTTTACAAGCCCGGGTACAAGAAGCCAAGAAAAGATACGATAGTGCGTTGTTTAATTATTCTAATTATCAGGACAGAAATAGAGCGGTGTTTTTGAACGTAACCCGTGATGAAGGCAAAAAACTCCAGTATGAAGTAGACCTGTCGTACAATCTGTACTCTGAGCTAACCAAGCAACTAGAAGAATCTAAGGTGAAGATTCATAGAGAAACGCCTGTTTTTAAGATTTTAGAACCAGCTCAGATTCCCTTGAAGAAAAGCGAACCCAAACGTTCGGTATTAGTAATGGCATTTGTGATATTAGGAGGTATTATTAGTGTAATGTATATCTTCTTTAAAAGTCTTAATTTGTCAAAATTGTTTAATTGATATACCCAAAGATTCGAGATATATTAACTTGGGTAAGTGTACAAAATAGTGAGCATATTGAATAAAATACTCATTTGTAATGAATCCATAGCTAGTTGCTAAATACAGTTCTCTCCTCAACAAATTATGCCTGTGAGCTATCCGGTAGTTACAGTAATTTGCACCTGTTTCAACCACGAATTATTTGTAGAAAAAGCACTACAATCTATCATAAACCAGCATTATCCACAACTCGAAATATTTGTTGTGGATGATGCTAGTACCGATAACAGTCCTCAAATTATCCAATCTTTTTGTCAGAAACATCCTCAGATACAGGCTATATTACATCATAAGAACCAAGGAATATGCAGGTCGTTCAATGAGGCTTTTTACCAATCGCATGGCGAGTATATCATAGACTTTTCGGCCGATGACATATTATTACCTCAACGAATCAGCTTACAAGTAGAATACTTGATGAAAACTCGCCCACAAGTTGGGGTTATTTATAGTAATGTAATGTATATAAATAATAAAGGAGGGTTCATAAAATATCATTTTCCGCTAAAAAAGAAAGTAAGTCCTCCTAGTGGTGACATTTATTGTGATTTGCTAAAAAAGTCATTTTTTGCAGCTCCATCTATGATGATAAAAAGAGGCGTATTAGAGCAGTTAGGAGGTTATGATGAAAGTCTTGCATACGAAGATTTTGACTTTTGGGTTCGCTCAGCTCGTGATTGGGAATATCAATATCAAGACCAAGTGCTTACTATAGTGCGTATTGTCAACAATTCGGCTTCATCACGTTTTAATCAAATCAATAATCCTCTCTTATATTCTGCCTACTTGGTTTGCAGAAAAGCGTTAAGCCTTAATCGTACTGATACCGAAAACCGAGCCCTGCAGGTGCGTATAGGAAAGTATTTGTTGCGGGCTTTTTTTACTCATCAATTTCATCTTGCATTACTTTTTAATAAATTATTAATAAAAAAAGAAAAAATATTGTTTTTTCCTATAGTTTTGTTAACTTATATGCAGCTAAGAGTACACAAGTTGTTTTTACATGTTCTAAAAATCTATAATCATTTTAATAACTACCCTTAACCATGAGTTTAACAACGTTCTATTGCGACCTTATCCGTCAAAATACTTTTTTGGTTACTGGCGGAGCTGGTTTTATTGGCTCTCATCTTGTAGAGTTTTTACTATCACATCAGGCTCATCGAGTGGTGGTGTTAGACAACCTCTCTACGGGTTCACTTCAGAATATCCAATCTTTTTTAGAATACCCCAATTTTACTTTTATAAAGGGCGATATTTGTGATTTAGCCACATGTCAGCAAGCCTTTGATGGCGTTGATTATGTACTTCATCAAGCAGCCCTAAACTCTGTACCAAGGTCATTGAAAGATCCTCATGCAACCCATACCGTAAATGTGACAGGATTTATGAATTTGATGACAGCAATGATAAATGCTCCTACACAAGTAAAAAAGATGGTATACGCTTCATCATCATCTGTGTATGGAAATAGCCGAAACAATATCAAGCAAGAACAAGATAAAGGGGAGGTACTTTCGCCTTATGCCGCTTCAAAATTGATTAATGAGATTTATGCCGACTTATTTTCCAGAACACATCAGCTTGATATTTTAGGGTTACGCTATTTTAATGTATTTGGGCCACGACAAAACACAGAGGGGCTTTATCCTCCTGTAATTCCTCATTTTATTCAGTCTATTCTCAATAATCAGCCTGCGATTATTCATGGTACAGGCGAGCAAACTCGTGATTTTACCTATATCGACAATGTGATTCAGGCCAATATAAAAGCCCTTTTTACCAAAACCCAAAGCAATACATTAAAGACCATTAATATTGCTTGCAACCAAAGCGTTTCGGTGAATACACTCTGGAAGAATATTAATTATTTCTGTCAGAAGAATATTCAACCTGTTTATGCCCAAACACGCACAGGCGATATTGAAAACAGTAAAGCTGATATAAGCGAAGCCAAGAATATCCTTAATTATATGCCTGAGGTACTTTTTGAGGAAGGATTAAAACGAACTATTGTATGGTATCAGGATAGAGACTTGGCTAGATATACACAATTACCCATAAATGCCTAGCTTTTGGTAAAATGACCAAGCTTAGGGCTTTCATTCAGGGCTTGTTACAAGCTCGTTTATCTACGTATTTTATATGGCAGGTATTACAGTTATTGGTTTCACTGCTAAGTAATATTGTTTTAGTTCGTTTATTAGGTGCTACCAAGCTAGGAGAGTTAAGCTACGTAATGGCTTATACAGCCATTTTTGGTGTGATTGCTGGGATTTGGCTCAAAGATATTGTGATAAAAGAGCTTGTATTGTATCCAGAAAATACCCTACAAATACTGGGTTCGGCATGGGTTATTTCGGTAGGCTGCTCTATTATGGCTTATGGTATTTGTTTGGGATGTTATGTTGTTTTTGGGCATTTTAATACAGAACAATGGCATTACATCGGTATTTATGGTTGTATGTTTTTTTATACGCCTTTGCACGTAGTATATTTTTATTTTGATGCCCGAAAAATACCTCAAAAAATAGCCCAAATCAATACACTGACTACTGTATTTATCAATACCATTAAACTGCTAGCTGCTTATTATTCTTCTACAGATTTGTACAGCTTTTTGGTATTGAATGGACTGGCTAGTGCTTCATTACCTATTGCTTACTTTTTTCTTGCACATCAGCAGGGAATTAGTATGATTCGGTGGAGGTTTTCGGTGAGTATTGCCAAAAGTTTGATAAGACAATCGTTACCAGTTTTTTGTGCTAAAATATTGGGAATATTGTACCTGAAGGTTGACCAGCTCATATTGGCACAATACACATCTTTTAGCGATTTAGGTAAATATAATGCTGCCGTCAAGCTAATCGAGGTTTGGTATTTTGTGCCGATGCTATTGTTTACGAGCTATTATCCAAGCATTATCGAAGCCAAGAAAAAGAATGCCGTAGCCTTCGACACAAGTATGATTTTGTTGTTTAAAATATGCTTTTGGTGCTTTTATAGTGTAGCCTTGATTATAGCTATTTTAAGTCCCTTTATTGGGGAAATACTTTATGGCTCTACCTTTGGCGACATCGGTTATTTGCTATTGGGGTTATCGGTTTGTTTGTTATTTGTTTGTCTGGATACTGCCCGAAATGCTTTTATTTATTTGCATAATCTTAGTTATTATATGATTCTGATTAATGGGATAAGTACTTTACTCAATATAGGACTCAATTTTCTTTTTGTACCCCAATGGGGGGTATCTGGAGCGGTGCTAGCCTCTGTATTTTCTTATACATTTTCGGGATTATTGAGCAATAGCTGTTTTCGATCTATGCGGCCTATTATGGTACTGATTAGGCAGGCGTGGCGGCAATCATTATTATTCACCCGTTTTTAAAAGAATAGTTGTCTACCAACAAACAATACTTATGCTTTATGATATTGCCAGATACCTCTTTTATCTATTGAGCTTATGGGGGCTTGTTTATTATACTTTTCAATTGCGGTTCATCGACTTTTTTACACTTTCTTTTTTTAGTGCGGTGATTTACTTTATTCCTGGGTATTCGGGTTTGGTGATTAACCCTTATGATACCGACGAAACAGTACCTCTTTACGAAAAGTGCTATTGGGTGTACGATGTAGTTTTGTTAGGAAATTTGCTTTCTGTAGTGCTGTATGACTATTTTTTTCAAGATAAAGCTATTGTATTTTACATTCCCAGAAACGAGCATATTGCTTTTTGGAGTTGTGCTATTGCCTTGATAGGTTTTGGAATGTCGCTTTGGAGGTTTCCTGAACTATATTTTGATAGAGAAAATATTAGTAAAGGGCAGTTACAAGAAATCTTGAGCCATCAGGCCGACCGCTGGAATATCATGTGGTCGATGGGGGCTATGTTTTTGGCCTTAGTTGCTTTTGAAGGTAGGTACAAAATCTATTTGGGCTGTGCCATTGTATTGTTATTATCGGATATGCTTTTGGGGGGCAATCGTTCGTCCTCGGTTTTTACCTTAATTGCAGGATTGTGTATAACCATGGCTCGCAAAAAATATGTACTTGCTCGTTATTTCAGAACCACCACACATCTCTTAAAAGGCTTTATCCTTCTGTTTTTCTTTATGAGCTTTTTTGTGTTGAAACTACTATTACCCCTGATTCAGGCCAATAGACTTGATTTATTTTCTGAAATATACCCTTCTTGGACAGATGTACTTTTTCATGCCTTTGTGGTAGGTGAGCCTGCGGGTATTCAAGCCAACTTGGCCGAAACGCTACGTTTGGGTATCGAAACAGATTTTTATCACCCTGTCGATATTGTGTCTCAGCTAATAGTAGGAGGCGACTGGCTGGGAATGTCAACATCAAGCCATTATTTAACTCAAAAAGATATTTTTCCCGATTTAGAATATGGTATTGCTTATAATATTTGGGGCGATGTTTGGGCTAGCGGCGGGTGGATTATGCTGGTGTTTTTTGTGATTTTTTATCATATCATGATTGTATTGGGTTGTTTGGTTTTCAAAAAAACACAAGGATTTGCTATGATTTGTACAGCCATTTTTTTTACTATTTGGGCTTTTTATATTCATCGCAACAACTTGTTTTTTCAGATTTATTTACAAAAAAGAGTTGTATTATTTGCTCTGGTAGTGCTGGTGCTGTCGTGGTTTAGTGCTGGTGTAGTTGGTCAGGTTAATTCAAAAATATCCAAACCTTTATAGCTGTATGTGTGGATTTGCAGGGTTTATAGACTATTCACTTAGCTCAGACCAACTGATGTTGCATCGGATGAATGCTCGCTTAAAGCATCGAGGGCCAGATACTTCGGACGAATATTTTAGTCAAAATCACTATTACCAAATAGGTTTGGGGCATCATAGATTAGCTATTTTGGATATTTCTCAGCAGGGAAAACAACCTTATTGTTTTCAAGATTGGCTTTTGGTTTTTAATGGCGAAATCTACAATTTTCGGGCAATACGCCATGAACTCTCTACATTGGGGTATAAATTCGAGTCGGACACAGATACAGAGGTGTTGATAAAAGCTTTTGATTGTTGGGGTACAAGAGCCTTGCCTCAATTACGAGGAATGTTTGCTTTTGTATTGTACAACCAACGTACACATACCCTATATATGGCTCGTGACCGAGCCGGAACAAAGCCTTTGTACATATATCAGCAAGGTAAGGTATTGCTTTTTGCCTCAGAACTAAAGGCTTTTCATGAGTATCCTACTTTTCAGAAAAAGATTAATGTGTCGGCTCTTGCTTGTTTTTTTCAGTATGGCTATATACTTGCTCCTGATACTATTTTTGAAAATACGTTTAAAATAAATGCTGGAGAGATACGCACTTTTGACCTATTTACAAAAACGCAGCAGGTATCTGAATACTGGAATCCCGAGCAGTTTGCTATTGTATCGCCAGATAATTTGGGTGAAGAAGAGTTACTTACACAAATCGAAAGTACACTACAAACGGCCTGCCAATACAGAATGGTATCGGATGTCCCTGTGGGTATTTTTTTGAGTGGAGGTTACGATAGTTCGCTTGTAGGCCAGTTGCTAGCCCCCAAACATACCGATATACAAGCTTTTAGCATAGGATTTGAGGAAAAGTTGTTTGATGAATCTGTTTATGCCTCCAAAATCGCACAGCATATTGGTATTCGGCATAGGGTATGTGTTTGTACCGAAAAAGAAGCTCAAGCCATTTTGCCGACCTTACCTTATATCTATGATGAACCCTTTGGTGATAGCTCGGCAATTCCCTGTATTTTACTAAGTCGTTTTGCTGGTGCATCTATCAAAGTTGCCTTGTCGGCAGACGGAGGCGATGAGGTTTTTGGAGGATATAATAAATATTTATACTCACAAAAGATTCATCAGGTTTGTGCTTATTTCCCACAAAAAATACGACAAATAGTAGCCCAATGGCTATTGCTCTTTCCTTACTCGTCTCACAAAATAGATAAGCTTCTGGCTATACTTCAGTCAGATAATAGGCATACCTCTATCATGAAGCTTATTAGCCAAAATCAAACAGAGCGACAAGTACGCCAATGGGTTCAGGGGCATTTTTTCTTGAGTCAGAATATTTTTGAAACTCATCCCCAAAATGCTATTGATGGTTTTAACAATATGCTTTTACTAGATTATAAAAGCTATTTAACCGACAATATTATGGTGAAGGTAGATAGGGCTACCATGAGCGTTGGCCTTGAAGCCCGTGAACCACTGCTCGACCACCAGTTAGTTGAACTTTTAACAAAAATTCCTAGCAATATCAAAGTACAACACCACACAAGTAAATACTTACTAAAAAAAATAACGCATCAATATTTGCCCATTGAGCTAATGAATCGCCCCAAAAAAGGGTTTAGTATTCCTCTGAGCCAATGGCTACGAGGAAGTTTTAAAGCTATGGTAGAAGATTATATCAACCAAGATACCCTAAACAAGCACCAGTTGTTAAATACTACTCAAATACTACGTCATAAACAGGCTTTTATGAAAGGGCAAATAACTAATCCTAACAACTTATGGAATACGCTACAATTTCAACTTTGGTACGAAATGTGGATGAAATGAAGGCTCGTCTCAAAATAATGTTTGTATTACCAAGCCTTGCTAGCGGAGGCACAGAAAGGGTTGTCCTAAACCTTGTTAATCATTTACCTACTCAGATATTTGATATTACGCTGGTAGTAATGACCAATCAAAACGCTGCATATTCGGTGTATAATACAGGTGTGAAGGTTGTTTTTTTGCATAAATCAAAAATTAGGTATGTGGTGTTCAGGTTGTTTCGGGTAATATATCGGACAAAACCACAAATCATTTTTTCAAGCCTTGATTTCAACAAAATACTATCACTATTCCGACCATTTTTGCCAGCTGATACCTATGTCGTAGCACGGGAGTCTAGTATTGGACAGTACACCCAATCCTTTTTGAATAAATGGCTCATGCGACTATTTTATCCTCGATTAGACCTCCTTGTTGCACAGTCGGTGTATATGGAGCAACATTTAATTCAATATTTTGGTATAAACCCCAACAAAATACAAGTTATCCACAATCCCGTGGATACCAATATGATTCGGCAATCTCAACAAGTTCCTATACCAATAACCTTGCCCAATGTTCCTATTTTTATTACAGTAGGTCGGCTTCATCCAGTGAAGGGGCATTTACGCCTTTTGAAAGCTTTAGCTTTGTTAGAAATCCCCTTTTTATATCTCATTATTGGAGAAGGTACAGAAAGGCAGAGGATAGAGCAAACAGTAAAAAAATACCAACTAAACGAAAAAGTAAAGCTACTGGGGCATTGTACCAACCCTTTTCAGTATTTGGCTCGTGCTACTCTTTTTTTGCAAGGGTCGTTTACGGAGGGTTATCCCAATGCCCTGCTCGAAGCCAACGCCTGTGGTATACCAGCGGTAGCTTTTGATGTGCCAGGTGGTACTAGTGAAATCATCTTGAAAAGGCTCAATGGTTTTTTAGTACCCAACAACGATATAAAAGGTTTTGGTGATACCATTGAAGAAGCCTTGCGTACTCGATTTAATAAAGAGGCTATTCAAAAATTAACTTCCGAACGCTTTGCCTTAACGCAGATTATTAAACTTTACCAAGAAATGCTACTTGAAATAGCCCGTTAAACACCTTTTTGATGAAAATAAAAATCACCTACATTATCACAAGCTTAGGCTTGGGAGGTGCAGAAACAATGCTTTATAAACTGGTAAAATACAGCCTAAAAGAACAGTATGATATTAGTGTAATATCGCTGATTGATGAAAGCCAATTAGCAACGAAGTTCCGAGAAATCGGCGTAGAGGTTTATATTTTGCCTTTTTCTCGTACTACTATGAGTCCATTAGCTTTATGGTACTTAATCAAGCAATTACGAATTCTGCGGCCACAGATTATACATACGTGGCTGTATCATGCCCATATTTTAGGCGGTTTGGCTTCCTTGTGTTTGTGGCCACGTTCTCGTGTGATTTGGAATCTAAGAAATACCCTAAGTGGTGTTCAAACCCAAAAGCTTTGGTTTGTGGTATATCTGTGCAAATATCTCTCTTCCATATTGCCACATCATATTATTTCCTGTTCTGAAAAAGGGGCTTTAGAGCATCGAGCAATAGGCTTTAGACAACCCATAAAAGTAATACCCAATGGCTTTGAGAAAACTACCATTACTCATGACAGTAATCTTGTATTACCCAGAAATAAAATTATTATAGGTTTGATTGCCCGTTTTTCACCTGAAAAAGATCATCAAACCTTTATTCAAGCTGCCCAAATATTTATAGAGTTTTACCCCGAAGCACTGTTTGTTTTGTGTGGCAAAGCGTGCGATTCATCCAATACTACCTTGATTCAGTGGTTATCTGAGGCCAATCTGCTGTCCACTTTTATATTATTAGGCGAGCAACCCCATGTTAATTCAATTCTTTGTCAGCTCAGTATATGTACACTTTCTTCATATTCAGAAGGTTTCCCTAATATACTTGGCGAGGCAATGGCATCTGAGGTACTCTGTGTAAGTACCAATGCAGGCGATGCTGCATTATTGTTGGGGAATAATGAATTGATTGTTCCCTGTAAAAATCCTACAGCTTTAGCTTATACATGGAAAAAGGTGTTGGGATATAAAGGAATAGAACAAAAAAGGATAAAAAAAGCTTTGCGTTTTCGAGTCGAGCATTTTTTTTCTATGGAAAAAGTTGCTCAACAGTATGATCAGCTACATCAATCTATTATATAAAATCAAAATACAATATCTATGTGTGGTATCAATGGAGTTGTTTCGTTACAACCTATTCTCGAACCCCGCCGTATTATTCAGCAAATGAATCGCCTTGTACACCATCGTGGCCCTGACGATAATGGTACTTGGGTGGCATCGTCTCAAAACCTTGCTATGGGAATGCAACGCCTTGCTATTGTTGATATAAACACTGGGTATCAACCCATGCTCATAGATAATCTGGCGTTGGTGTTCAATGGAGAAATATACAACTATCAATATCTCAAGAAATTTTTACAAAGCAAAGGGTTGTCATTTGTTACAGAATCAGATACTGAAGTTATTATTCAGGGGTTCAAATACTGGGGAATAGCCGTTTGCCAACATCTTGAAGGAATGTTTGCTTTTTCTTTGTACGACCAAAATACTAAGCAACTCTATTTGGCCAGAGACATAAATGGCGAAAAACCTTTGTATTATACAATTGGTAAACAATGCTGTATATGGGCTAGTGAACTAAAATCGCTGAAATATGCCTATCAAGAATTATTGGGCGAGCTACCTCCTATAAATCCCGAAGCTCTTTATTTGTATTTTAGTCTTACTTTTATTCCTGCTCCTTTTAGTATATACCAAAGCATAGCAAAGCTCGAACCTGCCCATTATTTACAGCTAGACACCACCCTCATGCAGTATAAAAAGGTAGCCTATTGGGCATTTTCGTCTGCTGTTGCTCATGATTTAACCTATAGCCAAGCCCAAAAGCAAATACAAACATTAGTAACCGAAAGCATAACACAGCAATTACAAGCCGATGTACCACTAGGAGTATATTTGAGTGGAGGCGTAGATTCCAGTATCGTAGCGAGTATTGCACAGGCAAACCGCCCTCATAAAGCATCTATCAAAACCTTTTCGGTGGGTTTTGAGAATCCACATTTTGATGAGTCGAAAAGAGCTCAACAAGTAGCCAATTATTTAGGAACACAGCACCATTGTTTTGTATTGACGTATCGGCAGTTGGCCGAGGAAATCGAAGAGGTTATTCTGCATTTTGACGAACCTTTTGCCGATTCATCGGCTTTGCCGAGCTATTTTTTAGCTAAAAATACCCGCCAATATGTAAAAGTGGCCTTAACAGGCGATGGAGCCGACGAAGTATTTGGGGGGTATAACCGTTATGCTATGCCTTACTATGGAGCGAAGTATCGGCAAATTATATCTTCAGAAAAATATCATCGTAGACTAAAATCCTTTTTGAGCCAACTCCCTTTTCGTGGAAAACTCCATAGATTTCTTGAAGCTGTTGGAGGCTCTTCCCAAGAAGATATTCTACAGGTGGGTACATTAGGTTTTTCGCCTTTAGTTCTGTCAAGTATTTTAAAATCTAACTGGCATATTCCTTCCTTGTTTTTGTCCCAACAGCTATCTGAATATTCGCCGTATTCGGTTTTACAACAGGCTCGTTATTGGGACAAAAGTATTGCCTTGGAAGGCGATATGCTTACCAAAGTAGACAGAACTAGCATGATGGCTTCGCTCGAATGCCGATCGCCTTTTTTGGCTAAATCCCTCTGGGAATTTACCCATCAGCTACCCGATGACTATTTGATTTATCAGGGAAAACATAAGCGGATCTTGAAAGAAACCTTTGCTGATAGGCTTCCTTCAGGTTTTTTTAATTTGCCCAAACACGGCTTTGAAGTTCCTGTTGGTCAATGGCTTAGCCATGAGCTTCAGCCCGAGTTGTTACGATTGACCTCGATGGACTTTTTGCTTAATCAGGCTATTTTCGATGCCTTACCATTACAAAATGCTATTAGGTCAATGCTTCATTATCCAGGTTATTATTCATTCAAGTTATGGAGTCTTTTTTGTTTTCAAAAATGGTACGAAAAAAATTACTGATATGAGCAATCTTACATCTCCACATCTTTTTTTAGTTGTCAATGTCGACTGGTTTTTCTTGTCGCATCGCCTTGCCATTGCCTTAGCAACTTTGCATCAGGGGTATCGAGTTACAATTGTGACCCGAGATACAGGCCATCGTTCAACAATCGAATCGTATGGATTTACGATGATTGATTTACCAATGAAACGCTCGGGCAAAAACCTCTGGGAAGAGCTAAAAGTAATATATTTTTTATGGAAAACTTACCAACAAAATCATCCAGACTTGATTCATCATGTTGGTATAAAACTGATTCTTTGGGGTTCTATTGCCAATTTTTGGGCAAAGAAAGCTCCCGTTATTAATGCCGTATCGGGCTTAGGGTCGTCGTTATCGTCAAAAAAATGGAGTTTTGAAAAAATATTACTACGCCTTCTGCAGACATTACTTAGGGCCTCCAATCATCATTTTGTATTCCAAAATAATAATGATGCTACTTTCTTTCAAAAAAATATTCGCCTTGCAATATCTCAGTTTACTATCATAAAAGGTGTTGGGGTAGATACTACCTATTATCAAGAAACCCCCGAACTATTTACACCTTTACAAGTAGTACTTATTGCAAGAATGATACGAGATAAGGGTATCGATGAGTTTATTCGAGCTGCACTTTTACTACAACCCAAATGGCAATACCAAGCTTGTTTTAGCCTTATCGGAGGCCTCGATCCCGATAGTCCTAGTGCTTATTTGGAAGAGGAGCTTCAGCAAAACCTTATTCCTGATTACCTGAATTGGTTAGGTTTTCAGGCAGATGTCAGAGAACACCTAGAGCAAGCCAATATAGTGGTACTGCCATCGTATCATGAAGGCTTGCCCAAAGTACTCTTAGAAGCTTCGGCAGTAGGAAGGGCTATTGTTGCCAGTGATTGTGCTGGTTGTACTGCCCTTATTCAGCATGGTATAAATGGTATTTTAGTGCCTATCGGTGATGCTTCTCAACTAGCCCAACAAATCCATAATTTGTTAGAAAATACAGAGCTAAGGCTTGCATTAGGAAAAGCAGCCCGACTGAAAGTAGAACAAGAATTTTCTCAAGAAATTATTTGTCAACAATTCCTGATGCTTTATCAGGCTATGCTATTGGGTAAATAATGCTTTTTAACCAACTTTGTAGTCTAGGAGTGAATTTTTATCCACAATAAAATGTGGATAACTTTGTGGATAACTCTGTTTAGAGCCATTTTGTGTGTATAACTTCCTTAAATAGATACCTGTTTTTGTATTTTTTTACGCTTTTTTTGAGAAAATCACTAAAAATCACTAGAGAGATATACTATGTTGAAAATTCTTAATATTGTAGGGGCTAGACCCAATTTTATGAAGGTAGCACCATTGCATCGGGCCTTCGAGCAACATCCTGAGATTGAATCCAAGATTGTACATACAGGTCAGCATTTTGATGCTAAAATGAGTGATGTGTTTTTTGAACAGCTCCAAATGCCAAAACCTCATTATTTTTTGGGAGTGGGAGGTGGCTCACATACCGAGGTTACCGCCCGTACAATGATAGAGTTTGAAAAAGTGATTTTAGCCGAGCAACCAGACCTTGTCTTGGTGGTTGGCGATGTCAATGCAACACTAGCCTGTACTTTGGTAGCTATCAAGCTTCATATTCCTGTAGCACACGTGGAGGCGGGCTTGCGTAGTGGCGATAGAAAAATGCCAGAAGAACTTAACCGTATTTTGACTGACAGCGTATCTGATTTTTTATTTATTACAGAACAGTCGGGGATCGATAACCTTCGACATGAAGGAGTACCCGCAGAGAAAGTATTTTTTGTAGGAAATGTCATGATTGATTCGTTGGTACACTACCTCGAAAAAGCCAAACAAACACCTGTATTGACAGAGTTAGGCTTGGCAAAAGATGAGTTTGTAGTAATGACTATGCACCGCCCTGCCAACGTAGATACTGCCGAAGGGCTTGGAGCTATTTTGACAATTATTGAAAATACTGTCCCTCATAAAAAAGTAGTATTCCCGATTCACCCACGTACGGCCAACAATCTTAAAAATGTAGGCCTGTGGGAAAAAATACAAGCCATAGAAGGGTTGGTTTTGACAGAGCCACAAGGGTACTTAGAATTTTTGCAGTTGATGCAAAATGCTAGCGTGATTGTTACAGATTCGGGGGGAATTCAGGAAGAAACTACATTCTTAAAAGTGCCTTGCCTAACTTTTAGGGACTCGACAGAACGCCCAGTAACAGTAGAATTGGGGACTAATCAATTATTGGCTGACCTTAACCCACAGACAGTACACCAAAAACTTATGGAAATTCTTTCGGGCAAAGCCAAACAAGGTATTGTCCCGCCACTGTGGGACGGTAAAACTTCGGAAAGAATAGCTCAAATTTTAGTAGATAAATTAGCATAACAATGCCATATCGCAAAAAGCCATTCTGTACTAAGCTTCTGAATGGCTTTTGCTTCAACAAACTATAATGAGGATTTGGCCGTAGGTTTGATACATCATATAAATATCAAGGCCATGAAAATCTTTCTGTCAGTAGTAATCGGATGTTTATTGTTCTCCGCACAGTCATTTGCACAGTTGTATGCTACACAAAGTGGCGAAACTAGCTTTTTCTCAGAAACTCCCATCGAAAATATTACAGCAACGAGCAAAACCGTTGGTGCTATTATCAATACCCAAACAGGCGAAATAGCTGTTAGTATGAAAATAACTTCTTTCGATTTCCCGAATAAGCTTATGCAAGAGCATTTTAATGAAAATTATCTGGAATCGACAAAGTTTCCAACCGCAACTTTCAAGGGAAAAATACAGGAGACGATAGATTATCGTAAAAACGGTACGTACAATGTTACGACAAAGGGCATTTTAACCGTTCATGGGGTAGCTCAAAATAGGGAGTTTAAAGGAAAAATCGTGATTGATGCCCTAAAAGTAACACTCACCAGCGAATTTGATGTGAAACTGGTAGACCATAACATTGAGATTCCCAAACTGGTATTTGCTAAAATAGCAGAGGTAATCAAAGTGAGGTCTTCCTACAACCTAGTACCATATAACAAGAAATAATGAGTTGTCAAGCAAGACCAATATCCAAAGTAGCAAAGTGCCTATTTGTATATTGGTTTTGCTTGATTTTAGCTTGAGAGGTTTTATGGACTAATCTTTTAACATGATTCAGAATGAAAGGATTTTATGGGCTTTTTGAACAAATTTCCTCAAAAGTTTTTTCCTGCTAGCTGGCGAAGAGACTTTTGTCGATAGTCTTTTATGCTATTCTCAAAATCTTTTCCATCTTTTTTCCTTTCGCTAATTCGTCTACCAATTTGTCGAGACACCGAACTTGTCGGGTTATTGGGTTTTCAATTTCTTCTATCCTATAGCCACAAATTACCCCTGTAATTAAGTTAGCGTTTGGATTTATGTTAGCCATCTCAAAAAATGTTTGAAAGGTTACTTTTTCGTCAACAAGTTCTTTGATTTTTCTCTCGTCAAAACCCGTCAACCACTCTATAACCTGCTGTAATTCTTCCTGAGTTCTACCTTTTTTTTCAACCTTTCTAAGATAATGAGGAAGAACAGATGCAAAGGTTATTTTTGATATTCGTTTGTTATGTTCAGGGGTTATCTCCATTTTTAGTTAAAGTTGTGACTTCAGTTTGATAATACTTTTTATCAGTTCTATAGGCAAGGGTTTGTCGAGCATAAAATGCAGGCTGTCTTTGGTTTTTTTAGCCCTATATAAAGCCACCTCATTTTCAATTTCTGGTAAGCCATAAACGGGATAAAAGCCAATATGCTTTTTGTATGCTGTAAAATACAAATGATGTTTTCCTACTTTGAAAGCGGGCATATTATAACGAATACTTTCTTCGGTGTTGGGCAACACCTCAAAAAACACTTGTCGCAGAACATTTAATTTATCCTGAGTATCAGGTTCAAATTGCGATATATATTTTTCTACTTCTGTCATTGTAGGGAGTTTTGGGCTATCATAATTTTCAGGATGAATATTCTATTAACCAACATGGGTAATGAGCAATACACGCTTTTTTATATATTTTCAATTCTAATCTTGCTTTTTGAAACCCATTTTTTAGAATGTAAGCAAATAAGTCTCCAAATTCTTGTGTAAAATGTAGCTATTATTGGTAATATTATTGGGTTTACCCTACCAATTTTGATATTGGCATAAAGTATTTAAGCTCTAATCTCCTACCAATCTATTGCCAAAACAGCGTTTATGGTGGTTTTATCCTATCATGAAAGCCCCTCCGATACAACTTCAGTTGTATTACCTATGTCATTTGTTGTATGGTAATATATTAAAAATATTGCCTATTGAAAGCATTTTTATCTAAGCAGATATTTTTGTTGCGATGCACGATTTGTCTTCATTGTTTGACTATTTAACTCTCTCAGAAGCAGAAGTTATCTATCTACTTTTCTAGAGAAGCTTTTCAACCCCTAAAGTATTAATTTAAACCCTAAGAATTGCCGCTAACAATAGTTTTTTCTGAGAGTTTATAGGTGGTATTGTATGCAATCAACCAAAGATATTTTGTTTGATTAGTAGGAATAACCTTCTAAACGAAAATTTCTCATGGGTGGGTATCTTGTCAAAATTACGAGAATAGAAGAGTGTTGTTGGTAATGAACTTATTGAAAGGATGTTATAAAAGAAACTGCCTAACAACTTGATGAAAACCGTTAGGCAGTAGAAGGAATATTAGTGAGTGTCGAGATATATCCCTTAGCCTCTTAATGAAGTGTATTTTGTAGGATACCAATGATTTTTTCTAAACCTTGAGCATCTATGTCTGAAAAATCGTTGAGCTGGTCTGAATCTACATCGAGTACCATAGATACTTGTCCATTTTTATCAAAAACAGGAAGTACAATTTCTGATTTTGATGCTGATGAGCAAGCAATATGCCCTGGAAATGCCTCTACATCGGGTACAATGATAGTTTGCTGAGTAGTGTAGCAATGTCCGCAAACTCCTTTATTGAAATTAATTCGTGTACAGGCAATAGGCCCTTGAAAAGGCCCTAATACCAATTGATTTTCTTTTTTTAAATAAAACCCAACCCAAAAAAAGCCAAAGGCTTCACGCAGTACAGCCGAAATATTAGCCAAATTGGCTATCAAATCAGTTTCATGCGTAATCAATGCTTCGATTTGAGGTGTGATAGCCTCATAAATAGCTTGACGGCTAGTAGTGGTTGGTATATATAAATTTTCGGCCATGATGAAGTGATGATTAGGCTATTAAACTTAGCCCCGTTCAGATATTGATAAAAGGTTGTTGATTAAGCCGTAGCGGTTTTAAAATACCTATCCATCCACGAATCGCCAGCTTTAACTTGCCATTTTGCCTGAAAATCATCAATATTGGCTACTAGGTTATTAAAAATAATAGTATCGGGTGTGATTATACCTTCTGCTACTAAGGGCTTGATTTTGAGCATTTCAACAGTCTGTATGGAGTTGTTGTGCCAATATGCTATTGAGCGGTCAAAAAAATTGATAGCTAGGTTTTGTCCCAAATCTTTAAGCCAACGAGTAGATGCGTCGATTGAGCATCCAGAGGCGGCATTTTGTTTCTCATCTACAGCCACTATAACAAAACGCTGGTGCAATACCTGAAACGAACCTGCCAACGGAGCACCGTGTGCAGCCCAATCGGCCACTTGATTTGACAAATATTGCTCTATAGCCAAAATTTCTGAGCTTGTTAAACTTCTGTCGGCCTGATATACCCATATACGGGCATAAGAAGGCATATTATCAAACGATATAAGCATGGTAAACGGAAATTAAAGATGATACGTAATCATGTAAAATTAGCTATTATTTATAGGACAGCCCTATTTAGTTATCGACGTAGTTTTATCGAAGCTAATGTTACTTTTTTAAAACTACATACTTGCATCAATCAGTTCCGCCAAATCATAAACTTTTACTGAATCTTCTTTTTCTTTGTTTTTTACCCCATCCGACATCATAACCATACAAAAAGGACAAGCCACTGCAATCGTCGACGCTCCTGTTTCAAGGGCATCTTCAATACGTTCTACATTAATATCTTTCTGCCCTTTTTCAGGTTCTTTAAACATCTGAGCTCCACCAGCACCACAGCATAAGCCTTTGGTACGGCAACGTTTCATTTCAACCAAGTCGGCATCGAGGGCCTCTAAAACAGCTCTTGGTGCTTCATAAACGTTGTTGGCACGGCCCAAATAGCAAGAGTCATGATAGGTGATTTTTTTACCTTTAAACTCGCCTCCCTCAGTCATTTTGACACGACCGTCATTAATAAGTTGTTGTAAAAACTCGGAATGATGAATTACTTCATAATTGCCACCAAGAGCAGGGTATTCATTTTTGAGTGTATTAAAACAATGCGGGCAAGCTGTTACAATTTTTTTGATACCATAGCCATCCAATACCTGAATATTCATGGTAGCCTGCATTTGGAAAAGAAACTCGTTGCCTGCTCTTCTGGCAGGGTCGCCTGTACAAGATTCTTCTGTGCCTAAAACCGCAAAATTAATACCCACACGATTAAGTATTTTGCAAAAAGCAATGGTTACTTTTTTATAGCGGTCGTCAAAAGAACCTGCACAACCTACCCAAAAAAGAATCTCGGGCATTTGGCCATTCATGGCTAATTCGGCCATAGTGGGCACTTTAAATTCTATTTCTTGTGACATATTCCTTAGCGTTTATTGAGGCTCTTTACAACAAGCCTATGTAATCAATTAAGAAGATTGTTTTTGATAAAACAATAATTATTTGGTATTATGAGTCAATACAACTTGGTCTAAAAAGGCTTCGGTTGCTTTTTGTACGTTAGCATAATCATTTGAAAGTACGTAAGAACCAATCACATGATGTCCAGCATTAGGAAAGGCCTGTTGGCGTTTTAGGGTATTAGGTACACCCAATTCTTCGTACATTTTTAGCATAGCAGGCACCGATACAACTTTGTCTTGTTCTTCTTCATTTTTGTAATAATACCCCAAAAAAGTAGGGCATTTTACCTGCTCGAAGGTACTCGGAATCATAACATTCGTCAAAAAATTTTGTAAAGCAATTAACCCATCAACATGATAGTGCATCGACCAATATTGAGCATGCAAAGGGTTGTTGGGTTGTAAGTCACGTATTTCTGACCCCATTACCATTGTGGCAATTTTTTTGCCCCAATGATTGTCTAGCAAAGTGGCATTATCATCATAAATTTTGATGCAGGGCGAGTATAGGGCTATTGCTTTGATTTCGGGGTGGTGAGATGCTAAATACAGTGTCAAAGCTCCTCCAAAAGAAGTACCAATAATAATAACCTCATTGCCTAGCTTCTTGGTAATTGCCAAGGCTTTTTCTACCGAAACAATAATTTCGTCGGTACTAAGGTTTTGCATAGTAGCATCGCCAAGGTCTATGCCATGCCCAGCCAAACGAGCCAAATATAAGTTTGCACCATATTTTTTGGCAATATTGGTATGAACAGGGTCGCCTTCTTCTTGGCTTGCCGAAAAACCATGAATATATAAAAATGCCAATGGCGTTTTCTTTTTCTGAATAGAATCGGCCCAAACAATTCTTGCTTCATTGTCTGGACGAATACCCTTTTCGGCTTTTTCTTCGGCCTTGACTTGGGCATCGAGTTCAGTCAAAGAGTTGGGCAAAGCAAAAGAATAATTTTGGAATTGTGGGGCTTTGGGCTTAGGGCCTAAATAATACAGCACTATGCCTAATACAATAATGGTGGCTATCACTTTCAAACTATTTTTCATGATATATCAACGTTTATGAAGCTATAAACTAACAAACAGCAAGTTACAAATGTGTTTGAATGAATGATAATTGAATGTGTTAATTTGTTAAAAACAAGATTAAATCCATTGGTATTATCCGTTTAGTTTATCAGCCCAATTAAATCGGTCGGCGGGCGAGAACTTCCAAGGGGCTTGGTTGTTCTCTAAGTTAGAAAACATAGCGTTCCATGAGGCAGGTGCATCAGACTCTTCCATAATTTGGTAGCGACGCAACTGCAAAATAATGTCTAAAGGCGAAATATTGATAGGACATTCTTGCACACAAGCGTTGCAAGTGGTACAAGCCCGTAATTCTTCTGCCGAGATATAATCGCCATAAAGCGATTTTCCATCATCAACAAACATTCCTTTGTTGAGTTCCATATTGCGGCCAACCTCTTCAAGGCGGTCGCGGGTATCCATCATAATTTTACGAGGCGACAGAACCTTTCCTGTTAAATTGGCTGGACACTGAGAGGTACAACGGCCGCATTCGGTGCAAGAGTAAGCGTCCATTAAGTTTTTCCAAGTTAAATCTTGTATATCCTTTGCACCAAAGCGAGCTATTTCTGTAGGCGTGTCGCTCGATGGTTGAGCCAAACCTAGCATAATCTGTACTTCCTGTGTTACCGCTGGCATATTGGCTATTTCTCCCTTCGATTTGAGGTTAGAGAAATAAGTATTAGGGAAAGCCAAAAAGATATGTAAATGTTTAGAATACGTTACATAAATCGCAAAGCCCAAAATACCCAAAATATGTAACCACCAAGCAATTCTTTCGTAAACTACCAATGCAGTCGTATTCCAACCCTCAAATAAAGGCTTTAGAAGGCCACTAAAGAAGAAATTACCTACAAAATGATAATGTCCTTCACCACGACTCTGTAAAACGCTGTCAGCGGCATTCATTGTTAATAAGAAAGCCATGAGGACAATCTCTGAAAGAAGAATCGTATTTCCATCAATTACAGGAAAGCCATTGAGTTCGCGGTGACGAGTAGCTTGTAGGCGGTCTACTTTAGTAATATTACGACGAACCAAGAAAATCATACACACAAGCAGTACACCCACAGCCATTGTTTCAAAGAAATTAATAAGTACAGCGTATGTTTCGCCCAAAAAAGGAGCAAAAAGGCGGTGTGTCCCCAAAATACCATCAAGCACAATTTCTAGCACCTCGACATTGATAAGCAAAAAACCTGCATATATCACAAAGTGAAGTAGGCCAATAATAGGCCTGTCAAACATTTTCTTCTGGCCAAAAGCAATTTTCAGCATCATTGCACGCCTTTCTTCTGGTTGGTCATAGCGATTTTCATCTCTACCCAGCAAAATCGTGTTTCTGATAATGCTAATGCGTTTTGTAATAAAATACCCTGCTGTTGCCAAAGCTAGCAGAAATAGAATTTGTTGTAAGAAATACATAGGATATATGTTTGGGTTATACACTTGGCCAAAGAGGGCTTATTGGGAAGGGTATCGGACAAAAAATGCTCTAATACTGCCAATATAAGGTTCTCAAAGACCAAAATTTACCTTTTTCTTGAATAAACTGTATATTGCAAAGATGGCTAATTCTAAAATAGTATGCAAGCATACTATTTATATTTTTTTCATTTTTTTTCAAAAAAATATTTTGATGTAAATTGCTGATTTTCAAATAAAAAGCCCCTTGGTTTGAAAATTTTACACTTTTTTTTATTTTTTTTTGTGAAAACATTTTGGTTTTTAAAATCTATCCTCTAATTTTGCAGTCCCGAAACACACGAACAAAACACGAAAATGTAACGGGAAATCAGAACGGTGAAGTAGCTCAGTTGGTAGAGCATCGGACTGAAAATCCGTGTGTCGGCGGTTCGAGTCCGCCCTTTACCACAATGGCACAAGAAAAACCCTTAACAATCAATTTGTTAAGGGTTTTGTCTTTTCACGGGGGACACCTTGAAAGGTTTTAAGTTGATTTTTGAATAAAATAAAAAAGGGAGTCGCAAAACGCTACCCCACCAAAACAAAAAACGCTCCCTAAATATGAAGAAAGTTTCAACGTAACACCTAACAAACTAAAATAGTATTTTGACAATCATTTCTAAATGTATTCTTCCTCAAAATCAATTCCCAACTTAATAACAGTTAAATCTGTTTTATAGATGCCTTGCATTTTGTTATGTAATTCAATAGCTTTCAATACGTCCATAACATCGGGTTCTGTATCAATTATCAACGATTCCCCATTTGATACAATCACTCATTCATAAATCAATCATGTAGAAAATGGGCGGAGGTTATTTATACAATCTCCATACGCAACTGTTTACCCAATCCTAATTCAACAATCTTGTGGAGGGTTTCTACTTGAATATCAGATTTACCGTTTTCTATTCTTGAAATATAATTACGGGTTGTTCCTGCATTAATCGCTACGTCTGTTTGTGTCAATCCTGCCTTTTCCCTTACCTGTTTTAGCATTGTTCCTATTGGCAAGGGTTCAATACTGCGTACAAAAATACTTTCTTGATAAAGGGTGTCGGGGTCTAAATCAGTAGGGGCGGTTTGTGTTTTCCCTTTCCAAGTAAATGTTGTAGGGTAATTTTTCCATTCCAAAGTACGGGGCGGTTCGTTGGTGACGGTTACACCTTTAAACACCTCCCACGCTGTCAGACCTAACAAATGGGTGTCTTCTGATTCTTTCCAATTCTCAAAAAACTTGGTAAAATCATTGATGCGTATTTCTCCATTATTCCAAAGGGCTGTAATTTTAAACGGCTCAACGTTCAATATTTTTGATATTCTAACTAACTGGTTCATATTCTTTTGATTTTAGGATTCAAATTATAAAATTCTTCCAAAAGGTCGTCTTGGTTCTCTTTCACGAATAGTAACACTTTGCGGAGGTGCGTTTTAGGTAAGTTTCCAACCATTTCAGACACTTTTTTAATATCAATCAACGATTCGTATTCCCCAATACTTGCGTGAATGTGTGGCGGTACGTGGTCATTTCTGTAAACGTTTATCTTAATACCGTCTAAAAATTCATATACTGGCATGGTTGTCAATTTTTATTCAAATATAACAAGTGTTGCCTAATTAGATACCTTTTGGGTTGGCAATTTTCAAAATATTATTAAACGGATGCTCCTTTTGTTTGTTCCAAATCTCACGTATTTTCTGGGCGTGTTCTCGTTTGGTAACTTTGATATACTTCATAAATGCCTTTTCGGTGCGGTGTCCTGTCATTTCCATAATGGTAATGGTTGGTACGCCTAACAAATACTGATTCGTTGCAAAACTCCTGCGGGCGATGTGCGTCGTAATAAGTTCGTATTTGGGTAATTGTTGAGTTATGCGTTTTCCTCCTGTGGTGTAGATAATCGTTTCTAAGGCATCAAAACCAACTAAACGCCCTATTTCTTTGAGATAACGGTTTAGGGGTTGATTAGTCAAAGACGGGGCAAATTATTGGCATATTTACCGTGATAATGGGTTATTGATTCGGGGGACACTTTTTGCGTATTTTATAGGATTTTATCGGTTTTTGTCGGATTTTTTTGTAAGTACTTGATAATCAGTGTATTTTAATGTTTTTAAAAAGTATAGGATTATGTTGTTCGAGTCCGCCCTTTACCACAATAGCACAAGAAAAACCCTTAACAATCAATTTGTTAAGGGTTTTGTCTTTTTAGGCTTATCAAAGATTTAATTCTTGAATGCTCCTAGTTTCATGGCTATCAATCATATTGGTATTTGTATTGAAATATAGGCTAATACAAGTTATCTTTTTGGGTGATGTTAAAAAGTACTTATAATATTCTTTATTTGTCTCTAAAATATCAATGATTCAATAACTTCCAATCTCAATGCTACAATTTTATGCAGGATTTTTTTCTATTCCTGAAATATCGTATAGGGTTGTTCTTGTATTAATAGCTACGTAATCCTGCCTTTTCTCTTGTACTGGTATTATATCCAAGAATAAATAGCTATTATTGATTATTTTCCATTCTTCAAACAGTTTTTCCCAATCGTGTATTTCGAGAATATTAAAGGGGGGTATCAGGTGGATAATTTTAACTGGTTGTATTAAGAGTATCGAGCATTCTATGAGCAAGAACCGATACCAATGCTGTTGAAAATGCTCTAGCCTCTAAAAAGAAATAGATAGAGGTAATTGCCCCAAAACAAAAATCGGTGCTATGGCAAATTTGTATTGCTATAGCACCGATTGCTTAAAACTCTATAATTATTTGATTAAGTCGCTAAGAGTTGTTTCTTCCAAAACCGCTAGGTTAGCATCTCTCCACTTTTCCATTACATTTCTCAATGAACAAGCTTCTTCGCTCACACAGTCGTCGCATTTACCATAAAAATGTAAAGAAACGCATAGTGTTGGTGAAATAGGGCCATCGATAATACGTATGATTTTAGCAAAACTTACTTGTTCTGGAGGCATACGAAGGTAATACCCTCCCCCTTTTCCTTTCTGACTTTGCAAAATACCGTGGTTACGAAGCTCTAATAAAATAGCTTCTAAGAATTTTTTTGGAATGTGTTCTGACTCTGCAATATTAGCAATTAACAACGGCCCTTTCTCATATTCACGAGCAAGAACTTTCAAAGCTTTCAAAGCGTATTTGGCTTTTTTGGAAATCATATTCTGTTTAGTTTCTTGATGCTTGATTCTTATAAAAAGGATTCTTGGCAGGTATTATTAACCTAGTTTCCAGAAACAAGAATCCAGTATCCAGAGTAGTTCTATTTGCTTTATAGACAAAACTACATAAAATTTGTGGGAATTGATAATTTTTCTAAAATTTGAATTTTCTCAAAATATCCCTTCTTTTCTTGTAAAATAAAAGATATTTCTGGAAATATTTATAAATAATACGCTCGTTATTATGGATATTAACCAATGTACCAGATAAATGTTGCATTTTAGTGTAATTTTTGGGTATCAAAACTTTAGGGTATACCTAGGTAATATACTATTGTTAATCTTTTGTTAACAACATACTTTAAAGAATGCTTCCTCGTTTTCAGCCATATTAATCATCTTTCAACATTTTACACGAACTCATTATGAAAAAGATACTCTTTTTGTTTGCTACTATATTAAGTACGCTTCACTTTACCCAAGCCCAAAATAATATGAATCAGCCTCCTATTAAAAAAATAGAAGTAACAGGAACAGCCGAGGAGGAAGTTTTACCTGATAAAATTTATGTGTCGATTACCCTGAAAGAATATTTCAAAGAAAAGGATAATAAAAATAGGGTAGATATTTTGGTACTAGAACAGCAATTGCAAAAAGCAGTAGCCGATGCAGGTGTACCAAAGGAAAGCCTTGTTGTAGGAGGTATCAATGGCTATCGTGAATGGTGGGGACGCAAAAAGCCGACTAATTTCTTGGAAAATAAAACCTACACCCTTTTGTTGCCAAACTTGTCTAAAATAGACGCTATTCTTAATCGTGTTGATGAAAAGGGTATTCTCTCGACTAATATTGAGCGTTTTGAATATTCAAAAATTGATGCTTTGAAAAAAGAAGTAAAAATTAAGGCTTTACAAGCTGCCAAAGAAAAAGCTAGTTACTTATTAGCGGGTATTGGCGAGCAACTAGGCGAAGCATTAGAAATCTATGAAATAGACAATGGCTATTACCCTCAGCCTGTATATGCTGCTGCAATGATGAAACGTGAAGCTGTAGCAATGGACAACAACGCCCCAATGGTAGAAAGCACAGTGGATGTACAAAAAATCAAAGTTCGCTTTGAAATGAAAGCGGTATTCAAAATAAAGTAATAGCTTTAGCTTTTGGCGAATAAGAAATAGCACGATTCAAAAAATCGTGCTATTTTCGTTTTTATTCAACAACTAAAAAAAGATGAAAACATTATTACTTTTTATTTTATTGGGGCTTTCGCTAATGGCAAAAGCTCAGGATACCTTTATATTAATCAAACCCTCAAGGGTATTTGATGGCGAAAACCTTCATGAAAATTGGCAGGTACTTGTCAAAAACCAAAAAATTGAGGCTGTTGGGGCTAATTTGAGCTATCCTTCCAATACCCAAATTATTGAGCAACCCAGTGCTACTTTGTTGCCTGGGCTTATAGAGGGGCATTCTCATTTGTTATTACATCCTTACAACGAGGTAACTTGGGATGACCAAGTACTAAAAGAGTCACGAGCTGAACGAATTTTGCGAGCGGGAGTTCATGCCAAAAATACCTTACTGGCAGGTTTTACGACAATTCGAGATTTGGGTACAGAAGGAGCCGACTACGATGATATTGGGCTAAAACAGGCCATCGAAAAAGGGGTAATTCTGGGGCCAAGAATGCTGGTAGCAGGGCGTGCCTTGGTGGCTACAGGGAGTTATGGCCCCAAAGGGTTTCAGTCGGACATCACTGTTGTACAAGGTGCACAAGAAGCCGATGGTATTGATAACTTAACCAAAGCCGTTCGGACACAAATCGGAAAAGGAGCCGATGTTGTAAAAGTATATGCCGATTATCGTTGGGGCTTGTTGAAAGATGCTCAACCTACTTTTTTAGAGTCGGAACTAAAACTAGTTGTTGATATTGCCAAAAGTTCGGGTCGTGATGTAGTGGCACACGCATCTACAGCCGAAGGCATGAGAAGGGCTATTTTGGCAGGAGTCAAAACCATTGAGCATGGCGATAATGCTACGCCCGAAATATTCCAGCTCATGAAAGAACATAATGTGTGCTACTGCCCAACCTTAGCCGCAGGCGATGCCGTCTCTCAATACCGAGGATGGAAAAAAGGAAAAGAACCAGAGCCAGAACGTATTGTAATCAAAAGAAAAACCTTTCGACAAGCCCTTGATGCTGGCGTGAAAATCTGTATGGGGGGCGATGTCGGGGTATTTCCTCATGGCGATAACGCCCGTGAAATGGAACTTTTGGTAGAATACGGCATGAGTCCTTTGGCTGTATTACGGTCGAGTACGTCGATCAATGCCGATATGTTTCAGTTAAAAGAGTTGGGTCGAATCAAAGCAGGTTTTTGGGCCGACTTAGTACTGGTAGAAGGTAACCCCGTAAACCAAATCAATCATATTCGTCACGTAAAAATGGTGATGAAGGCAGGACAGGTTATTACGAAATAACTTGCCAAATATGGTACAGAATAAATATTTTTATGAACACCAATAATTTTTTTAGGGTCTAATTGCTTTGCTTCCCAAAACAGTATTATATTTAAAGATAATTAATGGCCTATCTGGAATAAGTATTGTTTAGTAGAACCGCTTTTGGCTATTCAATTCATATCTCCATATTACTATTCTGAAATATACTTCGCTTCTTGAAAAATATGCTCATAAATCATAGGTAAAATTTTCTTTTTCCATTAGAAAGATTAAATATTCTGCGATTTATTATAGATTTACTCAAAATTGTCCTTATACTAATTCTTGTGATGATTTTATAGAAGAAAATGATAAATTTGTTCTGATATACCAATTATAGTAACATACAAACAATAGATTTTATAATATTAAAATAATACTCTTACCCCAAAGCGACTATGTTTTCAGAAAAAGACCTTTTACAAATTCAATCCAAAAACATTGAAATAGCTACAGTAGAACAACAAATTCAAGATTTTAAAGATGGATTTCCTTTCATGCAGCTCGAAAAAGCAGCAACTGTAGAGGATGGTGTAATTCGCTTATCAGAAGAAGATGTGACTAAATTTGCTGATTTATATGCCGAAAAATCCAAAGATTTAGATTTGCTCAAGTTTGTACCTGCTTCGGGTGCAGCTACCAGAATGTTTAAATCATTATTTACCTTTTTGACCGACGATAAATCCGACAAGTCGGTAGAGCAATTTTTTGAGCGTTTACCCGAATTTGCTTTTTACAAAGATTTAATAGAGCTAGTACCTGAAAATGCCGACAGAAAAACCATCGTAAGCTATTTTCTTACCGAAATAGGCTTGAATTATGGTTATTTACCCAAAGGCTTATTGAAGTTTCACTCTTATCCAGAGGGCTGTCGCACGCCACTCGAAGAACACATTATAGAGGCTGCCAATTATGGGGCATCGCACGGGAAAGCCCAATTACATTTTACCGTTTCGCCCGAGCATAATGCAGGTTTTAAGGGCTTGACAAAAAGTATCCTACCTTTTTATCAAAGAGAACTCAATACAACTTTTGATATAAGTTTTTCTGAACAAAAAGCTTCGACCGATACCATTGCCGTAAATATGGATAACTCGCCTTTCCGTGAAAAAGATGGCTCGTTGTTGTTTCGTCCTGCTGGTCATGGTGCTTTGTTAGAGAATCTCAACGACATGGTAGCCGATGTGGTATTTATCAAAAATATCGACAACGTTGTTCCTGATCGTATAAAGGCTACTACTTACGACTACAAAAAGGCATTAGCAGGAATTTTGTTGAACTTTCAGGAGCGTATTTTTGCTTACGAACAACAATTGTCGGCGGGTGCATCTTCTGAATTATTGGATGAATTAGCCACTTTTTTTGAGAAAGAGTTGTGCGTGTTGCCTCCAAGTGGTTTTGATACTTTGGGTAGCGACGAAAAAATAGCATATTTCCAAAGAAAACTAAACCGCCCGATACGTGTGTGTGGTGTTGTAAAAAATACAGGAGAGCCTGGAGGAGGGCCATTCTGGTGTAAAAATACCGATGGAACTACCTCATTGCAGATTGTAGAATCGGCTCAGGTAGATATGGACAACGAAGCTCAGAAAGCTACTTTCAATAATTCGACGCACTTCAATCCTGTTGACTTGATTTGTGGATTGAAAGATAGCCAAGGGCAAAAATTTGACCTTATTTCTTTCCGTGATCCTAAAACAGGTTTTGTAACGATTAAGTCAAGAGATGGTAAAGACCTGAAGGCTCAGGAGCTTCCGGGGCTTTGGAATGGTGCTATGGCCGACTGGAATACAGTTTTTGTAGAAGTACCTTTAATTACATTTAATCCTGTAAAAACTGTAAATGATTTGTTGAGAGAAGAACATCAATAAGCCATTTAATAATACAACAAATAGCCATGTCTTTTAAAAGGCATGGCTATTTGTATTTTGTTACAATACGCTATATCATATTAGCGTTATAGAATTGTCTGAAGACAATTTCACTCTCAAAATAAGAATATATTTTCTATCACTAACTTCTTTATGGACAGGAGTAATAGATAATAGGAAAAACACTTTTCTGAATACCTAACCAGTAGTTGGAGTTCAAAAAATCTCAATCATGCTTTTATGGTTGGGATTTTTTGTTTTTTAGGTGAAAATACCAAACTTTAGGACTTATTCATCAACCAATCTCAAACTATGAAAATAATAGAATGTCCCAGAGATGCCATGCAAGGGTGGCCACATTTTGTACCAACAGTCCTAAAGGTAGAATATATTAATACGCTTTTGCAAGTGGGCTTTGACACGCTCGACTTTGGGAGCTTTGTGTCTCCAAGGGCTATTCCACAAATGGCCGATACTGCACAAGTATATGAACAACTCAGGCTTTCGGCTACCAAGCTTTTGGCTATTGTGGCCAATCTAAAAGGAGCAGAGATAGCTGTTACATTCCAGCATATCCAGTACATAGGATTTCCTTTTTCTATTTCTGAAACTTTTCAGTTACGCAATACCAATAGTACAATTGCCGAGGCATTCCAAACGGTAGCAAATATTCAAGATTTATGTTTGAAGCATGGAAAAACGCTAGTAATATATTTCTCGATGGGTTTTGGAAATCCTTATGGTGATCTATACAACACAGCTATTGTGACAGAATGGGCTGCCCAAATGCACCAACTGGGTATAAAAATCATAGCCTTGTCCGACACCGTAGGTGTGGCTCATCCAGAAGTTGTTACTGATTTGTTTTCACAACTTATTCCCGAGTTTCCGAGCATAGAATTTGGGGCACATTTTCATGCCACGGCATTTGATTGGGAAGACAAAATTGAAGCAGCGTATCGGTCGGGATGCCGTCGGTTTGATGGGGCTTTGGGTGGTTTTGGCGGTTGTCCTATGGCCAACGACGATTTGGTTGGTAATATTAATACGATACCACTTTTACAAAAATTCAAAAGCGAACTTCCTCATATCAATACACAAGCCTGGCAAAAGGCTCAAGATATTAGCCAGCGGGTTTTTGTGTAAAGTACCACCGTAGATTTTCTGCTAGAAAAGGCTTACTAATAAAAATCATTGAGTAAGCCCAGAATATTATTTACCTTTCAGCACTTATCACAACAACAAAACCATGGAATTATATACATCCAACAAAGCCGATAATTTTGAATCGCCCGATTTTTATCAAATCGACGATTTATTGACTCCCGAGCATCTTCTTATTCGACAATCGGTAAGGGATTTTATCAAACGAGAAGTATCACCAATTATAGAAGATGCCGCTCAAAAAGCCTATTTTCCTGCCTATTTGGTACAAAAGTTTGGTGAAATGGGTTTGTTTGGCCCCACTATCCCCGAAAAATATGGAGCAGGCGGACTTGATTATATAGCCTATGGCCTTATGATGCAAGAAATAGAAAGAGGCGACTCAGGCCTGAGGTCGATGGCTTCGGTACAAGGTTCGTTGGTGATGTATCCTATTTTTGAATATGGCTCTGAAGAACAACGACTTCGGTATTTGCCCCAATTGGCATCGGGCAAATGGTTGGGTTGTTTTGGATTGACCGAGCCAGATTTTGGTTCAAATCCATCTGGAATGAAGACGCACTTTGAGGATAAAGGCGACCACTATTTACTCAACGGTTCAAAAATGTGGATTTCAAATGCCCCATTGGCCGATATAGCGGTAGTTTGGGCAAAAAATGAACAAGGCCGTATCAAAGGACTTATTGTAGAAAGAGGCATGGAAGGCTTTTCGACACCCGAAATACACCATAAATGGTCGCTTCGGGCAAGCTGTACAGGCGAGTTGGTATTTGATAATGTAAAAGTACCCAAAGAAAATTTATTACCTCATGCCGATGGCCTCAAAGCTCCATTGGGATGTTTGGATTCGGCTCGTTATGGTATTGCTTGGGGGGCGTTAGGGGCTGCAATGGACTGCTATGACTCGGCCAAAAGATATGCCCTTGAACGGGTTCAATTTGAAAAACCAATCGCATCTTTTCAATTAGTACAGAAAAAGCTGGCCGAAATGCTAACTGAAATTACCAAAGCACAATTAATTTGTTGGCGTTTGGGTATGCTCAAAAACACAGGCAAAGCCACAACATCGCAAATATCTTTGGCCAAAAGAAACAATGTAGAAATAGCCTTGAAAATTGCCCGTGAAGCTCGCCAAATACATGGTGGTATGGGTATTACGGGCGAATATCCGATTATGCGACACCTCATGAACCTAGAGTCGGTAGTAACTTATGAAGGAACTCACGATATTCATTTATTGATATTAGGGGCAGAAATTACCGGTATTTCGGCATTCAAATAACAAACCGCTTACTCAATCATTGGGAGGATATTCAATAAAAGGCTCGTAATTTTGTTTTCTAGTTAGAATCTTACTTTTGTATTCAGCATAGAAAATTGTTTTATGTTTCACTTTAAATTTTATCTGCCATGTTAAAAAAACTCGCAATCCTTGCTTTATTCGTATGCACAAGTCAACTTGTAAAAGCTCAAAATGTTTCGTTTGGCCCAACTATTGGTGTTAATTCAGCCAAGATTAGCGAAACCGGTGCCACTTCAAAAACAGGTTTGTCGGCAGGGGTATTTTTTAATTATAGCTCTGTTAAATCTTTTGGTCTTGGGGCTCAAATTTTGTATAGCCAGTTAGGTAGTGATTTTACACCTGGTAGCGGCGTTGAGCAAGTGAATTTGAATTATATTCAAGTTCCTGTATTGGCAACTTATTATTTTGGTTCGAGCCAAACAACAGGTTCGTGGAGACCAAAATTGTTTGCTGGCCCTTACGTTGGATTCTTGTTGAATGCAACTAATAGAAATGGTGGCGATGCCAACCCTTCTGATTTATATTACAAGTCATCTGACTTTGGCTTGGCCTTTGGTGGTGGTGTAAATTATTATATCAGCAAAAAGACCTGGTTGAATCTTGATATTAAATATGGCTTGGGTATTACAGATATTAAAAAATCTACAACGGCTTCGGCTTCTAACCGTGCATTTAGTGTAAATCTTGGTGTAAGTTTTCCTTTAGGAACTATCAAATAAAAAAACTCGCAAAGGAAAATCCTCTACGAGTTTTTCAAAGCGTTTTATTTTACAGCGGTTACTTCTTGAAGTGACCGCTGTATTTTTTACTGGTGATTCTACCCTTGTATGAGAGCAATCTTGAAAGCCTATTGAGCTACTGCTTAGAATTTCAGGCTAATTCCTGCCAATACATTGAATCCTGCTTGTGGATAATAGAAGTTTTCTGTAATAGTAGCTCCTTCCGCAATATAGCTATAAGTATATCCATTGGATTCATATAAGGTATTAAATACATTATTGGCCAATAAGCTCAAGCCAATTTCACGAAATAACTTACCTTTTATCGTATACAGAATTCGGATGTCGTTGGTGAAATAGGCATCTAATTTACGATTCTCGTTGCTGGTATTATCCAAATACTGCTTACTTACATATTTAGAAAGAAGCCCCAATTCTAGCCCCTGAATAGGCGTGTAGAGAATCTGAGAGCCTGCAATCAAATTAGGAGAAAAAGCAATGTTCGTTTTGGCGAATTTATGTTCTACATCTACACCTGTATCGTAATTAGGAACTGTTTCTACGAAATTGTTGATTTTGTTGCTCGACAATGTAGTATTTGCATTGATTTTTAGAGATTTATCTACTTGAACTCCCGCTTGTAGTTCTAAGCCCAATCGGTAACTTTGAGGTACATTGATACGAATAGGCGAGCCTACGTCGTTTAGTTTACCTGTAAGAACCAATTGATTTTTGTAGTCCATCCAATAGCCATTGGCCGAAAATGCAACTTTACCTTTTTGGGTTTTAAAGCCTGCTTCTAAGTCACGAAGGGTTTCAGCTTGAGGTACTCTTCCAGGGTTATCCACAAAATCAGAACGGTTTGGTTCTTTGTTGCCAACACTATATGATAAATAGGCCGATGTATTGCCCGAAACCTGATAAGTCAAGCCCATTTTAGGGTTAAAAAACTGATAGTTTTTGCTTTGGGTAATATTAATTAGGTTGTCGTCAATACCATTAATGTCATACCCGATGGTTCTATACTGTAAGTCGGCAAAGGCGTTTAGTTGGTCGCTTACTTGGTAAAATACTTTTCCATAAACATTAAAGTCGGTTTTTAGCGAAGTCCCGTTATAATAACGGTCGCCAAGTTTTGATGTAGAAGCATACTGAGCCCAAATAATTTCTCCAAAATTATTACCATCATATTGATTCCAAGCCCCACCAATATTGGCCGAAAGGCGTTTGTTGCCTTGATAATCAAAAGAAAATGTAGTACCATAAAAATGGTTTTCTAGCCATTTTTGGCGTACCAAATTGGTTTTGGTGATGGTATCTCTACCAATAATAACATTGGGCAAACCGTATTTCGAGAACTTATCTTTTTCCTTGAACTGCTCATAATACCCACGTCCATACGTGTAATGTAGGTTAAAATTGAATGTCCAATTGCTAGAAAGCGAATGCGATGTTAATAACTGATAGTGGTCTTGTTGATAATTGTCGGTTTGGTTATCGTAAGTATAAGAGTTATATGTTCGATTTGTGCTTAATAAGCTAGCGGGTACACCCTCCCAAGCTTGGTAAGTTTTTTCTTTTCCCGAAAATATATTGAGGCGAACAAACGATTTTTTGCCAAAATAAGCCCCCGACAAATAGAAAGATTTTAGGTTGGACGAAGCACGGTCGATATAGCCATCGGAAGTAAGTTTTGATAAACGAGCATCTAACGTAAACTTGTTGTTGAGTAGCCCCGAACCAACCAATATTGTATTTTTCAAAGTATTGAACGACCCATACGACGAATTAACTTCGGCATAAGCATCTTTTCTAAACTCGTTGGTCGACATATTGACAGTAGCACCAAAAGCCCCAGCTCCGTTGGTCGATGTACCTACACCCCTCTGAATCTGAATCGAGTTGACCGAGCTAGCAAAGTCGGGCATATTGACCCAATACACCCCTTGCGATTCTGCATCGTTCAATGGAATACCATTGATAGTAACATTGATACGAGTAGCGTCTGTACCACGAATACGAATACCTGTGTAGCCAACACCTGCACCTGCATCGGAAGTAGTAACCAAGGAAGGCGTAAAGTTGAGCAACTGAGGTATATCTTGTCCAAGGTTTTGTTTTTGTAAATCTTCTTTATTTACATCGCTGTAGGCAACCCCCGACTTTGCGTTGGCTCTGGTAGCATTTACAACAACCTCATCGGCCATAAAAGTACTTTTTTGAAGCAATACTTCTATTTTAGTATTTTCTTGTAAATCAATAGTTTGCTTAAATTTTTCAAAGCCTATAAAGCTTACTTTTATTTGGTACGAACCCTTCTTGAGGTTTTTGATGACAAAATTTCCTTGAGCATCAGAAATAGTACCTCGCATGGTATTTTCGAGAATAACAGTAGCACCAGCAAGGTTTTTTTTGCCATCCCAATCGGCTATTTTGCCCGAAATACTTACTTGTGCCGAAGCCGAAAGTAGGGTTATAAAAAAGAAGAAAATAGTAATAATTCCATGCAAAGGCCCGAAAGAAGCTTTTGGCAAAAGAATTTTAGTCGTTAAATTTTTCATTATTTTGGAAAACATAACGACAGGTAAAGGAGCCAAATCCTGTCAGATTTAACAATAATAAAACCCGTAAAAATTTGATTAATTTAGTAATATCATAGGTTGAAGTTCAACGTTTGATATTATCAAAATCCCTTCGTCGGCATTATCCGCATCAGGTTCAATGGGTATAATCTCAGCCCGTTGTTATAAGGCACCCCTTTTTGTGATTGTGTCACAAAGTTATGATGAAAATAGTATAGTTGTATTTTTCTGAGGCAGAAAGTTTAGATATAACCAGTTTTCTCAGACAAGATTATCTTGGTACTTCTATTTTTTGGACGATTTGTTTGATAATCTCTTCAGTTGTACCACCTTCCATTTCTTTTTCTGGGGTAAGTACAATCCGATGGCGTAATACCGAAGGCACCAATTCTTGAATATCTTCAGGTGTTACAAAATCACGACCTTTAATAGCCGCAAAAGCCTTTGAGGCATTTAGTAAGGCTACCGATGCTCGTGGCGATGCCCCCAAATATAAGAATTTGGAATGTCGGGTTTCATGAATAATCTTGGCGATATACTCTAAGGTTTTTTCTTCTACAATTACCAGACGTACTTTTTCTCGTAATTCTCGTAATTCTTCTGCTGTTAATATTGGATTGATGAGGTTGGCGGGGCTTTGGATAAAAGCCGTTGCACGAGTATGATGCCCCTGAAGAATGGCTATTTCCTCCGACAAATTGGGGTATCCAATCACTACCTTAAACATAAATCTGTCTAACTGAGCTTCTGGTAGGCGGTATGTTCCTTCTTGTTCAATAGGGTTTTGGGTAGCCATTACCAAAAAAGGAAA
The DNA here is from genome assembly GCF_000427405.1 of Flectobacillus major DSM 103. NCBI lineage: Bacteria > Pseudomonadati > Bacteroidota > Cytophagia > Cytophagales > Flectobacillaceae > Flectobacillus > Flectobacillus major. The sequence goes on from NZ_KE386491.1 coordinate 4,000,241, forward strand.
TGCCATAGTGTATTGATTGCCAGCCGTGGTAATTTGTCGTTCTTCCATTACCTCAAACAATGCCGCTTGTGTTTTGGCAGGCGATCGGTTGATTTCATCAATCAAGATAATATTAGAAAAAATAGGGCCTTGTCTAAACTCAAAATCACTGATTTTGGGATTGAACACCGCTGTACCAATCACATCCGACGGCATCATGTCGGGGGTAAATTGAATACGACTAAAATTAACCGAAATAGTTTTGGCCAATAGCTTGGCTGTAAGGGTTTTGGCAACGCCAGGTACACCTTCCAGCAATACATGACCATCGGCAAAAATAGCCGTCAGTAATAAGTCGATAGTGTGCTGTTGGCCAACCACTATTTTGCTGATTTCGGCACGGATATTGGCTACTGCATTATGTAATTGACTAAGGTCTATTCTGGATTCAAGGTTCATGATGATAGTTGTGGGTGGTATGAGGCCAATTTAATAGTTTGTGTCGTGGTAAAAAGTTTCAATTAAGAAATTAAGATGTACAAGTTGTTTTTCTGAAATAGGTGGTTGCTGACGCTGTATCGTTGTGATATAATCTATCAATTCATCTACAGCCTGACGAGTTACCCCCGACTTATTACTAAGGTCATTTTTAAAGTCGTCGTCGATAATATGGGTTGTTAGGTAGAATTTATTACGCACAAAAGCCCAAAAATGAGCTATTTTTTTGTGAGCAATACTAGTATGGTCTTTATTGTTAAAATACAAAAGGCCAACCGTTTCGATAAAAGCCAAAGAGGTATCTTTGGGCGTTTCGATAATAGGAATAACTCGCTGTCGGCGTTTGGCTTCAAAAATCATAAATAACAGAATTCCTAAAATACTCAAATAATAAGCCCATCGCAAAGCTGGCTGACTAACAATATACCTAAATGGTGAGGTATCGTAGCTATCATCGCCAAGATTTTTTTGTGACTTAGCAATTGTCCTAAAACCTTTTCCAAAAGAAGGCATCTGAATATATTCATCCCAAAAAATAGTTTGTTGGGGCAAATACGATAAAGCCTTAAAAGCATATTCACTACTAGAGTTTTGGATAACATAATAATTACTAAAAGCCTTCGGAACAGTACTCAGGTAGAAAAACCCCCGACCAAACGCCATTTTGATAAAATTGGCATATCCCCAATTATTATAGCCTAGTGTTTGCCATTGTGTTGTTTTGGAAGAAGCAAAATAAGCATCTACCGATGCTCTTTGAAAAGGATAATTCGAGGAACTTTTGAGCAAAGGATTGGTAAAATTGATGCTTACAGAATCTTTGAGCTTCCACGAGTCGGCATAGTCAACTTCTACATGAAGGGTATCGCCAAGGCTACCAAAATCTTCGGCTGCAACAAAAGCCGTATTGCCCTGCCCCACATAGCCCAACAGTTTGGCAAGATTAACAGAATCAAGAGAAAAGGTTCTATAAATATTGATATAAGTACTTTTTGAGGGCAGCGAGTATCCTGTATTCCTTTTGGCAAATACGGGGAATTTAGTATCCGTAATCGTTTGATGAGGAAAAACGTCAGGTAATAAGCCATACAGAACTTGTGTTCCATAAGGAATATCGTCTTGGTTAGAATAAGAGGTAGTCCAGTCGGTGGGTTTTGGCCGATAAATTTCAACAAGAATAAACCCAAGTAGGGTACAAACCAATAATAAGATGTATTTGCGGTATTGTGTCATTGTGGATTTTCGGCTTAGGGTTCATAGCCTTCGGCAAAGTATTAATCTACAGAAAACTACCTTGCCGAAAGCCAATCGCCGCCATATTACTCTTCCTCTGCATCGTCGGTTACGGTAGTAATGCTCTTAACTTTAGCATTTTCGAGGTAAATTTCTAAGAAAGAATCAGATGTTCCAAATTGTACACTTATGGTAACCCAAGCAGGATTAAACTCGTCAATATCTCTATTTTTATACGATTTAGGGAACATTTTTTTTATTTTACTGATATTATCGCCCACCTTCAAAGCCGACAAATTATCTATTTGAAATGTAGGTGATTTTAGTTCAAAACCACTAACAACGTCATCCATAACATAAAAAGAGTCTCGACCATAAATATAAACTTCAAAGTGGTCGCTACTTTGAGCATCGGGCGTTTCTTCTTTTCGTACAGAATCGGGCGAGCCCAATTTATCCAACAAAAGGCCGTAGTTTCCTCCCAGCTTTACCCCCGAAATAACCGTAGCATCGTAGTTGATGGTATCGTATTCTACCTCCTCAGTAATGGTATGTTGTTGGGTTGGCACTAAGCTGATAAAAGAACTCAACGTTAGGGTGGTCAAAAAGGCCACTAAGAGAAATAAACTAATTTTTTTCATGTTGTTGTCACGATTTCTGAGAGATATTCTCGGTACGTGTTATACTGCGATTGAAATGAATGAATTGTTTTTGCAACTCATTAAAAGACTCTTGATTGATTGAAAAGTCACCATACCAAGCATATTCAAACTGGGTAGTGATATATTCAAATTCTTTTTGTAAAATTGGCGAATTTAGTTCATAAACGTAACTTCTATTGGTTTTATTGATTCGCCAATCAATCATTTGTTGGTTGGCAAGGGCCTTTAGTGTTTGCAAATAATGTAATCGTACCGCCAAACGGTAATTTTGACCCAATAATGCCTCTTGAATCCTGTCTTCAAAATTGATAGCATGAATATTTTCGCCTTGTGTTTCGTAAGGAATTTCAATTGCATTAATCTTTCGGCCAAAAATACCCGAAAACTCAATACCAATTAATTTTAATACTACAAAAACTATTACCGCCGCCACAAAGATATAGGCGATAATTTTGAGGGCTATCCCTGTTTTTGTTTGGCCAAAAAGACCTGAAAGCCATTTTATCAAAATACCCAATAGGCGGTTGCTCCAAGTATCGTTTAGCTGTTGTTCTATGCCATACTGATACTTTTTTTGCAAACGTAAATGAGCCAACTTGCTCGATGGCGGGAGCTTTATTGCTACCTGTTGGCTTGTGTCGGGATTAGGTATTTGGCCCAAAGTAGCCTCAATATTGGCATATAGTGTTATGAATAAAAGCAAACCTAGGATTCGAGCTAATCGAAAACCTAAGATATAGCCTAAATTCTTTAAAAAACGACTAATAAGTTTCTTCATCGTTAGTATGGTCTTCTTTTTGACCAATATTTTCGATTTTTTTGAATAGGCTATTTCCTTCTTTCTTTTCTACCAAATTGAAATACTGTAGGCCTATAGCAACATAAGACAACGCAGAAACTAACGACGACCCAATGGTGGATAAGGTTGTAGTAATAACCAACGAGGCATCGCCAGTAACGCCAGAGCCGATTTTGAAAATTTTCAAAAACATAATAATGCCTGCAGGAAGCGTAAATACCAATGACAAAAAGTAATTGATAATACCCATTACCATAATGATGCCAAAGGTTGACCACCATTTGTTGGTAATAAGATACTTTGCTCTGCCCAAAGCATAACTCACATCGCTGTACTCAAATACAATAATAGCTGGACACAAAGAAAACATTACTGCAAAGTAAATTAGGGGCAAAAACAAAAATACAGATAAAAAGGCCGCTATTCCGGCATTCAAAGCTGCCGATAAGGCGGCTATTGCTAGCCCAATAATTAATAAAATACCCATCATAATGGCTACAATTGCCAAAAAACAACGCAATACTACTCTGAAATGGTCTTTTACTTTTTCGAGTACCTGATTGAACGAAACACGCTCGGTTGACTCTCTGTACACCTGCATAAATGAATACACAACCACAACCAACAATACATTGGCAATAATCGTAGCAATAAACATTATATAATATGTTGGGGTCATGAGCTGGGCACTACTTTGCCCAAGAGCCTTCAAAAAATCATTGATGTTGGTTGCAGTATCCGACGAGGCACTTGCACTACCAGCAGCCCCAAGCACATTTACTTGATGTAAGCCCGCAAATATCCCTGCAATCAAGGCTACAGGGCCAGTAATTAGTACAATAGATTGGACAAATATTTTGAAATTAATCTTGACAAATGTGAAGGTATCATTGATTTTGTCGCCAAAATCACGTTCTCTTTCTAAAGGTAAAGTAGTCTTTTTCATTATATTAGATTATAAAGGAATAAGGGTAAATGAATAAATAGGGTATGGTATTAATAGGTACTTGTTTTTTGATGTAATTGTATTGGGAACACCACAAAGTACCAAACAATAAAGGTGAACGAAGGAATAATAATAGCTAAACTGGCTAGAGTGGATAGGTGCATTCGGGTTATAAAACTTTCCAAAAAACCTGCCATAATAAATAATGGCACTAATGCTACCACAATTTTCAGTCCTTGTTTGGCTCCAGCTTTAAACGATTCGAGCCGAGAATAGGTTTTGGGAAAAACAATGCTATTCCCCATCACTAAACCTGCACAACCTGCAATCACAATAGACGAAATCTCTAAAGTACCATGTAGCCATATTGTTAGCAAAGAAACCTTCAAAAATCCTTGTTGATAACAAAAATACTGAAATACCCCCAACATTACGCCATTGGTAATGAGTAAATATCCCGTACCTATCGATACCAGAATACCTGCCACAAATGTCATAAAGGCTACTTTGATATTATTACTTGTAATCATCAAAAACATAAAAAAAGGGTCTTGGCTACCATATATGGCCAGTGGGTCGCCTTTTTCAATATTTTCGAGGGTCATGTCTATATAAGAATCGCCTAGAATCAGGCGGGCAAAGGTTTCGTCATGTGCCACCGATACCGCCCCAATAATGGCCGAAACAACTAAAATGACAAATGATACCAGCATTTCTTTTTGAGAATCATAAAAAAGGGTAGGTACTTCTTCTTTCCAAAAAAGAATAAAATGGCTGATTTTTTCCTTTTTATTGGCATAAATTTTCCCAAAGAATCGCCCCGTCAGTCCATTCAAATAGGAGGTAGTTGCCGAGTTTGGGTAAAATGTTTGAGCATACGAAAGGTCGTCGGTTAGCTCAATAAAAGTTTCAGCAAGTTTATCCGAATCGGTGTTTTTTATATCATGTTCAAAACCCTGCCATTTATCAAGATTTTGTTTTTTAAATAATGCCTCTCGCATCGTGTAATTTTCGGTTAGGAAGTTTAATTTTAAGCAATATATCAAAAATAATAACGTATTCTTCCAACCACAAACTTATAATGAGTAAGATAAAAATTCAGACAGCTCAAAACGTAGAAGTGTCGTTTACACCTGCTAGTATTGGAGATAGAATAATCGCTCACTTAATTGATTTAGTAGTATTTATGGGTTGGGGGCTAGCGTTTTTGCTGGTCGCCATTACTTTTGAAGGAAATATTTTTAATAATAATATAGGAGCTATTCTCTTTTTTGTGTTGGGTGTATTGCCTGTATTTTTCTACGACCTTATTTGTGAAGTTTATATGAATGGGCAAAGTATTGGCAAAAGGGTAAGACATATCCGTGTTATCAAGCTCGACGGTACTCCGCCGTCGTTGGGGGCGTATCTGCTTCGATGGCTCTTTCGATTGGTTGATACCAAATTTCCGTTTTTGGGGCCATTGGTCGCTTTGATTACTATTGCAGCCAATGGCAAAGGTCAACGACTGGGCGATATAGCTGCAGGAACAACAGTTATAAAAGTCAAAGAAAGTGTGTCGTTAGAAGCTCTTCGCCAAGAAAAAATGGATGAAGCCTACGAAGTGATGATTCCCGAAGCAAGCTTATTGTCGGATAGCGACATCGAAGTAGTGCGTGATGTACTGAGAAAAGTAGACGAAAGCTATAACGAACAACTATTGGTACAAACGGCACTAAAGTTAAAAGCCGTCATGCAAATACAGTCGGAACTCGACGATAGGGCATTTTTAGAACAAGTACTTAGCGACCATACATTTTTGATGGCCTATGGCGATGAATAACCATTAGAGTTTCTGGAAAAGCTTGCGGTAGCCCAAGGGGCTTTGCCCTGTTATGCTTTTGAACTGTTTGTTGAAATGCGAAACATTACCAAAACCACTTTCAAAGCAAACTTCGGCTACTTGTTTGTCGGTTTGAGTAAGTAGGTTACAGGCATGTTTGATTCTAAATTCGGTAACTAAATCCAGAAAAGTTTTTTTGGTTACTTTCTTGAAGTATCTACAAAAAGCGGTTTCGGTCATATTTGCCAAAAAAGCAGCCATTTCTAAATGTACTTCTTGTGTATAGTTTTCGATAATATAAGCATATACTTTATTGATACGTTCAAGGTCGATACTGGCAAGCTGGTGTTTTTCGGCCTGAGCATCAATAACACTATAGTCCGACGAAATAGCAATGGTGTTAAGAATATCTATTAGTCCGAGTATTTTTTGTACAGGTGGTACATTCAACAAAAAATAGATTTCTTTCGCAATTCTATCTCTGGTTTTTCCAGAAATCACCACACCACATTCTGCACTTTTTAGTAGCCGCTGAATTGCCGACATTTCGGGGGTTTGGAAAAAGCTATCACCTAAGAAATTTTCTTTAAACTGAACCACAACCGACTGAGCAGTACCTTCCAAGCCAATACCATCGTTTTTCCAACAGTGGGGCAAGTTAGGCCCCAATAGTACCAAATCACCCTCCTTAAAATTAGCAATATTTGTTCCTACAAACCTTTTTCCTTGGCTTTTCTGAATAAGTGTTAGCTCAAATTCGGGGTGAAAATGATAGGGGGCATCAAAGTATGGTAGACTAAATTGTCGAAATAGTAATGAGCTATTCAGTGTATTGTCCAGTTGCTCAAGAGAGGCTTTCATTTCGTAAGAATTATTCTTGAAGTAGTATTTTTAATAGCATTATGGTAAAAATGCACAATTATTGGTAAAAAATGACAAAATCATCCTGAAAAAATTCTACGTACTTTGTTGTCATAAAAGGCACTGAGTGGCGGTTAAGTTGGCAATTACAGCCCTATAACCTGCTACCCCAAGCAAGTATTTACCATTTTTATCCTTTAAAATAATCTCTATGACTACTTTAACATTGCCAGACTTGTCGACAGCTTACCAAGTAAGTACCGAACAACAAAAAGAATACCAGAAAAATGGGCATATTCTTTTGCGAAGTATTGTTTTGCCCAACGAAATGTCCGCTTACCGAGATGTAATAGTAGCCGCCGCCGACCAATACAATACCGAATATCGTAAGATAGAAGAGCGAGATACCTACGGGAAGGCTTTTTTACAGATTATGAATTTATGGGAAGTAGATGAAAACGTTCGGAAATTTACTTTGGCCAAGCGTTTTGCTCATATTGCGGCACAATTGATGGGAGTAGAAAAAGTTAGAATTTACCATGACCAAGCTTTGTTCAAAGAGCCAGGAGGAGGACATACACCTTGGCATCAAGACCAGTACTATTGGCCTGTCGATACCAACAACACCATTACCATGTGGATGCCCTTAGTAGACATATCTGAAGAAATGGGTATGCTTACCTTTGCTTCGGGTTCACAGGAACTGGGCTTTATGGGCAATCTGCAAATATCCGATGAGTCGGACGATGTACTGGGGAATATGGTAAAAGAAAAGCAATACCCCATTGCACGAGCCAGCTACATGAAGGCAGGCGATGCTACTTTTCATGCAGGGTGGACCTTGCATAATGCCCCAGGGAATAGCTCGGCTACTATGCGCGAGGTAATGACTATCATTTATATAGCCGATGGTACTTACATCACCCCCCCACAAAATCGCCATCAAGAAGCCGACAGGCTTCGTTGGTTTCAGGGGCTAGAGGTGGGAAGCTTGGCGGCATCGGCCATTAATCCTTTAATAGATTAATGTTTTGGACAGCCGCAGTCTTTTTTCTTGAACAAACCCCAAAGAAAACCTTTTTTACGCCTTCTTTTATAAGGTTTATTGCTATTAGTTGCCAAAATCGTAGTATTGGAATAGTTGCTCGCAAAAGAATTTGCTTCTGTTTCTACTTGAAAACAAGTAAAGGCAACCGATAAAAGGATGATTTTTTTCATAATGCTAACAATACAAATGGGATTACTAAATTAACGAAAAAACAAATAAGCTAGTATAAAAAAAGGGTACGAGACCAAATGTCATCGTACCCTTTTGAGTCAAAAAGAGGTTTATACCTATTTATTAAGTAATTCGTCGAAAGTAATACCGATATAAAAAGTAGAGCCTACATACGAGCTACCATAAGCTTGGAAGTACGGGTTGCCAAAGATATTGGTTCCACCAACTTTGATAATCGATTTGATTGGAGATACCTTATAGCTAAACTGAGCATCCAAGTTGTTGATAGCAGGTACAATAGTGTTTGTAAAAAAGGCTACACCTGTAGTAGTTGGTGTAGGAAAGCTAGATTCCCAAGTAAACGATGTTTGGTGACGGAAAGCTACATTATATCCCCATTTGCTACCACTTGTTATACGCTTACCAACATTGAACTTGATACTGTATTCAGGTGTATTAAAGCCTGCATAAGCTACCTCAGTAGATGGCGTAAAGTCATTCAATTTGTTGTTAGAAATATTTCCACCAACCGAATACCCTTTGTCGAATGAATAATTAAGCCCTACGGCCCACCCCGAAATAGTGATGTCTTCGTCAGAATTGGCAGGTCTTGAATACCCAGCACGAGTAGCACCACTACCCAATCCCGACTCGATAGGTAAGCCTGGTGCTAAAGCCGCAGTAGGTACAACAATCGTAGCACCACCAATAAAGTTTTTGTAAACACTATAATAGTAAGAAGCATCTACAAAAAGGCGTTTAGCAATAAGTCCTTTATAACCAAGTTCATACGACTGGATTTTTTCAGTTACCAATGGCTTAGATTTGTACTTTGGCAAAGCTGCCAAAGCATAAGCTGGTATTACTTGTGTGGTAACCTCAGTAACTTTTTGAGTAACGGTTGTTCTAACCGTATTTTGAATAAGTGTTTGTACAGGAGCTGATGCCATTTGTTGTTGTACACCAGCCTGAATAGCCGCAGGAGCATTAGCTGCTGGTAGTTGGCCTGCAGCCACTGCTGCGTTTACCTGTGCAGTTACTGCAGCTGTAACTTGAGCTGTAACGCCAGCCACTACAGCTTGTTGAATAACAGGTAATTGTGCTGTAACAGCCGCTGTTGCATAAGTTACGGCATTGGCTTTGACAGCATCGGTAATGTATTTTGAATTAGCTCCGTTTTTAGCCAAATCTACAGAAAAATCTGTGAGTACATCACGAGTTACCCCTGTTGCAAGTTTGTAACGAGCATCAAACTCTGGTAATCCGCCAATTAATGTTCCTGCTGGTGTAGCTAGGTCGATATATTGGTTTTGAGTAGTTGGAATTCTAAAGCCTGTTTGGTACGACAAACGGATATTGTGGTCTTGATTAGGCGAAAGTACTGCCGAGAAACGAGGAGTATATTGGCCTTCAAAATTTTGGTTTTTATCATATCTCAACGAGCCTGTTAGCTTTAAGTGGTCGTTTAGGAGGTTTTTAGAAGCCTGTACAAAAGCACCATACTCATTAATTGCGATACTACCAGTTCTACCATCTTTTAGGTCAGAGAATAGCGTACCAGCCGAGCGAAGTTGGTATGAACGGAAGTTAGCTCCCACAGATAAGTCTACAAATTTGATTTCATTTTTAAAGTTATATAAACCTTCTATGTGGTACATATTACTTTTATCGGCAAAAGCACCACCACCATTTGTAATAGTAGCATTTCTGTATTTCTCTAAAAGGGTATTAAATGCTGCACTACCAGGAGCTGGCATATTTCTGTCGGCATATTGGCGAGCAGCCAAATGAGCATTGTCTTCAGAGGCTCCAGCCTGACGTGCTGTTGTATATGCACCTGCATATTCGGTAAACCAAGCGGTATTTGATTTAATTTCGTTGAGCATACCCACAGCAGCCAATCCAGCCGTATATGAACTTCCCGAACGCTCTTGAGTTGTATAGCCACGAAGGGTAAAATTATCGCCTCTTAATTCCAACTTTGCTTGTGTAATGTTAAAGTCACGAAGAGAATAGCGGCCTGTTCCTGTATAAAGGGTTGTACCTTCACCGTAGTTGAGTTGAGCAATAGCTTCTACCTTTTCAGACAAGCGATAGTGAATAGCCCCATTAAACTTTAAGCTTTTGGTATTATTGTCTACCAAATCTTTTTCCAAATAACCTGTACGGCTTACATTAACATCGGGCAATGCTGCATTCAGTGATTTAAGGTTTGCCTGAATCTCGTCGCCATAAACGTTCATACCATCATAATCGGTTCTTGTACCTAATCCACGAGAAGGGTCTGCGTTGCCGCCTACATTCAGGTTGGTATAGTTGGTAGATTCCCAGTCTTTGGCTCTGATATAGGCAAAGTTTACTTTGAATGCTATTTTATTGTTAAACGCCTTAGCAAAACGAACCGATAAGTCGGTAAAAGGCGTAGTTACGTTGCTACGATTATTGGCCGACATTACGCCACCCTTAACATTGGCACTAAGTCCTTGAAATAAAAACGGGCTTTTGCTATTCATCAATACTAAACCATTGATAGCATTAGGGCCATACAAAGCAGAGGCTGCCCCTGGCAAAATTTCAACATTTTCAACATCCAACTCTGGCATACCAATAATATTATCAACGGCAAAGTTGAGTCCTGGAGCCGAGTTGTCCATTCCATCAATCATCTGTACAATACGAGGGTTACCTGTCGAGCCAAATCCACGCATATTAATAGATTTGAACAAAAGCCCTTGTGTAGCCATATCAACCCCTTTTAAGTTGGCCAAGCCATCATAAAAATTGTTAGAAGGAGTTTGTTGGATAGCCTTCAAATCCATTTTTTCGATTGACACAGGCGATTTCATTACGCTTTCTTCAACCCTAGAAGCAGCCACTACCACCTCTTGCCCCATAATATTTTGTTCCTCAAGCTTAATGTCTAAATCTGAGCGACTTTCGGTTATTTTAACCTCCTGTGTGATATAACCTACGCTTGAAACAACAATGGTAAAAGGAGTAGGAGTATTGGTAGTCAACGAGAAATTCCCTTTTAGGTCTGTAATTGTACCTATCACCTTGCCTTTTACAGCAATACTCACACCTATGAGGTTCTCTTTGGTAACCGAATCAGAAACTTTCCCCGAAATTTTAGTTTGTGCGAAGCTGACTACCGATAGCAGCATAAATAAGGCTATTGATGATAACCTTACAGCAGTAAATAATTTGTTCATACGTTTTTAGTGAATTAAGATTAAGTTAACCAACTGAAGGTTGCAAGAAATGCAATATGCTTAAATTAGTGATCTCCTAAACTAAACTGCGATAGTTTTACGTATATGATATAATTAGAGGATACACATTATCTTAACATTCAGTGATTTGGTTTCGTAAATCTAATTAATGTTTAGAGATTTTATTGAATACTAAATGGTTTTTTTCCAAATTTTTCCAAAAATCATCCTATATAACAAGTGAAGATATATTATAGCTTACTAATCGCCTTATTTTTGAGTGGCTGTACCAAAACTCCCTATCGATTGACGAGTCATTTTTCCAATGACCTTGTACCACCAACCCCCAATTATGCTGAAGAAAAAAATTGGGCAGCCTTGCCCCATAAAAGTGACCCAGCCGATTTGGTACCGTATAAATCTTCATTTGTGGATTTACAAAAGGAGGCCAAAGTGGATGTTTTCTTTATTCATCCAACCATTTTTACCAGCAAACCCCAAAATCAGTATCAATGGAATGCCGATATTTTGGATAGCACCATGAATCAGGCTATCGACCAATCTACGATTTTGAACCAAGCATCGGTATTCAATGGTTCTTGTAGTATATATGCTCCGAGGTATCGACAGGCTCATTATCATGCTTTTATTACGCAAGATTTGAGCGATAAAGAAAGGTCACTTGCAATAGCTTATGCCGATGTAAAAGCCGCTTTTGAGTATTATTTAAAGCATTATAACAATGGCAGGCCTATTGTAATTGCATCGCATAGCCAAGGAACAGTTCATGCTAAAAAATTATTGAAGGAGTTTTTTGATAGAAAAGAACTTAAACAAAAACTTGTGGCGGCTTATTTGGTTGGAATTGCTACTCAGCCCGATACCTTTTACGAAATTCCTGCCTGCAAAAGCGGTGATGAAACAGGATGTTTTGTATCTTGGAACACTTATGCTCGTGGCTATTACCCATCTTGGTACAATGAAGGGCTAAATACTGCTATTAGCACCAACCCCTTGACATGGAGGCTCGATGAAGATTTTGCTTCTAAAGAATTCAGCAAGGGGGGGGTGGGGTTAAAGTTTACTTTTTTCCCTCAGGCGGTAGATGCCCAAAATCATGCGGGACTTTTGTGGATTAATAAGCCTTATGTAAAAGGGCGAGCTTTGATTCATACAAAAATATGGCATAGAGCCGACTATAATTTGTTTTATGGCAATATTAGAGATAATATCGCACAACGAGTAAAATGGTATTTGAAGACAAGAAAATAACTATATGAATAACAATTATGTCATTATCATGGCAGGAGGTATCGGAACAAGGTTTTGGCCTTTTAGTCGCACCTCTAATCCAAAACAATTCCATGATGTATTAGGAACAGGCAAAACCCTTTTACAACAAACCGCAGAACGTTTTGAAGATATTTGCCCCAAAGAAAATATATACGTTGTTACTAGTAGCGACTATATAGATTTAGTACAACAGCAGTTACCATACCTAGCCACTGGACAAATCTTGGCAGAGCCTTGCCGTCGTAATACGGCTCCTTGTGTAGCTTTGGCTTCGTATAAAATTGCACAGCAAAATCCTGATGCCAATATCGTTGTGGCTCCTGCCGACCATATTATTTTGAAGGAAAAAGAATTTGAAAAGAAAATCAAAATTGCTTTAGCTGCAGCCTCTAAGGCCGACATATTGGTAACGTTGGGTATTTCGCCAAGTCGTCCCGACACAGGATATGGGTATATCCAGTATGTGCGAGAAGAAGGCGAGGTGAAAAAAGTGAAAAGCTTTCGAGAAAAGCCTCAGTTGGCATTGGCTCAAGAGTTTTTGGCAAGTGGCGAATACGTTTGGAATGCAGGCATATTTATCTGGTCTTCAAAAGCTATTATCAAGGCTTTTGAAGAGTATGCTCCTGCTATACATCAGATTTTTGAGCAAGGAAATGCCGTATATTTTACCGATAAAGAAAATGAGTTTATCGACCAAGCTTATCAAACTTGCCAAAGTATTTCTATCGACTATGCTATTATGGAAAAAGCCCAGAATGTACATGTTGTATTGGGCGATATTGGCTGGTCGGACTTAGGTACGTGGAAATCACTTTACGAAATTTCGGACAAAGACCAACACCAAAACGTAGTAGATGGTAAAGTGTTATTGTACAACGTAAAAGACTCGATTATCAAAACACCCCACAATCGTTTGGTAGTAGTACAAGGCTTGGAAGGCTATATTGTGGCCGAATACGACAACGTTTTGATGATTTGCCAGAAAGACCAAGAACAAAAAGTAAAAGATTTTGTAGCTGAAGCAGGCAAACAAGGGGGCGATTTTGTGTAGTTTCAATAGTATATCATAGAAAGCATAGAAATACAGTACCCTTAAAGCTGTATCTCTATGCTAATAATAGCTTTTTCTTGAAAATAGTAGCTGTTCCCCCAAACACTGTTTGCGAGAAAAATAAACGTATAATGAACATAGGTTAGAAAATATCCATCAAATATATTGGTAGAATTCCAATGGCTATTTGGCTAACGATTTTACTTGCCAGTTATAAAAGTTATTAATACTAGACATCAAAACACAGGTGAAATTGATTGAGCAAATAAATGATAAAGAATTAGCAATATTAAAAAGCAGAACAGATATTAGTTTTTTACCCATTAGGCAAATATTATTAATAAATAATGAAATTAAACTAATTAACTCATTAGAATACCCTCAAAAAGGTTTACTTCGTTCTGACGGATATTTTGTTTTGGGTGTGGCCTATTATGTACTTATCAGTAAAGACATAGACAACCTTAAATTTTTGGGTAATACAGAGCAAACAGAGTCAATAAAAAAAGTATTAAAATTAGCCTTTGAAAAAAGATAACCAACAAAGGGAACTTCTAAAATACAAGATAAAACAGGGATGTTGCTTTGTTACTGGTATCATGAGATAGTATTATTGATGAGCCTTGTTGAAAGCTCTTTAATTATCAATATTAAATCTAAAAATGGCTATTTAATACCTATTAAAAATAGCCATATTCACCCATGTGCTGTATAGAAGTTTAGTATTAAACCTGCACCAAAAAGTCTAAATTCACACCAAAAACCTGAGCTAATCTTTGAGCTTTTAATAGATTAGGAATACTTTTATCGCTTTCCCAAGCGGATATTTTACTTTGTGAAGGAATGTTGATTAAATCAGCTAAAGCTGCTTGCGAAAGGCAATTTTTCAGGCGTAGATTCCTGATGTTTTTTCCTAGGGTTGACATAGATGATAATTGTAAAAATATAACTGAGTGAAGAATTATTAATTTAAGTTAAATATATCAGAGATAAGTAAATTTTACAAGTGGAACTTATGATTTTTTTAAAATATTTGAAAATTATCTGAGTTCAGATTGGAGAGTAGGAAGATGTTTGGCAAATTTATTCATCAAAAATAAAGGATATGATAGCTCTGAACCAACTTTTCAATACGACGAATCAACGACCAGTTGAAGTGATTAAATTATTAATAAAGCATTTACAAGTAGCAGTTACTAATACATCTGTTAGAGAGGCATTACAAATACATCCTGATTATCCCAGTTTATTAAGTCTTAGTGACACGCTTGATACTTGGCATATTCAAAATGCTGCATTGAAGCTTCAACCAGAACAGTTTAAAGAGTTAGAAGTACCTTTTGTTGCTCAACTTTATCAAGTATTATATTACTATTTTGTATTTGTAGGCATTTGGCAAAAAGGATTTACGAGCTGGAACGAATATGGGTTTATTTCAGCGAAACTGTAACTCCTCGTATCGATTTTCAATATAGCTTCTACTTAAAAAAATAATTGATGTTTGATTACTAATAATCATAATACTATGAACCAATGCTCTTTTTTCTTAAGTTTTTATTAGTTTGTACTTTGCTTAAAGGATATAGTAAACCCTTGGGTAACGTAAAAGTTATCTCAAAAGATTCAACCGTTTTAGCTATCCATGCTTCTTATGAAAACCCTATAAAATTTTATTACAATGACATATATTTAGAGCGTCCAATACTACATGAAATATCTTCAGATACTTCTTTTATTTTATACACAGATTATCCTGTACTTATAGTGGTAACAGATAGTACTCCGAACAGGGTAACATCCTACCGCAAATTTCATGGTAGGTTTACCGTCAATAATTTCTTGGTTTATCCCAGTGAGAGGATTAAGGTCTGGAAAGGTACTGATGGAATAACTCGTATGATGTCGGATAATGATATTAGGACAAATGAACTCAATTTTTTTGTCGATATGGAGAAAGAGTTAGGGTTATTTGAAGGATTTGGCTCGGATCTTATTCCCATAAAATTCTCAGCACTTGAGGAATTAGATTTTGTAAATAGCCGATTCAATAAACGCATGGATTTTCTTAATAAGTATCAGAAAAGAAATGCATTAAGTGCTAAATTTATCAACCAAGTACAAAAGGCATTTCAAACAAAAAGGCTAGAAAGACTAATATCACCCTACTACTCATTTTATTCAGGAGTTTTCAAAAAAAGGGATAATCTGATTGATAATACACTGGAAGAATGGATTAAATGAAGAAGAATATTTCTATCATCCTGAATATCGTGGTACTATTCAACAATATTTACATTATTGGGCACTAAACAATCATAAACAAACAGATATTTCAACATTAATAATTCTTGCAAACCAATTGCTAAAAGGGAATGTAAAAGAGATTGCATTGTATGATTTGATACGTTATGCTGCTATAACAGGACAAGATAAAGTAGCAATAGTGACAGCTTTTACAGATTATTTAAAATATGCTTCCGATGGCTTCTTAAAAGAGTACGTAATAAAAAGTTTTCAACCACAAATACTTGCAAAACGATTAGGTGTTGGAAACGATATTATGTATAGTGAACTGGTTTCTGACAGAGATGTTAAATATCATAGCTGGGTTGAGCTATTGAGTACAGATGAAAATAAGTTTATTTATTTAGATTTTTGGGCAAGCTGGTGTGCTCCTTGTAGAACAGAAATGCCTAACTCCAAGAAACTACTAGAAGAATATTCTTCTAAAGGAGTTAAGTTTATTTATATTTCAATAGATGATAATGTAAGTTCATGGAAAAAAGCTATTGCCGAATTAGGGCTCAGTAATTCAACTAACTATCTTTTGCCAGAGGGTAAAATGTCGCCTTTTTCTGAGAAATTCAAGATTAACACAATTCCTCGTTACATGCTAGTAGGCAAAGACGGACAAATAATCAATGATAATGCCCCTCGCCCCTCTGACCCTAAAATTCGACAACTATTGGATGAAGTGTTAAGAAAGTGAGTTTATAAAACCTCTAAATTGTCTACTACCCATGCCCCAATTCCCCTTCTACCAACAACTCGACCAAATGGATTGCGGGCCTACTTGTTTACGTATGATAGCGAAACATTATGGGCTTAGTCTTAATATACAAAATATACAAAGACTTCGAGATGCTTCGGGGTTTAGTCGAGAGGGCGTTTCATTATTGGGTATTGCCGAGGCGGCTGAAAGCGTGGGGTTTAGAACTATCGCCGTAAAAGTTACAATTGATAAATTAGTCAATGATGCTCCGATCTCTTGTATTATTCACTGGCAACAAAATCACTTTGTGGTTTTGGTAGAATTGCAAAAAAACGTTGTTTTGTTGGCTGATCCAGCCAAAGGTTTACGCAAAATGCCTAAAGAAGATTTTTGCGAGCATTGGGCTACTACGCAAGAAGATGGTCAACCAGTAGGAGTGGCGTTATTGTTAGAACCAACCCCTGCTTTTTATGAGCAAGAGGACGATAAAAAACAGGGTTTAGATTTTTCGTATCTTCTTAAATACCTTTGGTCATATAAAAAATTATTGGTACAGTTAGCCATTGGCTTATTAGTGGGGAGTGGTTTACAATTGGTTTTCCCCTTCCTTACGCAGTCAATCGTAGATGTTGGTATTCAGACACGTAATCTAAACTTTATCTATGTCATGCTGGCGGCACAATTGATGCTTTTTGCTAGTAGAACTGTCGTAGAGTTTATCCGTTCATGGATATTACTGCATATCAGTATCCGTATCAATCTCTCAATTCTTTCCGATTTTCTGATAAAACTAATGAAGTTGCCCATGTCATTTTTTGATACAAAAATGTTTGGCGACATCATGCAACGCATTGGCGACCATAGCCGTATCGAGCAGTTTATGACGGGGCAAACGCTCAATACACTTTTCTCTATGGTCAACCTGCTGATATTTGGCTTTGTGTTGGCTTTATATAGTATGCCTATCTTTTCGATTTTTATGATTGGGTCTGTTCTGTATGCCTGTTGGGTTGTACTTTTTTTGAAAGAAAGAAGAAAATTAGATTTCAAAATGTTTGATGTGGCTGCCAAAAATCAAGGCTCATTGGTGCAATTGATTCAGGGAATGCAAGAAATAAAATTAGCCAATGCCGAACACCTCAAACGCTGGGAATGGGAGCGTATTCAAACCAGAATGTTTCAATTTCAAACAAAAGGATTGGCTTTAAATCAGTACCAACAAGCAGGAACGTTTTTCTTGAATGAGGGAAAAAATATCTTAATCACTTTTTTCTCAGCCAAAGCTGTGGTTGATGGTCAACTAACTTTAGGGACAATGTTGGCAATTCAATACATTATCGGGCAATTAAATGCCCCGATTGAGTCGTTAATCCAATTTGTACAAGCAGCCCAAAGTGCTAAAATTAGCTTAGAACGATTGAATGAGATCCATAAGCTGGAGGATGAAGAAAAAAACGAATCACTTACGTATACACAATTAGGTAATAAAGGAGCAAGTATTTCGCTGAAGAATATCAGTTTTACTTATCCTGGAGCAGGCAATGAAGCTGTTTTGAAAAATATTCACTTAAATATTCCACAAGGTAAAGTAACGGCCATTGTAGGTATGAGTGGAAGTGGTAAAGCGACATTGCTGAAACTATTACTGAAGTTTTATGACGTAAAAGGAGAAGTAAAAATAGGAAATGCTCCTTTTGATAGTTTTAAGGCAAGCAATTGGCGAAGAAAATGTGGCGTGGTAATGCAAGATGGATTTATTTTTTCAGATACTGTTGCTCGTAATATTGCTTTGGGCGACGAACAACCCAACCTTGAAAAGCTATACCACGCCTGTGATGTGGCTAATATTTTAACATTTATTGAAAGCTTACCTTTGGGATTTAACACCAAGATAGGCTAGGAAGGAAACGGAATAAGCCAAGGACAAAAACAGCGTTTGCTTATTGCTAGAGCTGTTTACAAAGACCCCGAATATCTATTTTTTGATGAGGCTACCAATGCCCTTGATGCCAATAATGAAAAGAAAATTTTAGAAAACCTTGATGAGTTCTTTAGTGGCAGAACCGTTGTTGTGGTTGCACATAGACTTAGTACAGTCAAAAATGCAGACCAAATTGTGGTATTGCATAATGGCAAAATAACAGAAACTGGAACACATGAAAGTTTAACTTTTCAACGAGGTGAATACTTCAACTTAGTAAAAAATCAATTAGAGCTAGGCAATTAAACAATGCCGTTGTGGATTTAGTAACGAAGCCTGTAATAATAAATATGGAAATTAATATTAATGACATAAATCCTCCCCAAATCTACTTGAATGGTTATGAACCTAAAAAAGTGGATATACCAAAACCAAAGTTGGAACTTCGTTCGGAAGAGGTAAGTGATGTTTTAAGCAAGCGTCCAATGCTGATTATTAGGCATGGATTAACAATTATTGCGTTAATGGGTATCGTTGGTATTTTGGCTTCGTGGTATATTAAGTATCCTGAAATTATTAAAGGCAATGTAATAATTACGACAGAAGTACCGCCAATAAAGGTAATACCTAAGGCTTCGGGTCGTTTACAGAAGCTATTAGTACATCCCAATCAAGCAGTACATCAAGGTGATTTTGTTGCTGAAATAGAGAATACTACTCGGTTAGAAAATTTACCCGTTTTACAAACACTCTCACAACAATTAAAACGCTATTTACAAAATACGTCTTTGAAGGTAGTTTTCCCTTCCAATGCACTCACCTTTGGTGATTTACAAATGGAGTATAATAACCTACTAAAAAACTACCAAGAATCGGAGAGGTTATTGGATGACGTTATTTATGGGCAACGAAAAAATATATTGATACAGCAAATCGCTGATTATAAAAAATTAGTAGCAATTAATCAGCAACAGGTGGAAATCAATAAAGAAGAATTTAGAAATATCGAAATGAAGTATCTTGCAGATAAAAAGCTCTATCAAGAGAAGGTTTATGGGAAATTAGAATTTTTGGGCTTTGAAAATACATTCTTACAAAAGAAAAAAGAAAATGAGAATTACGCCAAAATATTGATAGAGAATAGCTTGACACTTTCGGAAAGACAAAAACAATTAGTAGAGTTGGACTTTGAATACCTCCAAAAAACCAGAACCTATCAGGATAATCTACAACAGTCTGTCCAGAATATAGAGAACCTTTTGGCAAATTGGCAACAGCATTATATAATTTCTGCACCTTCGGATGGCACTTTAAATTTTTTGAAAAACCTTACCGAAAATCAAATGATTCGGGCAGGTGATACCCTATTTGCGGTAGTTCCTCAAAAACAGACAATTATTGCATTAGCTAATGTGACAGCTCAAAATTTTGGGAAAGTAAAAGTAGGTCAGAAAGCCATTGTAAAGCTAGTTAATTACCCTTTTGAAGAATACGGAAGTCTATCTGGCAGTATCCAAAATATAGAATATACTCCCATGGGAAATCAGTATCGAATACAAATTAAATTACCAATAGGACTGAATACTAATTACCATAAAACATTACCATTCAGAGCCGATATGCAGGGTTCTGTAGAGATTATTACTGAAGATTTGAGACTATTGGAAAGGTTTTTTTATAATATAAGAAAAATCCTGAACCAATATTAGGGCTTGAAGATCACTGGTGAACCACCAAGTGTTTAGCCTGCTTATCCAAACACTTAGTAGTCGAAAATCAAAGTATGATTGTCACACAAATATTATTCTGCTGCAAAATCAATCAAGCCTCTGATTTGGGTTAATATTTCTACATTATCAGGACAATCGATGTCTTGACCAATTACCTGATAACCCGTAATTAAAATCTTACTTTCTGGAAAAGTATGAGCTAGCTTATATACATACTTCTGGATTTCGTCTTGTGCTGGTACACTCGTTACAACCGTCATGAGGTAGTCGGGTTTGTGGACATTATAAGCAAATACCAGTTCGTTGAAAGGTAAACTTTGTCCTAAATACACCACTTTGTTTTGGCGGGCACGAATAATATAGTTGGCAAAAAGTAAGCTTGTTTCATGTAGTTCTCCTTCTGGTAAAAATAATAAATACTTTTTAGAGCCAGGGCGAAGTGAAGGCAATTGGCCATCAATTGCCACGATAAGCTTTTGACGAATAAGATTAGAAATAAAATGCTCTTGAGCTGGCCCTATAGACCCCGTTATCCATAAAGTACCAATACGACTCAAGAATGGATAGATAATATTAATCATCATATTCTCAAAGCCAAATTGGAGGGTGTTTGTGCTAATGATTTTCTCAAAACGCTCTTCGTCCAAATCAAGCATAGCAATTGTAAGGGCATGAATTTGGTCGGGATAATTGATTTGTTTATCCGAAATCAACATCACCTCTTTGGCCATTTCATCCAAAGACATTTTGGCTATTTCCGAAATCTTATAGCCGTGGTCTTTGAGTAAGGCTATATTCAACACAAGTTTTAGGTTCTCATCATCATAAGAACGAATATTTGTATCGGTTCGGTTGGGTTTGAGAATATCATACCGTTGCTCCCAGATTCTGAGAGTATGTGCTTTAATACCCGATAATTGTTCGAGATCTTTGATTGAATAATTGCTCATTTTTGGTATTGGTGGTCTAATTGCTTCAGCATTCTTAACATAACCGTCCTAGCTTTTCTGAGGAACGACCAAATACAAAACATTTTACGCTGGAATAATGTATCAAAAGCTTCCGATGAAGCGTATCAAGTAGCTTCAAAAGGTTGTATGCTTTCTTGTTAATGAAATTGTATGGTTTTAAACCTTTGTTTAATAAAAAGGTTTTGTAATTAAACAAAATTAGTGTAATTATTTAAAATAAAATGCGGTTGTGTGTGCAACAAAAAAAATGATTTGTAGAAATAATAGTAAAAAAGCCAATTTGTTCTCCTTTTTGAAGGAGCTTGTTGCAAAATAATACCCCAAGCAGGTAGCTACCACAAACCAAGCATTGAAATTGGCTTGTGGTATAGTATTGTATTGCCATTGCCAAAAATCTAATTGAATAGCAATTGGTTCAATTAGGTAGTCCAACGATGTCATAATAACGCCTATACCAAGAGCCTGTACTGCTTTTTGGGCCAGAGGGTGTATTTTATATCGGTTGGTAATCTGATGCATAACTATACCCGAACAATAAACCAACAGCAACCAGTTAGCTCCTATCACAATGGGTACTTCTGCCACCTTAGTCCCCAGCGTTTGGCCATACCAATAACTCCCAAAAATAAGACCCGTATGAACCCCCACTACTTCTATACCATAGCCCACACCAAAACAAATTATACAAAAAGAAATAAAGGAACGGTTGAAGCCTTGGTGAAAAAACAACAACAAAATAACAGAAACCCAAAGGTTGAATGCAGATAATTCCTGAAAATAGGGTTTGGTAGCAGGTATTTGTAAGCCTATAAAGCCTACAATGTACATTAGTGGCAGAATCGTAAAAACGATTCTTTGGTAGCGTATTGTTAGGTTGTATTGAATAATATGTAAGTTCATAACAAATAAACTCCGAGTAGAGCAAAAGGTTTGTAGGGTTCAAATAGTTTGTATGACAAAGTTGCAAAGATATGGTGAAGCAATCAATGAACTGCCATGATAAGCCTATTCCCTACTCGGAGTACCAGCACACTTAACCCTTTTGGGCTTTTTCTCGTAGCTGATTCGTAGGCCTAAACCTTTCGCCATAAGTATCAGCAAGGCGGTCGCATTCCAATACGAAGGTTTGAATCCCTTCGGTTTCGACAAACGAAAATGTTCCTCCTAAATAGGCTGGAAATCCCCATGCAAGAATAGACCCTAAATCGGCATCGAGTGGCGTTTTGACTACTCCTTCCTCAAAGCACTTTATGGTTTCTAATACCTGACGATACAACAGCCTTTTTCTTATATCGCTAGCTGAAGGTTGTTGAGCTTGTAGGGGAAACAGGGTTTTGAGTCCTTCCCAAAGGTATTTTTTTTGGCCAGTGCTGGGGTCGGGGTATTCATAAAAACCTGCTTTAGCTTTTTTACCTAGCCTACCCATTTCTGTAAACTGTTTGCTTATCTGATAACTTGAGTCGGTTTCGGGTAATGCTCCTGCTTTTACGGCTTCGCCCGAAATACGATAAATTAAATCCAAAGCCACTTCGTCGGACACTGCCAGTGGGCCAACGGGCATTCCCATCAATTTAGCTACATTCTCAATCACAGTAGGGTTTACGCCATCTTTTAGTAATTCTATCCCTTCAGAAGTATATGATGTAAATACCCTCGACGTATAAAACCCTCTTGAATCGTTGACTACAATGGGAGTTTTACGAATTTTCTTGACATAATCCATCGCCAAAGCAATAGTACTTTCGTTGGTTTCTTTGCCTACAATGATTTCTACCAATTGCATTTTATCAACAGGCGAAAAGAAATGAATACCAATAAATCTTTGTGGATTTTGTGAAGCCTGAGCCAGTTTGGTAATGGGCAAAGTAGAAGTGTTAGAGGCAAAAACGCCTGTAGCATGTAAGTACTTTTCAGCTTCTTGGGTAACACTGGCTTTGAGTTCCGTATTTTCAAAAACAGCTTCAATAATCAAATCAGTATCGGCCAAATCGTCGTAGTGGTCGGTAGGTTTGATACACGACAAAATTTGTTCGGCTTTTTGGGGTGTCATTTTGCCTCGTTCAATGGCTTTGTCAAGGAGTTTTTCGGAATAAGATTTACCTTTTTCGGCATTTGCCAGACTGGTATCTTTTAATATTACTTTAATCCCCGCCATCGCCGATACATACGCAATACCTGCACCCATCATACCTGCACCTAAAATACCTAGTTTTTTTACTTCTGTGCTAGGAGTATTTTTAGGGCGACCAGCTCCCTTATTTACTTCGTTTAGCCCAAAAAACATGGTTTTAATAAGATTTTTGGCAACAGACGAGTTGGCTACTTTAACAAAATGTCTAGCTTCAATCACAATAGCACGGTCGATATTGACCAATAAGCCTTCGTAGACACAAGACATAATGGCGATTGGTGCAGGGTAATTGCCATGTGTTTTATTGAGGGTCATGGCAGTACCGCCCATCATAAGTTGTACTCCTTTGGGCGAAAGGATATTCCCTCCTGGTACTTTGTAATTTTCTTGAGCCTTGATTTTGCCTGTTTTTCTATCAACTTCATCCCAAGGCTGAATTCCGTGTGGATTGGCTTCTATCCAAGCAATGGCTTTCTGTATCATTTCATCGTATGAAGTAGCCAAATCGTTGACCAAGCCCAACTGCAAGGCTTCTTTAGGCGATACTTTTTTGCCTTCTAGCAATAAAGGAGCAGCCTTTTCTATTCCAATCATACGAGGTAATCGTTGCGTGCCACCGCCTCCAGGCAGTAAGCCGAGCGTTACCTCGGGTAGACCAATAACCGATTTAGGCGTATCAAGAGCAACCCGATAATGGCAGGCCAAACAAACCTCAAAGCCACCTCCCAATGCTGTACCATTGATAGCCGCTACGATAGGCTTACCGTTGGTTTCCATTTTTCTGAAAATATGGTTCAATTCCAAAGAAAGCTTGAGGAGTTCTTCGGGTGCCTTACCATTGTTTTCAAGAATCATTTTCAAATCGGCACCAGCAATAAATTCGGGTCGTTCTGAAGTAATAATAATACCTTTTATGTCCGTGTTGCCATACACATCACCAAGTGCTTGGGCCAATGCGGCAATAGATTCACTGTTGAGCACATTCATAGGCTGGTTGGCAACGTTAATGCCTAGAATGGCTATGTTTTTTTGAATATGAGTAGTTATCATGATTAATAATTTGTTAGGAAGAAGTAAGTAATAGTGCTAAGTAGTTAATTGTTAAGATCAAACTCATCTTGCACGCTTACATCTGATTTAGACTCTTTCTATAACTGTGGCAATACCCATACCGCCACCAATACACAAACTTGCCAGTCCTGTGCCTTTTCCTGTTCGTTCTAGTTCATCTAACAGAGTCATCAAAATAATTGCTCCTGTTGCTCCAAGCGGGTGTCCAAGGGCAATAGCTCCACCATTGACATTTACTTTGCTAGGGTCTACACCCAAAATATCCATAAAAAGCATAGGAATAGCTGCAAAGGCCTCGTTTACCTCAAATAGGTCAATATCTTGAATAGTCATTTTGTTGCGTTTTAGCACTTTTTGAGTAGCAGGAATAGGCCCAGTAAGCATTATTGTTGGCTCAGAGCCACATACACCAAAGGCCGTTATCTTGGCTCGTGGTTTTATACCAAGCTTATCGCCCATAGCTTTGTTGCCAATCAAAATACCTGCCGAACCATCTACAATTTGTGACGAATTGCCAGCGTGATGGACATGGTTAATCTCGTTGAGTTCGGGGTATTTCATAAGAGCCATGTTGTCTAATCCCATTTTTCCTATTGTCTCAAACGACGGTTTGAGCTTAGCCAAACTTTCTACATTGGTTTCGGGTCTCATACCTTCATCAAATGCTAGGACATCTACGCCTATTTCGTCTTTTACGGTAAACAACGACTTGGCAAAACGTTTTTCGGCATGAGCAATAGCTGCTTTGCGTTGCGACTCAGCGGCGTAAGTGTCTACGGCTGTTCGGGTATAGCCATATTTTGTAGCAATCAAATCGGCCGAAATACCTTGGGGTACAAACTGGTGTTGAGCTATAAGCTGTGGATTCATCATCATAGCACCGCCATCGGCACCCATTGCCACGCGCGACATCGATTCGATGCCACCAGCAATAATAAGTTCTTGTTGCCCCGACATAATATAGGCTGCGGCCATATTAACAGCCTCTAAACCCGATGAGCAAAAACGGTTGATTTGTACACCTGCTACACTTTGAGGATACCCCGCCGCCAATACCGCTGTGCGAGCAATATCAGCTCCTTGTTCGCCAATAGGAGTTACACAGCCCAAAATAACATCGTCCACCCAAGTAGGGTCTAGCTGATTGCGGTTACGGAGTTGCTCCAATACTTGTTGAGCTAACTGTACGGGTTGTATATCGTGTAACGCTCCATCCGATTTGCCTCGGCCTCTTGGAGTACGACAGGCATCGTAGATATAGGCTTGGTTCATAGTAGTAAGATTTTGCTTCCTTTTGCTGAAAAATGATTGGTTGTTGAGCTAGCTAACAGTAATGAGGCCTAAAAAAATACAGGAATATATAACCTATTACTGTTTAATTAGGTAGCTCAATAGTTGAAGAAATAGTTTTAACTACTAAAGTAAAAAATAATATTATGCAAGCATACTATTTTGTTGTAATTTTTTCGATATTTAATAAGGTTTTGTCAAGAATGTTTTATCTTTATTCTTCATGATGCTTCGTATATTCAGGTTTGATAACTAGCAATAGCGATGCCTTACTCTAAGTGGTATTATTTATGTATTAACTTTCTGTAAATGAATTGTTTTGCTTTAAATTTTTCATAATCTTTTCACAAAAATCATCTAATAAATCTTTTACTCTTATGCTGAATATATTAGTATTTACGGCTTTATCATTTGGTACTTCGCCTACTACTGGCGAAAACACACCATTCTTTGCTTCGCAAGGCATTGCTCATTCTATTGCCCTTGCGGATTCAGTCGAATATCGGGATTACTACGGAAACTATAAGATGAAGGATAACGAGTATATTCCAAAAGTGAAGGTTTATTTTAAAAATGGCGATTTAGTAGCCTTGGCTGGAGATTATCCCGAAACTAAATTGAGTAAAAAACAAGAGGATGAATTTGAGGAACTAAACTACGGAGCTAAAGTTATTTTTGTAAGAAAAGACGGTCAAATTGTAGGAATTAAAGTAATTGTGCAAGGGCAAGAATTGGTGGGAGACAAAGAAATCTAAAAAAAACTTCTGACAAATCTAAAATTACCGATTAAAGCCGCCACTTTAAATTTTCAATAATTTTTAGTTTGTCAGAAGTAATTATCTTAATTATATAAGATAATACCTAATACTAAGCCGCCACAAAGCATTAGATATTTTAATTGTGATTAGCTATTTAGCTTATTACAAAGATATATGTTGATACATATATTGACAAAAGCAAAGCACTTGTTTTCTGTACTATTTTTATAACACATACAATAAGCATGTTTGATGAAGAATATCTACTTTTAGTGACATTTACGTATATTAACTAAAAAAGTAAATATTGGTTGGTTTTTGGTAAAATACAGTATAATTCTTTGTAGAATAGCCATTAATCAATAGCTTTTGTTTCTTTAAGGTAGAATTGTATAGTATTTTCTAAACCATAATACAAAGCATCACAAACAAGAGCATGCCCTATCGACACCTCCAATAAGTTAGGGATATTTTGTTGAAAATATCTTAAATTTTCCAAGCTCAAATCATGTCCAGCATTCAAGCCTAAGCCGAGTTGGTTGGCCAAGGTTGCTGCTTTGACAAAATCTTTGATAGCGGTAGCTCTATCTTTGGCATAATGCTCGGCATAAGGCTCGGTATAGAGTTCTATGCGGTCTGTACCTGTAGTTTTTGCTCCTTCCACCATGCGTTCGTCGGGGTCTACAAAAATAGAGGTTCTGATACCCGCTTCTTTGAACAACGCTACCAAATCTTGCAAACGGCTTTGGTGGGTAATAGTATCCCAGCCAGCATTAGAGGTAATAGCCCCAAGAGCATCCGGTACAAGCGTGACTTGGGTAGGCTTATTGGCCAAAACGAGTTCGATAAACTTGGCTTCGGTAGGGTTACCCTCAATATTAAATTCAGTAGTAACTACTGTTTTTAAATCATAAACATCTTGGTAGCGAATATGACGCTCGTCGGGACGAGGATGCACCGTAATTCCTTCAGCTCCAAAACGCTCGCAGTCCAAGGCTACTTGTACTACATTGGGGTTATTGCCACCTCTTGAGTTACGAAGTGTGGCAATTTTGTTTATATTAACACTGAGTTTTGTCATCTTTTTGAATAATCCGCTCTTTTGAGGGGCTTAAACCCTCATCAGAATAACAGAATGATTGAATAGTTTCGTAATTTTGTCAAATCTTTTTATAATTTTCCGTGAAGTTAAAGTAATCATATTTGTAAGGAAATGTTTTTTTAAGGAAAATTGTTGAAAAGATTTAACCATTTATACAATCTTCATTTATTCAAAGAAAAAATGTCACTTAAAACAAATATTGAAAGTGGTATCAAAGATGCCATGCGTGCCAAAGACCAAGACCGTTTGAGAGCACTCCGTGCGATAAAATCACTTATTTTACTAGAAGAAACATCTGGTAGTAATAGTGGTGAAGTATCGGCCGATGCTGAAATGAAAATATTAATGAAAGCGGCCAAACAACGTAAAGATTCAATGGAAGTATTCTTGGCTCAAGGTCGTAGCGACTTGGCTGAAAAAGAACAAGCTGAATTAACCGTAATCGAAGAGTTTTTGCCAAAACAATTGACCGAAGATGAGCTAAAGGCAAAATTGGCTGAAATTATCGCAAGAGTAGGTGCTTCTGCACCCTCTGACTTGGGCAAAGTAATGGGAGTAGCGTCTAAAGAACTAGCAGGCTTGGCCGAAGGAAAGGCTATCTCTGCTACAGTAAAGGCTCTTCTTGGCTAATATTTTTGAAGAGAATAAGGGCTAAACCCTTATTCTCTTTTTTATACAAATGAAACTAATTGATATTCTTATTCTTCTTCCTATTCTCTGGGGTGGCTTTATTGGCTATCAGCGGGGTATCATCATTGAAGCTATCTCTATTGCAGCCTTTATTATCTCTGTTATTATTGGTTTTAAAACACTCGGACTAGCCACTACATGGGTTTCGCCCTATGTCGACAGCCGAATAACTGGGCGGATTTTGCCATATATAGGCTTTGGTGCAGTGTTTTTCCCGATTGTTTATATGATTAATAAGTTGGGATGGTTGTTAAGAAAATCAATTAGGTATACTGTTTTAGGGAGTTTTGATTCGTTGGCTGGGGCGTTGGTGGGTGGCCTCACGTGGTCGTTTGGTATAAGTGTAATACTATGGCTGGCAACAGCCATTGGTATCAAAATACCACCTAAAGGAGAAAAAGAAGCATATTATTTGTTGCCCTTAGTAAAACCCTTTGCCCCCAAGGTGGTTGATAAAGCCATAGAGATTGTACCTCGGCAATTGAGTAAAATGACTCAGGGTAATAAGTAAAAATAAAGAACTTATTTGTTGATTTTCAATAGTTTATATTTTTGAATAAATTTGCAAATAAGTAATAAGATTTTAACCCTTGGTAAAGGTTCTATTACTGAAAAGAACCTATGGCTTAAAGTAGGTTCGTAAAAAATGAAAAATTGAAATACAATGGAAATTGCAGTAGCAAATAAAAAAGATATTCGTAAACTCACATTGAACCAAATCAAAGAGTTTTTGGTAGAAAATGGAGAACAAGGCTTTAGAGCCAAACAAGTGTATGAGTGGCTTTGGAAAAAATCGGCACAGGATTTTGACGAAATGACGAATCTTTCTAAAAAAACAAGAGAGTTTTTGGCCGAAAATTTTGAAATCAGAGCCGTAAAAGTAGCTGAAAAGCAAGTGAGTTCTGACAAAACTATCAAATCGTCGTTTGCCTTATTTGACCAAAATTTGGTTGAAGGTGTATTGATTCCTGCCGACGACCGAATGACGGCCTGTGTGTCTTCTCAAGTGGGCTGTTCGTTGACTTGTAAATTTTGTGCAACAGGTTATATGGACAGAAAACGCAACCTCGACCCCGCCGAAATTTATGACCAAGTGGTCAGAATACGTGACCAAGCCGAATCGCATTATCAAACCCCACTTACCAATATTGTATATATGGGTATGGGCGAGCCATTATTGAATTATGCCAGTGTATTGCAGTCGGTCGAAATGATTACTTCGCCCGAAGGCTTGGGTATGTCGCCCAAGCGTATTACTGTTTCGACAGCGGGTATTGCCAAAATGATTAAAAAATTGGGCGATGATGAAGTGAAGTTCAATTTGGCTTTGTCGTTGCATGCCGCCAACGATACCAAGCGTAACCAAATTATGCCTATCAATGAAAGCAACACCTTGGAAGCATTGAAAGAAGCGTTGCAGTATTTTTACAAAAAAACAGGAAATAGAATTACTTTAGAATATATTGTTTTTTATAAATTCAACGACAGTTTGGAAGATGCCAAAGAATTATGGCAATTTGCAAAACAATTTCCTTGTAAAGTGAATATTATAGAATACAATCCAATTGCCGAAGCCAATTACACCAATACCGACCCACAAACTTTAGAGAAATTTGCTAAATTTTTAGAAGACAAAGGGATGGTAGTAAATGTTCGTCGTTCAAGAGGAAAAGATATTGATGCAGCCTGTGGCCAATTGGCAGGTAAGAAAAAAGCCGAGGCGGCATCGTCTGAAACAGAATTTATAACCAAATCCTAAAATTTATCAGCAGAGAAGTTCTCATGGAAAAAGTGAGTTTTAACAACAAAAACAGTGTGTTTTTTAATGCACTAAGAAAAAGAGTTAACGAGTATTTTCAAGCAAATGATATTCGTCCAACAGGTAACTACAAATTGTACCTCAAAACGGCTATACTATTAGCGGCAGCCTTTCTTTTGTATGTCGTATTAGTGTTTTTTACACCTGTAGGCTGGCTTTCGATAGGGCTTTCGGCTCTTTTAGGATTTAATTTGGCTGCTATTGGCTTCAATGTAATGCACGATGGGGCTCATGGTAGTTTTTCGCAGAAAAAATGGGTTAACGAATTGATGGGCTATTCGCTCAATATTATGGGGGGAAGTGTGTATTTGTGGAAATTCAAGCATAATTTTAATCATCACTCTTTTACTAATATTGATGGAATGGACGATGATATTGATATTAAGCCTTGGATGCGTGTTAGCGAAACTCAGGAAAAACATTGGTTTCACCGTTTTCAGCATATTTATTGGATTTTCCTTTATGGCTGGACATACTTATTATGGATTTTTTGGCAGGATTTCCAAAAATATTTTACAGGTAAGGTAGGCGATACCAAATTCCGTAAAATGGATTTGAAAGAACATGCTATTTTTTGGGCAACAAAACTGGGCTATGTTGGGGTATTTATTGTATTGCCAATCTACCAAGTAGGTTTACTTGATGCTTTGATTGGGTATTTTATTATTGCTTTTGTGTGTGGCTTTGTGAGTGCGGTAGTATTTCAATTGGCTCATGTGGTAGAGCAAGCTCAGTTTCCTATGCCCGACGAGCAAACGGCTAAAATTGATACTGAATGGGCTATTCATCAAATCAGAACAACAGCCAATTTTGCAACCAAATCTAAGATTGTTTCGTGGTTTACTGGGGGGCTTAATTTTCAGGTAGAACACCATTTGTTCCCTAAAATTAGTCACGTACATTATCCAAAAATCAACGAATTAGTACGTGAAACTTGTCAACAATTTGGTATTACGTATTTAGAATATCCAACCGTTTTGAGTGCATTGCGTTCGCATATTGTGCATCTAAAACATATTGGTACTGTATAGTAATAGTACGTTGAGTATGTGATTAAGTAAGAGTACAGATGAGTGCAAAGTTTTGATTTTTAAAATTGATTATCAAAACAATATGCCCCAAGATTTGTACTCTTACTTCGTTTATAAGCTCATTTTTTAGGGCTTCATTTTTAGTACTCTGTCGGGGTAGTCGGTAATTAGGCCATCTGTCCCTAGGGCTTTCATCTTTTCCATATCTGCTATTTCATTCACTGTCCAAGGCATTACCTTTACACCTTTTTCATGACAAAACTGTACTCTTTCGGGTGTTAATACCGAAAAATGAGGACTGTAATATACAGGCAAAAAACCTAACGCTTTGAAGGTGTCTTCAGGCGATAAATTGCCAGTTAGTGCCGAAATAGTTATTTTTTTGTACTTTCCTGCCTCTGTTTGCTTTTGCCAGTATTTCAATATATTAAAGTCAAAACTCTGTAAAATTACCCTGTCGGGAGGTAATAGCTTGATAATATCTTTATAAACCAAATCTGCAAATTCTTCTACAGTTTTGGGCTGATAAATACCATATTCCTGCACACCTGATTTAATTTCAACATTGTATTTTACCGCTGGAAGGCCTTTCTCTTGTAGATAAGCTTCACACGCTTTTATCATATCTTTTAAAAGAGGTTTGTGTGTAGCTATTTTTTGTTGTTCTGGAAATAAAGCATTTCCTCTAATCCCCGAATCATACCGTTTAATTGCTTTGTATTTCATTTGGTACAGATTGAGGCTTTTTTCCTCTTCTTTTGTAACAGGCGTACCGTCGGGTTTGGTTACATAAAGCGACAACATATAAGGCTCGTGCGAAACCACCACTTTGTTGTCTTTGGTAATACAAACATCTAATTCAAGCGTATTTACACCTAAATCGATGGCTTTTTTGAAGGCCTCTATGGTATTTTCGGGCATTAGGCCACGTGCTCCACGGTGTCCTTCTATTTCAAAAAGCTGGGCATAACCTGTAACGAGATTCATTCCCCAGAAAATGAGGGAGAGGAGGGCTGTTTTTTTCATAAGACTGTTTGTCAATGTAAATGGGTTGAAATGTTGATACGAGATACTATTTTACAAAAAAAGTATGGCTTTTGGGTAGTTTGTCTACAAAAGTAGAACGCAAATGAGCAGACAAAATAGATATTACTTTATGATATTGTTAAGAATCTATAAGCCTAGCGAAGTGAAATGTTTGTATAAATAAGCTCGGGCATTTTGTTGTAACAAAATCTAATCATCTGTTTTTCATTCAAAAAGCGATATTATTCTGGAAATACTGAGCGGTTATCTATAGAAAAATTTTGAAGTAAAGGTATAGAGGCAAACGTACAATGGCCAAAGAAAGGCTTTTTATGGATTTATTGGATATTGATGAAACCATTACGGCTACTTTTGCTCTTAATAAAATAAGGGGATGTCTTGTTGAAAAGAGTAAATCCTGCTGAAACAATTTGAAACAAAATCATGAAACATTACTTCTCGAAATTTAAAGCCCAAGAGCGAAGCCCCGCTCGACCGAAATGGACACATGCCTTTAGCTCGGCATTAGGTGGATTAATAGGTATTTCGGCTATTGCACTGTTGACCGAAATGACCAAAACACCTTTATTAATGGCTCCATTTGGGGCTACCTGTGTGCTTGCCTTTGGCGTTTCCGATAGTCCATTGGCTCAGCCACGCAACATTATTGGAGGACACGTCATTTCGGCAACCATTGGACTTATCTGTTTGAATCTTTTTGGTGATAGCTGGTACTCGATGGCTATTGGAGTGGGCTTGTCGTTGGCAGCAATGCAGTTGACCAAAACGGTACATCCACCCGCAGGAGCTAACCCCTTGGTGATAGTGCTAAGCCATGCCAAATGGAGTTTTATTTTTACACCAGTATTGTTGGGCGCCGTGATTTTGGTAGTGGTAGCATTATTTTTTAACAATGCTCACAAAACAAGAAAATACCCTCGGTATTGGCGTTGAGTTATATAAAAAACATGAGTCATCCCAAATATTAGGTAATATTAAAAAGAGACCACCTCTTTGTGTTTGTTGTGATTGAAAAGGTATTGAAGAGGCTTATCAATTGCTCAAATGATAGAAATTTAGGGGCTATTCATAAAAAAGGCGGTCGGAAATTGTTTTTCGACCGCCTTTTATGTTAAATATAAGCACGACACATCTTGAGCCACCAAGCAGTGCGTCGTTACGGGTAAAATCATATTCAAATGACTTAGGTTTGATATTAATTTACGAGGACTCATTTTTAGATACAAAATACTATGTCTCAATTGCTACAAGGTAGACATAAAGGATAATCACTCAATCTCAATACACTAAATTAGGAATAACTCATGTTTGTGTTTTTATAACCTTATTATTTCTTAATGGTAAGTGGAATGGCAAAACTGGGTAAATCTATTGATGTTTCGTCCAATTTGCGGCAATCCATAATTTGCTTTTCAAGTATTTGCCAAATCGCTGGTTTTAAGGCTATTATTTCTATTCGGCTATCTCTTCTATATGCTATTGAGCATTCATTCAGGGGTTCTTCGCCTGTTTTATTCACAAAAATCCAATGTTTTTCACTAATCCTGAAAACCCCCTTGATTCTTTCAAAGCCTTTGAGCGAATCAAGTACCGCTAAGAGTTGATTTTTTTGAAAAATTTCATCTGGCGAAAATACCCAGCCACATCCATAGGTATTGAGGGAGTGTCCTTCACGACGCAGCGGTTGCCCAACCAAAGGAATTGATAAATCTTGTTCGTTATGATTGTTGGGGGTATGTTTCATTTGTGCATGGGCATCGGTATGTAGTGCTTTGCGGTGTGGATAAGGCTCGATGTCTAGCCATGATAAATCAATATCCCCTTTTTCGACAGCAGCAATCACAATTTTGGGAGGGAATAATGCTTTGGCCCAATTAACAAATTTTTCGGTGAGAACTTTGCCCGCCAAATCAATTTTATTGGCTATCAAAACATCGGCCAAGGTGATTTGGTCTTGATAAACGTCGTCGTCAAAATACTTGTCTTGTACCAGTTGTTGTGGGTTTATCAGACATAGCGTAGCTCGGAGGTCGATAACCTTACTCAAAAACTCGCTTTGTAAAACATCAATAATGGCTTCTGGATGAGCAATTCCAGTGGGTTCTATCAGTATTCTATGCGGTTTTACTTGTCGAATACTTTGGGTTAAGGTAGTTTGTAATGGCAAATTAGCTGTACAACAAATACACCCTCCTGCCACGTATTTAATAGCCAAATTTTGCTGTTCAGTAGAACTCCCCTCAAAGGCTATATGGTCGATAGACACTTCCCCAAATTCGTTAACAATCACTAGCCAGCGTTCATGAGCAGGCTTATGTTGTAAAATAGTTAAAATAGTGGTGGTTTTTCCAACACCCAAAAAACCAGTAATAATATTGGTAGGAATTTTTTGAAGCACTTTTTTTTGTTCCATAAGTTTCTTGACGGTTTTAGCTTGAACTCAATGTTCTGGTTTTTCACAGTTACATCGGCGAGGTACAGGGTCGTAGCCACTTCCGCCCCAAGGGTGGCACGAAGCTATGCGTTTAAAACCTAAGCTTGCACCTTTCCAAAAGCCCCATTCTCGAATGGCCTCAATCATATATTGCGAGCATGTAGGGGTGTATCGACAAG
This sequence comes from Flectobacillus major DSM 103, assembly GCF_000427405.1. Taxonomy (NCBI): domain Bacteria; kingdom Pseudomonadati; phylum Bacteroidota; class Cytophagia; order Cytophagales; family Flectobacillaceae; genus Flectobacillus; species Flectobacillus major. Next base: position 4,034,982 of record NZ_KE386491.1, read on the forward strand.
CATTAGGAAAATACGGAGATAGTACCGCTTGGTATAAGCGAACAAAAGCAATCAATAAGCCTGAAAAAAGTTTTCCTATCATGATTATGGTTGAATACACGCCAATAGCTGAGTTTCGATTGCCTTCCAATCGAGTGGTTCTGATGCAATTAGCTCAATTCGGCTATCTCGTCGGTAGGCAATATAATGGCTGGTTGGCATACCCTCTACACAATTGTACAAATACCAGTCTGCCCCTGTTCTAAAAATACCTTTTGCCCTGTGAATATGATTTTCGAGGTACAATTTTACAATAAGCATATTGAGCTTATTCAAATCAAAAAGCTCTTTATTAGAAAATATCCATCCACAACTATAACTCCCCAAACCTTTACTTGGTTTCATGATGGGTTTACCAACTTTGGGAATTTGTTTGAATAGAACCGATTGTGTTGTAGCAATATGAGTGGCTTCGCCCAAATGTTCGTTTGGATAACTGGCTATTCGGTTTTCGTCGATACCTAAATCGAGCCATTCTAGTTTTAGGTGGGCTTGATTAATGCGGTCAACAATTAATTTTGCAGGATATAGGTCGTCGGCATATTCCCAGAAAAATTCCATTGCGTCCTCGCTACATAAGTCTGTTTTATTGGCAACCAATACATCGGCTAGAGATATTTGGTCGATATACGTACCGTCGGTTTGGTAGCGTTCTTTGGCCAACTGTGCAGGATTGATAATACAAATAGTGGAATTGACAAAAACATCGTTTGAGAAAGCTCGACTTTTGAGTAAATCAAGAATACTTGCAGGATGCCCCATCCCTGTAGGTTCAATCAGAATACGGTCGGGACGAAGCTTGGCTAACATTAATTGTAGCGTAAAATGCATAGACTGTGCCGCCGAGCAACAGATGCACCCACCTTCTACTTCCATGACTTGTAGCTGACTGTCGTTGCCAGCCGAAAGGGTAAGGTGGTCGATAGACACCTCCCCAAATTCGTTGACTAATACAGCCCATTTTTCATTTTCGGGCTTTATTTTGAGAAGATTAACAATTGCAGTGGTTTTGCCAACACCCAAATATCCAGTAATTAGGTTAACGGGAATTCTATTTTTTATTTCTGATGACATTACTTTCTATTTATACTTTGTACAAATTTAAGCAATGTTCATGAGTCTTGATGGCGAAAATAATATAGACGATAAGAAGAAGGGGACATGACACACCCAAAAGCTGGAATCCCAAGTATATTCCTAAGGTTATAGAAAAGATACTTGGGATATATCAGGATAAATAGCATTAGGCCTTAGACCGTTTGCGTTTTTTGGTATAAATACATTCGCTAGGAGCTGATTTGATATAATATGACTTGAAATTCAGGGCTTTAGGGTCGGTACAGCCAATGAGGCTCAATACCTCAACCTTCCGAAATTCAACAGGATGACTTTCGCTTTGTAATGAAATATACCCTTGGGTCAACATTTTGCCATCTTCTTTGTAAAAAGGATTGTAGCCATCAACATTGCCACCGCCAATTTGAGGTTTTTGGTATTCCATTACCATTTCGCCATTAACGTAGTGTCTGATAAGCGAGTCACCCAAAACCATGACTTCAGCACGTACCCACTGGTCGCCATTATAGGTTTTTGATTTTGAGTTGAGGCAGTGAGGGGTAAAAAGTTTACCATTGATTTCTACATTAGTACCTGGTGTACACAAATTGCAAGTAGTACGCTCGCCTTTACCTGTTCCGCCAAGAAGCTGTACTTCTATCGAAATCGGGAAATCTTGGTCTTTGCCCATAGAAGCTGCGGGCTGACAATGCAGCATAATTCCACTATTGCGAAAAGCCCATCCTGGCCCTTCAGGAGCTTGTTCGCCAACAAAGCGATATTCGGTAGCGATGATATAATTAGAGAATTTTTCTTTGTAAAAAATATGCCCAAAGCGTTCATTGAATTTGTCGTAACCATCGTAAGCTACAACCAATTTGCCATCTTTTACTCGAAAAGTATTAGCAAAATTATCGTTTAAGTCGTAATTCCTGATTTTAATATCCCAGCCATCAAGGTTTTTTCCATTAAAAAGCTGTTTCCATTCTTTAGTATCCGCTTTGATTTGGGCTTGAGTACACCAAGCTACCCAACACAAAAGAACTGTTAAAAAGTGTTTTTTCATAATCATGAAAAGGGTTAAATAATTAAAGGTAAGTTTTGCAAAAAGGTAAAACCCGAATTCCGTACAAATTAGGTATTATTGAGAGTACAAAGGGCTTTCTTTCAAGTTATGATAAGGTTTTCAAAGCCACTTTGTACCTATTAAATAAGAGAAGAGTACAACCGTATTTTATACTTCAATAGTGGCATGACAACCTATTGGTGAGTTATAAAAAATTATACTCTTATTGAAATACCCAGCTCTTTATTTTTTCCACTCATTATCTTGGATTCGCCATATCTGAAGCGGATTATCAGTTTTCAGAGCATCGGGCAACAAACTTTCGGGAAAGTTTTGGAAACTGGCAGGACGTACAAATCGCTTGATAGCATCAGGGCCAACAGCTCCAAAACGGGAGTCGGTACTGGCAGGAAAAGGTCCGCCATGTTGCATAGCATACCCAACCTCGACCCCTGTGGGTACGCCATTGAATATCAAACGTCCACAAATATTGTGTAGGGATTCTACCAGTGGCTTATTGGCCAACAGTTCTTGCTCGGTAGCCATCAAAGTAGCCGTTAGCTGTCCTTCCAAATGTTCAATTACAGCCAGTAGCTCGGCTGTATTTTGGCATTTTACTACCAACGAGAAAGGCCCAAAAACCTCTTGATGTAAAGTTGGGTTATCCAAAAACACCGAGGCATCAACCGAAGCTACTGTAGGCACAGCCTGAATAATCCCCGATTTTTCTACCTTCGATTCAGCCTCTAATGTTACACCTTCCTGAGCTGTTACAACGGTTCTTTTACCTTCATAGTTTTGATAAATCCCTGCATGCAGCATAGGAGCAGGAGCTACGCCTTCAATAGCTGTTGCCAAATCGTGGATAAAAGTCGTCAGAGCAGGGCTATCAATAGCCAGTAATAAACCAGGATTGGTACAAAACTGCCCCATACCCAAGGTAATAGAACCAGCATATAAGGTGGCTATAGCCGAAGCATCTTGTTCGAGTTTTTCGGGCATCAAAACTACAGGATTGATGCTACCCATTTCGGCAAATACAGGAATCGGTTCAGGTCTTTGATTGGCTAAATCAAAAAGGGCTTTACCACCCGCAAAAGACCCCGTAAAGCCTACAGCTTTGGTAGCTGGGTGTAATACCAATGCTTTTCCTACTTCAAAACTATGGCCAGCAATATGGGCAAATACCCCCTGAGGCATATTACATTTTTCGGCGGCCTTGGTAATGGCATGAGCCACTAATTCTGAAGTTTTGGCATGGGCTGGATGCCCTTTTACTACTACAGGACAGCCAGCAGCCAAAGCCGAGGCAGTATCGCCACCAGCCGTAGAATACGCAAAAGGGAAATTGCTTGCCCCAAATACAACCACTGTACCAATGGGTACAAGCATTTTACGTACATCGGGCTTGGGCAAAGGTTGTCGGCTAGGATTGGGCGAATCCAAACGGGCTTCTACCCATGAGCCTTCCTCAAGCAGGTTGGCAAAAGTATGTAGTTGAAAAATAGTGCGTCCACGCTCGCCAAGTAGCCTTGCCGTAGGAATATTGGTTTCCAAATGAGCTGTTTCGATGAGTTGGTCGCCTAAGGCTTCAATTTCTTCGGCAATACTTCGTAGAAAAAGGGCTTTTTCTCGACCCGACACATTTCTATATTGCTTAAATGCCTCTGCCGATTGAAGCATAAGGGTGTTTACTTCTTGTTGAATATCTGTCATGATAGGATGAATAAAAAATCTAGTCTAAAATAGATAGTAACTTAATATGAATAAAGCCGATTTATTCTATTGGTAAAAAGTCGTTTGTAAATATAATATACTCCTATAGCAATAGTATCCTGAAAAATAAAGCCTGAGATAAACTACCTCAGGCTCTTGTCTAATTATCGTCGTCGTCGTCGCTTTTCTTTTTTACTTGTTTAGGAGCTTCGTAAATAAGCTTTCCTTTATCATCACGTTCTTGTAGTACAACAGGTGCTGTTTTGTCAAATTTATCTTTGGGGTACATCGTTTCTCTTTTGAGGCGACCCATTGCTCCAAACTGGTGGTATTCTCGCCAGCGGCCTATTTTTACGCTATCGTCCATTTTGCCTTCCTCTTTAAGCTGACCACCTTCATAAAAAGCACGATATTCGCCTGTAACTTTGCCATGTTGTACAGGAATCACCTCTTTGATTTTCTTTTGCTCTTTGTCGTAGTACGAAATATGCGAATCAGCCAAAAAGCCACTCTTGTATTTTGTTTTGGTTAGCAAAACGTATTCTTGGTTGTAGGTTTCCCAGCGGCCATCTTTTACCCCAACATCAAAAAATCCCTCTTCTACGAGTTCATCATTAACATATTTTTTGTAGGGGCCATGACAAACCTCACCATAGTTTTTGTCTTTGCGAGGCACATTCGTAATTCTGCGGAGTTTGGGGTCGTACCACCAGATTTCCTTGGCATAAATACTCGGCTCAGCTTCATCAGGATTACGTAATACATTAATTTCTTCAATTGTTAGGCGTACACCAGTACCATATTCGCCGATACGCCTCTCAAACTTAACAGCATTGTATTCGTCGCGTGGGGCTTTTTTTACTTTTTTACTCTTCTTAGATTTATGCAGTTTCAAACCCAAATCGGCAGTTAGATCGGACGAAAACCTTTCTGCTTCATCTTTATTTTTTTTCAAATCCTCTTTAACATCCTTGATAGTTTGTTTGGCATTTTTGATATTATCTAGCACATCGGTTTGAATGAGCCCCCCCAGCAAACCTTTTTTTCGGGTAGTAGTATCGGTTTGGGGTTTACTCTTGGTTTTGAACTCGTCTTGTTGAGCAATAACCCAATGGCTCGCAAAGAAAAGAACAACAGCAAATAGAAAGGATAAACTTCTCATGGGTAGTACGTAGTCAAAGGCTAATGTATTACTTTTGCAAACGAAAAAAGTAAGTTTTTATTTTTTAAGACAAAAGAAGGAAGATATTGCTCGAAAGACAAATTTAACTCTGATGATTTATGAGTTAAAGTCTATATTTCGATAGAATATGGTTATTTCTATCATAAATTTTACCCGAAACAGCACTTAAAGTGGAAAAAGACGCAAAAATTTACATAGCGGGACACAGAGGAATGGTTGGCTCTGCTATTCTTAGAAAACTGCAAAAAGAAGGATATTCTAATTTTGTACTTCGGACCTCGAAGGAACTCGACCTCCGCAATCAACAAGCCGTTTTAGATTTTTTTGAAACAGAAAAACCCGATTACGTGTTTTTGGCTGCGGCCAAAGTCGGTGGTATTGTGGCTAATAATACCTATCGTGCCGATTTTTTGTTTGAAAATCTCAGTATTCAAAATAATGTTATTCATAGTGCCTATTTGTTTGGGGTAAAGAAATTGATGTTTTTGGGTTCGTCGTGTATTTATCCAAAATTAGCCCCTCAGCCTCTTAAAGAAGAATACCTTTTGAGTGGGTATTTGGAGCATACCAACGAGCCTTATGCTATTGCCAAAATTGCAGGTATCAAAATGTGTGAAGAATACCGCAATCAGTATGGTTGTAATTTTATTTCGGTAATGCCCACCAACTTGTATGGCCCCAACGATAACTACGACCTCCAAAAATCACATGTTTTACCAGCTATGATTCGCAAGTTTCATGAAGCCAAAGTCAATGGGGTAGCTCAGGTAAATTTGTGGGGAACAGGCTCGCCTATGCGTGAATTCCTCCATGCCGATGACCTTGCGTCAGCGTGTTTGTTTTTGATGGAAAACTACAACGAACTGGAGTTTGTGAATATTGGTACTGGCTCGGATGTTACGATAAAAGAGTTAGCCAATATTGTAAAAAATGTAGTAGGTTTTGAGGGCGATATTGTATGGGATACCACCAAGCCCGACGGTACACCTCGTAAATTAATGGATGTATCAAGGTTGAATGAGTTTGGCTGGAAACATACCATCGACATCGAGCAAGGAATAGCCTTGGCGTACCAAGATTTTTTGGTAAACCACGATGCCCTTAGGCTTTAATAGTAGTGTTGACTATTATTAAAACATTACAGACAACGACTTAATTTATTCATAAAAAAATGACAAAAGAATGGTTCAGCTCATGGTTTGATTCGCCATATTATCATATTCTCTATAAAGAACGAGATGATAAAGAAGCACAAGTTTTTATCGACCAGCTATCCTCATTTCTTCATTTTCAGCCCGAACATCATATTATGGATTTGGCCTGTGGGAAAGGTCGTCATGCTATATATCTTAATCAAAAAGGATATACAGTTACAGGTGTCGACCTTTCTTCTCAGAGCATAGAATATGCCAAGCAATTTGAAAATAATCAACTTCATTTTTTTGTTCACGATATGCGTGAGGTATTTGAAGAAAGATATTTTGATTTTATCCTGAATATGTTTACAAGCTTTGGTTATTTAGAAAACGACCTCGAAAACATCAAGGCATTTCAGGCTGCCGCCCGCAACCTTCGCAAAGGGGGTATTTTTGTCATGGATTTTTTCAATACAGCCTTGGTTGTCAATCAGCTTGTTCCTTACCAAATAAAACGTGTCGACGATATTACTTTTGAAATCAGAAAGTCGGTCGACAAGGGGGCAATTATCAAAGATATAGAGTTTTGTGAAGATGGCCATGAGTACCATTTTCAGGAAAAAGTACAGGCCATTTCTCTTGACGAGTTTAAGCAGTATTTTAAAGCCGCAGGGCTTACCCTCAAGCATATCTTTGGCGATTACCATTTGGGCGATTTTCAGATAGAACATTCGCCCCGAATGATATTTGTGTTGGAAAAGTAAATACCTCTAATAAAAGGCATCCTCAAAATGTGAAATTTGGTATCCTTGTTTAGTAAAAATAATAGACACAATATCGAAGCGGATTTGTTGATGCCAGTCTATCTGATAGATATATGCCTCAGCCGCACGTTTGATTAGCGAAACCTTGAGCTTACTGACAGCGGTTTCGGGCATACCAAATTTGATATTGCTACGCGCTTTTACTTCTACAAATACCAAAAAGATTCCCTTCTTTACAATAAGGTCTATTTCGGCATGGCCATAGCGATGATTGCGTGCTATAATTTCGTAGCCTTTTTCAGTAAGGTATAAAGCAGCCAAATCTTCAGCTTGCTTGCCAGTTTCTAGGTGTTCTGCCATTGAATTATATCGTTTGATTCGTTGTTAATAAGTAATAGTACAAAATGATAAATGCCAAAATGGTATTGTATTTGATTGATTATTAATATTTTAATCACTAGTAGGCTAAGTTGCCGACTCGCTCATTTGCTTAGTTGTATAATATTGGTAATATGACACAAAATAAAAAAGTGCTTTTTCAAAAGCTTGGTTTGATAGACTATCAGACTGCATGGGACTATCAGGAAAAACTGCATGCTGAAATTGTAGATATCAAAATCAAAAACCGTAAATTAGCTCCTGACGAACAGCAAATTACCCCCAACTACCTACTTTTTTGTCAGCACCCGCATGTGTATACACTAGGGAAAAGTGGTAAACCCGAACATCTTTTATTAGACGAAGAAGGTCTCGAAAAATATCAGGCTCAGTACTATAAAATTAATAGAGGAGGTGATATCACCTATCACGGACAAGGGCAGTTGGTGGGGTATCCTATCATAGATCTAGATAATTTTTTTACCGATATTCACAAATATATGCGGTATTTGGAAGAAGCTGTTATCAGAACTTGTGCCGATTATGGTATAGCGGCTGGCCGAATCGACGGGCTTACGGGTGTTTGGATTGACTATATCGAACAGCAAAATCCCCGTAAAATTTGTGCTATGGGCGTAAAAGCAAGCCGCTGGGTTACTATGCACGGATTTGCCTTGAATGTGAATACCGATTTGAGTTATTTTGGGTATATAGTACCTTGTGGTATCGATGACAAAGCCGTAACGTCTATCTCGCAAGAATTGGGAAGAAGCATCGACCTCGACGAAGTAGAAAGCTATATGGCTAAGCACCTAAGCGATATTTTTGAATTTGAGTTACAGTAATTTTATTTTCAATGAAAAAAGATATTTTATTCCCTACTGTAGATGGCATAAAGGTTGCCATTGCCCGAAGATTTGATGAAGAAGATAATGTACTTTGGGACGTATATTTGATTAATCGCTTGAAAACAGCCATTGATACCGTATTTGTAACATCAAGTGGCTACGGCACTGATTTGGAAGGAAACAAGATTAAAACAGCTTCGCTGAGGTATTTTTTTAAAGAAATTGGTTCGGAACAAATCGTGAAAATAGAACCGATTTCACCCGATGTTTTTCATATTAATAATGAATATTGGGTAAGCTATTATATTGGTAATCAGATATTCGATAAGAAGTTTATATTTGTTCCTGAAAGTATACGTGTCGAAAACCTTATCCAGATTGCACAACTCGACCTAGAGGGGATTCTTCATGAATAATAGTAAGTGTATATTTTTCCAATTAGCAACCTAAATGGGCCTGCTAATTGGAAAAATAAGTCAGTTTAAATAGCTTCAATCTCTCATTTGCTCAATATTTTGTACATCTATTTCTTTGTATGCTATGATAGACTTATCTAAAATTGCGAAAAATCTTCTTTTCATCGACATCGAAACGATTTCGGCTACCAGTAGTTTTGATCAGCTTTCGGAACGAATGCAGGGTTTTTGGTCGAAAAAAGCAAGCTATATGCACAATCCCGACGGGCTAGACGATGCCAGCTTGTATTTTGAGCGTGCAGGTATTTATGCCGAATTTGGAAAAATCGTTGTGATAGGATTGGGCTTTTTTCACTGGAACGACGAGCAAGCACTTTGTCTAAAAGCCAAGTCGTTGGTAGGTACTGACGAAAAAGAACTTCTTTTGGCCTTTAAGCAGCTTATCGAACGCAAGTACAAACCCAACGAATTGATGTTATGTGCCCATAATGGCAAAGAGTTTGATTACCCTTATTTGTGCCGTAGAATGCTAATTAATGGCATAGATATACCCAAAGCCTTGCAGCTATCAGGCAAAAAACCTTGGGAAATTCTTCATTTAGACACGCTAGAAATGTGGAAGTTTGGCGATAAAAAACATTATACATCGCTGGATTTATTGGCAGAAATCTTTGGTATTCCAAGCAGCAAACAAACTCTTAGTGGCGATCAAGTGAATCAAACATTTTATAGCGAAGGCGATATAGATAAAATAGCAAGGTATTGCCGAGAAGATATAGTGGTATTGGCACAGCTTTTTCTCAAATATAACAACCTTGCCTCGGTAGCAGAAAATAATATCGAACGAATTGAATAACCTAATCAATGAGTAATAATACTCTTTTAATCTATGAGCGTAGTATCGAATAGGCTTGGGGGCTATAGTTCATGTAAAATTAATTACCTTTGAAAGACAAATGCTATCGAAAACCCATGAATAAAAAGTCTTTATTAGTTATTACTTTTTTGTTACTATCGCTATTTACCGCCGATGCTCAGCTATATAACCAACAAAAAGCCGATAAGCTTTTACAAGCTTATCGTGAAGAGCTTGCCTTATTTCGCAAAGAACATCCCAAGAAACGAAACCTCCCAGACGTTAAATTCTTCTTTTTTGGAATGGGAAATAGACCCAAAATGGTTTATAAAAATGGGAAAATAATCAACCTTAGTACTGGAAAATCTATTCGTCGCTGGAAAGTAAAAACTGCCACGATTGTTCCTTCCGAATACCTCGTACATCTTGAACTAGAAGATGGCCGTGCCGTTGATATTCAAGAGGATTCTACAGGGGTGTATGCTTACGAAAATAACCTTCAAATTATTCTGGCTGAAAGCCCTGTTAAATTACCAAGCTTTGGAGGAAATCGTTTTGCAGGTATTTTGAGGGTTTTGCATCATGAAATATTGATTAATATCAACGACGGTAAGCCATTGCCCAACTTTATGGTATATGCCAAACCGTGGTACAAGAGTGCCGCTGTGATTACGATGGCATTGGTACAAACACAAAACGTGCCTCTTATTAGCGATTGGATTTTACACTTGAATAGCCCTTTTGACCGTAATAATAATGGTTATGCCGAAGCCGACAATCTGGGACAAGCCTTATATATGTTGTCGATTGTAAGCGATAAGAAACATCCATTAGTCAATAAAATTTTGGATGAAGCCGATAATTTTGACAAAGGAGGGTATATCGAAGGGCGTACAGATTTACAGCCTCATGCCGTTTTTCAGACCAAATGGCTAAAGTTTGGTTTAAAGGCCTTACAATTGCCCGACAAATATAAAATCCCTACGGCTTATGATAGCTACTCAAGTTTGTTTTGGTTTGATTTCAAACAAGAATATGTAAAAGGCGAGCAGTTCGACGACAACGTGGCTCTAACATCGCCACACTATAGTTGGGCAGAAGATCATTTTTTTAAGCAAGCCAAAGGCCCAATTTCGTTAAAAGACTATCCATTGACTTGGGAGGCCGAGGCTACCGAAGTCAATTATAGCAAATTAGGGCTAATAGACCAAACCTTGGTGGATGTACGTATTTCGCCTACCAATGCTTGGCAAGCAGCCGAAATACTTTTGTTGTTGCTGCAAGAAAAGAAATAAAAAAAACACTCATGCTATAGCTTATAGCATGAGTGAAACACCAATTACAGATAGCTACTAACATTCCAAAATACCATTAATCGCCATTCGGTTTTCTCTTACAACTTCCCTTCAATATCGTATTTTTTGGGGGCATACAAAAAGCCAAAGGCCTCCGCCCCTTTTTTATGATGTATCTTGTGATGAATATAATGAGCCCTCATAATTCGTTTCATATATTTGCTTTTGGCAACAAACTTGATTTTGATACGACGATGCACAATAATATCATGAAAGATAAAGTAGAAAATCCCATAAAGTGCTACACCCAAGCCTATCCAAAATAAAAACCAAAGCTCAGGAACGAGGTCGCCAATAATGATGGTTGTGGTAGAAACTATACCAAAAACAACCGAAAATAAATCGTTTTTTTCCAAGACATTATTGTGATGAACATGGTGCGAGCGGTGCCAGCCCCACATAATACCGTGCATGATATATTTATGTGTAAACCATGCAAAACCCTCCATAAATACGAATGTACCCAAAAATAATCCTATTTTAATCAACATAATGCAGGTCTGTTTAGTATGCTTGTTAAGCCCTTTTGTAGGATAAATATGCTATTATTTCAACCCTAAATTTACGAGAATTGTTTTGGAGCTTGTCGTTTATAGTTTCATTTTTAGCAAATACGACTATCTGAAGCATAACTTTTTGGTAGGATAATTTTCTGAAAATTACTTTCAGCACCCGCCATTCCTCCAAATTCCGTATCTTTGCAAACTAATTTTATGATTATTAAGATAATATGGAATAGAGCCGTTGAGCTCTCCTTCGATTCATCATTCATACAACATGATTTCAAAAACGTACACTCCACAAGAAATTGAAGCCAAATGGTATCAGTATTGGCTCGAAAACAAGTTTTTTGCGTCAAAGCCTAACCCTGATAAAGAACCATACAGTATTGTGATTCCCCCACCAAACGTCACAGGCGTTTTACACATGGGGCACATGCTCAATAATACCATCCAAGATGTCTTGATTCGTAAAGCTCGTATGGAAGGCAAAGAAGCTTGTTGGGTGCCAGGTACAGACCATGCGTCGATTGCTACAGAAGCCAAAGTGGTGGCCATGTTGAAAGAAAGAGGTATCGAGAAAAAAGATATTTCTCGTGAGGAGTTTCTTGAATATGCCCACGAGTGGAAAGATAAATACGGCGGAATTATTCTTGAACAATTAAAAAAATTAGGTGCTTCATGCGATTGGGATAGAACTCGCTTTACTATGGAGCCCTCGTTGTACGATGCCGTTATCGAAACATTTGTACGCCTTTACAACAAAGGCCAGATTTATCGTGGCGTAAGAATGGTAAACTGGGATCCGCTCGGAAAAACAGCCCTTTCAGACGAAGAGGTAATTGAAAAAGATGTTCAGGCCAAGTTGTATCACATCAAATACCCTATTGTGGGTACTGATGGTGAGTTTTTGACAATTGCTACAACTCGCCCCGAAACCATTATGGCCGATGCTGCTATTTGTGTTAATCCAAACGATGAACGCTATTTGGCTTATCATGGCAAATCGGTATTGATTCCGTTGTTGGGTCGTGAAATTCCTGTTATTACCGATGAATACGTAACCATGGATTTTGGTACAGGATGCTTGAAAGTAACACCTGCCCACGATTTGAATGACTACGAATTAGGATTAAAGCATAAGTTGCCCGTAATTGATATTCTCAACGACGATGGTTTTTTGAATGAAAAAGCCGTTTTATATGTCAATCAAGACCGTTTTGCTGCTCGTCGCAATATCGTAAAAGATTTGGAAGAAGCAGGATTATTGGTAAAAATGGAAGAATATAAATCTATCGTAAAAACGTCTGAGCGTACAGGTGCGGTAATCGAGCCAAAACTATCGTTGCAGTGGTTTTTGAAAATGGACGAAATATCAAAGCCTGCCCTCGAAAACGTCATGAATGACAACATCAAATTGTATCCTTCCAAATTCAAGAATACCTATCGTTCTTGGATGGAGAATGTACACGACTGGTGTATTAGTCGTCAGCTTTGGTGGGGACAACAAATCCCAGCGTTTTATTTGCAAGATGGCACAGTGATTGTTGCCAAAACCAAACGTGAGGCATTACGCAAAGCACAGCACGAAATGCAGTTATTTGCTTTGACCGAAGAAGATTTGACCCAAGACCCCGACGTACTAGACACTTGGTTCTCGTCTTGGTTATGGCCAATTTCGGTATTTGATGGTATCGAAAATCCTGAAAATGAAGATATTAAGTATTATTACCCTACCAACGACTTGGTAACGGGCCCCGATATTTTGTTTTTCTGGGTAGCTCGTATGATTATTGCAGGTTATGAATGGCGTGGCGAATTACCTTTCAGAAATGTGTATTTGACAGGTATTGTTCGTGACAAACAAGGTCGTAAAATGTCAAAATCGCTAGGCAATTCGCCCGACCCACTCGACCTTATCGAGAAATACGGAGCCGATGGCGTTCGTTCGGGTTTGTTGTTCTCTGCTCCTGCCGGAAACGACCTATTGTTTGATGATAAATTATGCGAACAAGGCCGTAATTTCTGTAACAAGGTATGGAATGCGTACCGTTTGGTAGAAGGCTTGGAGGTATCTAACCAAGCACAACCTAGCTCGAACGACCTGGCTGTAAAATGGTTTAACTCAAAAATTAGCCAGACAGTTACTGAAGTACAAGACCACTTCAGTAAATTCCGTATTTCTGATGCTCTTTTGGCGATTTATAACCTTGTTTGGGATGATTTCTGTTCGCAGTACCTCGAAATTATCAAACCAGCTTTTGGTTCACCAATCGACAGCGTAACGTATCAATCAACTATTGAGATTTTTGAAAAACTCATGGCATTGATGCACCCATATATGCCTTTTATTACAGAAGAAATCTGGCAAGCGGTAAAAGAACGCAAAGCTGGTGAAACCATCTGTAATACTTCGTATCCAGTAGCAGAAGCTATAAATATACAGGTATTGGCCGATTTTGATATTTTATTTGGTATTGTTTCAAAAATTCGTGAGACCCGTAATACCAAACAAATTTCGCCAAAAACAGAGTTGCCATTAGCAATTAAGACCGACGAACCAGCTCGTTATCAGCCATTAGAAGCTATTATTGTTAAATTGGCGAACACGTCCAAAATTGACTATGTTACTACTAATGTTGAAAATGCTATTTCGTTTGTATTGAAAGCCGATGAATTTTTTATCGACCTAGCTGAAGAGCTAGACGTAGAAGCCGAGCTTGAAAATGCTCAGAAAGAATTGGCTTATAATCTAGGTTTTAAAAAATCAGTAGAAGGCAAACTCTCGAACGAGCGTTTTGTTGCCAATGCCAAACCTGATGTAGTAGAAAAAGAACGCCAAAAGCTAGCCGATGCCGAGTCGAAGATTAAGGCACTAGAAGAAACTATTGCTCGTTTGAAAGCCATGTAATAGTTATTATGATATGTTTGACCTCCATCAATACCCTAGGTGATTGGTGGAGGTTTTTTGTTGCTCCTTAGAATTATTATAAATAGTAAATGATTTTTCTATCAAAATAGAAGCAAATAAATCATGCTTTTTAATAAAATTGTTTGATCTGACTTATCCACACCAGAAAAGTTACCCACACTAAATAAAGGCATAATGTGGATAACTTTATTTAAAAGAGGGCTAAAATAGGCTTTTAAGCAGTCTTTTATACCTACAATACCTTATAACAATCTTCTATTTTTTCTTCTAGTTTGTATTTATAGAAAAGTTTTTAAACTTTTTAGCTATTTTTTAATCCAAACACCAACTAAAAAAAATACAAGTCTCTGTATTTTAAATTCCTAAAATTTATACCTTTGGTATATGAAACCATTCACTTCCATAGTACTAAGTATTACCATTCTATTGGGGAGTCTTTTTCCAAGGGTGGATACTTTGCAATTGGCCAAAATGGGTGAGTTGGTGAAACATTATCAGTGGCATTGCAAAACTGATAAATGCAATATGAGCTTTATAAGTTTTTTAGCAATGCACTATTCGGCAGCTTCAAAACATACCAAAACTGCCAAACATTCACACTCCCATTTGCCAAGTCTGGACTCGCAAGCTACCCATGCTTTTTTGCCGTCGTTCCAGTACATTACTATTATTTTTAGGCCAATTATCAAGGCTTTTCCTGAGCCTAATTTTGTTTGGCAAAACTTCTACAACTTCTTGTTGGCTAAATCCTTCTTAAACCCTCCACGGTATTAATTTATCAAGAACAGTGTATTGGTGTGCTTTGAGAGGACTTCTCTGAGCCATAACTAATATGTTGTTGCTACTATCACAATCTACTTTGTATGCTATTTTCAATGGCCACGTTGGTCTGTTAAAATATGCTCTTTCTTGATGCTGATGGCAATAGGCCAGCAGCTAGTTTACACATTTCCTTTATTTTAGAAAAAGACTTAAAATGATAGATTCATTAATTCGATTCAGCATCAACAACAAGCTGATTATCGGGCTATTTGTGCTTGCATTGGTAACTTGGGGCGGTTTTTCTGTAACCCAACTCACCGTCGATGCCTTACCCGATATTACCTCCAATCAGGTACAAGTAATTACCCGATCGCCTGCCTTGCCAGCTACAGAAGTAGAAAAGTTTATTACAATACCCCTCGAAATTTCTTTGAGAACAGTACCTAATACCAAAGAAATTCGCTCTTTTTCAAGAATGGGGTTGTCGATTATTACTGTGGTTTTTGACGATGACGTACCCATTGAAAAAGCCCGTCAACAAGTTACCGAAAAGCTCAGAGAGGCAGAACCCAATTTGGTAGCTGGTGCAGGACGACCAGAACTAGCTCCTATTACTACTGGACTAGGCGAGTTTTATCAATATACATTGGCTGTAGACCCCAAATTCAAACAACATTATTCACTTGCAGAGCTACGAACCATTCAAGATTGGATTGTGAAGAGGCAATTGCTGGGGATTAAGGGGGTTGTAGAGGTGAGTTCTTTTGGAGGTAATTTAAAACAATATGAAGTAGCCATTAATCCTGAGCGATTAAGTGCCAGTAATATTAGCCTCAATCAGGTTTTTATGGCTCTTCAAGACAACAATGCCAACACAGGTGGTAGTTATATCGAAAAAGGTACTGATGCCTATTTTATTCGTTCGGAAGGGATGGTCGCCAACCTCGACGACATTGGTAATATCGTAATTACCAATCGAGGAGGTTTGCCAATTTTGATTAAGGATGTAGCCACTGTACAGTTTGGTCATGCTATTCGCTATGGAGCTATGACTCGTAATGGCGAAGGCGAAGCCGTTGGGGCAGTAGTATTGCTGCTCAAAGGAGCTTCGGCTCAGGTAGTTGTCAAAGATGTAAAAGCTCGTATCAAAGAAATCCAAAAATCCTTGCCAGAAGGTATTACTATTGAGCCTTTTATTGATAGAAGCAAACTGATAGATAAGTCGATAGGTACAGTACAAAAAAACCTTATTGAAGGTGGTCTGATTGTGATTTTTGTACTGGTTTTGTTATTGGGTAATCTTCGGGCGGGTATTGTTGTAGCCTCTGTTATTCCTTTATGCTTGTTGTTTTCATTTAGTATGATGCACTTGTTTGGGGTATCGGCCAACCTGATGTCGTTGGGGGCAATCGACTTCGGTCTGATTGTCGATGGAGCTGTAATCATTGTAGAAGCCATTATACACCACTTGCACGATAGAGCCAAAAAGATGGGCGTTGGACAATTGGTGCTTACACAACAAGAAATGAACGACGAGGTATATCATTCGGCTGTAACGATTCGGCAATCGGCTGCTTTTGGCGAAATCATCATTTTGATTGTATATTTTCCTATTTTGGCACTGACGGGTATTGAAGGTAAAATGTTCCGTCCAATGGCCGAAACAGTGGGTTTTGCTATTATCGGAGCTTTGATCTTATCGCTGACTTATGTGCCAATGATGGCTTCGCTTTTGTTGAGCAAAAAAGTAAAAGTAGAAGAAACTATTTCCGACAAAATCATCAATTTCTTATATCAATTTTATGCTCCTATTATTCGCTGGGTGTTGTACCACAGGCTTGTAACGGTAGGCTCAGCAGTAGGGTTGTTTGTGGTAAGTTTGTTTGTATTTAATCGCCTTGGGGGCGAGTTTATTCCAGAACTTAATGAAGGTGATTTTGCTGTAGAAACACTTTTGCATAGCAATGCATCGCTTTCGCAGAGTGTAAAAATGAATACCTTAGCTCAGCAGATTATTTTACGAGATTTTCCAGACGAAGTAAAACAAGTGGTATCACGTATTGGGGCATCCGAAATACCTACCGACCCTATGGGTATCAATTCGTGCGACTTGATTATTGAACTAAATGATATTAAGACTTGGAAAAAAGCCAAAACAATGGAAGAATTATCAGAAAAAATGGATAAAGCTCTTTCTGAATTGCCAGGGGTGAATTTTGAGTTTACACAGCCTATCCAAATGCGTTTCAACGAACTAATTGCAGGCGTAAAATCTGATGTAGCCATCAAAATTTTTGGGGAAGATTTGGACATCCTTTATCAAAAAGCCCAAGAATGTGCCAAGCATATTGCCAAAGTAGAGGGTGTTGGCGATTTGAAAGTTCAACAAATAGAAGGTGTACCACAAATGGTAGTGGCTTATGACAGAGAAAAAATAGCCCAATTCGGACTCAAAATCAGCGACCTGAATGCTATTGTCAAAACAGCATTTGCAGGCGAAGAAGCAGGCGTAGTATACGAAGGCGAGCGACGTTTTGGCTTGGTAGTGCGGTTGGATTCTACGCATCGACAAGACATTCAGAACATTAGCGATTTATATGTGGATTTGCCCAATGGCGGTAAAATCCAGTTGTCTCAAGTGGCCAAAATTAGCTATCAAGATGCACCAACCGAAATTGCTCGTGACAACGCTCGTCGCAGAATTACCATTGGAATCAATGTTCGAAACCGAGATGTAGAAAGCTTGGTACTAGAAATTCAGCAAATATTAGATAAAAAAGTGCAGTTGCCAACAGGCTACAACTTTGAGTACGGAGGGGCTTTTGAAAACCTCAATGCTGCCAAAAGCCGTTTGTCGATAGCTGTGCCAGTAGCTTTATTCCTCATTTTTGCTTTGCTATTTTTTACTTTCAATTCCTTTACCGAAGCCCTCATTATTTTTGCGGCTATTCCGCTTTCGGCTATTGGGGGTATCTTGGCTTTATGGTTTCGAGATATGCCATTCTCTGTTTCGGCGGGTATTGGGTTTATTGCTTTGTTTGGGGTAGCTGTACTCAATGGTATTGTACTAATTGCCTATTTTAATATTCTCGAAAAACAAGGAGTTGTCGACATGAAAGAACGTATTTTGGAAGGAACAAAAACCCGTTTTCGTCCTGTGGTTATGACGGCCTCGGTGGCCTCGTTGGGCTTTTTGCCCATGGCTCTTTCTACCTCGCCAGGTGCCGAAGTTCAACGCCCGTTGGCTACGGTGGTAATTGGAGGGCTTATTTCGGCTACCTTGTTGACATTGGTGGTATTGCCTGTAATCTACAGTATTTTTGGGCGTAAGCAAAATCCTTCCAAACCATCGGCTCATACTGTAGGCGTAAGTATTTTGACAGTATTGTTGTTGGGGTGTGCGTTTGCGGGTCGGGCACAGCAAACACCAGCTTTATCGCTAGAACACTGTGTTGAAAAAGCTATTCAGTATAACCAAAGTATTCAGTTAGGAAAATTGGATATTGCAGGAACACAGGCATTGGAAAAAACAGCAAAAGATTTGCCCAAAACCAGTTTTGACACTCAGTTTGGCCGAACCCAAACCTACTTCAATAACGACGTTACCTTTTCTTTTGGTCAGTCATTTGCTTTTCCTACAGTTTACAAGGCTCAAGAAAACCTCTTGAAAAGCCATACCCTTACAGCCGAAAAACGCTTGAATTTGACCAAAAATCAGGTTATTAGCGAAGTCAAAACGGTTTATTATCAAATATTAGCCAATGCCCAAATCTTAAAAGTACTTCAGCAACAAGATAGTTTATATCAAAGTGCTTTTAAAGCTGCATCGTTGCGTTATAAAACGGGCGAAACCAATTTGTTGGAAAAGGTATCTACAGAAACACGTTTGAGAGAAATCCAGAATAAGATACAAAGTGTAATGGCCGACGAAAAAAGTTTGTATCAAACCTTATCTTTGCTTATCAATATATCAGAAGGTTTTCAGATAGATACGCAAATCAGTTTCAAAAAACCATTACTGATTTCTGAAATCCAAGCTAGCAAAAATCCACTATTAGATATTCTTCGACAACAAATAGAGGTAAGCCAGTTACAAACAAAACTTGAAAAAGAACGTCTCAAACCCGATCTAAGGGTAGGGCTTACCAATCAGAGTATCGAGCGTAACTTTAATCAGAATTATGTTCAGGCGGGTTTGAGTTTTCCGCTTTTTGCCAAAGCTCAAAAAGCCAAAATCAATGCTGCGGGTATCAACGAGCAAATTGCCAAATCAAACTTGCAATATGCCGAAAACCAGCTTACACGCCAATTGCAATCGTTGGGTATTCAGCTCGACAAACTTCAGAAATCGGTATCCTATTACGAAAATTCAGCTATTCCACAGGCTAATTTAATTATTACAACCGCCACCAAAAGCTATCAAGCTGGCGAAATAGAATACGTAGAGTTTGTCCAAAATATTACTCAGGCATGGCTTATCAAAGAAATGTACCTGAGCGAAGTCCACAACCTTAATCAAGTTATTATCAATATCGAAACAATTATCGGCCATGAATAAGAAAACACTTTGTATATATATCCTTTCTGCTTTGTTCAGTACTGTTGTATTGAGTTGTTCAAAAAACAAAACCGACAACCAACAGGCAGATTCTACCCAAGAAAAAACAAATGATCTGGTACATTTGAGTGCCGAACAGGCCAAAAATGTACAACTCAATCTTGGCGATTTTGATGCTATTACCATTGGCGAAGAAATCACCGCCAATGGCAAAGTGGAAGTCCCTCCACAACAGATGATTTCTTTGAGTGTTCCTATTTCGGGGTTTGTCAAAAGTATTACTCTACTTCCAGGTACGCCCGTGCGAAAAGGGCAAACTTTGGCGGTAATTCAGAGCATGGAATACATACAATTACAACAAGAATACCTACAAGCCATTAGTAGACAAAAGTTCCAAGAACAAGATTTAAGCAGACAAGAAACCCTGAATCAAGAGAATGTTGGGTCTAAGAAAAAATTGCAACAAATAGATGCCGACTTTCAAACAAGTAAGGCACTTATCAATGGTCTGGAAGTAAAATTGAAACTGATAGGATGTAATATAGCCAAACTTCGGAAAGGCGAAATAACACCGTCTATCAATCTGGTATCTCCAATCAATGGATATACCAAAATGGTGTATGTCAATATTGGCAAAAATATAGCCCCAACCGACATTATCGTAGATTTGGTAAGCCGAGAACACTTGCACCTAGAGCTCAATGTGTTTGAGAAAGATGCCAATAAGGTTAAATTAGGGCAAACCTTAGTATTAGAAAATCCTAAATTGGCCGATAAAAAAATGACAGGTAAAGTTATTTTGGTAGGACAAACCATAGAAGGGCAAGCCAAAGCTATTTTGGTTCATGGGCATTTGGATGATGAAGTGTTAGAACAAAAGTTGGTGGTTGGACAATACGTAAATACCAAAATTTTGACAGGCAATAAAACCGTAAAAACTCTACCCGAAAATGCCGTTGTGAGAAGAGGTGAAGGTGGTTTTATTTTTGTCAAAATAAAAGAAAATGTTTACCAACAAATTCCTGTACAACTAGGTATTTCGGAAAAAGGCAATGTTGAAATCAAGACAGAAAGAGATATTACAGGCAAGCCAATCGTAAAAAGTAATGCGTCGATTTTGCAGGCTATATTGGCTAGCGGAGACGAA
The DNA here is from genome assembly GCF_000427405.1 of Flectobacillus major DSM 103. Classification (NCBI taxonomy): domain Bacteria; kingdom Pseudomonadati; phylum Bacteroidota; class Cytophagia; order Cytophagales; family Flectobacillaceae; genus Flectobacillus; species Flectobacillus major. The sequence continues at coordinate 4,055,694 of NZ_KE386491.1, forward strand.
TAGACCATTTTCTGTAAAAATAGGAGCATTGTCTCCTATTTTTACAGGGAAAAATTAACCATTTTGCCACCACAAATAAGCAAATAGAATGACCCAAAGTACATCTACAAAGTGCCAATAAAATACAATAAGGTTGATTTTGAGCTGATTGGGAGGATTGACCGAATATACAAACGATTCAACATACGAAAGGCGTTTGAGAGACTCGACGAAGATTTTTATCAAAAAAATCAAACCCACAACAATATGCACAATATGAAGCCCCGAAAGCATCAAGATAAAACCTCGTGATGTTTTTACGGTTGCATTGGCATTTAGCTCAAAAAGCTCTTTCCAGCCCAACAATTGCATGATAATAAAGCCAATACCCAAGCCAAGTGTTATGCCCATATAAAAACGGTAACTCTTAAATTTGTGCTGAACAAAACTCCAATTGGCCAAATATAAGGTCAAACTACTAATCATCATGAGCAAAGTACTTACCCAAAAAATTTGAGGCAATATAAGTTTCCCAAAACCTGCATTGGGACGGGCCAAAATGGTATAAAAAACCAACAGACCAAAAAACAAAAGGCCACTACCAAACATAGCCAGTTGTAGCATAAATTTAAAAGGCTCTCTTCGTTGCATAATTTGAGGGGTAATTTGGCGATTTAGCAACTCCTAGCTTGGGTTGATATACTAAAGAAGCTCACCTTGCCAAATCATATATTTATTAAATGCTTGTTTCAAATCAATGGTATTATCAAAAATACCAAATACCGTCGAACCAGACCCAGTCATACTTGCATAACTTGCTCCGTACTGATATAGCTCATGTTTGATATTGGCAATAACAGGATATTTAAGTAATAGGTTTTTCTCAAAATCATTTTTTACAAGGTCTTTCCACATGGCAATTGGCTGTTTGAGTATTTCTTTCAAATCTACCTCTGCAGCATGAGGTAAAATCCCCGTATATGCTTCGGCTGTTGAAATATGAATGTTAGGGTTTACCAAAATAATATATTTGCCCTTTAAGTGAATACCTATTTCATCAAATTCGTCGCCCTTGCCAAAGCAGTATTTAGGTTGGTTTTCCACAAAAAAAGCACAGTCACTCCCTAATTGACGGGCATACTGCTGCATTTGCTCTGTGGTTAATTTGAGCGAAAACAGCTTGTTTAGCGTAGTAATAGTAAAAGCCCCATCTGCCGAACCACCACCTAAGCCCGCCCCAATAGGTACAACCTTGTGTAAGTGAATCCACACAGGAGGAATATCAAAGTCTTTTTTGAGCAAATAATAAGCTTTCAAACAAAGGTTGTTTTGCGAATCGCCAGGAATAGGAATCCCCGAATTATGGAATGACAGCTCTTGGGCTGGTAATATTTCTAATGCGTCGCACCACCCAACAGGATAAAAGCAAGATTCAAGATTATGAAAACCGTCGGTTCTTTTCTCGGTAATATGTAATCCTATATTAATTTTTGCGTTGGGAAATGTTAGCATTTTATCAGTATATGAGCGACAAATAAGTATTTCGCCCGCTTTTATCAATGAAAATCTATTGTTTTTGACCTTACAAATATAAGCAATGAAGCCATCCGCCATACAGGCTATCTAATATTTAGCAAAACTGCTCTGTCAGGATAATCCGTAATCAATCCATCTGCCCCCAAATTCTTTACTTTTAACATATCGCTAGGCTCATTGACTGTCCAAGGTACAACCCTAATGCCTTTTTGGTGGCATATTGCTACACGGCCTTTGGTCAGGGCTTTAAAATACGGACTAAAAATATCTGGTACAAATCCTAGTTTGGCCAATGAAGGGCGTACCCCCTCATAAGTTACCAAAGCCGAAAGGATTACTTTAGGGTAAACTCCCGATTCGATTTGTTGTTTACAAAACCGTAAAATATTAAAATCAAAACTCTGAACAATAATCCTATTAGATGCAATAGACTGTAATTCTGCAAAAACTAAATTACAAAATGTAGCTATATTTTTGGGCTGAGAAATACCATATTCCTTCTCCTCCGATTTAATTTCTATATTGTATTTTACCAAGGGCAGATTATTGGCTTGAATATACTGCTCACAGGCCAGCAACATTTCTTTGAGCAAAGGCTTGTAAGTGGGTAATGGATATTGTTCTGGAAAGAGTCGGTTTCCACGTAATCCTGAATCAAACTGCCTAATTTCATTATAATTCATCCGAAATAAATTCAGGCTTTTTTCCTCACTTTTTCTCACAGCCTCTCCAGTGGGTTTTGTACAAAACAATGAATTCATAAAAGGCTCATGCGATACCACTACCTCGCTATCTTGGCTAATACAGACATCCAGTTCTAGGGTATCGACACCATATTCTAGGGCTTTCAGAAAAGCAGGAATCGTATTTTCGGGCATCAAACCCCTACAGCCCCTGTGGCCTTCTAAATCAAAGGATTGTTTGTGAAGAAAAATCATATAAAACGCTGGAAATAAATGGTTAAAGATGGATGAATGTTTGTATTTGTGCTAAAAAAGTTACTATTTAATTAATAGTCTGAACGAGGTACTTGTACCAGCTACTCTCTAATAATGGAATAATTGATTATCAATTATTTGTATAGCCAGCCAGTCAAGTTGATAAATACGAAATATGTCTTTGATAAATGAGTTTATGAAAAGCCAAAATTAAACTGAAAATTACTTCCAATGTTTATAACCCATACAATAAAAACATAATTTGTACAAGAGCGTAAACAAGAGTAGCCTAAAGATTTGCCCTTGCTAATCAAATTACTATATTTATAAAAAATATCAATACAGTTATATTGTCACCAAGCTAAACAGTTATCCACACAATGAAATTTTTCAAAGCGTTACTTTCATTAAGTATCACGATTGGACTATGTTATGCCCTGAGCCGAGGTTGGGGGGTAGTTCCGCCTATAGGGTCGTTTTTGAGTCCTTTTACAGGTTTTTGGGTAAATGCCGAACCTGCCAATAGTAGTCAGTCAGAGGAGGTTCTTTCCATTACTGGGCTTCAAGACGAAGTTACGGTACGATATGATGAAGTGGGCGTACCTCATATTTTTGCCCAAAACGACCATGATTTATACCTTGCCCAAGGTTATGTGACAGCCCAAGATAGACTTTGGCAGATGGAGTTTCAAACACACTTTGCCGCAGGCCGCCTTACTGAAATTGTAGGAGAACGAGCCCTAGAGCAAGACCGCTATCAGCGTAGAATGGGAGCAGTATATGGTGCCGAAAAATCATTGGAAGGTATGCTAGAAGACCCACAGGGAAAAGTGTCATTAGAAGCTTACTCAGAGGGTATAAATGCTTATATTGCCCAGCTCAAACCAAAAGATTATCCTTTTGAATACAAACTATTAGGATATGCTCCTGAGCCGTGGACTCCACTAAAAAGTGCTCTTTTCCTTAAAAATATGTCGTTTGTATTAGCTTCAAGTACCGACGACCTCCGTATGACAAACGTTTTGCGAAAATACGGAAAAGCCGTTGCCGAAGATCTATTTCCTAATTATCCTTTTGTCGAAAGCCCTATAATTCCAGAGGGAACACCCCTCGATTTTAAGCCTATTCCTTTACCAAAAGCTCCAGCCGACTTTGTAGGTATTGGTAGTAGCAACGTATCGACAGAACGAGATAAAGCCATTGGCTCTAACAACTGGGCTGTGGGCGGTAGCAAGTCTATTACAGGCTTACCTATTTTGTCAAACGACCCACACCTAACCCTTAGCCTGCCGTCTATCTGGTATCAGGTACAGTTATCAGCCCCTGGAGTAAACGTTTACGGCTCTACAATGCCCGGAACACCCAATGTAATTATTGGTTTCAATAACGATGTAGCTTGGGGCGTAACCAACGTAGGTGCAGACGTAGTCGACTGGTATCAGGTCAAGTTTAAAGATGCCAAAAAGGAAGAATATTGGCATGACAACCAATGGAAAAAAATCCAGAAAAGAATAGAAACCTACTACATTAAGGGAGGCAAAAGTATTTCGGATACTGTTTTGTACACACATCATGGCCCTGTGGTATATTTGGATAGCGAAAAACCACTCCGTAATAATATTCCTACAGGTCATGCCCTTCGCTGGATTGCCCACGAAAAATCTCAGGAGTTAACTACTTTTTACCAGCTCAACCGTGCCAAAAACTATGACGATTACGTAAAAGCACTCAGCCATTATTCGGCACCTGCTCAGAATTTTGTTTTTGCTAGTAATCAAAATGATATTGCTTTGTGGGTGAATGGTAAATTTCCACTCAAAGCAAAAGAGCAAGGTAAATATATCTTAGACGGTACAGATAAAAATGCCGATTGGCAAGGGTATGTTCCTGCTGCTCACAATCCACACGTCAAAAATCCTACACGAGGATTTGTAAGCTCAGCCAACCAGTCGTCTACCAACCCTAGTTATCCTTATTATATCAATTGGGAGTTTGCTCCAGCCGAACGAGGTCGTCGTATCAATCAGCGATTAGCTAGTATGTCAAAAGCCAATGTAGATAGTTTAAGGCTTTTACAGAATGACAATTATAACCTAAAAGCTCATGATTGGCTACCAACAATGCTAAGTTTTGTAACCCAGCCAAGTCAAAAGCAAATGGCTTCACTCAGGGTATTACAGCTTTGGAACAAATACAACAATCCCGATGAAATAGGCCCAAGTATTTTTGCTGTTTGGTCTCAGTTGCTTTATAATGCTATTTGGGAAGATGATTTCAATTTTGACCAAAATATCCCAATGAAATATCCTAGCCAAGACAAAACCTTGCAGTTAATTCAAAAACACCCCGATGCGGCATGGTTTGACGATACCCGTACTCCCCAAAAAGAAACTATTCAAGAATTGGCCAATATAACCCTTTCGGCAGCGATTGATAGCCTTACTAAATGGAATAAAGGTCCTCTTGGCGAAAGCTGGACATTAGCCAACTATAAATCTACTGACATCAAACACCTGATTCCAGGCATGGATGCCCTTAGCAAAATGGATGTAAAAATTGGTGGAGGAAGTGGTATTGTAAATGCCACCACCGAGCGAACAGGCCCGTCGTGGCGTATGGTGGTGCAGTTGGGTAAAGACAAAAATGTAAAAGGATATGGCATATTACCTGGAGGTCAGTCGGGAAACCCAGGTAGTCCACATTACGACGACATGGTAGAGACTTGGAGAAAAGGCGAACTCAACCCTTTGTTATTTCTTCAAGATAAAAACGAAAAATCGACAAGAATTAAACAAACGCTTGTTTTTAAGAAATCAAACTAATACAGTTTTCTCGTAAAAAATATAAAAAATGGCACAAACAGTTCAATCTAAAACAAACAGCTTTTTAGGAATATACACAGCCCTATTATTGGTTGTATTGGTAGTGGTTCAGTGGTTTTTTCCTTGGTGGACTTTGGCACTGGTCAGTGCAGTAATAGCTTTTTTTCTGGCCAAGTCGGGCGGAGATGCCTTTGGAAAGGGTTTTTGGGTAAACGCTTTGATTTGGTTGGTATTTGCCCTCAAAAGCCATTTTGCTACCGAGGGTATTTTGAGCCAAAAAGTAGCCCAGATTTTGCCACTTGGCGGAAGCGTCGCAGCATTAACACTGTTGAGTGTATTGATTGTTGGGCTAGTGGGCGGTATGGCATCATTGAGTGGTTTTCAAATAAAACAACTATTGAAAAGCTAAACTAGTAGATAATAGCCAGAAAATTATGGGGTATCTACAACAGCCTCTTAAAGATTTTAAATGGCTGTCTAGCTACAAAATAAAATAGCTTTCCGAAGGTATTCTGGTGGAATTGAAATCTAGTATTTGCATAATACCCCAAATATTAGCTATCTTGTCAAATATTATCGTTTTTTTGATTCGTTCTTCTTTTATACAAAAAATACTATCTTTGCGGACATTTTTTGATATAGAACAATCATGTTTATCAATACTTTAACAATTTAAAAATGAAAAAATTATCCCTAATTTTGTGTGGAGGTTTGGCAATCGCAACAAGCTTAATTTCTTGTAATAAAAGTGAAGATAAAGCAGGAGCTACCACAGCAGTAAGTACAACAGGTGCAACTATTGAAGGAAAAAAAGTTGTTTTTGTCAATACAGATTCTTTATTAACCAATTACCAGTTTTATAAAGACGCTCAAAAAGAGTTTGAAAATAAAGGATACCGCTTGCAAGTTGACTTAGGGCAACGTGAGCGTTCTTTACAAACAGAAGGTGCTGCTATTCAGCAAAGAGCTCAAGCCATGACACAAGCAGAATTACAAGCTGCCGACATGATGCTAAGAAAAAAAGCAGGCGAATTGCAACAATACAGCCAACAAAAACAAGCTCAATTGGCTCAGGAGCAAGCTAAAAAACAAGAAGAATTATATTCAAATATTCGTGAATATATCAAAAAACATAATGCCGAAAATAAATACGAATTCGTATTAGGATATAGCTCAAATGGCGGTGGTATTTTGTACGCTGACAACGCAGTGGACGTAACCAAGCAAATTATCGAGGGTCTCAACAAAGAATATGCTGAGAAAAAAGGTGCTGCTAAAAAATAATAATTAGCGTACTTTATCTTTTCGTGAAGATAACTCTTTTGCTGAAAAAAAGCCATGCAGGTACTCTGTATGGCTTTTTTTGACAGTTGCCTATAACCTCCGCACCATAAATGTATTATTGAAATTAAATAACTTGCATTAGCCCAAAGCTAATAGCAGACAGCTAATTATGGCAAAAGAAAAAATTGAAAAACAAATCAACATTCGTAATAAACGTGCCTCGTTCGAGTACTTTTTCCTCGAAACTTACACCGCAGGTATTATGTTGATGGGTACTGAAATTAAATCGATCAGACAAGGTAAGGTGAATTTGACCGATGCCTATTGCTTATTTTTGGACGGCGAGCTTTATATCCGTCAAATGAATATCTCGAAATACAGCGAAGGAACGCACTACAACCACGATCCACTTCGAGACCGCAAGCTTTTGTTGACTAAAAGAGAGTTGAAGAAGCTAGTCGAAAAACTCAAAGACCAAGGGCTAACGATGGTTCCTACCAAAATGTATATTTCGGATAGAGGTTTTGCCAAAATAGAAATAGCTTTGGCAAAAGGTAAAAAACTCTATGATAAACGAGATTCTATCAAAGAAAAAGACGTAAAACGCAGTATGGAGCGAGAATAAGGCTAGACCTCAATCGTACAAACATGAGCCATCCCAAATTTTTAGAACAAACAAGGCGGTCGAAAAACTAATTTCGACCGCCTTGTTGATTAATAGCACGATGGTCTACCGCGTGAATTCCAATAAATACAAACAAGAGGTCTTATAAATTATTCCAAAATTCGGGATGACTCATATTTGCTTTTTGAGAAGGCCAATGAATTGGCTAGCTAAAGAGAAAAATACTTGTTGAGGAAATCAAGAACAATCTTTAGTACCCCGATACCTAGCAGTGTTTCAGGGATTTTTTTAGTAGATAAATGAGCCTAATCCACAATAATCTAGCGAATAGAAAGCCAGAAAATTACCACTTGCTCAAAAAAAGATAATAAACAATAAAAAGTCGATATTTTTTTAGATAACTCCTTGAAATACAAATAAAAAAACAGTATCTTTGCAGGCTATCAAAGATTTTAGGGGGATTGCACCCATATTTGATAAGTACTTGGTTCCGAAACACTTTCTTTTTTCGTAGGAAGAATAGCAAAGGGAATCAGTGTTACTCACATCTACGAGGCTTCATATTTGACGATACTCGTCAATTAAATCAGTTTTTTATGAGAGGCTTTAAAAACTAACATAACAAACTGATAACGATTAACTGATAACAGGAAACTTTTACAGTAAACTTCAAAAACAGTAACAGCCTTGGCACACATGACAAACACTGGCAGACTATCGTTCGCCAAAGTTAAGAATTTGCTTGAATACCCAGACTTTTTGGATATTCAGGTGAAGTCATTTCAGGAGTTCTTCCAATTAGAAACTCCTGCCGAAAACCGAAATGGCGAAGGGCTTTTTAAAGTATTTGCAGAGAACTTCCCTATTGCGGATTCTCGCGAAAACTTTGTCCTCGAATTTATCGACTATTCGGTTGACCCACCAAAATACTCAGTAGATGAGTGTATTGACCGTGGTCTTACTTACTCAGTACCTCTAAAAGCAAAGCTTCGTTTGATTTGTAATGACGACGATAACGAAGACTTCGAGACAATCGAACAGGAGGTGTTTTTAGGAAATATCCCATATATGACCGAGCGTGGTTCGTTTGTGATTAATGGTGCAGAACGTGTTATTGTTTCTCAATTACACCGCTCGCCAGGGGTATTCTTCTCACAAAGTCGCCATACCAACGGTACTAAGTTGTACTCAGCTCGTATTATTCCATTCAAAGGTTCTTGGATTGAATTTGCTACTGACGTAAACAACGTGATGTACGCATATATCGACCGTAAGAAGAAGTTTCCTGTAACTACCCTTTTGCGCGCAATTGGCTTTGGTTCAGACAAAGAAATCCTTGATTTGTTTGGTCTTTCAGAAGAAGTGAAAGCCGACAAAAAGACCTTAGATAAAGCTGTTGGCCGTCGTTTGGCTGCAAGGGTTTTAAGAACTTGGCAAGAGGATTTCGTAGATGAAGATACAGGTGAAGTTGTTTCTATCGACCGTAACGAGGTATTGATGGAACGTGACTCTGTTATTTCGGCAAGCGATATAGATACAATCCTAGATGCAGGTCTTGATACTATCATTCTTCACAAAGAAGATATGAACGTAAACGATTATAACATTATTTATAATACGTTACAAAAAGACTCTTCAAACTCTGAAAAAGAAGCTGTTGAGCAAATCTACCGTCAGTTGCGTAACACTGAAGCACCAGATGAGCAAACAGCCCGCGATATTATCCAAAACTTATTCTTCTCTGACAAGCGTTATGATTTAGGAGAAGTAGGCCGTTACCGTATCAACAAGAAATTGGGTCATGATATCCCAATGGAAACGAAAGTATTAACGAAAGACGATATTATCTCAATCGTGAAATACTTAATCGGTTTGATTAACTCAAAAGCTGTAGTTGATGATATTGACCACTTATCAAACCGTCGTGTTCGTACAGTAGGAGAGCAATTATATGCTCAGTTTGGTGTAGGTTTGGCTCGTATGGCTCGTACCATCAAAGAACGTATGAACGTTCGTGATAACGAAGACTTCAAGCCAGTTGATTTGATTAACGCTCGTACCCTTTCGTCGGTAATCAACTCATTCTTTGGTACTAACCAGCTTTCGCAATTCATGGACCAAACCAACCCATTGGCCGAGATTACGCACAAACGTCGTCTTTCTGCCCTTGGACCAGGCGGTCTATCTCGTGAACGTGCAGGTTTTGAGGTTCGTGACGTTCACTATACGCACTACGGTCGTTTGTGTACTATCGAAACGCCAGAAGGACCAAACATCGGTTTGATTTCATCACTTTGTGTGCATGCCAAAATCAATTCGATGGGCTTTATCGAAACACCTTACCGTGTTGTAGAAGGTGGCCATGTAAGGGTTTCTGAAATTCGTTACTTGACCGCTGAAGAAGAAGATGGCAAAAACATTGTACAGGCCAATGCTTCTTATAGCGAAGATGGCGTTTTTGAAGCTTCTCGTGTAAAAGCACGTTTTGAAGGTGACTTCCCAAGAGTAGACCCTGCCGAAGCTCAGTTCATGGATATTGCACCTAACCAAATTGTATCGGTAGCTGCATCGTTGATTCCTTTCTTGGAGCATGATGATGCCAACCGTGCATTGATGGGTTCAAACATGCAACGTCAGGCCGTACCATTGTTACGCCCTGAAAACCCAATTGTAGGTACTGGCCTTGAAGCTCGGGTAGCTCTTGACTCTCGTACTTTGATTGTTGCTGAAGCCGACGGTGTAATTGATTATGTAGATAGTATCAAGATTGTTGTGAAATACGACATGAATCCTAACGAATACTTAGTAAGTTTTGAAGGAGATACCAAAGAATACAAATTGATTAAATTCCGTAGAACCAACCAAGATACAACTATCAACTTGAAACCGATTGTTCGCAAAGGACAACGTGTCTTGAAAGGACAAGCTCTTTGCGAAGGTTATGCTACTCAGCAAGGTGAATTAGCTCTTGGACGTAACATGAAAGTGGCCTTCATGCCATGGCAAGGTTACAACTTTGAGGATGCGATTGTAATCTCTGAAAAAGTGGTTCGTGACGATATCTTTACTTCTATTCACATTGAAGAATTTGAATTGGAAGTACGTGATACAAAACGTGGAGAAGAAGAATTAACGGCTGAAATTCCAAACGTTTCTGAAGAAACAGTGAAGAATTTGGACGAAAATGGTGTGGTTCGTGTAGGTTCTGAGGTAAAAGAAGGCGATATTCTTATCGGTAAAATTACACCAAAAGGTGAATCTGACCCAACTCCAGAAGAAAAACTTCTTCGTGCAATCTTTGGTGACAAAGCTGGTGATGTGAAAGATGCTTCTAAGAAAGCTCCTCCGTCATTGAAAGGTGTGGTTATTGATACTAAGTTGTTTAGCCGTCCTAAAAAGGATAAAGATGAGCGTGAAAAAGCGAAGAAAGAATTGGCTATTTTGTCAAAACAATTGACCAAAGACCTTACTTCGATTCGTGCTGTCATGATTGGCAAAATGATTGAGCTTTTGGATGGCAAAATCACCAATGGTATCAAACACAAATTTGGTTCTGTGATTATCGAAAAAGGTACTAAGTTGACAGCTCGTAACATCGAAGATGCTTTGTTCCCAGCTAAAAACTTGTATCGTGACGATAGCTCTTATAGTGTTCCTGAAGAAGCTAACTTGTTGGCTGACCTAATCTTGGAAGATACTACTGAAGAGGAAGATACCAATAAATTATTGTTGCAATTAGTTAAAAACTACAATGTTCGTCGCAACGAAATCGTAGGCCGTTTCAAACGTGAAAGATTCGTATTGGAAGTAGGCGACGAATTGCCAGCAGGTATTGTAAAATTAGCTAAAGTATATATCGCCAAAAAACGTAAGTTGAAAGTGGGTGATAAAATGGCGGGTCGTCACGGTAACAAAGGGGTTGTAGCTCGTATTGTACGTGATGAAGACATGCCATTCTTAGAAGATGGAACTCCAGTAGAAATCGTGTTGAACCCACTAGGGGTACCTTCACGTATGAACATCGGTCAGATTTATGAAACCGTATTGGCTTGGGCAGGTGAAAAACTCAACAAGAAATACGCTACTCCAATCTTTGACGGTGCTACCGAAGCTGAAGTTGCTCACGAACTTGAATTAGCTGGCCTTCCATCATGGGGACGTACTTACTTATACAATGGTTTGACAGGCGAACGCTTTGACCAACCAGTAACAGTAGGTATTATCTATATGTTGAAATTGGGTCACTTAGTTGATGACAAAATGCACGCACGTTCAATCGGGCCGTACTCACTTATTACACAACAGCCATTGGGTGGTAAAGCTCAATTTGGTGGTCAGCGTTTTGGTGAAATGGAGGTTTGGGCACTCGAAGCATTTGGTGCAGCTAATATCCTTCAAGAGATTCTTACAGTTAAATCCGATGACGTTGTGGGTCGTGCTAAGGCATACGAAGCAATCGTAAAAGGTGAAAACATGCCAAAACCAGGTATTCCTGAATCATTCAATGTATTGATTCACGAATTAAGAGGCTTGGCCTTAGAGATTACTTTGGAGTAATTTGAAAATAAAATTGTTTGAAGGTTTGGAGATATAAGTATGTCCAAACTTTCAAATTGATATATTTTCAAATCAAAATTAAGAACCATTTTCATTCAAACATACACGAAAATGTCATTCAAAAAGAATAGAAAATTAAATAGTGACTTCCAAAAAGTAACTATCTCGTTGGCCTCACCAGAGTCTATCCTTGAAGGCTCGCACGGTGAAGTTACCCAACCCGAAACTATCAACTATAGAACTTACAAGCCAGAAATGGGTGGTTTGTTCTGTGAGCGTATCTTCGGGCCAACGAAAGACTGGGAATGTCACTGCGGTAAATACAAGCGTATTCGCTATAAAGGTATCATTTGCGACCGTTGTGGCGTAGAAGTTACTGAGAAAAAAGTACGTCGTGAGCGTATGGGACACATCGAGTTGGTGGTTCCGGTAGCTCACATTTGGTACTTCCGTAGTTTGCCTAACAAAATCGGTTATTTGTTGGGGCTTTCTACCAAAAAATTAGACCAAGTTATTTACTACGAAAGATATGTTGTAGTACAAGCTGGTGTGAAAGAAGAAGATGGTGTAAACAAAATGGACTTCTTAACTGAAGACGAATATTTGGACATTATCGACAAGCTTCCACGCGAAAACCAATTATTACCAGACGAAGACCCTCAGAAATTCATCGCTAAGATGGGGGCTGAGGCACTCGAAATGTTGTTGAAACGTACAGCGTTAGATGACCTTTCTTACAGCCTTCGTCACTCGGCAGCTAACGATACTTCTCAACAACGTAAAGCTGAAGCTTTAAAACGCTTGAAAGTAGTTGAAGCTTTCCGTGAAGCAGGTACTCGTATCGAGAACAAACCAGAATGGATGGTAATTAAAATGGTCCCTGTAATTCCACCAGAATTACGTCCATTAGTACCTCTTGATGGTGGTCGCTTTGCTACGTCCGATTTGAACGACCTTTATCGTCGTGTGATTATTCGTAACAACCGTTTGAAGCGTTTGATCGAAATCAAAGCTCCTGAAGTAATCTTACGTAACGAAAAACGTATGCTTCAAGAGGCTGTTGACTCATTGTTTGACAACTCTCGTAAAGTAAACGCAGTTCGTTCTGAAGGTAACCGTGCTTTGAAATCTCTTTCAGATATGTTGAAAGGTAAGCAAGGTCGTTTCCGCCAAAACTTGTTGGGTAAACGTGTTGACTACTCTGGTCGTTCGGTAATTGTTGTAGGTCCTGAATTGAAGATGCACGAGTGTGGTTTGCCAAAAGATATGGCAGCCGAGCTATTCAAGCCATTCGTTATTAGAAAGTTGATTGAGCGTGGTATTGTAAAAACCGTAAAATCAGCGAAAAAGATTGTAGATAGAAAAGACCCTGTAGTTTGGGATATTTTGGAAAACGTAATGAAAGGACACCCTGTTCTTCTCAACCGTGCTCCAACACTTCACCGTTTAGGTATTCAGGCATTCCAACCTAAGTTGATTGAAGGAAAAGCTATCCAATTGCACCCACTTACTTGTACAGCCTTCAACGCCGACTTTGACGGTGACCAGATGGCGGTACACGTACCGCTAGGTCAAGAGGCTATCTTGGAAGCATCTCTTTTGATGTTGGCATCTCATAATATCTTGAACCCTGCCAACGGTGCTCCTATTACTGTACCTTCACAAGACATGGTTCTTGGGTTGTACTACGTAACTAAAGGACGTAGACATACTCCAGAATACCCTATCGTAGGAGAAGGTATGAAATTCTATGGCTTTGAAGAGGTAGTAATCGGTATGAACGAAGGGCGTGTGTCTAAGCATGCTAATATCTCTGTAAAAGCAAAAGTACGTCAGGAAGATGGTTCTCTAAAAGAACAAATGGTAGATACCGTTGCAGGACGTGTATTGTTTAACCTTTGTGTTCCTGAAGAAGTAGGTTATATCAATGAATTGTTGACAAAGAAAAAATTGCAACAAATCATTTCTCAAGTATTTAAAATCTCTGGGGTAGCTCGTACGGCTAAATTCTTGGATGATATTAAAGAATTGGGTTATCAAATGGCCTTTAAAGGCGGTCTTTCAATGGGTATCGGTGACATCATCGTACCAGAAGAAAAAGCTGACCTTATCACAAAAGCTACTGAAGATGTAGCAGCTGTTACCGACAACTACTTGATGGGTCTAATCACCGACAACGAACGTTATAACGCTGTTATTGATATTTGGACGAAAGTGAACTCGAAAATCACAGATACGTTGATGAAGCAAATGGAAAATGACCAGCAAGGCTTCAACGCTATCTTCATGATGATGCACTCAGGTGCTCGTGGTTCTCGTGAACAGATTCGTCAGTTGGGTGGTATGCGTGGTTTGATGGCAAAACCTCAGAAAAACCTTCAAGGTTCGGTAGGTGAAATCATCGAAAACCCAATCCTCTCTAACTTTAAAGAAGGCCTAGACGTACTTGAGTACTTTATCTCTACTCACGGTGCTCGTAAAGGTCTTGCCGATACAGCCTTGAAAACAGCCGATGCGGGTTACCTAACTCGTCGTCTGCATGACGTTGCTCAGGATGTAATCGTCAATGAAGATGACTGTGGTACATTGCGTGGTATTCAAATCGCTGCTTTAAAAGACAACGAAGAAATCATCGAACCACTTTCTGAGCGTATCTTGGGCCGTGTGTCTATCCATGATGTTCATGATCCAGTTACAGGTCAGTTGTTAATCACTGCAGGCGAAGAAATCAGCGAAGAGGCTGCTCTAAGCGTAGATGATACCGCAATTGATTCAATCGAAATCCGTTCGGTATTGACTTGCGAAACACGTAATGGTGTTTGTGCTAAATGTTATGGCCGTAACCTTTCAACAGGTAGAATGGTAGGTATCGGTGAAGCTGTAGGGGTAATTGCTTCTCAGTCAATCGGTGAGCCAGGTACACAGCTTACTCTTCGTACATTCCACGTTGGGGGTACTGCTCAAAACGTAACATTAGATGCTACAATCAAAGCCAAATTCGACGGTATTATCCGTTTTGAAGAAATGCGTACTGTAGCTTCTATCGATACTGAAGGAAATCCAGTAGAAATCGTAATGGGACGTTCGGGCGAGGTTCAAATCGTTAACCCAACCACCAACCAAGTTTACATTGCCAACAACGTACCTTATGGTGCGTATTTGCGTGTGAAAGATGGACAAACCATTACTAAAGGTGAAGAAATTTGTGCTTGGGACCCATACAACGCCGTTATCCTTTCTGAAGTAGATGGTATTGCCCAATTCGATGCAATTGAAGAAAATATCACTTACAAAGAAGAGGCCGATGAGCAAACAGGTTTAAGAGAGAAGGTTATTATCGAATCGAAAGATAAGACTAAAAACCCTTCAATCATTATTGCTGTGAAAAATGGTGAAGATGTAGCATACAACGTTCCTGTGGCGGCTCGCCTGTCTATCGAAAATGGTGCAAAAATCAAGCCTGGTCAAATCTTAGCAAAAATTCCTCGTGCTGCTGGTAAAACTCGTGACATCACGGGTGGTCTTCCACGTGTAACAGAATTATTTGAGGCTCGTAACCCATCAAACCCTGCGGTTGTTTCTGAAATCGATGGTGTAATTACACTAGGAGGTATCAAACGTGGTAACCGTGAGATTTATGTGAAAGCTAAAGATGGTGCTGAACGTAAATACTTAGTTCCACTTTCAAAACATATCCTTGTTCAGAACAACGACTTTGTTCGTGCAGGTATGCCGCTTTCAGATGGTGCTATTACACCTTCAGATATTTTGGCAATCAAAGGGCCAACAGCTGTACAAGAATACTTAGTAAATGAAATCCAAGACGTTTACCGTCTGCAAGGTGTGAAGATTAACGATAAACACATCGAGTGTATCGTTCGTCAAATGATGCAGAAAGTAGAAATTGTTGATTCTGGAGATACGATGTTCTTGAACAACCAAAACGTTGACCGTTTTGCAGTACGTGAGGCAAACGACGACATCCTTGACAAGAAAGTGGTAATGGATGCTGGTGACTCAGATAAAATGAAAGAGGGTATGATTGTAACAGCTCGTGCTTTACGTGACGAAAACTCTTCATTGAAACGCCGTGACTTAAAACTTGTAACGGTTCGTGATGCACAACCTGCTGTATCTCAACCAAACCTACAAGGTATCACTCAAGCGTCTTTGGGTACAGAATCGTTTATTTCGGCGGCATCTTTCCAAGAAACTACCAAAGTATTGTCAGAAGCATCTATCCGTGCAAAAGCAGATGGTTTGGAAGGTTTGAAAGAAAATGTAATTGTAGGTCACTTAATTCCTGCAGGTACGGGTGTTCGCAAGTACCAAGATTATGTTATTACTTCAAAAGAAGAATTACAGCAAATCGAAACAGCAAAAGAGCAACAAGCACAACAAAAAGTTGGGGGCTATCGCAAAGCTCGTTGGATTGTGTAGTTTTAATGTTAGTTATATCAAAGCCCTCAGACCAGCGTCTGAGGGCTTTTTTATTGCTCCTGTTTTTTTATCAGATTCTCAAGGCTTATATTAGATTATCTTTTGAATGTAAGGTTTTGATTAATAATTTATTATATCCATTTTAAGGCTTCAGCTAAAACGAAGAATATGAGCGAAAATAACTACCCAAATGAAGTACAATCGAATGTTTTCCAACAGTTGTGTATAGCCCTATAAAAGTATTTACTAGAAAAAAGTAAACCTGAAAAACAAATACCCAAAGGAGTAGACCATTGAAATTTTATTAGAACGATAGTTTTTTAAGGAAATATTAACTTTATTGAAAGGAATTTAGCTAATTCATTTGCTTGATAGGCTGATGTTTTTGCTTAAATTTGAAAAACAATCATTTTTTAGATATACTATTATGGCAGAGCAACAAGAAGAGAACCAAATTAATGTAGAATTGACAGAAGAAATGGCAGAAGGCGAATACGTAAACCTTGCTATGATTGCTCACTCGCAAAGTGAATTTGTCATTGACTTCATCAAAATGATGCCTGGACTACCCAAAGCAAGAGTAAAATCAAGAGTTATATTGACACCCGACCATGCCTACCGACTTTTGAATGCTTTGAAAGAAAATATTGCCAAATATGAGGATGCTTATGGCACTATTTCCGATGAACAAAGCCCTATCGGGTTTCAATTTCCAACCAATTATAATGGCCCAATCGGTGAAGCTTAGTGAGGTATATGTTGAAATAAATGATGCTATTTCAATAATATATTCCTAACTTTCATCAAATACAGCATTTCACTGGAATACTATATTTTCGGTGAAATGCTGTTATGAGTACCTTTTATTCCGCTATAAAAGAGTATTATTCGAGCTACCATTCTTATGTTTTAGACTCATCAACTATATAACTTTAAATTATATCCCTAAAATAGAGTAGAATCATACTGATTTTTTACTTTCTGTATCAAGTATTTACATTTTATTTCGTTGTGTGATGAATCTTAAACTAACAAAATCGTTGTTATCAACAACTGCTAATCAACTAAAAAATCAAGTCCAATTACCTGATGAAAAGTTATTTAGTCTTCCCGAAAAGGTACTACAGTTCGGAACGGGTGTACTTTTGAGAGGGCTATGTGATTATTTTATTGATAAAGCCAACAAACAGGGTATTTTCAATGGCAGGATTGTGGTTGTGAAATCTACGGATAAAGGTGGTGCAGATGAATTTAATGAGCAAGATGGCCTTTTTACACATTGTATTAAAGGACTTGAAAATGGAAAACTTGTAGAAGAAACCATTATCAACTGTTCTATTTCTCGTACATTATCGGCTCGTTCGCAATGGCAAGATATTTTAGCATGTGCTCATAATCCTGAAATGCAGGTAGTTATTTCAAATACAACCGAGGTGGGTATTGCTTTGCTCGAAACAGATAAAGTAACGTCTTCGCCGCCACAATCTTTTCCTGTAAAACTTTTAGCTTTCTTGTATGAAAGATGGAAGGTATTTGGTGGAACTGCCCAAAGTGGAATGGTTATTATTCCAACAGAGCTAATAGTAGGGAATGGCGACAAGCTGCAAGGAATTGTACTTGAACAAGCTCACCGCAATAACCTTGAACCTGAGTTTATCGAATGGATTGAAAATCACAATCGCTTCTGTAATTCGTTGGTAGATAGGATTGTGCCGGGTAAACCCGAAAATTCTACTGAAATTCTACAAAAGTTAGGCTATGACGACGACTTGTTGGTAATGTCGGAAGTATACCGCTTATGGGCTATTCAGGGCGATGAGTATGTAAAAAAAGTACTAAGTTTTGCCCAGGTCGATGAAGGGGTAATAATAGATAAAGACATAGAGATTTATCGTGAGCTAAAACTTCGCTTACTCAACGGAACACACACTTTAACGTCGGGTATGGCTTATTTATTGGGCTTTAAGTATGTAAAAGATGTAATGTCAAATGGTTACTTGAGTCGAATAATCACAAACCTTATGCTAGGCGAATTAGCTTTGGCTATTCCTTATAAAGTAGATTCTAAAGTAGCCGACCGTTTTGGTAGAATGGTTTTAGACCGATTCCGTAATCCATATATTAATCATAAGTTGTTAGATATTACGGTGCAGTATACTACTAAAATGCGAATGCGAAATATTCCTATTTTGTTAGAATATTACCGCCAGTTTGGTCGAGCTCCTGAGCTATTTGCAATGGGGTTTGCGGCATATCTTCAATTTATGCACGCTATCAAAGAGGTAAATGGCGTGTATTATGGCGAGTGCAATGGCGAACATTATGCTATTACTTGTAATTACGCTCCTTATTTTTATGAAGCTTGGAATGACTTTGATTTGCATAAAGTATTGTCGAATACAAGTCTATGGGGCGAAGATTTGACCAAACTCAAGGGGTTTGAGGAGTCTGTAGCAAAATACTTATAACAGTAAAGCCAAGAATCACGTATCAGTTATTGAGCGTGATTTTTTTGACTATAGTAGATTTCACTAAAAGAGGTTTGTAATAGTGTATATGCTTGTTATCTTTAAGATAAATACTTTTACCACTACTCATTTATACCTTTTAGTACATGAAAAAAGTAATTACTTTCGGGGAGGTCATGATGCGACTAACAACCCCTAGTTTTGCTCGTTTTGCACAAGCTACGTCCTTAAATATTAATTTTGGGGGTGGAGAGGCCAATGTGGCCTCCTCGTTGGCTTTATTGGGTATTCCAAGTAGCCATGTAACACAGTTTCCTGACAATGATTTAGGTCGTGCAGCAGCTGCTACTTACCTAAAATTTGGCGTGGGAACAGAATATATGTTGTTTGGAGGAGAAAGACTTGGTATATATTATGTTGAGCAGGGGGCGGCTATGCGTGCTTCTAAAGTAGTTTATGACCGATTTAATTCTGCCTTTGCCAACCTTGTGCCAAGTGATTTTGATTGGCACAATATTCTCAAAGATGCTCAGTGGTTTCATTTTACAGGAATAACCCCTGCTATTTCGGCTTCGGCTGCTCAGGCATGTTTGGAGGCCGTCAAAGTAGCTCATAGCTTAGGCATACCAGTTTCGGCCGATGTGGGTTATCGCAAGAACCTATGGCAGTGGGGAAAAAAGCCCCATGAGGTAATGCCCGAATTAATTGCTTATTGCGACATTATCGTTTGTAGCAAAGGCGATGCCTCAGATATGTTTGGTATTGAACCCAATGATGAAAAAGGAAGCTTTAAGTCTATTTGTCAGCAATTACAAACTCGCTTTCCCAAAATAAAGAAAATCCTTAATACCAAAAGAGGCCAACTGTCGGCCTCGCATAACACCTTGTCTGGGCAGTGCTGGAATGGCACTGAAATGTTAAAGACTTCAACCATTGATATTCCTAATATTGTGGATAGAATAGGCGGCGGCGACGCATTTTTAGCAGGGTTTATTTATGGTGAACTAATCTATCAGGATACCCAAAAAGCATTGGAATTTGGAGTAGCTGCTTCTGCCTTGAAACATACCATTGAAGGTGATTTTAATTTGGTTACAGTATCTGAAATAGAAATGGTAATGAAAGGCGACGTAAGTGGTAAACTCAAAAGGTAAGGTCAAATGATTTCACCTAAAAGATGTATTGCTTCGTCTAGTTCTTTTAAATTCATAGAGGCAAAACCTAGCCTACAGGCATTGACAGGCCGATAAACAATACCATTAGGAAAATATAAGCCTTTTTGTAGGGCTTTTTCGGCTACTTTAGGCAAAGAAATGTTGTCAGCAAATTTTGCCCAAATGGCCATACCACCATCTGGTACTTTAAACTGAATGTTGTTTCCCAAAACATCTTTTAGGGTTTTACAAGCAAAGTCTCGTCGTTGATGATACTCTTTCAGTGCTTTGGCCGAATGTCTTTTTAGTGTTCCATCTTCAAGCATATCAGCCAAGCAACATTCTAAAATGGTATCCCCTTGGCGGTCGATAATACGCCGTATCTTTCCTAATTCATTAATGATTTTTTCAGAAGCTATCACATAGCCAACCCGAAATGTCGGGGCGATTTTTTTGGTAAATGAACCAATATAAATAACCCATCCGCTAGAGTCGGCACTTGCCAAAGGTAAAATGGGTTTGTTAGAATAGTGATAATCGTAGTCATAATCATCTTCTATAATAAAGAATCCATACTTTTCGGCCAAATTTAGTAGCTGAATACGTCTTTCGGGCTTTAATGTTACTGTAGTGGGGTGATAATGGTGCGAGGTAACATATACAGCCTTGATAGTTTGTGTTGTACATATTTCCTCCAGCACATCTATAACCATGCCATCTTCATCTACAGGTATCGTCAACAATTCTGCTCCAAAATGCTCAAATGTAATATTGGTTGCTAAATAGCTCATTTGTCCTACCACTACTTTGTCGCCCAGACGTATCAATGCCGATGCTACCAAATAAATACCCATCTGGCTTCCTCGTGTGCTAATTAGTTGATTAGGATTAATAGACAATCCCCTTGTTTGATTTAGCAAAAAAGATAGTGTTTCTCTAAAACGAATATGCCCTAATATGTTACTATACTGTAAAATAGATGGTTCGCCGTAACGAATATAATGAGCATACAAACGAGCAAGGGCATCACGAGGGGCTAATCTTACATCTGGTAGGCCATCGTTGAAAGCCAATCGTTGCTCAATATTAATGGGTATTTGGATAGGGTAATTTTGGAGGAAATCATGAGGAGCAACCACCTCGTTATTGGTGTTTATTTTAGCAGTTTTTAGGGCTTTGGGTTGAATATTGGGAAGCGTATTGCTAACATAAGTCCCTTTTTGGGGCACAACTTCAATCCAGCCCTGTGCATATAGCTCGTCGAAGGCCGCTACAACGGTTTGTCTATTTACTTCTAAAAGTAGTGCCAATTGCCTTGTACCTGTTAGTAAACTTCCTTTTTTGATAACCCCAGCCTGTATTTGCTGAATAATACCATTGGCTATTTGTACATACAAAGGCAGCGAATGTTTTTTGTTAATAGGAATCAAAGATTTGTAAGGAATTTCCATCTGGACTACCTGATAAATAAAAAGTGGACTAATAAATACATCCAGTAAATTTAGAATTTTGTGTCAATAGTTTTAGAAATTAACTCAGCTAAATTTTATGACAATACGCTCCATTACTAGCAGAACCAAACCGAGCCGTTTGGCCAAAAGAGGCAACTATGACGAAACACAGATTTATCAAATTTTGGATGAAGGGTTGTTTTGTCACATTGCATATACAGAAGAAGGTCAACCTATGATGATACCAACAGGGTATGGCCGAATCGGGAACAAATTGTATATTCATGGCTCGGTAGGAAGCCATTTTATGCGTTGTCTAGCCGATGGACGAACCGTTTGTTTGGCAGTTTCACTTTTAGATGGTTTGGTATTGGCTCGTTCAGCATTTCATCATTCGGTCAATTATCGCTCTGTTATTCTTTTTGCAGCAGGAACAGTGGTGACAGACGAGCAAGAACGTTGGGATGCCTTAGAGGCTTTTACAGACCATATTTTGCCTGGTAGATGGGCAGCAGTACGCCAGCCTACAGCATCCGAAATGCAAAAAACCATGGTAATTTCTTTTCCGATTGAAGAGGCTTCGGCCAAAATGAGGTCTGGTGACCCAAGCGATGACGAAGAAGACTATGATTTAACTGTGTGGGCAGGTGTTTTGCCACTAGAAGTTTTACCACTACCAGCTATTACCGACCCCAAAATGCGATTTGATACGGCCATTCCTGATAATGTCCAGCATTATTCCAGAAAAAAATAGCGTATAATGTATTAGAGAAGCTGTTTAAGCTTTTCTAATACAGCTTCTATTTTAATATCTACGGGCTAGCAATATCCTCATAGGTTTACATGGATTACTATTTACAAAACAAATACATCAACTATGTTAGAAATCAGACCAATATGCGAAAATTGTGGAAAAGCATTGCCAAATGAAAGCGAAGAAGCCATGATTTGTACTTTTGAATGCACTTTTTGTAAAGATTGTGTTGAAAATATACTTGAAAATGTATGTCCTAATTGTGGTGGTGGATTTGAGAAAAGACCAACAAGACCCCAAGAAAAGCTAAACAAATACCCAAGTAAAAAAGAACCTTACTTCAAACCTATCAATGTAGAAGCATTTGCAATACTTAAAAAAGCAAAAAAAGATATAAAGCCCTATGAACGATAATGAGCCTGTTTGATTGAAAGGCTTTGCTATAGAATGAATAAACTCAAGAAGATATTCTGCCTTTGAGAAAAATATAACAGCTTTCAAATAGTATAGCACTACAGGCAAAATAAAGAATAGATAATGAAACTCGTTTTTTCTAGGGTAAATTTTAAGACCAAACGCCTTTAGTAGTATAAACAAGGTAAATACCACGGCAAGTTGCTAAATTGATGTATTTATCGCATAATATTGTTCATTCGTTATTTCAAATTAAGATATTAGTATGCCTTTAGAACAAACATTCCGCTGGTTTGGCCCCAAAGACCCTGTGCCATTATCACATATTCGTCAAGCAGGAGCTACAGGTATTGTTACAGCTTTACACCATATTCCTAATGGTGTTATTTGGACAGAAGAAGAGATTCTTGTACGCAAAGCTGAAATAGAAAAAGCAGGCCTTGCATTTTCGGTCGTCGAAAGTGTGCCAGTACACGAAGATATAAAGAAGCGTTCGGGGCATTATCTACAATATATCGAAAACTATAAGCAAAGTTTACGAAACCTTGGAAAAGCAGGTATTGATACGGTTTGTTATAATTTTATGCCAGTTTTGGACTGGACCCGCACCGACCTAGACTATGCCCTGCCCGATGGCTCAACGGCCTTGCGTTTTGATGCTACAGAATTTGCTGCATTTGAAGTTTTTATTTTGAAAAGAAAAAATGCCGAACAGAGCTATACCGAAAGCCAGTTACAAAAGGCTCAATCATGGTTTGTTAATGCCAATGAGGCCGCCAAAAACAAACTGATTCGTAATATCATCGCAGGTTTGCCTGGTAGCGAAGAAAGCTTTACCGTTGAAGAATTTGCAACAGTATTGGAAGGCTATAAAGAAGTAGGCGAAAAAGAATTACGGGCTAATTTATACGAATTTATTCAAGCTATTACACCAGTGGCCGAAGAAGCAGGCATTAATTTGGCGATTCATCCCGACGACCCTCCTTATCCAATTTTGGGTTTACCCCGTGTAGTAAGTACCGAATCAGATGCTCAACAGTTATTGGCCGCCTATAATAGTAACAATAACGGCCTTTGTTATTGTACTGGAAGTTACGGTGTACGTCCCGACAACGATTTGGTAGGTATGGTTCAGCGTCTGGGCGATAGAATCAACTTTGTGCATTTAAGAGCTACTAAGCGCGATGCCGAAGGTAATTTCCACGAAGCCGACCACCTCGATGGCGATGTCGATATGTATGGCGTTATGAAAGCGTTGTTATTGGAACAGAAAAGCCGACAAGCTAGTGGCAGAAAAGACTATCGATTACCATTCAGACCAGACCATGGCCACCGAATGTTGGATGATTTGAATCCAGAAAAACGAACTAATCCAGGCTATACAGCCATTGGCCGCCTAAGAGGGCTTGCCGAGTTAAGGGGTTTAGAGTTGGGTATTGAAAGATGCCTATAAGTATAGAAAAAGCTTATGCCTACAAGCATAGGCTTTTTTGTTGAGGTGCAATACCGCCCCCAGTTGTATTACTATATCAATAATGAATCATTAAATGATTGCTCAAAAGCAAGAAATTTTTGAGATAAGCTGTTATTTTAGTGGTATTTCAAATTAAACTACAATTCAATTTTCATGAAAAAACTCTTATATGTCATTGCTGTTTGGGTTTTACAAGCCCAATTTATAACTGCACAAACCGTACAAAAGCATGCGAATACCCTTAATTTCTTAGTTTTAGGCGATTGGGGACGAGTGGGAGAAGACCATCAAAAACCAGTAGCCGAACAAATGGGTAAAGTTGCCAAACAAATAGGTAGCGAATTTATCATTTCTACAGGCGATAATTTCTATCCACGTGGCGTTGCCAGCGAGTTTGATCCACTCTGGAAATATTCTTTTGAAGATATCTACACGGCATTTTCATTGCAGTGGGACTGGTATCCCGTGCTAGGCAATCATGATTATGGTGGTAATCCAGATGCACAAGTAGCCTATTCAAAAATAAGTCGTCGTTGGAAAATGCCCGCACGCTACTATGCCAAAACGTTTTCAATCAATGGCGATACAACGCAGCAAGTATTAATCGCATTTATAGACACCAACCCATTGATTCCAGACTTTTATAAAAACAAGGATTATGGACCCAATGTAGTGAGCCAAGATAGTACAGCCCAGAAACGGTGGTTGGAAAATGTTTTATCAAATAACTCTCCTAATATCAAATGGAAATTAGTCGTAGGGCATCATCCACTCTTTACGGCAACTGAAAAACGCCGAGAAGGATACGATACCCGTGCCGTTCGAGCATCCTTGAAAGGAATATTAGATAAATACAGAGTAGATGCCTATATCTGTGGACACGACCACGACCTCCAACACCTTTTGCCAGAAGGAAAAACCCACTATTTTGTGTCGGGGTCGGCATCAGAAAGTACAGCCATAGGAACACTCCCAATAAGCAAGCTAGCAAGCAATGAGTATGGCTTTATGCTCTTTTCGGCTACAGGAAAAAAACTCTTTGTACAGGTTATCAACCACGAAGGGAAGGTAATTTATAATACAGAATTGAACAAATAATAGCGCCTAATTATTGGCATAAATACTTCCCTATAAATGAAAGAAATTGATAAAGCTTTCATTTATAGGGAATTGTTGTTGATAATAATAAAATAATTGGTTCAAACCTTTTGTTTATCAGAGACTTTCCGTAATTTTGCACCCCTGATTTAAGCGACCATATAAGAGTATCCTCACCGATATTGTGTATAGAATCGCTGAAAATCAGCAAAGTGTATCTCTCAATAACAACAAGACAAAATGCCAACTATACAACAGTTAGTACGTAAAGGCAGAGAGCAAATGACTTGGAAGTCTAAATCTCCAGCCTTAGATTCTTGTCCACAACGTCGTGGCGTTTGTACAAGGGTGTATACTACGACGCCAAAGAAACCAAACTCTGCGATGCGTAAAGTAGCCCGTGTACGTTTGACAAATGGTAAAGAAGTAAACGCATACATTCCAGGTGAAGGTCACAACTTACAAGAGCACTCAATCGTATTGATTCGTGGTGGTCGTGTAAAAGACTTACCAGGGGTTCGTTACCACATTATCCGTGGTGCATTGGATACTGCAGGTGTAAACGGTCGTCGTCAGCGTCGTTCTAAATACGGTGCTAAACGTCCTAAGCCAGGTCAAGTACAAGCAGCTCCAACAAAAGGTAAAAAGAAGTAATTTGAAAAACTGAAAGTTTGTCAAGTTGAAAATAGTTACTTCAAGTAAAATATTTTCGGAAAGGCAAAATATCTAATTTCAAATTAACAACAGTCCAGTATGCTTTGTTAAGAGCAGAAGATTGGGCTCAAATTAAAAACTTAACAATTCCAATGAGAAAGGCAAAACCAAAGAAAAGATACGTGTTACCTGATCCTAAATTTAGAGATGTAATGGTAACTAAGTTTGTTAACAACTTAATGTACGACGGTAAAAAATCAACGGCATTCAATATTTTTTACGGTGCATTAGAGAAAGTTGAAGATAGAACGAAAGAAAACGGTTTGGAAGCATTCAAGAAAGCATTAAATAACGTAATGCCAACTGTAGAGGTAAAAAGCCGTCGTGTAGGTGGTGCTACCTTCCAAGTTCCAACCGAAGTTCGTGCTGACCGTAAATTGTCAGTAGGTATGAAGTGGTTAATTCTTTATGCTCGCAAACGTGGTGAAAAAACTATGGTTGACCGTTTAGCAGCTGAAATTATTGCAGCAGCTAAAGGTGAAGGTGCAGCAGTTAAGAAAAAAGACGATACACACCGTATGGCAGAAGCGAACAAAGCGTTCTCTCACTTCCGTTTCTAATTCAAATAAAGTTAACAACATACAGAGATACACTAAAAAGGCAACTTCTTTCAAGAAGTTGCCTTTTTTAATTGTACCGTTTTTATATCAATAAAAATGCACATTTACCCTTAATATTTCTATTATAAGTGTTTTTATTATAAAATAATAGTATTGATAATCAACGAATTGAGGAATATTTTAGGTTTTTACAGGTAAAAATTTGGTAAATAAAAGCATATTGCCTAATTTTGCAGTCCAAACAAAAAGGTCTTGTGGCCGAGTGGCTAGGCAGAGCTCTGCAAAAGCTTGTACAGCGGTTCGAATCCGCTCGAGACCTCATAGTTTTAAAAACCTCTAATTAATTTAGAGGTTTTTTTTTGCTCTTTTCTTACCACATACAACGCATCAATTTATTCATTGAGGGAGCTACTGAATAGTAGAATTCTACCCATTTTTATCATATTATTATACTAGTTTTTCATAAAGCCACTTTTATCACTTTTCCAAGATTAGACTGAGTTTTAATACTTTTTTATCTAAATAGATAATTAGCCATAAAATCTATCAATTAAGTATGATAGGTAGATGTATTTTTTTAAAATAAAAAAATGATAAAAATCACTCATCGACTAGTAAATAGGACAGTTTTAAGGATGGTAGATTGGAAAAAATAAAGTAACTTCGGACGTTCTATTGGTATATTTTAAAGGGTGAAAATTGTAGCTGATTGAATAAATTATGTAGGAAAATGAAGTCATTGATTTTGTGTAAATTATCTAAGGAAATAAAGGAGCGTATATTCAACAAACTTCCAAATAACTTAGAATTATTCTAAATAGTTCAAAACTATACTAATTTTGCTGAAAATCAATATTAAATAAATTGGTTCATAATTATTCCGATTGTACTTTTGTGACCCGAAATAGTAGGTTTCTTTAATTTTTTAGTCAGGTTTTTGAGCAAATGAATACATAAAATATTCGGAACTCTCAGATACTTAGGCGAATAGTTTTAGCTTAGTACTTAATTATTAAAATTAGTTTATAGATTCTTATGATAACCATGAAACGCTTGAAAATTGTTGCTTTAACAATGCTACTGGGAATGTTTGCCTCGGTTGTTAGTGTAAATGCTCAGGATGTAGCAGAAGGCGAGCAAATTTTCAAAAACAACTGTGCGGCTTGTCACAACACAAGTGCAGAACCTTTAGTGGGGCCTGGCCTACAAGGCGTAAGTCAGAGAAGACCATTGGACTGGATTGTAAAGTGGGTTCATAACCCTCAGGCTGTTATTGCCAGTGGCGATAAATATGCCAACGACCTTTACAATAAATTTGGGAAAGCTCAAATGACAGCTTATCCGAGCTATTCAGAGGCACAAATCAAAAGTGTTCTAGCGTATATCGATGCTCAGAATGCAGCTCCTGCAGCTCCGGCGGCTGGTGCGGCTCCTGTAGCTGGTGCAGCTCCTGCAGCTTCATCAAATGGTGGTATGCTTGAGTATATTTTGATTGCGTTGTTGGGTGTTATGGTTTTAGTTTTGGTAGCGTTGTTGTCGATTGTAACAACTCTTTCAAAATTAGCATCTGTTTCTCCTGATTCTGAAGAAGGTCAAAGCATTCCTTTATTGCAAAGAATTGCTGAGAATGGTAAGAAATTGGCTTCAAACAGTGCATTCAAAACAGGTGCAGCTCTATTAATCACTTTGTTGATTGGAAAAGCTACTATTGATGCAGCTTATGGAGTTGGTATTCACCAGGGGTATGCTCCAGAACAGCCAATCAAATTCTCTCACAAACTTCACGCTGGTGATTACCAAATCAACTGTTCATATTGCCACACAGGTGTTTATAAAGGTAAAGGAGCAAACGTTCCTTCAGCCAATATCTGTATGAACTGTCACAACGTAATCAAACGTGAGTCTCCAGAAATCCAAAAAATCTATCGTGCTATCGAGAAAGATGAGCCTATCCAGTGGGTACGTGTTCACAATCTTCCTGATTTGGCTTACTTCAACCACTCTCAACACACAAATGTTGGTGGTTTGGAATGCCAAAACTGTCACGGTGAAATTGAGAAAATGGAAGTTGTCCAACAACGCTCAACACTTACAATGGGTTGGTGTATTGACTGTCATAGAAAAACAGACGTGAATACAAAAGGCAACGCATACTATGATAAGCTTGTTGAAATTCATAATAAAGACAGCAAAGAACCTTTGAAGGTACAGAACATCGGAGGTTTGGAGTGTTCAAAATGTCACTACTAAGAAGTTGAGATGTCAGAAGCGAAGGTTATTCATACTTCTTGCTTCTGACATGTTACTTCGTTTTAATATTCAATAGTTTCTGTTTATACTATTATAATATATATGGAAAATACTACAAAAAGGTATTGGAGAGGGATTGAGGAGTTAACAAACGATGCTGAGTTCGTTAAATATGCAGACCGTGAATTCGGTGATGCTCCATCAGCAGACGAAAAAGGAGGTGCTATTTTCGATGGTACAGGGTCTCATCGTCGTGATTTCTTAAAAGTATTAGGATTCGGAATGTCGGCCGTTGCTTTGGCCGCTTGTGAAGCTCCTGTTAAGAAAACGATTCCGTACCTGAACAAACCAGAAGAAGTAGAACCAACAATTGCCAACTGGTACGCGTCTACTTATGTTGATGGTGGCGACTATGCTTCTGTCTTGGTAAAAACTCGCGAGGGTCGTCCTATCAAAATTGAAGCTAACCCTTCGTCTTCATTAACAAAAGGACTTTCAGCAAAAGCTCATGCTTCTGTATTAAGTCTTTACGATAATGAAAAACTAAAAGGGCCTCAGATTGCAGGTAAAGCTGCTGACTGGGCTTCTGTTGATAAAGAAATTATCGCAGGCCTTTCAAAAGTAGCTGCTACAGGAGGTCAAATCAGAATTGTAGCTAATACAATTTTGTCACCAACTACTAAGAAAGTTATTGGCGACTTTATTGCTAAATATCCTACAGCTAAATTAGTAACTTACGATGCAAACTCTGCTTCTGGCTTGGTTCAGGCCAACGGAGGTATTTTGCCAAGTTTTGACTTTAGTAAAGCTAAAACAATCGTATCTGTTGGTGCTGATTTCTTAGGAACATGGCTTTCATCAGAAGATTTTTCTGCTCAATGGGCAAAAACTCGTCGTGTAAGTTCTGCTAAAGGAGGAAATAAAGAAATGTCACGTCATTATCAGTTCGAGACAATCATGTCTTTGACTGGTGCTAACGCTGATTACCGCTCAACTTACAAGCCTTCTCAAGAAGGTTTAGTGGTAGCTTCTTTATACAATGCTGTAGCTGCTAAAGTTGGAGCTGCTGCATTGAGCGTTCCGACTGTTAAAATTACTAATTTAGATAAAGCTGCTGCTGACTTAGTTGCGTCAAAAGGTGCTTCTATTGTAGTTTCTGGTTCTAACGATGCTTCAGTTCAATCTATCGTAGCAGCCATCAATGGTTTGGTTGGGGCTTATGGTTCAACTATCGACTTAGGAACTCCAGCTAACTATCGTCAGGGTTCTGATTCAGAAATTAACCAATTCATTTCTGAAGCTAAATCTGGAGCTGTTGCTGCGGTGATTTTCTATAATGCAAACCCAGTTTATAACCACCCACGTGGTGCTGAATTAGCTGAAGCTCTTCCAAAGATTGGTCTTTCAATTTCTACTAACGAAAGAGCTGATGAAACAGGGTCATTAGTAAAATACAATACACCAGATTCACACTACCTAGAATCATGGAATGACGCTGAGCCTAAAAAAGGTTATTTCTCATTAACTCAGCCAACAATCTCAACTATTTTCAAGACTCGTCAGGCACAATCTAGCTTCCTAACATGGGCTGGCTTGAATGCTGATTATGCTTCATATTTAGAGGCTAACTGGACTAGCAATATTTTAAAGGCTGGAAAAGTACAATGGTCGAAAGTATTGCATGATGGTGTTCTTGAATTAGGTTCTGCTGTTAGTGCTGCTGCTCCAGCAGTAAATTTAGCTGAAGCTTCTGCGGCAGTTGCCAAAAACTACAAAGCTTCTTCTGATAAATTAGAATTAGCGATTTACGAAAAAGTAGGTATGGGAACTGGTTCTCAGGCAAACAACCCATGGTTACAGGAATTGCCAGAACCAATCTCTAAGGCATGTTGGACTAACTACTTGGCTGTTTCTCAAAAAACTGCGGCAGACTTGAAATTAGAACAAGATCAAGAAGCTGAATTAACAGTAGGAGGAAAAACTATCAAATTGCCTGTGTTAGTACAACCTGGCCAAGCAAACGACACAGTTGCCGTTGCTATTGGTTATGGGCGTACAAAGGCTGGTAAATCGGCAGACGGAGTAGGTGCAAATGCTTATCCATTCATTACATCTGTAAATGGAACATTGGCATTCTTTAATACTGCTGAAGCTTCTATCAAAGCTACAGGAGAAGAAGTTAAGATTGCTCAGACTCAAACACACAATACTGTGATGGCTCGTGAAGCTGTTGTTCAAGAAACAGTATTGGCAGAATACAAAAAGAATGTAGAAGCAGGTCGTTTCAAACCAGAAGTGTTAACAGCTGAAGGAAAGAAAACTGCTACAGATATTTCATTGTGGAATGGCCACAAGTATAACAACCATGCTTGGGGTATGGTAATCGACTTGAATACTTGTACAGGTTGTAGTGCTTGTGTGGTTTCATGTTCGGCAGAAAACAATGTTCCAGTGGTAGGTCGCCAAGAGGTTATCAACCGTCGTGAAATGCACTGGATTCGTATCGACCGCTATTATTCATCAGATGCTGATGTGGAAGATATGAAAGGATTGGAAGTTGCTTCTGAAAACCCAGAAGTTGTATTCCAACCAATGTTGTGTCAACACTGTAACAATGCCCCTTGTGAAACAGTTTGTCCTGTTTTAGCAACAACTCACTCTACAGAAGGTTTGAACCAAATGACTTACAACCGTTGTATTGGTACACGTTATTGTGCAAATAACTGTCCATACAAAGTACGTCGCTTTAACTGGTTCCGTTATTTCCAAACTGACGATTTCGATTTCCACTTGAACAACGATTTGGGTCGTATGGTATTGAACCCAGATGTTACAGTACGTTCACGTGGTGTAATGGAAAAATGTTCAATGTGTGTTCAACGTATCCAAGCAGGTAAATTGGAAGCTAAGAAAGAGAAGAGAAGACCAAAAGACGGAGAAATCCAAGTAGCTTGTGCTCAATCTTGCTCTACAGGTGCTATTACATTCGGTGATATGAATGATCCAGAATCAGAAATTTCACAATTGTTGGCCGCAGAACATACAGGACGTGCATTCGGTGTAATCGAAGAAATTAATGTTAAGCCAAATATCTCTTATTTAGTAAAAGTACGTAACAAAGAAAGAGAAGCTAAAAAGGCTGAA
This sequence comes from Flectobacillus major DSM 103, assembly GCF_000427405.1. Classification (NCBI taxonomy): domain Bacteria; kingdom Pseudomonadati; phylum Bacteroidota; class Cytophagia; order Cytophagales; family Flectobacillaceae; genus Flectobacillus; species Flectobacillus major. The sequence goes on from NZ_KE386491.1 coordinate 4,087,356, forward strand.
GAAGGAGTAAAAGAACATGCATAAGCAAAATTATGGAGGGTGTAAGCCCTCCATAAATTGCTAAAACAACGAATTTAAAACTATTAAATCTTAAAATATGTCGCACGTAGTATCACCAATAAGAGAAACCCTCGTTGGAGGCGGTAAATCTTATCACGATGTAACAACAGACATCTGCAAGCAAGTAGAGGGCGAACCAACGAAAGAGTGGAAAATTGCCTTCGGCGTGTCTTGTGTGATTTTCGCCTATGGTGCCTATTGTTTAGGCTATACATGGTGGCAAGGAATCGGGGTTTGGGGCTTGAACAAAACTGTAGGTTGGGCTTGGGATATCACCAACTTTGTATGGTGGGTAGGTATCGGTCATGCTGGTACACTTATTTCAGCCGTATTATTATTATTCCGTCAAAAGTGGAGAACGTCTATCAACCGTGCTGCTGAGGCGATGACAATTTTTGCCGTACTCTGTGCTGCATCGTTTATCTTGGCTCACATGGGCCGTCCTTGGTTGGCTCACTGGGCTTTACCATTGCCAAATGCCTTTGGTTCTCTTTGGGTTAACTTCAACTCACCATTGGTATGGGACGTATTTGCGATTTCAACTTACCTTTCGGTATCATTAGTATTCTGGTATTTGGGTTTAGTTCCAGATTTAGCTACAATCCGTGACCGTGCACAATCAAAAGCTTCTAAATTTTGGTATGGTTTGTTCTCATTAGGTTGGAACGGTTCTGCTAAAACATGGGCACGTTACGAATATGTTTCATTGATTTTGGCTGGTATTTCTACGCCACTAGTACTTTCAGTACACACAATCGTATCAATGGACTTTGCAACGTCGGTTATTCCTGGGTGGCATACAACAATCTTCCCTCCATACTTTGTGGCAGGTGCGATTTTCTCGGGTTTTGCTATGGTACAAACCTTGTTGTTGGTTACTCGTGTAGTATTTAAGTTAGAAGATTATATTACAATGGAACACATCGAGATGATGAATATTATCATTACGGTAACAGGTTCAATTGTAGGTATTGCTTATTTGACAGAGTTCTTTATTGCTTGGTATTCTGGTGTTGAGTATGAAAGTTACTGTTTTATCAACCGTGCTACTGGACCTTACTGGTGGGCATACTGGATGATGATGACTTGTAACGTAATCTCTCCACAGTTGTTCTGGTTCAAGAATATCCGTACAAACATTTTGGTATCATTTGTACTTTCTGTAGTAGTAAACGTTGGTATGTGGTTTGAGCGTTTCGTAATTATCGTTTCTTCATTGCACCGTGACTACATCCCATCTTCTTGGGCGATGTTCTCTCCAACAATGTATGATATTGGTGATTATATCTTCTCATTTGGTTTATTCTTCACATTGTTCTTCTTATTTGCTAAATTCTTGCCTGTAATCAACATGGCAGAAGTTAAATCAGTAATGAAAGGCGTTTCTTCAAACTACCCTTACAAGAAGAAATCAGGTGGAGATAAAGAAAAAGTTGCTCATTAATATAAAGTCAAGAGAAATTGAGATGAAAGGTTACTTTCATCTCAATTGATTCACTTTTGACCAAAATACATTACGACATAACGACTATAACAATGAATACAACAGAAAAATACTTGGTAGGAGTTTACGACGATGAGGACGAGGTATTGCACGCAGTTTCTGAAGTAAAAGGAAGCGGTGTGAAAATCGAAGAAGTTTACACTCCATTTCCAATCCACGGGCTAGATGTTGCTCTTGGGCATCCTCGTACAAGAATTCCAATAGCGGCGTTTTTGTTCGGTTTAACAGGTTTGACTTGTGCTCAGTTTTTGATTAACTATACAATGGTTTTTGACTGGCCAATGATTATCGGTGGTAAGGATTTCTTTGCATTGCCAGACTGGATTCCAGTTACATTTGAAGGTACTGTATTATTTACAGCCTTTGGTATGGTATTTACTTTCTTGGTTTCAAATAGCTTATGGCCAGGTAAAGCACCAAAAACTTTTGACTTGAGAAGTACCGATGATAAATTTATTATGGCTATCAACTTGGCTAGTAATAAAAAATCAGAAGCTGAAATTGAGTCGATTTTGAAAGCATCTGGTGCTATCGAAGTGAACGTAAAGCAATTCTAAACATTAGTTGAACAGGGTGTTTCCTACTACTAATGTCCAACGACTAATTACAATCAAAAATATGTTAACTAAGAAATACATAGGTCTGTTTTTATCGGGAGTTGTTGCTTTATCGGCAACTTCATGTAAAGATAGCCATAATGACACAGGGACAGAATTTGCTCCTAATATGTACCACTCAGTGGCATACGAGCCAATGTCTCAGACAGACGGGGAATTGAATACAATTAACCCTTATGGTATGAATATGCGTACTCCTGTCAAGGGTACTGTGCCTCGTGAAAAATTTGCTATATCAGATGGTGATTCTGTGAATAGTAAATTACTTAAAATGGATTTAATTGCTCGTAATATAGATAAAGACGATATGGCTTCTTCAGAGGCTTTGTTGTCAAACCCTTATGCGGCAACTCCTGAAAATATTGAGGCTGGTAAAACCCAATATGAAAGATATTGTCAACATTGCCACGGTGAAACGGGTAAAGGCGACGGTCTAGTAGCAAAAATGTACAAAGGGGTTCCAGTTTATTCTTCGGATGCTTTGAAAGGTGTAAACGATGGCCATATTTTCCATACCATTACACATGGTAAAGGACGTATGTGGGCTCATGCTTCACAAATTTCAACAGCCGACCGTTGGAAAATTGTACTTTATGTACATGAATTGCAAAAACAGTAGTCTTTTATCGTATTTTGATAGCTGGTCACTGTTAATCAATAAAGCACTTGTATTTAATCGATAAGTGCATTCTTTCATACTATTAAACTTACAAACTTATAAGTATAATGGCGGGACATTCACATTTTTCCCCAGCAAACGTCGAAGAATATTTTGAATTCACTTCGGAAGCTCGCAAAAAGTTGATTACAGCAATGATCATCGGTGCGGTGCTTTTGGGTATTGGCGTTTTCTTCTTAGGAAGTGGTGAGCATGAAGCTGCTCATGCAGCGGCAGGACACGCTGCCGAACATGGTGGTGAACACCTATCAGGAGGTGCTGCTTCTCACCATGAGACCTCTTGGAATCCTCTTAATCGTCTTTGGGTAAACCTTTGGATGAACGGAGTTTTCTTTACTGGTATTTCTATTATTGGTATGTTCTTCGTAGCTGTGCAATACCTTGCTAAAGCTGGATGGTCATCGGCAGTAAAAAGAATTCCAGAAGCATTTCCAAAATTCTTGTATTTTACTTTCCCTGTATTATTACTCCTTTTCATCTTTAAAGGAGATGTGATTTTTCACTGGATGCACCATGGTATTATGGACCCAGCTAGTGAGCATTATGACAAAATTATTGCAGGTAAAAAAGGATATTTGAACTTCACCTTCTTCTTAATCCGTCTTGTAGGAATTTTTGTTGTATGGATTGTTCTTTGGAACATGATGCGTAAAAAATCTATTGAAGAGGATTTGAATGGAGGTACTCAGAATTTCTACGACATGGTACGCATTGGTACTGGTTTTGTAGTGGCTATGGGGGTTTCTTCATCATTGTCTGCTTGGGACTGGGTGATGTCAATCGACACACACTGGTTCTCTACAATGTTTGGATGGTATATGTTTGCTAGCTGGCACGTAACTGGTTTGGCTACAATTACTTTGACGGTAGTGTTGTTGAAAGAAAAGGGTTATATGAAGTATGTAAATGAATCTCATTTACATGACTTAGGTAAATTTATGTTTGCCTTCTCTATTTTCTGGACGTATGTGTGGTTTGCTCAATTCTTATTGATTTACTATGCAAACTTACCTGAAGAAACAATCTATTTCTTAGAGCGTTGGGAGGGTCACAACAAAATCTACAAAACTGTTGAGATTTTGAACGTGTTCATGAACTTCTTCTTCCCATTCTTAATCATGATGACTCGTGATGCGAAACGTACACCGATTTTCTTGAAAATCTGTTGCTTCTTCGTAATCGTAGGACATTACTTTGATTTTTATCAAATGATTATGCCTGGTACAGTAGGACCTCACGGTGGCTTTGGACTAGTTGAATTTGGTTCTGTTCTTTTATTTGCTTCAGCATTTATTTATGTTGTTTCAAACGAATTAACGAAAGCTTCTTTGGTAGCAAAGAATCACCCATTCTTGCCAGAGGCACTTCACCACGATATTTAATTGAGCGTCGGATGCCTTTGGGCATCCGATTATTTTCTCAAAAAATACCAATTCAGTAAAACAATTTTGCTGAACATCATATTTAAAGATATAGATTAAAACCCCAAAATTAACTTTCAAACATGACATATCTAATAGGTCTTTTGTCAGTGATATTCTTAGTTCTGGCAATCATGATTGTCAGCAAGAGTATTGCTCTTTCAAAAGGTATTAAAGGGTCCGATGACTCTGATGTCCCTGTCGATGGAGCGAACAATGGTAATGCCGTTGGTTTTATTATTTTCTTAGTAGTAGGTTCTATTGCTGCTGCTTGGTCTTTTCTTCACTCAAGACCAGACTTTTTACCAGTAGCAGGTTCAGAACATGGTTTGAGAACTGACGAAATGTTCTGGATTTCTATGGGCGTTGTAACTTTCGCCTTCTTTGTAACCAATGCATTGTTGTTCATTTTTGCTTTCTTGTATCGTCACAAAAAAGGCAATGTTGCTACTTTCTATCCAGTAAACCACAAGTTAGAAATTATTTGGACTATCATTCCTGCTATTGTAATGGCAGTATTGGTATTCACAGGTTGGAGAATCTGGCGTGATATTACTTCACAAGCTCCTGAAAATGCCGTTGTAATTGAAGTAACTGGCCACCAGTTTGGTTGGTATGTTCGTTATTCTGGTAACGACGACAACAAATTGGGTAACCAAAACTACAAATTGATTGATGATACTAACCAGATTGGTATCGACTTTACAGATGAAAATTCATTTGATGATTTTACTGCGAATGAGTTGCACTTACCAAAAGGAGTACCTGTGTTGTTGAAAATCAAAGCTCAAGATGTACTTCACTCTGTTTATTTGCCTTATCAAAGAGTTAAGATGGACGCCGTTCCGGGTATGCCAACTAAATTCTGGTTTGTAGCAAATAAATCTACAGATGAAATGCGTGCTGAGTTAGGTAAATCTGATTTCAACTACAAATTGAACTGTACTGAGATTTGTGGCCGTGGTCACTTTGGTATGGCTATTACGGTATTTGTTGACGAACCAGAAGATTATAAAGCATGGGCTGCTCAACAAAAACCATTCTTAGCTCAAAACCCTGATTATTTGGCTAAAGTACCTGAAAAATTGAAGGCAAAGGCTCAGAAATATATTCCTGCTGAAGCTCCTGCTGTTGAATCAGATAGTACACAAGCCGATGCTGGTGTAGCTGCAGGTACAGCTTCTTTAAGAAGAAGATAATTAAGGTTTTTTTTGTTTAAAGTTTAAGAACTTATACTCTTAGAATAATCATTGTAATCTATGGCAACTGCGACACTACACGCAAACGAAGCTCACGCACATGGTCACGACCACGAGCACGAGCATCACGAGCCTGGTTTTATCAGAAAATATGTGTTTTCTGAAGACCACAAAACTATTGCTAAACAGTATTTGATTACTGGTATCATCTGGGCTTTCTTTGGTGGTGCTTTATCAATTATTTTCCGTTTGCAACTGGGTTTTCCTGACATGAACTTAGACTGGCTAAAGCCAGTATTGGGTGAATGGATTGTTGAAGGTAAATTAGAAAAAGAGTTTTACTTGGCTTTAGTAACAATGCACGGTACTATCATGGTATTCTTTGTATTGACGGCTGGTTTGTCGGGTACTTTCTCTAACTTCTTGATTCCGCTACAGATTGGTGCAAGAGACATGGCTTCAGGTTTCTTGAATATGCTATCATTCTGGTTTTTCTTCTTGTCTTCAGTTATTATGTTCTCGTCTTTGTTTATTGAGACAGGGCCTGCTTCTGGTGGTTGGGTTATTTATCCTCCATTAAGTGCATTACCACAAGCTATGCCTGGTTCTGGCTTAGGTATGACGATGTGGTTGACAAGTATGACATTCTTTATTGTATCACAATTGTTGGGTGGTGTAAACTACATCTGTACTGTAATCAACTTGCGTACTAGAGGTATGTCGTTTACTAAATTACCATTAACAATTTGGGCGTTTTTCTTGACTGCAGTATTGGGTTTATTATCATTCCCTGTTTTATTGTCAGCGGCCTTATTGTTGATTTTTGACCGTAGTTTCGGTACATCTTTCTACTTGTCTGAAATTTATATCGGTGGAGAAGCTCTTCCAAACGTTGGTGGTTCGGCAATTTTGTACCAACACTTGTTCTGGTTCTTGGGTCACCCTGAGGTATATATTGTATTGTTGCCTGCTTTGGGTATCACGTCTGAGGTTATTGCAACGAATGCACGTAAGCCGATCTTTGGTTATCGTGCAATGATTGGCTCAATGATGGGCATTACCTTATTGGCATTTATTGTGTGGGCTCACCACATGTTTGTAACAGGTATGAATCCATTCTTAGGTTCTGTGTTTATGTTCTTGACTTTGATTATTGCAGTTCCATCTGCGGTTAAAGCATTTAACTATATCACAACACTTTGGAGAGGTAATATCATCTTTACACCAGGTATGTTGTTCTCAATTGGCCTTGTATCATTGTTTATCTCTGGTGGTGTAACTGGTATTATTTTGGGTAACTCTGCCTTAGATATCAACTTGCACGATACATACTTTGTTGTTGCTCACTTCCACTTGGTAATGGGTGCTGCATCATTCTTTGGGTTGTTGGCTGGGGTTTATCACTGGTTCCCTAAATTGTTTGGCAGAATGATGAATAAGACTTTGGGTTATATTCACTTCTGGTTAACATTTGTTGGGGTATATTGTGTATTCTTCCCAATGCACTATATTGGTATTGCTGGTTTCCCTCGTCGTTATTATTCATTTACGGCATTGGCGAATAATGCTCAAGACTCATTTGCAGATATGAATGCTTTCATTTCAATTGCTGCAATCTTGACTTTCTCGGCACAAGCAATATTTGCTTTCAACTTCTTCTATTCAATTTTCAAAGGTAAGAAAGCTACAGAAAACCCTTGGAACTCTAATACATTGGAGTGGACTACTCCAGTAAATGTTGGACACGGCAACTGGCCTGGTGAGATTCCAGCGGTATATCGTTGGCCATACGATTATAGCAAGCCTGGTGCTGCTACAGATTTCATTCCTCAAAATGTTCCATTCTCGGCAACGCCAGAATCGAACTTAGAAGAAGAGAATGAAGAAATTGCAAAAGAAAAAGAAATCGAAGGATTGTTGGCGGCACAAAATGATGTTTACAATCACTAAGATTTGATTATTACTTCTTGAGAATGTTGTTAGTCTTTAAGAAGGCTAACACGTTCTCAAGTTTTATTTTAGGGTATTACGACATTATATTTTTCCAAGATTCGTCTCTTTGAGATTCAATCTAAAATACAATTTTAAAGTTATGCTATTCCGAAAATTGGGTCTTGTTACCATTGTTACTGTATATCTACTTGTTTTGGCTGGAGGTATCGTAAGGAGTACAGGCTCGGGAATGGGATGTCCAGATTGGCCAAAATGTTTTGGCATGTGGGTTCCGCCTACAGAGGTAAGTCAATTACCTGCAAATTATCAGCAGATATACGCTGAAAAACTTCATGGTGAAGTGGAGTTTAATGCTGTAAAAACATGGATTGAATATGCGAATAGGTTGTTAGGTGCTTTTACAGGGATTGTTGTTTTTGGAGTGTTCGTTGCATCTTTTACATTTCGTAAAAGAGATAAAGCATTAATCTATTTGTCGTTATTGGCGGTAGTTTTAATCGGAGCAAATGCGGCACTTGGTAAATTTGTGGTAGATTCTTTTTTAAAACCCGGAGTTGTAACAGCTCACATGTTGTTGGCTATCTTAGTAATATTTGTATTGCTGTATTCAATTGCAAGAGCTTGGTCGGAGGTAATTTCGGTAGAAAAAATCACAAATATCAGTTTATTGAATAAGATATTAGTGCTTACTCTTATTTTGTCTACTTTACAAGTACTAATAGGAACACAAGTAAGAGAAGCTATAGATAAAGTTGTGGCTAATCCATTATTTGGATATAACCGAGCCACATGGATAGAGCAGCTTGGTATTTCGTTTTATATTCACCGTTCATTTTCATTGGTACTTTTGGGCTTGCATGTATACCTAATTGGACAGCTCAAAAAGAACATAGAAAGCGAAGGTATTATTTATCGTTTTTTCAAAGCATTGGTGTTGTTGGTGATTATTGAAATCATATCTGGGGCCGTGATGGCTTATTTTGGTGTGCCAGCGTTTGTACAACCTGTACATTTAACACTGGCAATTGTAGCATTAGGAATTCAGTTTGTATTATTGCTATTGCTGAATTCAGAAAAAGTATTCAAAAAGGAAAAGGCGTGATGATACGCCAAGTAACAAATGGTTACAACAAACGAAAACATCTCAATAGGTATTGCTGGCAAAGTTAAAGCATATTATGAGTTATTGAAATTTAGGCTATCGGCTCTAGTAGCATTTTCAGGAGCATTTGGGTACTCGTTGGCTGTAGATAGAATAGATTGGGTCAAACTAACATTGATTAGTCTTGCTGGCTTTTTTATTACTGGTGCTGCCAATATTGTTAACCAAATTATCGAAAAAGACCTAGATAAGTTGATGAAAAGGACTCAAGTTCGTCCTTTACCAACAGGCCGATTGACGGTAAAAGAAGCTGCTGTTTTTTGTGTAGTGTTGCTAATTTTATCAAGTTATATACTGTTCTTTGAATTCAATTACCGTGCAGGCTTTATAGGCGTTGTCTCTTTTTTTCTGTATGGATTTGTGTATACTCCTCTAAAAAGAGTTGGTCCAATCTCTGTATTTGTTGGGGCTTTTCCTGGGGCATTCCCTCCAATGATTGGTTGGATTGCTGCTACCAACCATTTTGGTTTAGAACCAGGTATCCTTTTTGCTATTCAGTTTTTCTGGCAATTTCCACATTTTTGGGCAATTGCTTGGGTAGCCGACGAAGACTACCAGCGAGCAGGGTTTAAGATGTTGCCCAACAATGGTCATAAAGACCTACGAACGGCCATTACTATTATGATATACACTATCTTTTTAGTACCATGTGGCTTTGTGCCGTATATGCTAAATATGACAGGTATCAACTCTGCAATGATAGCGGTATTATGCGGTGTTTTGTTTTTATCTCAAACCTTTTATTTAATGATGAGGCCAACAGATAAGTCAGCCTTGATGATGATGTTTGGTTCGTTTATTTATTTACCGATTGTCCAAATTGCATTTTTGATGGATAAGGTATAGTTTCATTTTGTAATGATTTAGAGCAATAAAGACAAATTTATAACCATGACACAAGAACATTTGAAAGACATAGATTTAAGTGAACAACCAGCCAAAACCTTATCAATGAACCCTAAAAAGTTTATGTTATGGTTAGCGATTGCATCTATAACGATGATGTTTGCAGGCTGGACTTCGGGGTATTTAGTAAGAAAAGCAGAAGGCAATTGGCACGAATTTGAATTACCCAATATATTTTTGTACTCGACTGGAATACTGGTGATTAGTAGTTTCTTTATGCATTTAGCTGTGAGTGCCGCAAAAAAAGATAACTACAATACACTCAAAATAGCAATTTCTATTACTTTTGCATTCGGAATAGCCTTTTTGATGATGCAATGGTTTGGTTTTGCCGACCTTGTCAATAATCAATTACATTTCTCGGGAAGCGATGTTGCTTCATCTTGGATTTATGTATTTGTAGGTATTCACGGGTTACACATTATCTCAGGCCTGATTGTATTGTTATTTTCTCTAGTGTCGTCATTTAGACTAAGTATCAATTCAAAAAACTTAACTAGAATTCAGCTATGTGCTACATATTGGCACTTTTTGGATGGCCTTTGGTTATATCTCTTCTTTTTCTTGTATTTCAATCGTTAAGTTTAACGATCATCAATAATTTTAGTAATTAATATTTAACCAAAAAAGTAAAAAAGATGTCTTCAATTCACGCAGCACCTGCTGTTCCTGAGAAACTGACATGGGCGGGTGGTTCAGAACCTTTGAAAGCTAGCTATGGAAAAATCATGATGTGGTTCTTCTTGCTTTCGGATACTTTCACATTCTCAGCTTTGTTAGTAGCTTATGGAATGATTCGTTTTAGTCAACCTGCATGGGCTGGTGCTCACGAACAGTTCTACTTTGCCACTACTCACTGGCCAATTCCTGATAAAGTATTTGCAGCTTTGCCATTTATGCACGGCGTTGAAGCTCCACTTATTTTTGTTGGTATTATGACCTTTATTTTGATTTTTAGTTCAGTAACAATGGTATTAGCTGTTGAAGCAGGCCACAGAGGTGACCGTGCTGCAGTGGAGAAATGGTTGTTATGGACTATCATCGGTGGTTTTACTTTCTTGGGTTCTCAAGCTTGGGAATGGAGTCACTTTATCCATGGCCCTGAATTATCGTTGGCAGCTAAAGACGCATTAGGCAACCCAATCGATGGTGCTAATTTAACACGTAACCCGTATGGCCCTCCAGCGTTTGCAGATTTATTCTTCTTTATCACTGGTTTCCACGGTACACACGTATTCTCTGGCGTTATCCTAAATATCTTGGTGTTCTTTAACACAGCAACAGGTTTGTATGAGCGTCGTGGACATTACGAAATGGTTGAGAAAGTAGGTCTTTACTGGCACTTTGTTGACTTGGTTTGGGTATTTGTATTTACCTTCTTCTATTTGGTATAATCTATCGAAAATATTTGTCATGGATAATATTATCCATGACATTTCATATTCATAAACGATATAAATTTATTATCATGGCATCACACGGACATTCTCACGGTACTGAGGAAAAAGTAATTCCACCAGCACAAACAGGCCCAATCTGGAAAACATTCTGGATTTTGTTGATTCTAACAGCAATTGAATTTGCTATTGCATTTACTTTGCCAGCAAACGGCTTGCGTGTAGCAATTTATGCTGGTATGACTATTGTTAAGGCATTCTATATTGTAGGAGAATTTATGCACTTGAAGCATGAAGTGAAAACACTTATGTGGATGATCTTACTTCCTGTTGTGTTTGTAGCGTGGTTATTAACTGCGTTAATCTACGAAGGTGGTCACTTATATTATTAATAATTGATTCTCAAAATTGTTGTTGTTGGTATATTCCACAATATAAGCAATTAAAGCATTAAGTATATGCAAAAATTTATCAAAGCTGGAATTCTAATCACTGCATTAGCTGTTCCAGCTTTAATTTTTTTATTCCTGAAGGGTTTTGGTGAAAACCACTACCAGCTTCCCAAAATGGTTCCAGTGATTGATTCAACAACTGGCGAGGTGAAAATGAAAAAAAATCCCGCTCCAAGATGGAATGAACCCGAAATGGATACCGTTTTTCATACTATCCCAAACTGGACTTTGGTCAACGAAAAAGGAACACCTTTTGCTAGCACGAGCCTTAAGGGTAGTATCTATGTTGCTGATTTCTTTTTTACAAGATGTACTTCTATATGCCCGAAAATGTCAACGCAATTGAGTCGTGTCCAAGATGTATTTGCCAAAGACAATGAGGTTAAATTGCTATCATTCTCTGTCGACCCAAGCCACGATACGCCTGAGGTACTGAAACAATATGCTAAAGAATATGGTGCAATCGATGGCAAATGGCATTTCTTGACAGGTACTCGCCAGCAAATTTATCCATTGGCTATCAAAGGCTATTATATTCCAGTAGCTGATGCCTCTGAATACGATAAAGCAATAAAAACTCCCGACGAAACATTTATTCATTCCGAAAAACTTATTTTGGTGGATAAAGAAGGATATATCAGAGGTTTTTATGATGGAACTGATAAAAAAGATGTAGATAGATTGATTCTTGAAATTAGAGTTTTACAGAAGATTTACGAAACAGAAAAATAAGAAAAATGGTTATTATAAAGTAATATCGATTGATTTATATAATCCACTAAAAATATGTCATCATTCTCAATTCAAAAAGATAAAAAGAACGAAAAACTCGTCAATATTTTGTCTATTGCTATTCCTTTGGCAGTAGCACTGTTGATTGGTATTCGCCAAAAAATAGATTTGGGTTCATGGACAAGAGTATTGCCTCATGTTATCGGAATTTTGAATACAACAACTTCTATTACGCTAATTGCGGGTTTTTTGTATGTCAAGAAAAAAGATATAGAAAATCACCGTAAAATGATGATGCTCTCTTTTATTCAAGGGGGGCTGTTTTTGATTCTATATATTTTGTATCATATCTCAAATCCGTCTACACCCTATGGTGGCGATGGTATTTTAAGACCCATTTATTATTTCTTTTTATTGTCACATATTCTTTTGTCTATAGGGGTTGTTTGGTTTGTATTAAGGGCTGTTTATTATGCCTTGAGTAATCAAATTGTAGAACACAAGAAAATTGTAAAATGGACTTTTCCGCTTTGGTTGTATGTGTCAGTTACAGGGGTTATTGTGTATCTGATGATTGCTCCATATTATCAATAAAATAGCTGAGATTCAATAAATATATCATGAAAAAATTAGGAATCACCCTTTTGTTATCTGTAGTTTCGGTGGCTACTAGCTTTGCACAATGTGCAATGTGCCGTTCGGTGGTAGAAAGTACTATTTCTGATGGACGAAGTCAAATTGCATCTAACCTCAATACTGGTATTTTGTATTTACTTTCAGCTCCTTATATATTGGCAATGGTTGTGGGTTTTTTATGGTGGCAAAATTCTAAAAAAGGATTATCTCCCCAAGACATTATGCGTCAAAAACTTAAACAAGCCTTTAAGTAATAGGAATAAAAAATCCCGTTGTGCCAAACACAACGGGATTTTTTATTCCCAAAGTGGATAATGCTCTAGCCTTATTTGTTCTCCAAAAAATATTTTTGTTGATGTTTCAAACGACTGGGTATAATCTGATACATAAAAATGCCTGATATAAGCATTCATTTCGTGAAGTAAATGATTTTCTGAAAGGTATTTGTACAAAAATTTGGCCACAATTTCGGAAGTATCAAGTACCGAAACCTTCCCTTTGTAATAATTATCTATTTGTTCTTTGATAAGAGGATAATGTGTACAACCCAAAATGAGTGCTTCGATGCCATCGAGCGTAGAGTTTTGAAGGTATTCGGTAATAATACTTTCAGAAATAGTGTGGTTGAAAAAACCTTCTTCAATCATCGGTGCAAGCAAAGGTGTTGCCAACGACTTGAGAACAATGTTTTTCCCTAGCAAATCAGTTTTCTTACGGTAAATATTAGAATTAACAGTTTGTTTTGTACCTATTAGTCCAATCGTTTTATCGGCATAATTGTCAGAAATATATTCAATAATAGGGTCGATTACATTAATAACCTTGGCCTTGCTACCAACATATTCTTTTACCAGCTCGAAAGCTGCCGCCGAAGCCGAGTTACAGGCAATTAAAATAACTTTACACTTTTGTTGTAACAATACATTGCATATTTTTATAGAATAAGCCTGAATTGCCGCCGCCGACTTATCGCCATAAGGAAGGTGGGCGGTGTCCCCAAAATAAATAATATTTTCGTTGGGAAGTAACTTTGTTACAGCATAAGCAACAGTCAGTCCACCAATACCACTATCAAATATGCCAATCGGAGCGGAAGAATTCATAAAAATTAGATTAAAAAGGACGAATAATACACCTACAATATCACAGAAAAATAAAAACTGCGTAAAGTTGAAAATTCGGTAGAACTCATGCAACCTTTTATGTAGCTTTTTCATCTACGATACATCAACTAAACCAAGACAGTTATCGTGAAAATTTTACAACTTAGCGGTTTATCAATCTTCCAAACTGAAGAAGCTCTGGTAAAAGCCTGTCAAAAAGGCGATCCCAAAGCTCAGCGAAGAATTTACGAAAAGTATTCATCAAAAATGTTTGGTGTATGTTTTAGGTATGTACACGATGACTTTGAGGCTGAGGAAATAATGATTGAGGGTTTTATCAAGGTGTTTGACAAGATAAGCACCTTTAAATTAGAGGGAAGTTTTGAAGGATGGGTACGACGAATTATGGTCAACGAGGCTTTGATGTACTTAAGAAGTAATAAAAAAGCTAAATTAGAAACTAGTTATGATACTATTTTGTACGAACCCGAACCCGAACAGTTTAATAATGCTTTAGAGGTTGAAGATTTACTAAAACTCATTGAAACACTTCCTGTAGGTTATAGAACGGTATTTAATTTATATGCTATTGAGGGATATTCACACGCCGAAATAGCACAGATGTTGGGAATCACCGAAAGTACCTCAAAATCACAATTGTCCAGAGCAAGAGTTATCTTGCAAAACGCAGTCACTAGCCAAAAAACGACAGTAAACTAAAAACGCTCATGGAAAAGTCTCATATAGATAAATATTTTGGCGAACGCTTACAAAACTATGAGCGTAAACCTCGTCCTGAAGCATGGGATAAACTGAATGCCAGACTTCAAAATTCTGACACCAAAATAGTGCCACTTTGGTGGAAATATACCCGTGCAGCTTCGGTGGTATTTTTGCTAGGAGCAGGTACATATTTTGTGTACAATAGCCTTGAAAGTCATTCACAAGCAGATGCTATTTCGGGTGTTATAACAAAACAAAATACAACTACCGCCCCAACTGTCAATCCAGCTATAGATATTCCTAAGCAAAAAGCCTATAAAGAGGTAGTTACTCCAGTACCAGCAAATGTGTTGACAGCTCAGGCTGAAATACCAACGAGGAAAATTCAGAAAAAAACCTCAGAAAATAAACAATTGCTTCATACAAATCCATTGGTGAAACAGGCCGTTGAAGAACATATTGATATAGCCCAGATTACACCAGATAGGGCTTTGACAAATACCAATAATACGATTGTGTTGGTGATAGAGCAACCCAATATAGAAAAGAAAAAGCTCGAAACCGAAACAATAGTGCTGAGCATGGTTGATACCAAACCCGAAATATCATCTATTGTGAACGAAGATGTAGAAAGTGAAAATACCAAAAAAGCTAGTAGAGTCAGTAGAATTTGGCAGCAATTGAAAAGAGCTAAAAATGGAGAAGGTGTCAACTGGAATGAAATTGGACTAAAGCCCCAAAAGGTGCTTGCACGAGCCGATGCTAAGCTAGAAAATACCAAGGATTCCATTTTAGAAACTGTCAATAATAGTCGTTATTCAGAAAAATAAATATTCAAGAATAGATGCAACCAACAATCGCAATCAAGCATCTAGGATACATAAACATTAAAAATCTAAACTGAGGTATAACCTTATAAAGTCATGGAAACGATAACCACAAAACAAGTAGCAAAAGGGTTTATAAAATCATTTATTGTTGTAGGCATCACCTTCTTGTCAGGTATTTTTAATCAAGGCTTGGCCAAAGGATATGAGGGTGATTCAACTATCATTAAAATAGACAAACGTAATCAAACGGTTATTGATGGTAAAAATACCAATACCAGCCTCAAAGAAGATTTACAAGCCTTATTTCAAAAAAGCGGATTAGTGTTGGACGATGAAACATGGAAAGGTATTCGCCGAGTAGTCAATAGTGATATTACCAAAGATACGGTATTAGTAATTACCCAAAACAACAAAAGTATCAATGTAGCTATCAAAGCACAGCACTCCGAAAATGTTAATGTTTCTGTAAATACAAATACTACCTATAATTCGTCAAGAAACAATGATAAGAAAGACGTAAAAGTAGGATTTTCGGGTGTACATGTCAAAGATGGCAATGAAGAAGTCCACGTAAGTTTTAATGGAGTGGTGGTAAAAGATGGCACAGAAGAAACAAAAGTAGTATGGAGAGATACCACTCGTGTTAATCGCAGAACACAAGGGTACGGCTCACGAACAGGTTTTAATATTTATTTAGGTTTGAATGCCTTTTCCAATACAGGTTCGATTGGTGGGCAATATAATAGTAAAGATTTTGAATTGAGTCCATTTGGTTCAAGATATTTTGGATTTGGTTGGACAAGAAGTACCTATATTAGTAAAGGACAATCAGCAGCTTTAAAATTAAGCTATGGCTTAGAGTTTTCGTGGTACAACTTTATGTTTGAAAACAATCGCTATATTGTTAAAGGAGCTAATAATATTGAGTTCAAAGATTATGTAGATAACAATGGCCAGCCAGTAGACTTGTCGCGCAATAAATTGACCGTAGCTTATATCAACCTACCTATTATGCCTTATGTAGCATTTAAAAGAGGAAGTGCTGTAAGTTATATTGGAGCAGGAGGGTATGTTGGTTATCGATTGGACAGTTACACCAAAACCAAAGAAGACAAAAGTGGCGACAAGGCTTGGAATCACAGCAGTTTTTACATCAATAATGTTCGTTATGGCTTAGCATTTGAACTAGGTTTAAAAGATTTTCCAGATTTATTCTTTAATTATGACCTTACAGATTTATTCCAAACGGGCAGAGGGCCTAAGGTTGGAGGCTTAAATTTTGGAGTACGGTTCTAAAACACACAAAAAAGTTTAATTTTTTTTCAGAGTCTAATGGGTTTGTAATTATGTACATTAGGCTCTGATTTTCAGTATTATATGTAGTATATAATGCGATAATTAAGGAAATATTGAAAAAAAACATTAAATTTTTTTTCAAATACCCTTTGACAATATCAAAAATCTATATACTTTTGCACACTCTTTCACGAGAACGATATGTGAAAGTAAACAAAATCAAGAAAAAAGGGGATATACCAGAGCGGCCAAATGGGGCAGACTGTAAATCTGCTGGCGTATGCCTACGGTGGTTCGAATCCATCTGTCCCCACAAGTAAAACATTAATTGCACAAATAGGCACGTCTATTTTGCAATTTTTGTTCGTACCAATTATAGTAAAGCGGGAGTAGCTCATTTGGTAGAGCGATAGCCTTCCAAGCTATAGGTGGCGGGTTCGAGCCCCGTCTCCCGCTCAAGAATAAGATGGTTGATTGTTAATAGTTAATAGTTAATAGTTTAGCGAATTAGCGATTAACGATTAACCATTTCTGTTTGTAACGTATTATAGTTTTAAGAACTTCAGTTCGACTCTAAAGATTCAAAATTAAAGTCTCTTAAAATCTGCCTTTGTAGCTCAGTGGTAGAGCACTTCCTTGGTAAGGAAGAGGTCGGCAGTTCAATCCTGCTCAAAGGCTCCACTCAAAACAACAATTAGCATAGACCTTTAAGAATCCTCCAAGAAACTTTTATCTATTGGTAGTTGGACGTTGAAAAGTATCAATTTTTTCATTCTTTTTATAAAACTAATTAAGAACTAAATAATCATGGCAAAAGAGAATTTTGACCGTAGTAAACCTCACGTAAATATCGGTACAATCGGTCACGTTGACCACGGTAAAACTACTTTGACTGCTGCCATCACTAAGGTGTTGTCAGAAAAAGGTCTTGCTGAAAAGAAAGATTTCTCTTCAATTGACTCAGCTCCAGAAGAAAAAGAACGTGGTATTACTATTAACACTGCGCACGTAGAATATTCAACAGCAAACCGTCACTATGCTCACGTTGACTGTCCAGGTCACGCTGACTACGTTAAAAACATGGTAACTGGTGCTGCTCAAATGGACGGTGCTATCATCGTAGTTGCTGCAACAGATGGTCCAATGCCTCAAACTCGCGAGCACATCTTGTTGTCTCGTCAGGTTGGTGTACCTCAATTGGTTGTATTCATGAACAAAGTGGATATGGTTGATGACCCAGAATTGTTAGAACTAGTTGAAATGGAAATTCGTGAATTGTTATCTTTCTACGAATTCGATGGCGACAACATTCCAGTTATCCAAGGTTCTGCTTTGGGTGGTTTGAATGGCGAACCAAAATGGGTTGCTACTATCGAAGCGTTGATGGATGCAGTTGATAACTGGATTCCACTTCCAAAACGTGATGTTGATAAGCCTTTCTTGATGCCAGTTGAAGACGTATTCTCGATTACAGGTCGTGGTACTGTAGCTACTGGTCGTATCGAAACTGGTGTTATTAACTCAGGTGATCCAGTTGATATCTTGGGTATGGGTGCTGAAGGATTGAAATCAACAGTAACAGGTGTTGAGATGTTCCGTAAAATCCTTGACCGTGGTGAAGCTGGTGACAACGTAGGTTTGTTGTTGCGTGGTATCGACAAAGAATCTATCCGTCGTGGTATGGTTATTTGTAAGCCAGGTTCAGTTAAGCCTCACTCTAAATTCAAAGCTGAGGTTTATATCTTGTCAAAAGAAGAAGGTGGTCGTCACACTCCATTCTTCAACAAATATCGTCCACAATTCTATTTCCGTACAACTGACGTAACAGGAGAAATCATGTTGCCAGCTGGTGTTGAAATGTGTATGCCTGGCGATAACTTGACAATCGACGTTACATTATTGAACAAAGTAGCTATGGACAAAGGTCTTCGTTTCGCTATCCGTGAAGGTGGACGTACTGTAGGTGCTGGTCAGGTAACTGAAATCTTAGACTAATCTCTTTGATTTGAGCATATATTAGGAAGGCATTGTCGAAAGGCAATGCCTTCTTTTTTGGAAAATATTCGATATAATACTTCAACTACTCTGTACAATTGTTTTATCTAGTTTAAGTATTAGCTGACAAATGAAATCGTTTTCTGAATAGTAAAAAAACAAGACTTTAAAAGCCTATTTGTATAAATAACAAAAGCAATATACTTTTTAGAATACCGTTCCTTCAAGCATAAAACATGTTTCAATAGCTCGGTTATCAAAATAGTATTTTGGTTACGAGATGATATTTGGTGCAAGCATCAAATATTTTTTGTTATTATTCTATAAATAAAGCTCAAGTATAACTCTTTATATTTTAGTGATTTACCCATAAATAAAGAAAATAAAATTATATTTGATAGATTTTTTCTGATAATTAAGAAGCAGATTCTTGCAATATTAAAACCAAAAAACTATCTTTGCATTCCCTTAGATATACGGGCATAGTATAAGGGTAGTACAGAGGTCTCCAAAACCTTCGGTCTGGGTTCGAATCCTGGTGCCCGTGCAAAGTAAGTTCCGAGTTTTTGGTTTTAAGTTTCAAGTTAATTTTTTAAATTAGCTAGAAATTTGAAAGCTAAAATTCGGAACTTTAAAGTTTATAAAGGATAGCATTTAGCAACTATGACTAGGCAATGAGCAAGTACAATAAAACTCAAAGCCCAAAACATTCACAAAGACCATGAATAAATTAACACAATTGATTAAAGATTCTTGGACAGAGGTTACAGAAAATGTAACGTGGCCTAAATTCAGTGAATTGCAAGCGAGCTCTACGCTAGTGTTGGTCGCTTCTTTGATTTTTGCTCTTGTGGTGGGCATGATTGACTTCCTATTTAAGTCTGGTTTAGAGTTGTTCTATCAGTCATTCTAATTGAGCATTGAGGATTTTAGAAAGAATATTGTTTGCCAAAAACGTATTCGTGTTATTGTCTGAAGTTCTTAATCTCAGCGAAATCAAAAATAAAGATGGCAGAAACTAATTGGTACGTTCTGAGAGCTGTTTCAGGACAGGAAAAGAAGATAAAAAGTTATCTTGAAAACGAAGTATTAAGACAAGGTCTTCAAGAATTTGTTCCTCAAGTTATATTACCTACCGAAAAGATTTACGAAATACGTAATGGCAAGAAGATTGTTCGTGAAAAAACACTATTTCCAGGTTATGTATTCGTAGAAGCTGATATTAAGTATGGTGAGGTTTCTCACATTATCACTTCTATGCCAGGTGTAATTGGTTTCTTGAGCTGGAACGATGGTAAAACGTCTAAAACGCCTATTCCTTTGCGTGCTAGCGAAATCAAAAGAATCTTAGGTAAAATTGATGAGGTTGCCCCTATCGAAGAAGTAGCTGCTATTTCATTTACAAAAGGTGAAACAATCAAGGTTATTGATGGCCCTTTCTCTACATTTGAAGGTACTGTAGAAGAAATTTTTGACGATAAGAAAAAACTTAACGTTATGGTTAAAATCTTCGGACGTAATACTCCTGTTGAATTAAACTACTCTCAGGTAGAGAAATAATAATATTACAATTGTTGTATGCGTTCTTGTTGAAACAGGGACGCATTTTTTTTGCCTATGAAATTCATTTATCTTGCTAGCAGCTACCTAGAATCCTTTCCTGAAAAAGGATTACCTATTGTTATTCAGTACGGTATTAGGGTATTAATGTGTGTACTTTTGTTTTTATTGGGTCGATTGCTCATCAAAAAAGTGATAGTGCTTTTGACATCAAAAATGAAACTTGAAAGTATCGATCCTGATGTACAGCCTTTCTTGGCATCGTTGGTCCGTGCGGCACTTAATATTATGTTGGTGCTAAGTTGTGCTGGTGTGTTAGGAATTCAAACCTCATCTTTTATTGCCGCTTTGGGTGCAGCTGGGTTGGCAGTAGGTTTGGCTTTACAAGGAAGCTTATCAAACTTTGCAGGTGGAGTACTTATTTTAGTATTTAAACCTTTCAGAGTAGGCGAGCTTATTACAGTACATGGTTATACAGGTTATGTAGAATCTATTCAGATATTCAATACTGTTATTAGTACAACAAGCCACCGAACCATTATTTTGCCTAACGGAAATTTATCGACATCGCCTGTTATGAATATTTCAAGGAAAGGCGTTATTCGTGTAGATATGCAGTTTCAAACCAGTCTCAATGCCGATATTGATAAAACGAAGGCTTCTATCAAAACGGTTATCGATAATTGTCCTTTTTTGACTAGCGAACGTAAATATGACATTTTGGTAGGAAAATTAACCGATAGTGCTATCGTATTTGATGTAAAGGTTTGGATAAGCTCGGCCGATATTGATAAAACCCAGTATTTTATGAATGAACATATCAAAAAACAATTCGATAAAGATAGCATTCCGTTTCCTGACCCTGTTCTTACAGTAAAGACGCTTTAGTAAAAAGCCTTCCCTATATTGAATGGGAAGGCTTTTTGTTTTATTCTACAGTTACAATACCTGCTCCGTGATAACTCCTTAGCTCGCCATTATACATGGCATCGGCACTCACTGGGCCACGGGTAAATTTGCCTTTTGAAACAGCTCTTACCAAATAATAGAAGCTTTGCTGTTGGGCATTGATACTTGTAAAGAAATTGATTCTATCGTCACGAATATCAAAATGCTCGGGATTAGTTTGGTCTTTTATCCATATTAAATCTCTGTCGGCGGTTAATCGTGGGTTTTCGATTTCTAAACCAGCAGGTAACATATCTGTAATGACAATATTTTCGGCAGGTACTTTGCTCGAAAGTGTGATTTTTACAATAATAAGCTCGTTTTGCTTGAACCTTGCCTGAGCAATTGGCTGCCCGCTACGAGTATAATACGAACGCCGAACTTGCAAATAATTATCTGATTCAGCTACCTGACCATTTGTTTTTAGCCCCTCACTCGATAGAAAATAATATAGAATACCACTTCCCTTTGTTGAGACACTGCTTTGGTTGGCAATGTGGTTTATGAGCAAATCTTTTCCTGTAAACGATGCTGTTTGTGTACCGCTTTTGATTGTAGCTACAAGTTGTGTGTTATTGGCTTTTTTGGCTAGCTTGCCCAAGGCCAAAAAGCTGAAAGCTTCTTCTTGGGTTGACAGCCACGGTTGTGCTTTCAAACTTTGTGATAATAACCTTGCTAATACCGGAATCTGTAAGTTTTGAGGGTCGGTATCTATTAATGTATTAAGTACTAAAGCCAAATTACGAATAGGAGAGCTGAAACTACCTCCTGTTTGGCGTTCTGTTGTTTCTAGTGAATACGTTTTAGGAAGCAAGATATTTTGGCTTTTAGGGTCGCCAATCAGTGCAAATGCCGAAGCCAATAAGTATTTTTCATCTAACGATAGAAGGCTTTCATTGGCTTTGTAATAATTCATGACGGCTCTGTTGGGTTTGCCAGCCAATGCCAACACATAAATACCATAAATATTTTCTCGATTGGCAATCGTTCTTGTCGAGAACGAATTATCGGCTTGATAAATATATTCCGATTGCGTTTCTTTTTTGTTTGAGCGATTATTGAGGTATTCTAAAAGTCGGCCTAGCGTATTGTTATTGATTTCAAAATCTGCTTTTTGTGCTTCAAGTAAAAAGTGACAAGCAAAGGCCGTACCCCACCAACTTTCTTTGTCCGAGCCTGCCCAGTAAGCTAAAGCCCCATTAGGAAGTTGCATAGATTCAATTTTATGAATAGCCTCAATCACATTATTACTTGGATTAAGTTCATTTTCGCCTGATTTAAGATAAGGGTTTTTGCCTTTTTGAATCAGAGTAGTGAGCTCTCTAAAATAGAGCTGCGGGAATGCCTTGGAGGTTGTTTGCTCGATACAGCCATGAGGGTAGCCTAACAGATGTTCAAATTTATCAAAAAACTGCACCATTGGCGATTTGCTGACAGTTAGGGTAGATTTTATACTTGATGCAATAAAATCGTGTGTTCCTGCCCAAATATTCACAGTTTGATTGGCTGAAATGCTTCCTGAGGTTGTAGTTTTTATTAGCGAACTCGACGGCCTAATGGTAAGGTCGATACTTTCCGAGAATTTTTCTTTTAGACCATTTACTGTTACTACTACTTTACCTGTGCCAATTATGGGGCTGGCTTTAATAGAAAAATACAAACGGCCTTCTTTTTCGGCAGGAATTACCAGTTGTTGCTGACGAACACTACCAATAGTTAAACCTCCAGATGTACTAACTGTAGCACTAATCGAGGCATTTTGTTGGGTTGTATTGGTAATATTTACAGGCATTTGGATTTCATCGTTGGGGCTAGCAAAGCGTGGTAACGCTGTGCTAATTACTAATGGATCGGCAACTTTCATGTTTTTGGTGGCCGACCCAAAGGCATTGTCCTTATAAGCCACAGCCATAATACGGAGGTCGCCCGAAAACTGCGGAATACTGACATTGACCTCGGCCTCACCATTGCTATTACTGGTAATTTTACCAGACCATACAGCTACTAAATTTACTCGACCGTTGGTAAGAGGGTTTACTCTTTTTTCTAAATCATAACCATCGCCACCGATACTTGAAGAGCCTCTGATAGATAGTTCAGGAAATAAGTAGGGATATAAGTCAAAACTATTGACCTCTAAAGCCTGTTTTTGATAAAAAAAGCCATGTGGGTCGGGTGTTTTGAAATTTTTCAGTTGTAAAATCCCTTCGTCTACAATTGCTACAGTTAGTTCGGCATTAGCTTGGGTTTTGATACGGATTTTTTGAGTTGTTTTTGACCGTGATTTTTCGACTGCTACAATTTCAACTGGCATTTTGGTATCTTCATCTTCGACCATCACAGCAGCATAGCCATGAGCCACTGTTAGAGGAAGATTGGAGTCGTCCATTGGGCGAATAAGGGTTGCCGATACAAATACATTGGGAAGGTGTTCTTTCCCAACTTTAAAGCTTAATTCTGCCGATTTTTTATCAGTTTGTAAATAATGGTATTCTAGTACTTTATTTCGTTCTATGGTTACTAGCAATTTTCCTGCAAAAGGGGTTTTAAACAAAACTTTGGCTTTATCGCCAGTTTGGTATTTATCCTTGTCAAACTCCATGGTTACTTGGCCTTCTGTATTTACTTCAAACGATGAGTTTTCGGTATTGCCCCAGCTATAGGCATAAAAAGCCTGAGCTGTCCAAGATTTTGCTCCTTCTCGATGTACCCGTATTTCGTATTCACCCGAAATAGGAGGGGCATAAGCAATAGTAGCCTGACCTTTACTAAAATCAACAGTACGATTATAAACCACCTTGGTTTGTTTCTTGGAAGAATATTTAAGCGACTTGTCAGGGTTGCGTTCAATAACGGTTTGGTAATCAAACCGCACAATTTCTATTTTACCTTTGGCAGTAACAGGCTGGCCATCTTTGTTGAGTGCAACCAACGGAATTTGGACAGGGGTATTTGTACCAATATAGCTGTCGGCCATACCAATCCCATAAAATACCGATTGGGTAAAAATATCAAGGCGTTTGAGGCGATTGACAGGGCGACCAGTTTCATCAAAAACAGTTACATACGTTTTGCCTTCCAAAACGCCCATATCGGACAGAGTGGCAGGTACTTGAAAACTTTCGGAAGCCAGCCCGCTTTCGTTGGTAACACCTTGGCGAGTAATAGCTTCAAAATTGGTATTGTCTTGAATATCGAAGATAAATTGGGAATAGGCTTTGGGTAAAAATGCTTTTCGTGCCAGCTTAAACTCCATTTCATAGTTTCGGTTAGATGCAGGTGGCCCAAATAAATTTTGAGCAAAAGCATTTACCTGAATACTTTCTCCATTTTTAAAAAATTCTTTAGAGGTCTTGATGTCTACTTTGATGCGGTCGGGCATAAATTCCTCAATAGCAATATTGCGAGAGGTCAGGAGTACATCGTTGCCATTCAATACTTCGGCTATATATGTACCCGTAACACTAGAGCGGTCGGTAGGAATAGATACATCAACAGCACCTTGCTGATTGGTTTCTAAGCGAAAAGTGCGGTATTCTTTGCCATTGGGTAGCATCAGCCGAACTTTAACAGGAATCGAACCTACTGATTTCCATTGTTGGTTGCGGATAATTGTATTCAGATGAATCGTTTCGCCAGGGCGATAAATATCTCGGTCGCCATAAATGAAAGCTTCAAATCCTGATATATTGTCTCGTTTACCCTCAACCTCAAATCGGGAAGTTTCTACTGCTGTATCGTCAAGGAACAAGTAGTTGAAGTCTTCTTCGGTATGAGCCGTAATCATGGCTATTTTGAAGCCAGATTTTTTGAAATCTTTAAAAGAAACAACACCTTTAGAATCAGTTTTGAGTTTCTGAACCGTTTGATTATTGCTAGATACCAATGTAACTTCAACATTGGCAATGGGTTCGGTAGTTTTGATAGAGTTGGCAAAAACAAATAGCTCGTTGTCTGATTGTTTGGTAATAAGGCCAATATCCGAAATACTCACCAGTTTGGTGGCATTGCGGAAATATTCATCCGTCGAATTGATACTTACCAAGTAAATCCCCCGAATATTATTTTGGTCGGGCAAAGAAAGGTTCAAGGCTCGTATGCCTTTGGCTTTAGGTAGATTGGTTGTTTCGACGGTTTTATTAACAATTATATCTGAGTATAATCCTGACTCGTCTTCGTAATACACATAGTTTTTTCCTGAATTATTGGCCGATTCATTATCATAATCATAGTCTTCATATCTGTTTTGACGAAGGAAATTAAGGATATTATTTTCGTATATTTTAGCTACTTTGACATTTACCCTTGGAATATTGACAATGTTGATAGCAACATTTTTATTCCCTTTTGAGGTTAAATAAACAGCCTTTTTATTCAGAAAAGCTACCGATGCGGGCATCTCACCAAAATAAATATCTTTGGTATATACATCTTCTAGGTTTGCACCCAAAACACCCTTTGTTTTTTCATTGATGCTAAGAATATAATTATCGGTTTCATTGAAATCGCCCGAAATAATAAATCCATTTTCGATAAGCTCCGTTTTGGTGCTGATTATGGTATTTTGTTGGGGTTTCTTCTCGGCGATAGCCTTTTCGATGGGATTGCCCAACGAGTCATATTCTATAGCAGTATCTTCTTCCCGAGTAGCTTCTGCAAGGCCATTGATACTAATCTGGTAAGCATCTTTGAGGTTTTCGGCAACAATAGCCTGATTAAACACAACCTTAATAAATCCTTGATTATTGTTGAAGCCATGTTCTACTGCCAGTACTTCTAAATTCTTTGGGTCGGGAAGTACCACTTTATTAGTAATGTCGTCGGGTGTTGTAAACTTAGAAGCAGGTAACGAAAGCCCTTTTTCTAATTTTATTGCCAAAGTTTGGTTGTCGGCAGGAGCAAGGTCTTTTAGGCGAACCACCACACTCGAAGTAGCTACCGATTGGTTAATTAGGGCGGTTAAAGATTTGTCATCGTTTGTCTGAATAGATAACATTTTAGCTACTTCCTGTGGGTTGACAGGATAGTTGAAATTGAGCTTGAGCATGGCAATACCCTGTCCATTTTCACGAGATTTTGCCCAAAAAGACTCTATTTGGTCTAGCTTGAGATAGGGCGTATGAAAACTAATTTCGTCGGTATCTAACTCGTACGATTCTTTGGCCTTGTTAAGTACCAATTTAGATACCTCGGCCTTGTATTCGGTGGCAGGCTCAAAACCAACGGCTGGCGAAAAAATAAGTTCGTTGGGGGCTGTCCATTTGTATTTGCCTTCTATTTTGGGCGAAAACTCAATATATTCAGTCGAAAACCAAGTATTTAGTTCCGAAGCTGGTACAAGGTCTTTGTTGAAAGTAAATACCAAATTTTGTGTTTGCTCAATTTCATCCTCAAAATTGTGACTAGCAACTTTGACATCGCCAAACTGAGAACAAGAAAAGCACAAACAGCACAGAATAGGAACAATCAATAATAGCGGTTTGCTAATGGAAAAGAAGATTTTCATTGGTTAAAAACGATTGTTTCAATCGAGAAAAGTTAAAGGTTTACTAAGGCTTACAATCAATGATTGTAGTATAATCAATACTTGAAAGTCAGGGTTAAAGTTCTTTTGGGGAATTAACGTAAGAAGTTCCAAAATCTTTAATTGATAATCAACAAAAACGCAGAAAATATAGTAAATGGTTGGGTTGAAAAATAGCCACAAAAGTAGTTTTTGATATTATGAGGATATTGGAATCAGTGAAATCGGCAGAAACCTTGGAGTTTTGTATAAAGAATCAACCATTCATCACAAAAAAAAGCAAATCGAAACCTATGTATAGGATCTGATGTTTTCAGAACAGAGCTAAATCAAAACGCATTATTTTAGAAAATATCACATGAATAAACTACTTATTATTCCTATCGTAACGGCCATTTTTTTATTAATCGATTGGTACGTTTGGCAGGCCGTTAGGGTTTCGTTTCAGAATACCTCACAAAACGTTCAGAATGGAGCAAAATATATTTTTTGGGGAGTCAGTGCTATTACCATCGTAGGTATGTGGCTTTACAACTTTACCAATCCCGACTGGTTGGGTAAGAGCCTCAGAACATGGATTATGGTAGGCGTATTTATGAATTATTTCTCCAAAATCTTTGTCATATTGTTTTTATTGATTGACGACTTGGGGCGTTTGGTTCGTTGGGTTATAGCAAAGGTACAAGGTGTTTTGGCATCGCCAGTAGCTAGTAATATAGAGGCAACACCTATTTCTCGCTCAGAGTTTTTGATGAAAACGGCCGTAGTAGCTGGTACTATTCCAGCAGTAGCAATGACTTGGGGGATTTTGTCTGGTGCACACGATTATCGTGTTCGAAAAGTGAAATTAGCCTTGAAAAACTTGCCGAAAGAGTTTGAGGGCTTAACGATTGCCCAAATTTCGGATATACACTCTGGAAGTTTTTTCAACAAAGTAGCTGTAAAGGGAGGTATCGAAATGTTGCTTAATCAAAAACCTGATATGGTGTTTTTTACGGGCGATTTAGTCAATAACAAAGCCTCGGAAGTACAAGAATATATTGATATTTTTAGTAAAATAAAAGCTCCTCTGGGTGTGTTTTCTACGCTTGGCAATCATGATTATGGCGACTATGTACAGTGGGCAAGCCCTGCGGCAAAGGCCCAAAATCTAAAAGACCTCAATAGGGCACATAAAGTATTAGGATGGGATGTCCTAAACGATGAAAACCGCTTTATAGAGCAAAATGGTGAAAAACTTGCTATTATTGGCGTACAAAATATTAGTGGACAGGCTCGTTTCCATACCTATGGCGATTTGTCGAAGGCAGTACAGGGAACAGATGAAGCTGCGGTAAAATTACTGTTGTCTCATGACCCAACGCATTGGGATAGTGAGGTTAATAAAAAGTTTAAAGATATCGACGTAATGTTTTCGGGGCACACCCATGGTACTCAGTTTGGTATTACAGTAGGTGATGTAACGTGGTCGCCAGCACAATATGCTTATAAGCAATGGGCTGGGTTGTATGAAGAAGGCAATCAAAAGCTTTATGTAAACAGAGGTTATGGTTATATTGGTTATCCTGGGCGTGTAGGAATGCCACCCGAAATAACACTTTTTGAACTAAAAAGAGCATAAAGCTACCAGCATGAGTCATCCCGCATTTGGAGATAATTTGCAATAGAGACCTCTTGTGTGTATTTATTGGAAAAACACACACAACTGTTAGGCATTTATTGACTATTAATCAAACAAGGCGGTCGAAAAACTAATTTCGACCGCCTTGTTTTTTCTAAAAATTTGGGATGATTTATGTTTTCATGTTAGATTTCAAAATCACTGATGTTGGTTTTGTACTAGAAGTTGAATTGAGCCTGTAAACGTAACAAATTTCCCTTCTGTTGATTATCGGGTAGGTTGGCATCTTCAAAAGTTCTATCCGAAATGGTATAAACAGCCGTAAGTTCAAAATAGCTTTTTAGTTGCCATTCTGCACCAATTTCAAGGTCTTTGACCAAATAACTACGAGCATCAATCTCATGCTTTTTTCCGCCTTGATAGTATTGGTATCTTACAAAAGGTGTAATGTAGTTCTCGTCTATCTTTTTTCTCCACATCAGTTGGGCATATCCGCCTTGTAGTTTTTTATGTTCGGTAGTCATTGTATTCGGATTAAATTCTGGCCCTTCACCTATATTATATTCTGCCTGAAAACCTATTGGCTGAGGATACACCACAAGTGTACCTGCAATACGGCGGTCGTTGAATGAAACGTTCTTCGCATTGTTTTTGGCATGTTTTTCTATAACATATTGTCCAGAATAGGCTTGAAGGCTAGTTTCTATAATTTGTCCACTTTTTAATTTAAAAGGGTAAGTAATTCTTGAAACAATATGGGGTTGATTATTCATTTCGGCTCTATTAGAATTTTGTCCATTATAAACCCCAAAGGCAAATACACCATAGTCGCCACTACCCTTTAGTCCCGATGATACCAAGTATGAAAAACGTTCTCTAATCTTGGTGGGAGCCCAGTAGAAAAATACACCAAGGTCACGTTCGTTTGCCACAGGGCTGTTGGTTGGGTCGGCACGGTCGAGCGACAAGCGGTTTTGCGAAGATTGCATATTTTCAAAGCCATAAGGAACTTTACTTTGTCCAAAGCGTAGGCGATACTCTTTGTGGGTATCCAAGGCTAAGTCAAAGTAAGCATCTCGAATTTGAAGGGCATGCTGGAATGTACCACTAACATTGGAGGCAAAGTCGGGCTGAACGTAAATATATAGACGGTCGGATATATCGCCAGATAAAATTAAACGACCACGACGTATAAAAAAGCCACCGTTTTCGCCCCAAGACCTGTCACATTGTTCGCATTTTAGCTTTTCGTTGGTTTCCAACAAGCGATTATAACGAATTTGGGCGTACCCTCTGAGCGATATTTTTTCATACCACTTCTTGTTTGGAGCTTCCTTTTTGATGTCGGATGCTACAAATTGGGCAATAGTTTCTACATTGATGATACAACATATCATCAAGATACCAAGTCCTTTAAACGTTTTCATAAGATGGGCTACCGTATTGCTTTTAACCAACGATAAATCATGAAATTAGTGTCGTCAAGCTAAAATTTGGGCAAAAACAAGACAGAACACGAAAATGTATCTTCGATAAGTAAAAGCAATACAGGCATATTATTATTATGTATGTGATTTAGTATTTAGTAAGTAAAATGAGTGATTGGGTATTATCAAGATTACTTACTACTCTTAATGGTATTAGATTACTTTTTGCTTGAAAATAATTGTTCAAAATTGTTGACAGCTAAATTTAACTGTAAGATATTATTGATTTCAACATTGTCTTTGTTGGCGTTGTTGAAACGATAAATAGTTTGTTGCATATAACCAGCCTCTACCGACAAAAATTTGTTGAATTTATATCCTAGACCAATTAAGACACGGTTTTGGTCGAGTAAATTGAGATTTGCAACATTTTTGCCTGCATTGATAAATAACTCATTATAGGCTTGAGCATATAATGTTTTGTCGTCCATTTTGGCATGGTTGATAGGAAGAGTCATTTTTAATTGGTATCTAAAACGCTCACGGAAAGTAGCATTAGTAAAATCGCCACCATACAAAAAGCTTTTATCATCAACGCTTTCATTTTGACCGAGCCATCTGAATTCATAGCGGAAGCGGTTGTCGATTTTTAAACGGCCAATATTTTGAGTCAAGATTACTTGTGGTGAAATACGGTATTCGGCAAAAAAAGCGGAAGGAGCACCATCTTTAAAGCGGTTTGTGCCTATCCAGCCAAAAGGCATTAACGAGAAGCGAACGTTAGGATTCATTTGGAAGTGAACCCAAGGTCTAAAAACGTGCTGATTGAGATTATGATATGGGTTTCCTGTGGTGGTAGCCTCGTTGTAGTCTCCTTGCATATCTTGGCGACGTTGTTGGTTTTCGAGTTGCCACGAAAATTTTCCAGCAATTTTTCCAGAGATATTTAAGTCTGTCCATCCGTTAGCAATATGATAATACTGCCTTGGGTTTTGAGCAAAAGACAAAGCAGTAGCTAATAACGGCAAGATTGCCGTTAGGAAAGTCTTTTTCATGATTTTGATTTTCTATATTGGTTGGTATATGTTGAAGTACTAAAAAAATAGTCTCATGGCTTCAACAACCATGAGACTACCGTGCGTTTATCTTATCCGATAATCCAACGCAAGAAAATAAATAACGTGGCCGACAGGATAATAGTAACAGGAAGTGTTAATACCCAAGCCATAACGATATTTTTGACAGTACCGCCTTGCAAGTTTTTGATACCTTTAGATGCCACCATAGACCCAGCAATACCCGACGATAAAACGTGCGTTGTAGAAACAGGCCATTTGTAAGCAGTAGCCAAACCAATGGTAATAGAAGCTACCAACTCGGCCGAAGCACCCTGAGCATAAGAAAGGTGTTGCTTTCCGATTTTTTCACCAATCGTTACCACAATTCTTTTCCAACCAATCATTGTTCCTAAGCCCAACGATAAAGCAATCATCCACATTACCCAAGTAGGAGCAAAGTCTGTTAAGGAAGAAAGCCCTTTGTTGGAGTTGCCAAATGTAAAGAATGGAGGTTTTTCGCCAGCAGTAGCCAACTTCAATACCTTTTTGTCATCGGCACTCAAAGCAACAGCATCGCTTTCCGATAATTTTTTGGTATGTTTTGAAATAGCCAAAACATCTTTACGAATTTCTAGTTTTTTTTCTGTTGAAAGATGGTCAATCAACGTTTTGTCGAGCAATATTTTGTTTAAGCCATTCGTTGCTTTAACAACTTTATTATAACTCTCTTTTTCGGTAGACGAAAGTTTGTTAGTATCTATTTTAGCTATAATCGATTGTACTTTTACTACTTCGCCCTGTAATTTGAATGGGTCAACGTCTGTATTCAAGGCAAAATAGTTAGGTAAAAAAGCAATCAAAATAAGCATTACCAAACCAATCCCTTTTTGTCCATCATTACGACCGTGGAAAAAGCTTACCAAAGTACAAGTAGTAAATAACATTGCACGAATCCACATTGGTGGAGGTGTATCTTTTTTAGGTTCTTTGAAAATTTCTTTGTTGGCAACAGATTTTTTCAAGATATACATAAAAACAATAGCTACTGCAAAACCAAAAAGTGGCGATAGCAAAAGAGCTTGCCCTATCTCGGTAGCTTTGTCCCAGTTTACGGTCGACAAACCCGCTTTATTTTCAGGTAATAGGGCATATCCTACACCAATACCAATGATTGAACCAATCAAAGTGTGCGATGATGACGCAGGAATACCAAAGTACCACGTACCTAAGTTCCAGATAATAGAAGCCCCTAACATGGCTAGTGCCATCGACATGGAGTGATAAACATTGGGGTCGATGAGGAGCTCGGTGGGTAACAAACCAATGATTGACATAGTTACACCTACACCACCTGTAAGTAAACCCACAAAATTCATGAAGCCCGACCAAACAACGGCTTGTGTTGGTTTTAAGGAATTGGTATAAATAACGGTAGCAACAGCATTTGCTGTGTCGTGAAAACCATTGACAAATTCAAATGCACAAGCTAAGAATAAGCAAAGGAAGAGAAGAATGAACAAGGACGTGTCTAATCCGAACATAGTTTTGTAAATTAATTTGAGATATAAGACTTGGGCTAAAAAGGAAATGATAGATAATTAGTGATTTGGGTACTAAGCCTTTTGTTTTCTTATATCGCGTATCTTTTTATAAGATTTTTCATATTGGTAATTACTGTACAAAAGTAAAAATACTTATTTACGTCAATGTTAAGGAATTGTTAAATTTGGTAACATTAGGATAATTGCTTGATTTTAAGTTTTATAATATAATTTTTTGTGGGTTCTCTATTATTTTACAAATATATTGCTGTCTTGAATCTAAAATAGCTTATTCTTTATGCTAATGCCTTTCCCACTATGACCCAACTGTACATGCTTTTGTGCTGCTTTACTTTAAGTGGTTACTTCGCCAATATTACGCTTGCTCAAGCACCTACTAGGTATACAATTAGTGGATATATCAAAGAAAAAGGAAGTGGCGAGCTACTGCAAGGGGTAAGTGTGTATATTAAGGGGGCCAAAATAGGTACTCAAAGTAATAACTACGGCTTTTATTCTCTGAGTGTTAGTCATGCTGAAAAGCTGTCGATAGTATTTAGCTTTGTGGGTTATCAGCCCCAATCTATAGAACTTACCTTACAACCCAAAAATGAACTAAATATTGATTTACAGCCTGTTAGTCAAGACCTCGACGAAGTAAGGGTCGTTGCCAATGCTCCTGAGCAACAGAAAGTTTCTGAACAGGTTCAAATGTCGCAAATTTCGTTACCCATCCAACAAATAAGAGATATTCCTGCTTTTTTGGGTGAAAAGGATGTGCTAAAAGTACTACAACTCATGCCCGGTGTACAAAAAGGAGCTGAGGGCAGTGCGGGTATTTATGTGCGTGGCGGTGGCCCCGACCAAAACTTGCTTATTCTCGACGATGCCCCAGTTTATAACGCCTATCACTTATTCGGCTTCTTTTCGGTGTTCAATGGCGATGCTCTCAAAAGTGTAGAACTGACCAAAGGTGGTTTTCCTGCTCGTTTTGGAGGACGGCTTTCGTCGGTTATTGAAATGCAAATGAAAGAAGGTAACAAAGAGCAATACCATGTTGAAGGTGGCATTGGTATTATTGGAGCTAGGCTTGTAGCTGAAGGGCCTATTTCCAAAAACCAGAAATCATCGTTTTTAGTATCGGCAAGGCGTACCTACTTAGATATTCTGACTCAGCCTTTTATCCCAAAAGAATCTAAAGGTAGCCGATACTATTTTTATGATTTTAATGCGAAGCTAAACTATGATTTTGGTCAAAAAAACCGACTCTTTTTAAGCGGATATTTTGGACAAGACCGCCTATTTGCCAGAGATTTTCAGGAAAAATCAAGCCTAGAAGCAGCTATAGAATGGGGCAATACCACCGCTACAGTACGTTGGAATCATTTGTACAACGAACGCCTGTTTAGCAATCTATCGCTGATTTATAGTAATTACAACTTTCAGACAGCCAATCAACAGTCCAATATCAGTATTGCAGGGTTTAATAATTTTAGTTTATACTATTCGTCGGGTATTCGTGATATAGGTATCAAGGTAGATTTTGATTTTATCCCCAGCCCAACACATACTATCAAATGGGGAGGACTACTGACTCAACATAGGTTTACCCCTTCGGCTATCGAGCTTCAAGACGATGTGGCCTCTCGCTACAAAGATGCCGTCGAAAACATAGACGCTACCGAAACAGGTATCTATTTTGAAGATACCTATCGCCCTATTCAAAACCTCCGAATCAATTTAGGGCTAAGGCATTCTAGCTTTAGTACTCCTAAACAAACCTATCAGAACTTTGAACCTCGGATAGCCTTGGCGTGGACACTACCCAAGGACTGGGCTATTAAGTCGTCGTATGCTGTTATGAATCAATATATTCATTTGGTATCTAATTCAGGAGCAAGCTTGCCTACAGACCTGTGGGTACCTTCTACCGACTTGATTCATCCTCAAAACTCAAAACAAATAGCCTTAGGAATGGCCAAAGATTTTACCGAAAAGCAGTTTGCCATAACGCTCGAAGGATTTTACAAAACCATGCAGAATATCGTTGCCCTTAAAGAAGGAAGTTCCTTTATTTTAAATGGCACCTTAGACCGTTTTACTCGTTCAAAAGCACAAGAGCGACCTTGGGAAGAAAATATTACTGCTGGCAAAGGACATTCGTATGGAGCTGAGTTTTTATTACAAAAAAAATCAGGAAAATTTTCGGGTTGGGTTGGGTATACGCTTTCATGGATAATTCATCAGTTTGACGAATTGAATTTTGGTAAAGAATTTTATCCTAAATACGACCGTCGTCATGACCTTTCATTGGTAGGAATTTACCATATTAACCCCAAAGTAACATTGTCGGCTACTTGGGTGTATGGTACGGGTAATGTATTTACGATTCCAGTATCAACATATCAAACCTACAGCCATATTCCAGGACTCAGCGACGTTGGGATAAGCCAATACTACAATAGCTCCAGAGAAATTCCCGATTATGTAGAACGCAACAATTTTAGGGCTATTCCTTATCATCGTTTTGATATAGGAGTGCAGTTTCATAAAAAGATGAAAAAAGGACATTTACGAACATGGGAGTTTGGTTTTTATAATTTGTATAACCGAAAAAATGCCTATTTCTATACCTTCAAAAGTGTGTACGACCCTGTTACCCAAACAACAGAAAAGTCGTTGGCACAATATGCTTTGTTTGGTATTATTCCTTCGGCCACGTATAGTTTTAAATTTTAGGAAAATAGAAAAGAAAAATACCTACCAATCAATGAGTTTGATTATGAGAAAATATTGGTTAATTATCATATTGGGCATAACGGGCTGGTCGTGCGAAAAGCTCGTTAACGACATTGTATTGCCCTTCGAGGAAAGGCTGGTTTTACAAAGTTTTATTTCGCCACAAGATACTCTTATCGAAATATCGTTAACCTATAATACTCCTGTAATTGGCGTAATTCAGGAAGGAGAAGACCGCTATCCTGTTATTCCAAATGCTAAAGTGACTCTATCAAATAACGCTAAGACCGTACAGGCTAGTTACCGAGAGCTACAGTATATAGAAAATATAGAACTAACCCATAACGATAGTGTAGTAAGTACCTACAATAAGAAATATCGCTATGTGGTAAGTGCTAAGGATATACCTATTAGGGCAGGACAAAGCTACACTATTGAGGCTACCGTTGGAAGCAAAACCGTGCGTGCTAGTTGTACTGTTCCTACCAAAAGGGTAGCGTCAAATACAGTATCTACTTTTTTTAGTACAGACTACGACCGCAATAATGTAGAATACCCTGCCGTGAATATTCGATTCCCTGACTTTTCTAACGAAGCCAATTATTATGCTATAGGTGTATTTTACTACGAAAGCCAGCGGGTGATAGACCCAACAGGAAAGGCATTTAATCTAAGACAATTGGTGAATACTCGCCAAGAATACATGAGCGACTATGGCCTAGAAAATGGTATTATGACCTCTCAGGCATTTCTTTTGTCGGTATCCAATACCCCCGAAGTAGTTAGGCGTTATGTCGATATATATGTAGCTGTAACCGACGAACCGTACTATTTATTCAATACGTCGGTAGATAAAGTACGACGCAGCGGCCGAAACCCTTTTAGCGAACCCGTTTTGACCTATACCAATGTAGAAAATGGATTAGGTGTATTTGCAGCCTATAACCAAATCAAACTGAGCAGCCCTGTGTATAAATAGTTGCAAAATTGTCGGTTTCGCCTTTTGAGTTTTATTACCTTTGTGGCACCAACAACTGAAATACAGGGTTTCTAATTTAAAGTCCATACCGCTAAAGGTTGGCACAAGTAAAGATGTTAAGAAGACCAAGAAGAAATCGTCAATCGCCTGCTATCAGGGCAATGGTTGAAGAAACTACATTGTCAGTAAATGATTTTATTTATCCAATGTTTGTAATGGAGGGGCAAAACCTTGTCAGCGAGGTAAAGTCAATGCCTGGGATTTTTCGCTATTCATTAGATAAGCTATTAGAAGAATTATCGGTAGTACAGGATTTAGGTATTCGTTCGATTGCCTTGTTTCCACAATTGCCAGAAGCATTAAAAGATAAATACGCCTCAGAAAGCCACCGTGAAGGAAGCTTGTATTTGGAGGCTATCAATGAAATCAAAAATGCCTTCCCTAGTATCTGTGTGATGTCGGACGTTGCAATGGACCCTTACAGTTCAGATGGCCACGATGGGATTGTGGAAAATGGACAAATTCTCAACGACGAATCCTTGGAAGTATTGGGTAAAATGGCTTTGGCTCAGGCAGAAGCAGGTGCCGATATTGTAGGCCCTTCAGACATGATGGATGGCCGTGTGGGGTATATCCGTGATATTCTAGACAACGAAGGCTATACCGACGTGTCTATTATGGCTTATTCGGCCAAATATGCTTCAGCATTTTATGGGCCATTTAGAGATGCCCTAGATTCAGCTCCGAAGTTTGGTGACAAAAAAACATATCAAATGAATCCTGCTAACGTGCGAGAAGCTTTGATAGAAGCAGAACTAGACTATCTGGAAGGTGCAGATTTTTTGATGGTAAAACCAGCTTTGGCTTATTTAGATGTTATCAAAACACTCAACGATAACTTCAATATTCCTATTGCGGCTTATAACGTATCGGGCGAATATGCTATGGTAAAAGCGGCCGCTCAAAACGGTTGGTTAGATGGTACAAAAACCATGATTGAAAGCTTAACTTCTATTAAAAGAGCAGGTGCAAAAATCATATTGACTTATTTTGCCAAAGAATTTGCTCAACTATAATATTCCTTGAATTGGCAGTTGCAAAGATATATTCTTCTTTGCAACTGTGCTTCTGTGTTTTTCATTTTCAGTGACTTAAGTGGTTGAGTATAGTCTTATAAACATAACGATAAAATTACGCTTATAAGACCATGCTAAAAAAAACTACCCCTTGGGCCATAGCCCTAGCCCTGTGGATTGCAGGCTCTACCTACTGGCACGTTTGCAAAATTAAAGAGCTTTGTGATGCCCCTATTATAGAAAGTGTTGTTACTCCCAACATACAAGCTCAGTTGCCAACTTTACAATTAAAAGATGGTACTTCTTTCGACCTGACAGCACAAGGTAATATCAAATTCCCAAGGTCAGGGAATACTCCCGATTTCAGTGAAGTCTTGCCCGAAATGGCTCAACTTCAATCATATCTTCAGAAAAATACAGGTATATCCACACTCTTAGTTGGTTACTATAGCAGTAGCGAAGGCAATACGACAAATTTTCCTAATTTGGGGATAGCACGTGCCGAAGCTATCAAAAACTATTTGGTTACTAATGGCGCTAATAGCAAAACTATTTCTACTGAAGGGCAACTACTAGACGATCTAGTATTCAAGTTGGATACGCTTATTGGAGGTGTTAGTTTTGCTTTCCAAGCCTCAGCCCCAGCATTAACAACAAGTAATATGCCTTCTTTGACACTCTACTTTGATTATGGAAAAACTACCTACCACACAGCCGACTCAAGCGATATTAAACTAAGTAAAGTTGTTGATTTTTTGAAGACATCAACCGACAAAAAGGTGTCATTATTAGGCTTTACGGATGATTCAGGTACAGAATCTTTCAATTTAAAATTAGGAGCTTACCGAGCAAATGTTGTAAAGAAATACTTACAAAAACAAGGTATTGATGCTAGTCGCATTACTGTTATTTCAAAAGGTGAGGCCGAACCACAAAGCCCGAACGACACAGAAGAAGGTCGTAAAGCTAACCGTCGTGTTGTAATCAGTATTCAATAACCCTAAACTCATAACAAAGATGTTTGAACTTAATCCATTATTACAAGAAAATGCTTGGTGGCAGCACCTTATTATGTTGCTTGGTGCAGGTTTTTTAGGTTATATTATTGGATACCGTAATTCCGATAAGTCCATTAGTCTTGATGCTCAAATTCAGCAGCTTGACGAAGAGTTGAAGTTGTGTGAAAAACAAAGAAAAACAAAAGTCAACACAGACGCTACCTTACCACTAAATGCTACCGAAAAAGCATTTGCTCGTGCTTTGCTCGTGCCTCTTGGAGATGAAAAAGACGATTTGAAGTTGATAGAAGGAATAGGCCCTAAAATAGAACAATTGCTTAACCAAAACGATATTTATACTTTTGGGCAACTCAGTAAAGTTCCAGTAGAAACTATCCGTGAGTTATTACATTTGGCGGGGCCACGTTTTCAGATGCACGACCCAAGTACATGGCCACGCCAAGCCCAAATGGCTGCCAATGGCAACTGGCAAGAACTCAAAGATTGGCAGGATATTCTTAATAAAGGAAAAGAATAAAATACACAAGTTGTAAAGCTACACAAATTGGCGAATTAATATTTTGCCTATAGGATCAACTAAAAAAATACCGTTATGATATATCTAGTCTTAAACCCCTTATCAAAAGGGGTAGCTATTACAGAAATAATTATTTTGCTACTTCTTGTAGCTATTATTGGTTTTGTGATTGGACATTGGGTTATTCAACAAAAAAACACTCAGCTCCAAATACTCATCAAAGACAAACAAAGTCAATTGAAGGCCTGTCGAGGGCAAAAAAACTCACAGAATACACCAACATGAGTAATCCCAAATTTAGTGAATGAGTAATTATTTTTGAATATGTTTTTTACCAGTAGAGACGCAATGCTTTGCGGCTGAAGATGTGCAATGCTGACATTCAACATAAAAAAGCAGTCGAAAAACAATTTTCGACTGCTTTTTTATAAATACCCCTTAAATTTCTATCATTTAAGCAATTGATAAGCCTCTTCAATGTTCACTTAACAACCCTATGAATCACAATAAACCCCAATAGGTGGTCTCTTTTTACATTACCTAATATTGGGGATGACTCATGTTTTTGTTGCCAAAATACAAGCTTAAATTTTACTTCTCCTTTTTCCCAATGGTATTTTTAGAGAATCTATCCTAAGAAATTAGTATTTTTGCCAAATATTTGATGTTTGAGTAAAATTGGCTACTCAAACAGTTTTGTTTTTAACTCATACTACTGTGAATCAAGAACGCTACGCACAAAGAGGGGTTTCGGCCTCGAAAGAAGACGTACACAAAGCAATTGAAAAGCTAGATAAAGGGCTTTTTCCAAAAGCATTCTGTAAAATTTCGCCCGATATGCTGGGTGGTGACGATGCTTATTGTAATATCATGCACGCCGATGGAGCTGGTACAAAATCATCTTTGGCCTACCTGTATTGGAAAGAAACAGGCGATATTTCGGTATGGCGTGGTATTGCTCAAGATGCTGTGGTGATGAATACCGATGATTTGATTTGTGTGGGTGCTACCGACAATATGCTCCTTTCGAGTACCATTGGGCGTAATAAAAACTTGATTCCAGGCGAAGTTATTGCCGAAATTATCAACGGTACTGAAGAAGTATTACAAATGCTTCGAGATAATGGTATTGGTATTTGGAGTACAGGTGGTGAAACCGCCGATGTTGGCGATTTGGTAAGAACAATCATTGTTGACTCAACAGTGGTAGCTCGGATGAAACGTTCGGATGTTATTTCAAACCATACTATCCAAGCAGGAGATGTTATTGTTGGATTGGAGTCGTTTGGACAAGCTACCTACGAAAATAGCTATAACGGTGGTATGGGTAGTAATGGCCTCACTTCTGCCCGTCATGATGTGTTAGGGCATTATTTGGCTAATAAATATACCGAAAGTTTTGACCCTGCCGTTCCTGAATCGTTGGTATATAGTGGCTCTAAAAACCTGACCGATACCGTAGCAGATACGCCGCTCAATGTGGGCCAGTTGATTCTGTCGCCAACTCGAACTTATGCTCCAGTAGTGAAAGCCTTGTTGAAAGAGTTACGTGCCGTAATTCATGGAATGGTACACTGCTCAGGTGGTGCTCAGACAAAGGTGCTGCATTTTGTCGAGAATGTGCATATCATCAAAGATAATATGTTTGAACTGCCTCCCTTGTTTAAATTGATTCAAGAAGAAAGCGGAACAGATTTCAAGGAAATGTACAAAGTATTTAATATGGGACACCGTTTAGAGGTATATCTCAAGCCTGAATACGCTCAAACAGTGATTGATATTTCTAAATCGTTTGGTATCAATGCCCAAATCATTGGCCGTGTTGAAGCTTTAGCAAATAAACAAGTAACCATTCAGTCGCCTTTTGGGGAGTTTGTTTACTAAAATAGCATTTGTTATTGGCTTTGGGTAATATCACTCAAAGCCAATAACAAATGCTAAACCCTTACTTATGTATAAGCACATCTTTTTCGACCTAGACCACACCCTTTGGGATCATCATGTAAATTCCAAAATTGCTTTAGAGGAGGTTTATCAATTATTTCAATTGAAAGACTTAGGGATAGCTACGCCCGAAAAGTTTTATCATAAGTTTAACGAAGTGAATCATAAGCTTTGGTTGGATTATGAACGAAGTAAGATTTCGCAAGCAGAGTTACGTCATGCTCGTTTCAGGATAATTTTTTCTGCTTTGGGAGTTGACAACCATGAAA
Organism: Flectobacillus major DSM 103; assembly: GCF_000427405.1. Taxonomy (NCBI): domain Bacteria; kingdom Pseudomonadati; phylum Bacteroidota; class Cytophagia; order Cytophagales; family Flectobacillaceae; genus Flectobacillus; species Flectobacillus major. The sequence continues at coordinate 4,128,243 of NZ_KE386491.1, forward strand.
AGTGTGATGCAATATCGGATACTTACTTGGAAATTTCGCCTCGAAAGCCGTATTTGTTACCTTATACCCAAGAAATTCTGACTTACCTAAAACCTAAATACCCCCTTCATATTATTACCAATGGATTCGATGAAATTCAGGATGTAAAAATGAATAGTGGAGGTATAAAACATTATTTTGGACATATTGTTACCTCTCAAAATTCAGGATTTAAAAAACCTGACCCCGAGATATTTCATTATGCCCTCGATTTGGTGAAAGCCAAGCCCAAAGAGTGTTTGATGATTGGAGATACTTTCTATACCGATGTTCTGGGGGCAATGAGCGTAGGAATAGATGCTGTATTTTTTAATCCCAACGACCAACGGCATCCCGAAAAACCAACCTTCCAAATCCGTCATTTAAAAGAATTAAAAGCGATATTATAGCTAAAACAAGTTGAGTTGTGTAGTGTCTGTTTGTGTTACAAAGATTTTCTTATCTCTGATTTTTTTACGATTCTGTCTCAAAAACTCCATAAAGCTATCTATTTCTTGATACAGAGGGCTAAAGTTATAGTTGGCAAGGCTATAAGTTTCTTGATACACCTCTGTAAAATCAGTAATAATATAGTCTAGGGTTTTGATACCATAGTTTTGCAAACCTAATAAATATAGGTTTTGGTGGTTGTTCAAAAACTTATTGGGTTCGTAATAGCGTGTACTTTTGAGGTCAATAGCCCGACTACCCCCCACAATATCTACATAGCCATAAATAATACATTCTTTATAGCGTGTTTCGGCATACACTTGAGTTTTGTACTTGGGAGGAAGAAAGGCCCTTGTTTTTTCCACTACATACTCGCTAAAAGCCTCTTCGTTTTCGCCAGTAGTGATGGCTTTTTCAAAATTAATGCCTCTTTGTTGGGCTTCGGTAGTAGGCTTGGGAACACGATTGATGCGGTCTAGCATTTCGCCCAAATCAACCAAAAGGTTGCCCTGCGAATCTTTCGTTTCGTTCAGATACAAAGAAAAAGTATTGAGCAGGGTTGGATAAACTCTAAACATAGCCAAATGGAATTTAGATGTTAAAGCGTAAATTTGTAGAAATATAACGATGAATCATCACAATGACTCATCGTTATCGAACTAAGCTATTACCAATCTTTCAACAACCTTGTCGTTTACTAAGTGGCTTTCAACAATTTCTTCAACATCGGAGGGTTGAACATTGCCATAAAATACGCCTTCAGGATATACAACCAACCCTGGGCCAAAAGCACAGACATCTAAACAACCTGTTTTTTGAGCTCGAATTTCAGTTTGTAAACCTTTTGCTTTCAGAGACTCTTTGAAGGCATTAACCAAGGTCATGCCTCTGTCTTCTCCACAACATTTCTTGGGTGCATCTTTCTGATTAGTACAGATAAATACGTGTTTTTTGTATTTCATAAATTGCTTGGAAATGAATGTTTATTGATTCAAATAAAAAGTAGCGAGATAATTGTGTTAATTTTTGGTACAAAAAACCTTATGTTGGCAAAAGTGATAATAATCTTTCCTAAACAATAACATAAATCAAAACGTTTTATATGAATTTGATTATTAATGTGTTGATTGTCAGTTGATTATTTTATCGGCTATTGCCCAATAAAGTTATTCAGTTACTTATATGCAAGTTAAGGCTTTTATGTATTCCAACAAAACCTTTAAATTTGGCTATAGATTACATTTTTGATCGATACTATGATATAGTTTGACCGTTATGATACGGATTTTCAAACAAAAATGAACGATACAATGACATTTCAGACACAAGAACAATACCAGTTTATAGAAACGATTCTTTTTGAAAACTTAGGATACAACCCCGAAGTACTTGACTTCCAATTTTTTTATGGAGGAAATTTTAACTTGGCTGTAAAAGTAAAAGTAAAGGAAGGCGATTTCTTTATTAAATGGAATCATGGCGACCACGATGGAATGTTTGAATCGGAGGCTAAAAGCTTGAAAGTATTGGGCGACACCCATGTTATGTCTATTCCGAAGGTAGTGAATTATGGCAAAATTGTAGATAAGCATTACTTAATGATGGAGTTTTTGACTGCCGCTTTCAAACAAAATAATTATTGGTCTGATTTTGGGCAGAAATTAGCCCAATTGCATTTGCATACTGCTCCACAATTTGGCCTAGACTATAATAATTACATAGGGGCATTGCCACAAAGTAACGAATGGATGGACAATGGCGTAAGTTTTTGGATCGAAAAACGCCTAAAAGTACAAGCAGGCTTAGCCTTGTACGAACGCCGTATTACCCAGCAATTATACGACCGTATTTTGGCTTTTTGCGAACAACTGCCTACTCTCATCCCCAACGAAAAGCCTGCTTTGATTCATGGCGATTTGTGGTCGGGTAATGTTATGACCGACTCAAGTGGGCTTGTTGCCCTCGTAGACCCAGCCTGTTATTATGGCTTGCGAGAAGCCGAATTAGCCTTTACCACAATGTTTGGAGGTTTTGATACCAATTTTTATGAAGCGTATCATGAAATATATCCTATCGAAAATGGCTTTGGCGATAGAATTCCAATTTATAATTTATACCCTTTAATGGTACATGTCAATCTTTTTGGAGGGGGCTATTTAGATGCCGTAGAAAAGATTCTGAAAAAATTTGAATAGTATAAGAATATCTAACAAAAACATGAGTCATCCCGAAGTTTGGAACTAGGATTATACTCCCAACTGTGTATCAAAAAAGGCGGTCAAAAAACAATTTTCGACCGCCTTTTTTGACATTATTTTTAGACACAAGCTATTACGTCTCTATTAATGCTTTTTGTATTTATAAACTAGCAATAACATCTTCTACTTTTCGAGCATCTGGAAAGAACGATAAAAGCCGTAGTAAAATAGCCTCAACAACTGCATCAGGACAAGATGCCCCGCAAGTAAGCATAATGGTAGATACTTCTTTTTGAGGCAAGAAATCTTCCGTAACTTTTTCTACCTTTTGATGTAAGTCAAAATGACTAATTAAATTATTGGCCAGAATTTTTTCGGCCGACGAAATAAAATAAGTTGGTAGTTTTTGTTCGCAGAGTTCTACCAAATGCGATGTATTCGACGAATTATATCCTCCAGCAACAATAGCCAAATCAGCTTCTTTTTCAAGTAGACCATAAGTTGCACTTTGGTTGTCGTTGGTTGCATAGCAAAGGGTGTCACGGGTATCTGCAAAATACGCTGTTATGTCAGTTCCTTCTACATGGTATTTGGCTTTCATGATTTGCTTCAGGTAGTCGGCAATAGCCTGTGTATCAGATGCTAGCATGGTTGTTTGGTTGACTACGCCAATACGAGTCAAATCCTTTTCAATATCGAAACCCTCCGAGTATTGTCCCTGAAATTCAGTATAAAAATCTTTGGCAGGTTTTTCACCAGTAATATATTTAGCCAACTCAATCGTCTGCTTCATATCTTTTACCACAATAGTAGGGGCATTTTGTTTAGCATGCGAAAACGTAGCTCTGGTTTCTTCATGAGCAGGCTTACCATGTACCACAATGGTGTAATCCTTTTGTCCAATAGCCGAAGCTCTATTCCAAACTTTTTCTACAAAAGGACAAGTCGTATCGTATTGGTAAGCATTAATTCCAATATGAGAAAGACGTTGTTGAATTTCGAGAGTTGTACCAAAAGCAGGTACAATGACAACATCGTCGGCAGTGAGGGTATGCCAAGGAATAAGCTGTGTTCCTGAAGTATCCATAATAAATTTTACCCCACGACTCAGCAAATCTGCATTCACGTCGGGATTATGAATCATTTCTGATAACAAAAAAATACGCTTATTCGGATTATTTTCAATGGTTTTATAAGCAATTTCCACGGCGTTTTCTACACCATAACAAAACCCAAAATGCCTTGAAATAAGAAATCGCACTGAACCAAAGTCTAATACCGTAGGGGTAAAATCTTTTTTTAATTTATCCCTAAAGCGACGTATTTCTTTGATTCCTCCAATGATACTGCTCTGATAGAGTTCTGGTATTTGAAAAGATTTCATTTTCTTCATTTTTTTTCGTGCATCCGTACCAGCTAATTCTGTACCTGATACCGTAGCACGTTGTGCTTCCATTGCGGGAGAATTGGTAAATAACTCCATTTCTTTAAACAAGTTTTTGGCCTAACAGTTTTGAAAAAATGCGTTTAAAAGATAAAAATTCGATAAAACTGAATTAGCTCCTCCTAAACAACGTTTTTTTAGGCCGTTTTTGGTTGCATTATTACTACAAAATATTCATCAGTCCGAAGGACTAACAATAAAAGTTCATCAAAGATAATAGTTGGAATAAGTATATTTTCATTATCGAGGATTTCTTGTTCATTCTTTCTTGCTACAAATAGATCCAACTTATTAAAATCCAAAATAAGCAAATCTCTTTTCAAGTATTTTTAATAATTATTTGCTCTGGAAAAGTAGTTCTACTTTAAAATATACGAACACGTAATAAATTACCACTTTTGGTGTTTTTTTTGAAATGCTGAAAGAAGGAGCAAAATAATAACCCTGAATGTCAGGTTATTGGTAGGATTTTGATGTAGTGAAAATATTTTGTTGTGTTATGAAATAGAGACTCCTTCTGTAAATCCTCTATACAGGTCATTATTTACGAAAATGAGGCAATATTTTTTTATAAAAAATGTACTAAATACTCAATCAAAACAACACTGAAAAAAAAAGAAAGGCCTATAAGAAGCAATTACAGACAAGTAAAAAAAGGCTTATTTATTTATAAATAGAATACAGTAGTTTGTAATGAGTTGTTTATGAGGGGCTTATTTGTTGTATGAAAAAAAACATCAAAAACATAGCAACCTTTTGGGGAGGTATAGCGTCTATAAAACAATATTGTAGCCGAATCAAAAAAAAAGCGAGTATAATTTAAAAACATACCGTTTAATAACTTTAATTCAAATACAATCGACAAATTATTGATTTACTAGGATAACTATAATACTTTTGCTTTTGCTTAGATTAGAAAAGTACAACTTAAATGTTGATTTTTGAGGAAAACAATCTCAACATAAAGGAGGAATTTATAAAGTAAAAGCAATTAATAGCCTAATGTTAAAGTACATTTAAATTATTAAGTGCATGAAAATTAAAAGAAGAAGACTCCTCAGTAGTCCCACGTTTCTATTAGGAACAATCTTAGCTTTGGTTGGGAGTATCATCTCATTTAGTCATGGGTTGGCCGAGTTCAATCAGCGTAAAGAAGGGTATTTCCAAGGGACAATAAGCTTTGGCGACAGTACAACACACAAAATGCGTACAGCCGAAGTAGAGGTGAAAAAGGCATCAGAAAGAGGGAGTCAGAATATCACAATCATTGTAACCGACGATAAAACGGCTGAGTCTGTGTATGTAAAGTTATACAATGTTAATGATAAAGGAACATTTTTTATTCCGGGCAATAATGCACAGAAAAATGTTGGGAATTTGGTAAAAGACATCAATCGTTATAGAGATATTAATAATTTTTATCAGACTATCTTGCCCAATGAGGAAGGGTTACAGAATGGGGTAGGTCGTGTAAATATTACCAAACTTACCGATGATGAAGTAGAAGGTGAATTGATAATCGTAGCCAACAATGCAGCAGGCGAACAAGCTCAGTTATCATCGGCTCGATTTAAAGCAAATATTCGATAAGGAAAGATTAAGAAATGTAATCATTCTTGTCTATAAAAATATATTTAGTGGTTAGGTGATACCAAAACGCTCGTGGCAGTTGCAACGAGCGTTTTTTGTTGAATATAACCAGATATTGAATCATAGAATAGCATCTTAGGATAGTACAAAAAGAGCGAGAAGGTTTTTGAAAGCTTAAATAACGAAAACTTATCACCTAGAATTTTTGTATTTCATTAAGATTCAGTAATTTTGCACCCTGATTTTAAGATGGTTAGTCGTGGGAAATCAATTAAATATTGATAGTTAGAAGATTACGACAAGGTATAACCAGTTTAATGAAGCAAGAAATAAAACTAAATAATCAACATTTAAACAATGGCACGGGATTTAAAATTCACAAGAAACATTGGTATCGCTGCCCACATTGATGCCGGTAAAACTACAACCACAGAGCGTATTCTTTACTATGCAGGTGTAAGCCACAAAATTGGTGAAGTACACGATGGTGCTGCTACAATGGACTGGATGGAGCAGGAGCAAGAACGTGGTATCACTATTACTTCGGCAGCTACTACTGTAAACTGGAACTATAGAGGTGACAATTATCATATTAACATTATTGACACACCAGGTCACGTTGACTTTACCGTAGAGGTAAACCGTTCTTTGCGTGTATTGGATGGTCTAGTATTCTTGTTTAGTGCTGTAGATGGTGTTGAGCCTCAATCAGAAACTAACTGGCGTTTGGCCAACAACTATAACGTAGCACGTTTAGGGTTTGTAAACAAAATGGACCGTTCGGGTGCCGATTTCTTGAATGTATGTAAGCAAGTAAAAGAAATGTTAGGTTCTTATGCTGTGCCTTTACAATTACCAATCGGTGCTGAAGATAAATTTGAAGGTGTAGTTGACTTAGTGAACTTCCGTGGTATCAAATGGAATGAGCACGATAAAGGAATGACTTTTGAAGTTGTACCTATTCCTGAAGATATGCTTGACGAAGCAACAGAATACCGCGAGAAATTGTTGGAAGCTGTAGCTGAATTTGATGAGTCTTTGATGGAGAAATATTTTGAAGACCCTGAGTCTATCTCTGAAGACGAAATCTTGGCTGCTCTTCGTGCTGCTACTATCTCAATGAAAATTGTTCCTATGTTGTGTGGTTCATCTTTCAAAAACAAAGGTGTTCAAACAATGTTGGATTATGTAATGGCTATCTTGCCTTCTCCATTGGACAAAGAATCTATTAAAGGTACTGATCCAAGAACAGAACAAGAAATCGAACGTAAACCAAGTGTTGACGAGCCGTTTGCTGCATTGGCATTCAAAATTGCTACTGACCCTTACGTAGGTCGTTTGTGTTTTGTTCGTGCTTATTCTGGTGTACTTGAAGCGGGTTCTTATATCTTGAACAACCGCTCAGGCAACAAAGAACGTATTTCACGTATCTTCCAAATGCACGCTAACAAGCAAAATTCTATCGAGCGTTTAGAGGCTGGTGATATTGCTGCGGTTGTAGGTTTTAAAGATATCAAAACTGGAGATACCCTTTCTGCTGAAAAATCTCCAATCGTTCTTGAATCAATGGTATTCCCTGACCCAGTTATCGGTTATGCTATCGAGCCTAAGAAATCTGCTGACCAAGACAACTTCTCGAAAGCTATTGGTAAATTGATCGAAGAAGATCCTACTTTGCAAGTTGAATCTAACGAAGAAACAGGTCAGACTATCATCAAAGGTATGGGTGAACTTCACCTTGAAATCATCATCGACCGTATGCGTCGTGAATTCAAAGTAGAAGTAAACCAAGGTGCTCCTCAGGTAGCTTACAAAGAATCGTTAACTAAAACTACCGAACACCGTGAAGTTTACAAAAAACAATCAGGTGGTAAAGGTAAGTTTGCCGATATCGTATTCGAAATGGGACCAAGAGAAGATGGTAAAGAAGGTTTGGAATTCGTTAACGGTATCGTTGGTGGTGTAATTCCAAAAGAATTTATCCCTGCTATCCAAAAAGGTTTTGAAGGTGCTATGAAAAATGGTGCTTTAGCTGGTTACCCAATGGATTCAATGCGTGTTCGTTTGTTCCACGGTTCATTCCACGATGTCGATTCAGATGCATTGTCATTCGAATTGGCAGCTCGTATGGGTTACAAAGAAGCAGCAAAAGCAGCAGGTGCTAAATTGATGGAGCCTATCATGGCTGTTGAAGTTGTTACTCCAGACGAATATACTGGTCCTATCACAGGTGACATGAACCGTCGTCGTGGTATGATGAAAGGTATGGACTCAAAACAAGGTGCTGTAATCTTGAAAGCAGATATTCCATTGTCTGAATTGTTCGGTTATGTAACTGACCTTCGTACAATGTCTTCTGGTCGTGCTACAGCTAACTTGACTTTCTCTCACTATGAATTCGTTCCGCAAAACATTGCTGACGAAGTAGTGAAAAAAGCTAAAGGTTTGTAATAACACGCTAGCTTGCTAGTTGTATATAAGCTACCGCCTCCTCGACTTGTCGTGGGGGCGGTTTTATTTATCCCCTATGCCAATGACACTCCCCATTCTTTATCAAGACGAATATCTTGTAGCTATCAACAAACCTCATAATTTGTTGGTACACCGCTCGCCTATTGCGGCCGAAGAAACTGTATTTGCCTTACAGCTACTTCGAGACCAACTGGGTGTATGGGTAAGTCCATGTCACCGAATTGACCGTAAAACGGGTGGCGTACTATTATTTGCCTTGAATAAAGAGGTTGATAAACTGGTCAAACAGCAGTTTGAACAACATACCACACACAAAAAATACTGGGCTTTGGTACGAGGATATTTGCCAGAAGAAGGCTTCATTGATAGGCCACTGGCCAAAGAAAATGGCGATATGCAGGATGCTCTTACTCGATTTAAGTGTTTACAGCAAATAGAGCTACCCATAGAAGTAAGTCGTTATCCAACGTCTCGGTATTCATTGGCCGAGATTTATCCTGAAACTGGCCGTATGCACCAAATTCGTAGGCATTTTGCCCAATTACGCCATTATTTGATTGGTGACAAAACTCATGGTGAGTGTAAACACAATAAGATGTTTGAACAACATTTTGGACTGAACACAATGCTGTTACATGCCGCCTCATTATCGTTGGTACATCCTATTACACAACAGCCACTTACTATAGATGCACCTCTGAATGAAGAGTTTGTCAGAATTTTAGCAGTAATAGGCATGAATCCAATTGAACCATAAAAAAAACATTGTGCAATGTTGTACAATAACTTGAAAGTCAGTAATTTTGTAGTCCCCAATCCGAAGCTTATGGTACTTTCGGGTTGGTTTTCATTAAACGTACCAACACAATGAATCAAAAAATCAGAATCAAATTGAAGTCATTTGACCACACATTAGTGGACAAATCGGCTGAAAAAATCGTGAAGGCTGTTAAGGCTACAGGTGCTGTTGTTTCAGGTCCTATTCCTTTGCCTACTAAAATTGAGAAATTCACAGTTCTGCGTTCTCCACACGTTAACAAAAAAGCTCGTGAACAATTCCAATTGTGTACTTATAAGCGTCTAATCGACATCTATTCATCTTCTCCAAAAACAGTTGATGCTTTGATGAAATTAGAATTGCCTTCAGGTGTTGATGTTGAAATCAAAGTGTAGTTTACCTTGATTAGAAGACAATAAAAAATCCCATCCAGACCTAGTCTCGATGGGATTTTTGTTAAATACCATACAACAGCCTTGGCTTTAGGCTTTTAGGGCTTTTAGCTCATTTTGTAAGAAATTCATTAATGACGCAATATGTTCTTTTGAGAAATCGAAAGGAATATTGGCCGCTTCATAAATAGCTCCCATGGGTTTGGTATAGCCTAATTTTAGGGCATTCAAATACCCCTGCAACCCTTTTTGTGGATTCTCTTTGTAGTTTTTCCATACGCCAATCGCTCCTAATTGAGCAATACCATATTCAATATAATAGAATGGTAACTCAAAAATATGCAATTGACGTTGCCACAATGTAGCCTTATAAGCTTCTATACCACCCCATGAAGTTACCGAATCGGTAAATTGTTCATAAATATTAATCCAAGCTTCTGTGCGTTCGGCTACAGTGTGGGTAGGATTTTCATAAATCCAATGTTGAAACTTGTCGACAGTAGCTACCCAAGGCAAAGTACTTAGAATGTCTTCTAAATGCTGAATTTTGGCTCGACGGAGGTCTTCTTCATTATTAAAGTAAACGTGCCAGTAATCCATCGTGATAAGCTCCATTGACATAGAAGCCAGCTCGGCCACTTCCGAAGGAAAGCTACGGAATGTATTTAGGCTCAAATCTTTTGTAACAATCGAATGTACAGCATGACCGCCTTCATGCAAAATTGTAATGACATCGCGCATCAGCGACGAGGCATTCATGAAAATAAACGGAAAGCCTGTTTCTTCTAAAGGATAATTGTATCCACCTGGAGCTTTTCCAACCCTTGATTCAAGGTCTAAACGTCCCATTTGTTTCATCAATGTTAGGCATTCGCCCAAGAACGGGTCGAGTAGGTTGAAACACTCAATTGTTTTGTTCAGCAAATCTTCACCTCCGTTGAAAGGATGTAGGGCAGGCCGCCCTTGAATATCCACGCCTTTGTCCCAAGGACGAAGGTCTGTTAGTTGTAAGGCATTTTTTCGTTCGCTTGCCAACTGATTCAAAATAGGCACAATTGTTTCGGCTACAGCCTGATGAAACTGAAAGCAGTCGTTAGGAGTATAATCAAAGCGCTTGAGGGCTGCAAAAGAATAATCTCGGTAGTTGTCAAAACCTGCATTAATAGCCACCTGATGACGTAAATCACGCAGTTTGTTGAAAAGCTCATCAAGCTTATCGTGGTCTTGAAAACGGCGTTCTTGTACTTTTCGATAGGCCATTTCACGCACTTCACGATTGGCATTTTCCAGATAAACACCTGCCTGCTGAAGCGTTTTGGTAACACCATCAATTTCAACGGTCATTACACCAACAGTACCTTGGTACTCGCTCGAAAGGTTTTGGATTTCGGTAAATAATGGAATATTCTCGCTTCTAAAAATTTCAGTAGATTTTTGCATTCCACGCAGTGTTACATAAAAAGCCTCAGCTTCTGTACCACTTTCGGAAAGTTCTTTTAGATAAGGGCTATCTAAGGTTTTTTTGTTCAATAAATCGTCGTAGCTCGCTAATTCTGGTTGGATTTCAGTAACAAATTGGTCAAAATGAGCTTTTACATTCTTGTCGGTAGTATCGCAAGTCATTTTGATATATCGCCAAGCAAAGTTTTCAGAAAGATAGCTTTCTAATTCAGAGCGGTCGGCAAATAATTTACGGAGGTCATCGGCACTGGCGATGTTTCGGCTAATAAGGTTTTCGTAGAAAGGCTTGACGCTTTCCCAAGTAGTGAGTTCAAAATCTTCACCTAAGAACTGACGAGTTGGACGTGCTGTTGAAATAGTTTCTGTCATGACAAAATTGCTTTTGAGCTTTAAGGCAAAAAGCAATAGGCTTTAGCTAGCACAAAATTAGCCTTATGAATACCAAAGACACCAAGTGACAATGCTTTTAGTGTAAGAATATAGCATGCTTTATTATGTGCCTGTAATCTAAAGCTATTCATTTACTCAAGTGCTTAAAGCCTGTTGCATTTTTCGTATTGAGTTAATATTTCAAATGTAATAGAAGTTCTGCTGAAAGCCTACATCAAACTATTTTATAAGTAATTGATAAGGTGCATAAGCCAGTCGGCTTTAAAAAATAGGATCAATAAAGGAGCCGTAAAAACAATCGCTAATAAATATTGCTCTAGTGAAATAGTAATATTCTGTTGCGTTTGGGAGGTTTTGAAAAATAGATAAAATGGAATTTTGAGATAGAAGAAAAGCGAGACCGCCGTATTGAGCAAACCAAACAAGAATAAGCCTAAAAGGATACTCTGATGGCTTTCTGCCTGCTGGTATGCCTCCCAAATAGCAGAAAAAATGTTAAACTTTGCAAAAAAACCAGCTGTTGGTGGTAATCCTGCCAAAGAAATCATTATAATTACCATCAAAATACCCAAGAAGGGTTTCTGACGGCCTAACCCTTTCAAATACTGAAGGTCGATATCATTAGAAATATTCAAATTCAAAGCGATAATATCGAGTAAAAAAAATGCAGCATAATTAGCAAATAAATAGGTAACCAAATAAAAAACAACACTCTTTAAGCCCATTTCACTAAGTCCAACAAGCCCAATTAGCATAAATCCTGCATGAGCAATTGTTGAATAAGCCAAAAGCCTTTTTGCCTGATTTTGCCACAATGCCGAAAAATTACCAAAGGTAATAGTTGCCAATGCTATTACTGCCGTAACAAGTCGCAAATCGTTGGGTACAGCCAAATAAAATCGCATTGCTACTAATATAGCCGCCACTTTAGGAGCAATTGAGAAAAAAGCCACCACAGGAGTCGAAGCCGCTTGATAGGTGTCGGGTGTCCAGATATGAAAAGGGGTAGCCGAAAGTTTAAATAAAAAGCCACTAATTGTCATTACTACCGCCACAGTAGCTGCCAATTCGTCAATTTGAGTAATTCCTCTGCTAAAGTCGGGCGAGGTAATATTTAATGTCCCAGTCATACCATACAACAATGACATTCCGTATAGCATAATGGCCGACGACGTCGCCCCAAAAATAAGATACTTGATACCTCCTTCGGCACCGGCTTTATCTTTGTTGAATGCCGTAAGGATATAAGACAATAACGAAACCATTTCTATCGACAAATATATCATTAGCAAATTGACCGACATCGTCATTAGCTGTAACGCAATAACCAACGCAATAACTATGGCATAAAATTCTCCTGCATATTTTCGTTTGTTGACCTCGATATGTGCAAACATAAAAATACCTGCAATACTAATAAGGGATTTAAAGAAAATGGCCTTAGCATCCAAAAATAACATTTTATCAAACAAAAATGTATCGTTGTTGTGATAATACTGATTTGAAATTTGATAAATATTGATAATCAATGCTCCTATACAAAGTATATTGAATATACTAAACTGGGGCGATGTTGAAGGGGCAATTTTTCTTTTATGGGCAAAAACAAGGTCGGCTATTATTAAAAACAAGAAAATACCAGCCAAAAAAACCTCTGGCGAAAGTACTCCAAGACTATTGATAATTTGGAGGAGTTGTTGGTTTAAGTCTAAATTTTCTGTCATTTCATTTCTGCACGTAAATCGCAGATTCTTCTTTTGGTTGATTTTTTTATGTAAATTTACTCGACAGAGCTAATTAATAACAATGAAGAGAAATAAGTTCTATTGGATTATTCAAGTAATATGCTGGTCGTTTGTGGCTTTTACCTCAGTTAAGTATAGTGAATTAGGAAATGAAACGCTAACCTTTCAAGCCACCTATTTTGGTGTCTATGTTTTGCTAGGCTTGGTTGTTAGTCATCTTTACAACTATATTCACGAGAGCTACGACCCCGACCAAACTACCTCTCAACAATTTGTGGTATTTCCCTTGTTAGGAAGTTTTACCATTGGTACAATATTCGCTATTACAGACTATATTTTCTTTAATCGTAACCGCTTGTTGATTGGAGAAATCAGCCTTTTCGATTTGATTTATTCCATTTTTGATAATATTTGGCTAGTAATACCTTGGTTTCTGTTTTATCATTTGTACCGTTTTGTGAATGTCTACGAAGACAGACGACAACGTGTTTTGACAGCCGAAAAAATGCTCAAAGTTGTGGAACTAGAAAATCTTAAAAAGCAACTCAATCCTCATTTTTTGTTCAATGCTCTCAATAGTATCAAGGCTCTTACCATTAGCGATAGCCGCCAAGCTCGTGATGCTATTATGCAGTTGTCAGACTTGTTACGCTTGTCGCTCAACCTTGGTGAACAACATAAAGCCATGCTTAGCGAAGAACTTAAACTAGCAAGCGACTATTTATCATTAGAAAAAGTTCGTTTTGATAACAGGCTTCAATACGAATTTCATGTTCAAGAAAATATTAGCGATATCCTGATTATCTCTATGTCGTTAAATACTCTTATTGAAAATGCAGTTAAGCATGGTATTGCCAAAACCAAAACGGGAGGCAAAATAATTGTTTCTATTTTTACCGTTGGTAATGAAATTACCATAAAAGTTTGTAATACAGGGCAGTACAACCCTCAGCCCAAAAGTAATGCCAGCGGTATAGGGCTAGATAACCTTCGTAAAAGGCTTGATTTACATTATGGTTCTAAGGCTTCGCTCAATATCATCAACGAAAACGACATGGTTGCCGCTATTATTCATATGCCGTTCTAAGGGAACAGTTTGAGTAATTCATTTACCGAAATATGAGAAATATCAAACATTAGGTGTGGAAAAATACCAAATACCAGTGCTAGTAGTCCTAAGGGTACTAGCATTATTTTTTCCCTCAAAGTCAAATCCACTAAGGTTGATTCATCATACCTTGACCAATATTTCCCAAAAAATATCCGCTGCAATGTCCACAAGAAATAGGCAGCACCAAGTACCAACCCAAATACCGCAATAGCAGTAAGCCAATTCGGAAAAAGGGTACTATTAAAACCCCCTATCAAAGTAAAAAACTCGCCAATAAATCCTGAGAATGCAGGCAAACCCAGTGATGCAAAGAAAGCTACAGCCGTTAGGGCGGTATAAATAGGCATCTTGGCCGCAAGGCCTTGGTAGCTATCTATACGGCGGTCATGTGTACGGCTATACAAAACACCCACCAATAAAAATAACATAGCCGACAAAATACCGTGTGAATACATTTGGTAGATTGCTCCATTGATACCTTCGCTGGTAAGCGATGCTATACCCAACAGCACAAATCCCATGTGTGAAACAGACGAATAAGCAATCATTTTTTTGAGGTCGTTCATAGCCAAAGCATTGTACGCTCCATATACAATCGACACCACACCAAAGGCCGCAATAATAAAAGCAAAATCCATAGCTGCTTCAGGGAAGATAGGATAGGCGATTCGGAGGAAACCATATCCGCCAATTTTCAAGAGAATCCCTGCCAAAACTACCGAAACAGGTGTTGGTGCTTCTACGTGTGCGTCGGGTAGCCAAGTGTGTACGGGTACTGCGGGTAATTTGATACCAAAACCCACCATCAGCAAAATAAATCCTAAGGCTCTGATACTTAATCCACCTAGTTTGATATTAGAAAAAATATGAAACCACGATTCGGGCAAGTAGTTGCTTGTATCAGGCAAGAAACGCAAGTCGAAAGTATGTACAAGCTGTTCGGAAGGAATTTTACCCTCGGCCAACAAAGCCTGAATTTCTGAAATAACCGATGGGGTTATTTGGGCATAATCGCCGATAAGTCCAGTTTGCAAGGCTGTTTCTACGGGGTCGATAGCCGATAAATAAAGCCCAATCATCACCACCAAGATAAATAACGACCCCACCAATGTATAAATAAAGAATTTGATAGAAGCGTACTCCTTGCGTGGCCCTCCCCAAATACCTATTAAAAAATACATAGGTAAGAGCATAAACTCAAAGAAAAGATAAAACAAGAATAAATCTAAGGCCATAAAGCAGCCTACAATCGATGCCGTTAATAAAAGATACAACGAAAAATAGCCTTTTTCCTTTTGCTTGATTTCAAAAGAAGAAATAGCTCCAATCAACATCACCAAGCCCGTAAGTAGCACCATTGGCATACTTATACCGTCGATACCCAACAAATAATCAATAGAGCCAATACCCAATGCACCCAATGGCAGGGTTATCCAATCTATTTGCTCAACAAATTGGTATTCTGCCGTTTGTTGGTCAAACAAAAAGTACAAACGCATACACAGCAAAAACTCAATCGCTGTAACGGCCAATGTAATCCATTTGTAGTATGCTCTGTAATTTTCTGGTAAAATGGCAATGACCAAAGAAAATACTAATGGTAAAAATATGAGTACTGAAAGTATAGACATATCGTAGTGAAATTTCATCTACATGAACAACCCACTAGGAGTTTGTTCGTGCTTGATTGCTTAGTAAATAATAAACACAATTAGACTAATTAGCCCCATCAGTGCAGCTACAACATAAAGTTGTACTTTGCCCCCTTGAACAGAGCGTGTTATTTTTCCGATAATTCCTGTTAATGAAGCCAATGCGTTTGGGACACCGTCTATCCAACGGCTATCAAACCACATTACTATTTTTGCCATAATTACCTGTACATTAGCTAGGCTATTAACAGTTTGGTCAATAACCTGCTTGTCAAAATACTGTAGCCCTTGGGCCAAAAGCAAAGTTGGTTGTACCCAAACTAGATCATAAAGTTTGTCGAAAGTAGGTACTTTATTGTCAAAAATGATATTTCTTGAAATATAACCAAGCCCAATACCCAATACTACACAGGCTATCGAGGCATAACCAATCCAATGATTTTCTGCCAATATAAAATCAGGATTGATAACATGCCAAAACCAGCTATGTCCTGCATGGAAGGGGTTGGTCGAGAAAATCATACCAAAAGATAGAATGGCTAGCAATGCCAAAGGGAATTTAATTTTGATACTTCCTTCATGAATATAATTAGCTTGTATTGCTTCATTGCGAAGTTCGCCCATAAATACCAACCAAACCTGCCGTGACATATAGAACGCCGTCATGACAATCCCAATAAAAGTGAAACCTCCAATCCAGTTGAAATAAGGATTTAGTTCAGCCATTTGGTATAAGTTGGCCAAGATAGCATCTTTCGACAAAAAGCCTGAGAACAAAGGAAGACCCGCTAATGCCGCCGCAAAAATGACAAAAACGATAAAAGTAAATGGAAGTTTTTTGCGTAAGCCACCCATCAAACGCATATCTTGGGCATCGAAGTGCTGATTATGCCCAGCGTGGTGCAAAGCATGAATCACCGAGCCTGCCGCCAAAAACAAACCCGCTTTGAAAAAGGCATGAGTCAATAAATGAAATAAAGATGTTGCCGTTCCTAATCCAATCAGCATAAGGCCAAGCTGTGAAATAGTCGAGTAAGCTAAAGTTTTTTTGATGTCTGTTTGGAAAATGGCATAAATAGACCCCAACAACATTGTAATACAGCCAATGGTAGCAATTACAATATAGGCAGTATCGGTAAAAACAGGTTGGATTCTTGCCAAAAGGAATATACCAGCGGCCACCATTGTAGCAGCATGAATCAGTGCCGAAACGGGCGTTGGGCCTTCCATTGCATCGGGTAGCCAAGTGTGCAGTGGAAATTGGGCTGATTTGCCCATACAGCCACAAAAAAGTAAAATACCCGTCAGGGTAGCCCATTCGGGTGTAATCTGGCTCGGATGATTACCTAAACTTAAAAAGCTAAAGTTACCCCAGAAATAATACACCAAGAAGATTCCTAAAAGAAAGCCCAAATCGCCAACACGATTTACCAAAAAGGCTTTTTTAGCGGCTTTTACGGCACTATCTTTGGTGTACCAAAAACCAATTAATAAATAAGAGCTCAAGCCCACCAACTCCCAAAAAGCATACATACACAGCAGGTTGTCGGTAAGAATAATACCCAACATCGAAAATACAAATAACTGAATAAAGCCAAAATAGCGATATTGTGCGGTATCTTCGTGCATATAGTCAATAGAAAATAGCTGTACCAAAATAGCAATGAAATTGACTAATAGCAACATCATTATGGCATTGGCATCGAGTAGAAAACCAAATGAAATGGACGAATTACCTAAATTAAACCAACTAAAGGTAAAATGAGATGGAATATCAATTTGCTGAGTAAGCCAAATTGTTAACAGCAAATTCAATCCTGACAGCCCAGTAGCAATCCATCCTGAAAGGGCATTATTTCGCTTTCCTAACAGTATTGATATACCAAATCCTGCAAGCGGAGTCAATAATATGAACCAAATAATAATGGCAGGAGTCATTCTTCTAAATATTCAAATGTAAGTGGTACAATTCAATGTATTCAGGGTTTTGTACCTAAATTCTTGGAAAATTTCTATTTTTATACAAATATACGGGTCAAAATTTAATTAAGCCTAATAGTTTTTATATAAAATCTACTAAGTTTGTGGACTTTTCGTATTGTGGTTACTATTTTATCGTGAGCAGGCGTATCAATTACATCACCTGTTTGGTCTAAATATGGTATAAATAGGGTTTCTAAAAAAGCTAAAAGCCTTCATAACAATAGGAGTAGCATCTTTTAAGCCTCACTTGTTCATTTGTTAGTATTAAATTAACCATTAAAATTTTATGGAAAATACCAAATCTGTTAATTATTCAAAAACAACAATTACAGAATTAATGATTCCTTCTTATGCCAATTTTGGTGGAAAAATTCACGGAGGAATATTGCTTTCGCTGATGGATAAAGTGGCCTATGCTTGTGCCGCCCGACATGCGGGTACTTATGTTGTAACGGTATCGGTAGACAACGTAGAGTTTCGGCAGCCTGTAGAAGTAGGCGATTTGGTTTCGTTACATGCTTCTGTAAATTACGTAGGGCGTTCGTCTTTGATTATTGGAATACGTGTTATTGCCGAAAACATTAGAACCAAAGAAATGAAGCACACCAACACTTCATATTTTACCATGGTTGCCAAAGATGACGACGGCCGACCAACCGAAGTGCCAGGCTTGGTACTAGAATGCGATGACGATATACGTAGGTTTTTGGAGGCAATCAAACGCAAGGAAATCAAAAATGCTTACAAAGGGTTGCTCGACGATGCCAAAACCAGTATGAATATCGACCAGAACCTCCACTTGCTCGAAAATGAAAGATGTATTATCAAAAGAGAAAGAGATATGGAGAGTTTGTGGTAATTTTGTAGCTAGCGTATTGTTCACTAGATTTACAGATATAACATGATAAAACCTTTTTCCATGATTAAGATACTCCGGATTGTCTTGGTACTATTAGCACTGTTAGCGATAGGTTTTGTAGGTATGCGATTTTACACCAAGTCATTTAGCCCTTCGTCAACAGCCGAATTTGAACAAGGTGATTTAGATATAATGGTAGAATATTGTCAGCCTGCCAAAAAAGGACGATTGATATTTGGCCCTCAAACCTCAAAAGCTCTAGTGCCTTATGGCAAATGGTGGCGTACAGGAGCCAACGAAGCTACTGTAATTACTTTTACACGGAATGTCACAATTGCTGGTCGTCCTCTCAAGGCAGGAACTTATACACTTTTTACGATTCCCGAACAAAACGACTGGACGATCATTATCAATAGCGAGGTAGGGCAATGGGGGTTGTCGTACGACGAGACCAAAGATGTGCTAAGAGTACCCGCCGTTTCTGTCAAAAAATCGGATAGTGTCGAAAAATTTGTGATAGATTTTAATGAACAAACCAACGGTGCAGATATGATTCTGCGTTGGGACAATGTTGAGGTGACTGTGCCCATCAGAACACGATAAAAGTGCTTTGGCATACCAAGCAACGGTTTGAGCTAAATAAGAGTCATAAAAATATCATAGTCTGCTAGTCTGTCGGCAAGCAGACTTTTTTTATAAACCGAATATATTATTTTTGCATACATCTAACCGTAAAGAAACTATCCCTTGAGTACTTACGTTTAAGGTTTACAAACGAAAAAACTTTTCTTATAACCCACAAAATGAAGAAGTTATTATTAAGTATTTTGTTGTTATTTACTTTATCAACAATTAATTATGCTCAGAAGGTAAATCCTGCCAAATGGACATGGGCTTTGTCAAAACCCAATCCTGCTGTCGGAGAAACTGTCGATATTATCTTTACGGTAAATATTCAAAAAGATTGGTATTTATATTCGTCAGATTTTGACCCAGATTTGGGGCCTATCGTTACTACTATTAAGCTAAAGCCCGACGAGTCTTATGAGGCTATTGGTAGCCTAAAAGCTATTAATCCTTCCAAAAAATTTGACAAAGAAATCTGGAACGGAGAATATACGTATTTTAAAGGTAAAGCCGAGTTCCGTCAGTCTGTCAAAATTCTGAAAGACAAAGTAAATATCGAGGGTAGCTATGACAGCCAATCGTGTTCAGACGTTACGGGGCAATGTGTACCTGTAAAAGGCCCTTTTTTGTTAGAAGCACTGGCTGGTTCAGGGCAAAAAAAAAATGAAGAAGAAGTAGCCAAAAAAGTTAATACAGATTCCTTAAAAGCTCTGGAGGTAGCCAAAGAGGAAGTAAAACTAGATACTATTGCTACCGAAACGGTATCGGTTACAGATACAACCACGCTTGGCAATGTATCTATTGATAGTACAGAAGAAGAGAAAACTGAAGATACTTCACTTTGGGGATTCTTTTTATTGGCTCTTGGCGGAGGCTTTGTAGCCCTGCTTACACCTTGTGTGTATCCATTAATTCCAATGACTGTATCGTATTTTACCAAGCAAAAAGGTGGTTTACAAAAAGCCTTATTGTACGGCTTTTTTATCATAGCTATTTATGTACTTTTTGGTACTATCATTGCGTATGCTTTTGGGCAGGCTGCTCCTAATTTTATCAGTACTCACTGGTTACCCAATCTCTTGTTTTTTGTAGTGTTTGTGGTATTTGGGGTGTCATTCTTGGGCTGGTTTGAAATCGTATTACCATCATCTTTTGTCAATAAAATCGACGCTCAGTCAGACAGAGGAGGTTTAGGGGGTATTTTCTTTATGGCTTTTACCCTAGTATTAGTATCGTTTTCGTGTACTGGTCCAGTGGCGGGTACTATTCTAAGCTTGGGTTCGCAAGGGCAAATCATTCGCCCAATTATCGGAATGTTTGGTTTTGGCTTAGCATTTGCTGTTCCATTTACCTTATTTGCTATTTTTCCTAATTGGTTACAAAATTTACCAAAATCGGGTGGTTGGATGAACTCAGTGAAGGTTGTTTTGGGCTTTTTAGAACTTGCATTAGCATTGAAGTTTTTGAGTACAGCCGACCAAACCTACCACTGGCATATTCTCGACCGTGAGGTATATTTGGCAGCATGGATTGTTATATTTAGCTTAATTGGTTTATATTTATTAGGCAAAATCCAGTTGCCACACGACAGCAAGGTCGATAAAGTAACCGTACCGAGAGCATTAATGGCTATTGCTGTTTTATCATTTGTAGTGTATATGATTCCGGGAATGTTTGGTGCTCCACTCAAAGCCTTGTCGGGCTGGTTGCCTCCAATGGAAACCCAAGATTTTGTGATTGGGGTAAAATCTGAATCGTCGGCAAGTGCAAATACTGGCGACCCCAACTTTCCGAAAAAAGTTAAATATGATGAGTTTTTGAAGTTGCCATTAGACTTACAAGGTTTTTTTGATTATAAAGAGGCATTGGCTTATGCCCAAAAAGTCAATAAACCTTTGTTTATTGATTTTACAGGACATGGTTGTGTGAATTGTCGTAAAATGGAAGCTTCAGTTTGGTCAAATCCTGCCGTGAAAAGTCGCCTAGAAAATGATTATGTAGTAGTAGCTTTGTATGTCGATGACAAAACAGAGTTGCCAAAGTCTGAATGGTATAAGTCGAAAGACGATGGTTTAGAAAAAACTAGTATTGGCGACCAAAATTTAGATTTTGAAATAACTCGTTTCAATGGCAATGCTCAGCCTTATTATTGCTTGGTAAACCCCAACGACGATGCCAAACCAATGGTAAAACCACGTGCTTATAATGAAGATATAGAGGCTTTTGTGAAGTTTTTGGACGAAGGAAAAGCTAAATTCAACAAAAAATAAATCAAGGATATTTTCTACGGAAAATATGACTTATCTCAAATTTAGTGATATGAGTGATTATTTTTGAATATGATTTTCGCCAGTAGAGATGCAATGCTTTGCGGCTAAAGGTGTGTCATTATACAAAAGGCGTTCGGAATTAGTTTTTCGAACGCCTTTTGCATGAATATCCCCTAATTTTCTATCATTTGAGCAATTGGCCAGCCTCTTTAAGGTGTACTTGACAACCTTATGAATCAACACCAATAGGTGGTCTCTTTTAATATTACCTAAAATTCGGGATGACTCATATTTTACTTTTTCCTAAGAGTTGAGTTTGTTAAAAAGCCATACAACAAGATTGATAAAACCCGTAATAAGCAAGCACGTAGTAATAGGAATGTACAAATTGAAATGTTCTTTTTCAATCCGAATATCGCCAGGAAGTCGGCCAAGCCATTGTAATTTGTTGTGGAAAAAATAGATAACTACACCTCCCAAAATCAAGAAAGCTCCAATACTGATGAGTAATTTGCCAAGATGTTCGTTCATTTAAAACTCAATAATAAATTTATCTATAAAAAACCAAAGTTATAACATAAGCTAACTATTGATAAAATTACTATAAAAGGTGACATTTAGAACTAAATTCAGTCAAAATGCTATGTAAAAAGTAGTATTCTATAAAGTGATAGAAAAAAAACTCGAAAAGCTTTTGTTGCACTAAGCTGTTTTTTTCGATGTTTGTAAGTTTTCAGGCACAGAAATTGTACTACTTTATTGTAACAAACTACAACATAGCCTGAAATTATGGATAACAATGAAATCTATGAATTACTACTCAACAATACCGTTTATGAAATCCTAAATGCAGATTATATATTTACTCAAGTTTTTGAACAAAAAAAGCAAGCGTTGACACTTCGCAATTGGGTAATAGGATACTTCGTAGATATGTACGAGCAAACATTACAAAGGAAATATCTTTTTAATGATAGAAAAAATATACTATTGGCTACCCAACTCCATGCCGAAGGATTGATATATTTGAATGTAGAAAAACTGTCAATCTACAAACAGTTTTTTTTGCGTTATCCACAATTTGTCCAATTATTGCCTGTTAATTGTCCAATAGAGGCTATTCAATGGCAAGAAAACCATATTTCACCATTGGCACATATTTTACTCAACAAATTGTCGTTTGAGCATTTAGTGGTTTTATCCACTATCAAAACGCCAATAAAGAGGGCATTTTATGAAATCGAAATTATCAAAAACAACTGGACTGTCGATGAACTGCAGTGGGCTATCAGTCATTTTATTTTTGAACAGACAGGCTTAGAAATCGACGATAAAGAAGCACTATTGCAAAGTTATATCCACAAAATCCATTATGATGAAGCTGATTTTAGCTAAAGCATCATTCGTAATCTATTGACAGCCTGCTGTTCTTGCCGAATAAGTCGCTCTAGCTCATCTTCAAACAGGCTTGATTTAGCGGCTAAAAAGACTGTACTAGGGTATCCACAAAACTTTAGGAAAGACAACCTTACTCTTTCAAGGTGGTAGTCGGAACTAATAACCACAGCTACCTCGGGATTATGCCTTTCCAAAACTCGTTTACATAACTGAGCATCTTCAATGGTATTTTCGCTCAAAATAAACTCTAGGAACTGCTCGTGAGGAATACCATTTTCAAGTAAAAAATTTTGTAGATATTGGGCATGTGGGTAATCGCTTGTATTGAAATGATTGCCAAAGCCACCTGTACAAAGAATTTTGAAATCAGGATTATATTTTAAAAAATTCAGAGCCGTTAACAGCCTATCAAAGGCAATATGCGTTAATTCGCCATCATGTGTATTGTTTGCTCCGCAGATAATCAAGATTCCGTTCATAAGATAAAAATTATAGATTGAGAGACCCGAACATTTCTCAAAGATAATTCAAATTTATGGAATGACTCAAGGATTCAAAAAGGGTATTTTGTTTTACACAAACCCACAAGACCAATCCCCACAAATTATCTTCTCCCCAAAGCTTTTCTTTATTACCTTTGCACTGCCTTTTGGCCATGTGCCAAAAACAAGATATTTAGCAGAAACCTAAACTTGTCGGCTTTAGATTTGTTATCAATAGATTCATTGAAATATATTGGAGATACTAGCATGCCTACCACTTCTCCAATTTTATGTAACATCAAACATCCATATTAATGAGTGCAAAATACTTTCATTTGACCGTAAAGGAGATTATCGACGAAACTCCCGATACCAAAACCTTTTCATTCTGGCATCCTATCCATCAGGCAATTAGCTATAAAGCAGGGCAGTTTTTGACACTCATTCCAGAAATAGAGGGAAAAAAAGTTCGTCGTAGTTATTCGATGTCGAGTTCTCCCAACAAAGATGCTTCTCTGGCCGTAACAATTAAGCGAGTACCTGGGGGGCTGGTTTCTAATTATTTATGCGACAACCTCAAAGTGGGCGATGCTATCGAAACGATGGAGCCTATGGGGCATTTTGTTATAGAACCAAACCCTACCAAAGAACGTGTTATCGTATTATTTGGTGGTGGCTCAGGCATAACACCTTTGATGTCTATTGCTAAGTCGGTATTGCCTGTCGAAACCAAAACAAAGGTGTATTTGGTGTATGGTTCAAGAAATGAAGAAAATATTATTTTCAAAAAACAACTAGACGAACTCGAAGCTCAATATAGTAATCGATTCAAAGTTTTACATGTACTTAGTCAACCATCTTATACTTGGATAGGGTATAAAACCCGTATCAATCAGGCATCGGCGGTTACTTTTTTGAAGCAGGATTTTGCTATTGATATTGCCAAAGCTGAGTATTATTTGTGTGGGCCAGAAGGTATGATGCAACACGTGGAGGCAGCTATCAAAATTTTTGGAGTAACCGACAACCAAATACATAAAGAGCATTTCTTTTCGGCACATGACGAAAAAGCAATGGAAGATGAAGACGAAGCAGGTAGCCTAAAAGAACAAACTATTACGATTCAGTACGAAGGCAATGATTATACCGTAGTAGTAAAACCTCACGAAACCATTTTGGATGCTGCCCTTCGTGACGATATCGACTTGCCATATTCTTGTCAGGCGGGTATGTGTACGGCTTGTATGGGCAAATGTATTGCAGGTAAAGTGAGTATGGACGAAGAAGATGGCCTTACCGATAATGAAATCAAACAAGGCTATATTTTGACTTGTGTGGCTCATCCAACTAGCTCGGGCGTAGTAATTGAAATAGATTAGAATTAGTTACCAACAAAAGTTATCCACAGTATTATAGAAATGTGGATAACTTTTGTTGGTAACCTTTGTGAATGAAATAATTAGCGGGCTAAATACTTGTTAGTCAGTAGATAAATAAAAGTTGAGCCTAGTTTGTATCATATTCTATAGAAAAAATAAAAAATGGTTTCAAAAATTTACTAGTACAAATCACCAATAGTGCATATTTCTGAAACCTATTTTATCAAAGAGAAGTCAAACAAAGCGGTTTAAGATGCTTATCTAATTTTAGGGAAAGCATGCCGTCAAAATATTCTAAGTTTGACAACGTTTATTGCAAACAAAAGACTAGGTTATTAGTTGCTTGCTCGAAGTTCGTTGCTCATGAGGGAACTTTTCTATAGAGAAGTTTGTCTGGCAGTTATAACCGATGTTAGTCATTTGCTAAAAAATGTTAGTAGTTCTCAAATTTTGCAAGTAGCTTTGAGCCAAAATAGAGCTAATAGGTATAATAAGCAAGTAGCAAACAATTAGGTTATATAAGATTATAAAGATAAAGTTTTCACTAACCATTAATGTATACAATCATTAGTTCTATTTAAAAAATATCACTAGAAAGTTCTTGGTATTGTCGAGATTTTCTACCTAATTTTGTTTACTGAAAATTAACCCATCGTTAACCCTCTATTAATCCAGATTTTATTGCGAAATTTTATAAAACCACTTGAATTATTATAAAATGGTTTAAGGAGTACTATTTTTTTTGAATAAGGCTCAACAAACGCAAAATAACTACAAAGTAAGGTCATGTCTGACGCAATCAAACACGAGTGTGGTATAGCACTCATCCGTCTCCGAAAAGACTATCAGTACTATATTAATAAGTACGGCACACCCTTGTACGGTATTAATAAGCTTTACCTAATGATGGAAAAGCAAGTAAACCGAGGGCAAGATGGTGCAGGAGTAGCCAACATCAAAATTGATGTTCCCGCTGGGCATAGGTATATTAGCCGATACCGCTCCGTCGAACAAAATGCTGTAGCTGATATCTTTGGGAAAATTTACAAAAAGTTTCGTAAGGGTCTTAAAGACCACAAAGACAAAGGAAGAGATGCCAAATGGATTCAAGAGAATGTGGCGTTTTCTGGCGAAGTTTTCTTAGGGCATTTGCGTTATGGAACGCACGGCCAGAATGAAATAGAAAACTGCCACCCAATGTTAAGGCAAAACAACTGGAGAAGCCGAAATTTGGTTGTTGCTGGGAACTTTAACATGACCAACGTAGAGGAGCTATTTGATAAGCTCGTTTCGCTTGGACAACACCCCAAAGAAAAGGTAGACACTGTTACGGTAATGGAAAAAATAGGTCACTTTCTTGATGAAGAAAACCAACGCCAATTTGATTTCCATAAACACAGCTACGAAAATCCTGAATTGTCGGATGTAATAGAAGACAATATCGATTTACAAAGAGTTCTTCAACGTTCTTGTAGAGATTTTGACGGTGGATATGCCATGTGTGGTGTTACCGGACACGGTTCGGCCTTTGTGGCTCGTGACCCTTCGGGTATTCGCCCAGCTTATTGGTACGCCGACGACGAAGTGGTAGTGGTTGCTTCTGAAAAACAAGCTATCAAAACATCGTTCAACTGTAATTATGAGGACATACAGGAGGTTCAGCCAGGTCATGCACTGATTATCAACAAGCGTGGTGATTATGCTGAAAAGAAATTTATAGAACCGCTAGAAAAGAAATCATGTAGTTTTGAAAGAATTTATTTCTCTCGTGCTTCAGACCCCGATATTTATGCCGAACGTAAGCAATTAGGCCGTTTGGTAATCCCACAAGTACTCGAAGAGGTTAATTACGACCTAAAAAATACCGTATTTTCGTATATTCCAAATACTGCCGAAACAGCATTCTTAGGAATGATTGAAGGCTTGGAAGACTATTTGGCCAAAGAACGCAAGAAAGCTATTATGGAAGGCGGTCTTGCCGAAAAAGCTTTGGAAGAGTTATTGACTTTCCGCCCAAGGGTTGAAAAGTTGATTTCTAAAGACGTTAAGTTGCGTACCTTTATTACCAACGATGCCGACCGTAACGACATGGTGTCGCATGTTTATGATACAACGTATGAAGTAATCAAAAAAGGCGTAGACAATGTTGTATTGATCGATGACTCGATTGTGCGTGGTACAACCTTAGAGCGTTCTATTTTGAAGCTTTTAGATAAACTAGGCCCTAAAAAGATTGTGATTGTATCGTCTGCTCCACAAATTCGCTACCCAGACTGCTATGGTATCGATATGTCACGTATGAAAGACTTTGTGGCTTTCCGTGCAGCTTATGAGCTATTGCACGAGCGTGGTATGGACGATGTATTAGAGGATACCCTCGGACGTTGTTTGAGTGCCTTAGAGTTGGGACAATCGGCTTCACAAAACTTTGTAAAAGCTATTTATGAGCCATTTACACAAGAAGAAATCGCTGCTAAAATTGCTGATATAGTAAAACCTAAAGACCTAACCGCTGATTTGGCTATTGTGTATCAAACGGTATCTAGCTTGAACAAAGCTTGTCCAAATAATTTAGGTGATTGGTATTTCACTGGAAACTATCCAACTCCTGGAGGAAACAAGGTGGTTAATAAAGCCTTCGTAAACTTCATGAAAGGTGTTGAAATTAGAGCATATTAGTCTTGAACTGAACAAGTATATATAAAGGAAGCCCCATAACGGGGCTTCCTTTATTTTTGTAGAATACCCTTTACAAACCTATCCCGTCCTAACATATCTTGAATAATCTCTACGTCTTGAAAACCAGCTTTTACAAATACCTCAGCTGTTTCTTTGCCAAAATATTGGTTGATTTCGACCATACACAATCCATTTTCTACTAAATTAAGGCTTGCAAACTGAGCAATAGCCTTGTAAAAAAGTAAAGGATTATCATTTTCAACAAAAAGGGCTAAGTGAGGTTCATAGTCTAATACATTAGCTTCCATTTCTGATTTTTCATGATTGGTAACATAAGGTGGATTACTAACAATAATATCAAACTTTTGAGACAATGTTTGTTCTTGTGTCGCTAATATATCTTGATACTGAAACTGCACTTTGGCCTGATGCGTAATATTATTATTCTGGGCTATAGTTAGTGC
This sequence comes from Flectobacillus major DSM 103, assembly GCF_000427405.1. NCBI lineage: Bacteria > Pseudomonadati > Bacteroidota > Cytophagia > Cytophagales > Flectobacillaceae > Flectobacillus > Flectobacillus major. The sequence goes on from NZ_KE386491.1 coordinate 4,156,085, forward strand.
TTCTTCCGAAATATCGTAAGCCACTACCGCTGCACCTTGTATTTCGCAGGCTAGCGAAATGGCAATACAGCCTGTGCCTGTACCGATGTCTAAGATACGGACAGGAGCTTTTGCTTTTTGTATAATATACTGAACCAATTCTTCGGTTTCGGGGCGAGGAATCAAGGTTGCAGAGCTTACCTGAAAGCTACGGCCATAAAAATCTCCATATCCTATAATATATTGAATAGGTTCAAATGCCTTGATACGAGCCACAGCAGGGGCAAGCGGTTCTCGAATTTCGACGGACTTATCCATCAGAATATCGGTTTTGCTAAGTTTTCCCCAATATTCCAAAAGCAAATACGCCATGCTTTTTGCTTCGTTTTCTGGGTAAACTGCCGTAATTTCGGCTACTAAATCAGAGAAAAGTTTTCGAGAAGATTGATAAATCATATCATTAAGTTAAAGCACAAAGTTACACAATGCCGCAATCAAATAATAATTCGCTTTCTGAAACAGCTATTTTGTCTTTTATGAACAGGGCTTTGCAATTGGCACAGCTAGGAGCTGGAGCAGTATCGCCCAATCCAATGGTGGGCTGTGTAATTGTACATCAAGGTACGATTGTGGGCGAGGGCTGGCATCAGCGGTATGGTGATTGGCACGCCGAAGTAAATGCTGTCAACGATGTTGCCGATAAAAGTATTCTGTCCGAATCGGAGGTATTTGTTACTTTAGAACCTTGTTCTCATTTTGGTAAAACCCCACCTTGTGCCGATTTATTGGTAAAGCACCGTGTCAAAAAAGTATATATCTGCAACGACGACCCTAATCCGTTGGTAGCGGGTAAGGGTATTCAAAAACTGCGGAATGCAGGTATTGAGGTGGTATCGGGTATTTTAGCCGAAAAAGGACGAGAGTTGAATAAACGTTTTTTTACATTTTTTGAAAAAAAACGCCCTTATATAATCCTTAAATGGGCTCAATCGTCCGACCGCAAAATAGCATTACCCCAGTATCAGGCCATACAAATATCGAATGCCTTATCTAGGCGTTGGACTCACAAACTACGCTCGGAAGAAGATGCCATTATGGTAGGCACTCGAACCGCACAGTTTGACAACCCATCGCTTGATAATCGTTTTTGGACAGGAAAAAGTCCCATACGCATTCTTATCGACAAAGATTTACGTATTGCAGATAATGCCAAAATTTATTCAGAAGGGCAAAAAACGATCTGTTATAACCTTCAAAAAGAAGCAATAGAAGGAGATATACTATTTTGTAAAATACCTCCGCAAACAGACTTACTAAGCTTTTTGATAGACGACTTGTACCAAAAGAAAGTTCAATCACTAATTGTGGAAGGAGGGGCTTATTTGTTAAACTCGCTGATAAAAACGAGCTTATGGGACGAAGCCTTGGTCTGGGAAAGCTCAATGGTTCTTGGCGATGGTATTGCTGCTCCTATTTTAGAAAAGCCTGTATTTGCCCAACAACAAGTGGGCGATAATATCTTGAAAAACTATCGAGCCAACCCATAAGTTGAGGTTAAAGTTATACGAATAAAAGTAGAACTGTTAGATTTATTTCACTTGTACTTTACTTCATATTTCAATTCTGGAATATGAAGTAAAGTACAACTTATCTTCACAAACCTTGCTGCGTTGTAGTAGTAGTGCTTGTAAAGATAAATTGAAATCATTAAGCCTCATTCCAAATTTCCCATGCTTTTTCTGCTTGTCCATGAAGCATCTCTAAGCCAAAATGTACGGCTTTTGCACCAGCCTCAAGTCCTTTTTTGAGGAATAAGGTTTCGAGAGGGTTATACACAATATCGTAAAGCAAGTGTTGCGAGCCAAGCAGTTCGTAAGGAATAGGCGGGCAAGCATCTACCTTAGGGTACATTCCTAGGGGTGTAGTATTTACCACCAAAAGGTGCTTTTGCATTACCTCGGCTGTAAGCTCTTCGTAAGTAATGGTATCTTCTTCTTTTCTTCGAGAAACCAATTGTACCTCCAAGCCTAAATCTTCGAGAGCCACAACAATAGCTTTGGCTGCCCCGCCTTTGCCCAATACCAATGCTTTTTTAGGAGCTATTTCTGTAAAGGCATCCCATTTTTCGAGGGTCCATCTAAAGCCCCAATAGTCGGTATTAAAACCCTTGATTTTTCCATTCGGGAGAAACTTGATGGTATTGACAGCCCCGATTTTGCGAGCAGCCTCATCTATTTCGTCCAAAAACGGAATAATACTTTGTTTATGAGGAATCGTAACGTTGAGCCCACGAAGGTGAGCGGTATGGCTTTTGAGTAAAGCTGGAAAATCAGCAACATTTTCTAGCTCAAACTTCTCGTAGGCGTGTGTATTGGACAGGCCAAGTTGAGCAAATTTTTCAGTAAAATACCCTTTAGAAAACGAATGTCCTAAAGGAAAACCAATAAGGCCAAATAGATTATTCATGTGCTGCTAAAAACGTTGGGCTATATTTTCAAGACTGTTGTTCAAAAAAGGCTATAAACTTTATACAAAGCCCAATTGACTTATGAATAAAGCTTATAGCCTAAAAATAGAATAAATGAGCAAGTATTACTTGGCCAATTTGGCTTTTACAAAGCCAATAATCATTGGCAAAACAGATACTGCAACAATACCTAATACTACTTTCTCAAAATTATGTTTTACCCATTCGTTGTTGCCTAAAAAGTACCCCAAAAGCGTAATAGAGGTTACCCACAAAATAGCCCCAATAATACAAAAAGTAATATATTTGGGATATTTCATGCTACCAGCACCAGCCACAAAAGGAGCAACCGTACGAACAATCGGTACAAAACGAGCCATAATTACAGTTTGGCCACCATTTTTTTCATAGAAAGCCTCTGTTTGTGCAATATGTTCACGTTTTAGAAAAAGGATTTTATCTTTAGATTTCACAAAGTCACTAAAGTATTTTCCGATGAAGTAATTGACATTATCGCCAATCAATGCAGCACCAATCAACAACGGAATAACAAATGTAATATCAATTTTACCACCTGTTGCAGGAGCAGCCAATACGCCAATAGCAAATAACAAAGAGTCGCCAGGCAAAAGAGGCATTACCACGAGGCCGGTTTCGGCAAAAACAATCAAAAACAACAAACCATACGTAAGCGTACCATTGTCATTGATAAATTGTGTTAAAGCTGTCAAAGGGTCTTTTAACAGTTGAAGAACAAACTGAATGATTTCCATTGTCTTAGAGAATGAGTTTTGAGGTTAGAATAAGCCAAGCAAGGCTATTTATTCAAGTTTATTTATCAAGAAAGTGAGAAAATGTATCGCCTCTTAGCCCCAAACGAATAGTTTCTAATGAAATAACTTCGTGCGGAGCAATATTACCAACGTTTACATTGGCACCTACCAACTTCACAAACCATACTTGTTGCGATTTTTGAGGAGCTTCCCAAATAATTTTTTCTTCTGGAATCTCAGTCAAAATTTCTTCTACAAGCCCCTGACGAACCTCGCCCGATGCACGAAACAAACCAACATTACCCCCTTCACGAGCCTCGCCAATAACTTTCCAAGCACCTGCTTCTAATTCGGCCTTCATCAATTTAATCCATTTGTAAGGAGGGATGATTTTGGCTTCATCTTTTGAGCCTACTTCCGAAAGTACAGTTACTTGTTTTGATAACGTTTGAATATATTCACATTTTTGGTCTTGTTCCATTTCCAAAGAACCGTCAGATACCTCGGCGTATTCCATACCAAACTGGTCGAGTACACGACGGTATTCGTCAAACTGACCACGGACAATAAATGCCTCGAACAAAGTACCACCAAAATAAACAGGAATGCCTGCCGACTTGTACAAAGCCAATTTTTCTTTTAGATTGGGAGTAACAAAAGAAGTCGCCCATCCCAACTTCACGATGTCGGTATAATTGGAGCCAAGTTCCAAAAAATCTTCAACTTGTCTAAGACTAAGCCCTTTGTCCATTACCATTGTCAAACCTTTTTGACGTGGCTTTTCAGTTCTTTCAGGAATCTGGTTAAGTGGGTAATTCATATTTTTTGAAATTTCTGGGATTAAATATTGGTTTTCAGAACAACTGCATTGCAATTTTTGCACCTATCCTAATTATCACTAATTGAGTCACTTCAAAGAGGTCTATTTTGGTGCAATTTTACAAAATTAGAAATATCTTAGTTATAGCACAAACTACTAATTTAATAGATTGTCTTTAAATAATAATCTATTTTATTTAACTTGCTGTAAATCAGTGTTTTGATTTTTTTCAAAAAATGATTTTTCATAGATTTTTCAAAAAAGATATGTAAAAATTTCATTTACTGAACACTGTTTAGTAAATTCACATCGTTGTTAAAATAATCTTCGATATATCATGTAGCCTAATAATATCAGATAGAGAAGGAATCTAAAAAAGTTTTGAGTAATATTACTTATCTATTTTGGGAGTCTATATTGATTATCAAAGGATTGAAAACAACCTTCAAAAAGCAAATCTCACAAACCAATATCAATTATTATGAAAAAAATCGCTTTTATTTTATCAGCCTTACTATTAGTAGCCACTTGGGCAACAGCCCAGCAAACCAACAAAGACGCTATTTTGGGCGAATGGCTTTCAGAGAATAAAGACGGAAAAGTATTGATTTATAAACAAGGTGAACAATACTTCGGCAAGGTATCTTGGGGAAAAGACGGTACTAAAAAAGATGTACATAACCCCGACGAAGCGTTGCGTTCACAAAATATCATAGGCTCGGTTATTCTAAAAAACTTTACTTTCAAAGGAAAAGCCTGGGAAGATGGCAGTGTTTACGACCCCCAAAATGGAAAAACCTATTCGTGTATTATAAAGCTAAAAAATACTAACGAATTAGAAATTCGGGGATATGTAGGTATTTCGTTGTTAGGCCGCACTACGGTTTGGTCAAGAGTGAAATAAAGTACATAAGTGAATTATTGAGCATAATGAATAGGGGCTTCTATTGGATTTGTAAATGGGTAATATCTGGGCTAACAGTGTAGTATATTGATGCAAAGAAAATTAGTTATTTTTACGGGTGTAGACTGAAACATAAACCCAAGTCAAAGGTTGTCAGCAAAAGTCAATAAACGAACTCACTAATTTACCAACGAATAGATAAATGGGTATTATAGAAAGAAAAGAGCGGGAAAAGATGGAGCTTCGCCAGCGAATATTAGAAGCTGCCAAGGAGATTTTTATCGAAGAAGGTTTTGAAAAAGCATCTATCAGAGCGATTGCCGACAAAATCGAGTACAGTCCCGCTACAATATATTTACACTTCAAAGACAAGGATGAATTGTTTTTTGCTGTACACGAGCTAGGATTTGACAAGTTATTTGAGGTTACGAAGCACCTAGAAGCTATTCCTGATAGCTTTGAGCAGCTTTATCAACGAGGAAAAATCTATTTGCAATTTGCAATAGAAAACCCCGAACTGTACGATTTGATGTTTATTAAAGATGCCCCAATGGAGGCTATCAAGAAAAAAAATGGCGATGACCAGTGGGATTGTGGCATGCAAAACTTTGTCCATCTTCAAAAAAACATCATGCTTTGTATGGAACAAGGCTACATTCAAGTAGCCGATGTAAATGTAACAGCTATGTCGATTTGGGCGTATGTGCATGGCTTGGCATCGTTGTATATCAGAGGGCGTTTTCAAACGTTTGCACTCATGAATCCAAGTGCAGATTTACCTCATTTAATGGAGGTCTCGCTCGAACAAGTACTAACACTTTTAAAGAAAACAAATGAGTAATACAGCATTGGCTTTTTTTCAACAAAATATTGGAAAACGTATTGCCGACAATAGTCCATCGCCTGTAGCAAGGTTTTTAGATGGCACACTGATTGCAGCCGAAGAGGGTTCTATAACCGTAGAGTATATAGTGAAAGAAAATATGGTAAATCCTGCCCATATTTTGCATGGAGGTATTGCCGCTACGATGCTCGACGATATTATAGGTATGACTGTATTTACCATGGGAAATAATGTTTTTTATAGTACAGTAAACCTTTCGGTAGATTATCTTTTTAGTGCAAAAATAGGCGAGAAGGTACTCGTAAAATCGAGGGTAGTGCGGATGGGTAAAAAAATAGCTCATGCCGAAGGAGAAATAAGAAATGAAAATGGTGTTTTGATAGCAAAATGTACAACCAATTTGGTGGTTACAAGCAATACTATTAAATAGTTTTAGTTACTTTGTCTTTGAATCTTTGAAGCAATAGTAACTAATTGATTTTAAGGATTTACAAAGTGAATTAAGCAGTGAAGATTTAACAGCTTTTTTGGGCTGAAAAAATCTAAAAATCCCCTAGTGTTAAGACCTGCGAGAGCGATGAACTCTTGCAGGTCCAACCAAGTTTGTTGGCATTAATTTTTGGCATAGCCAAAGTTGATGCTTTTTATTTAACCTTATGCTAAACAGTGTTCATAAACTTACAAATGTATTTTAAATATACTATATGAAATATCTACTTACTCTTTTTGGTATGATGCTCGGATATAGGGGTATAGCCCAGTCCGATTTGCTCAACAAGTATGTACAAGAAGGCTTAGCAAATAGCCAAATTGTAAAACAACAGAACTTTCAACTGCAAAAGGCCATTTTTGCCCTTAGTGAAGCCAAAACGCTATTCAAGCCCTCTGTCAATTTTAATACTACGCTTTCTTCGGCTTTGGGTGGGCGTACTATCGACATCCCTGTGGGCGATTTGGTCAATCCTGTTTATTCTACCCTAAATCAGCTTACTGGTAGTAATGCTTTTCCTCAAATACAAAATGTTAGTGAGCAATTGATTCCTAAGGATTTTTATGATATGCGTGTTAAAACAACCATGCCTTTAATCAACGCCGAAATCAAGTATAACCAAGGTATCAAAAAAGAACTGATTGCTATGCAACAAACCGAGGTGGTAGTCTATAAACGAGAATTGGTAAAGGATATTAAAATAGCCTATTTTAATTACTTAAAAGCCTCTGAAGCTCTAAAGGTATATGATAATGCCTTGAAAATTTTGAAAGAAAGTGAACGTGTCAATCAAAGCCTTATTCAAAATGGTATGGCTAATCCAACGGTATTGGTCAGAACCAAAAATGAAATCGCTGGTATCATGGCCGAAATAGAAGCTGCCAAAGGAACACAGAAAAATGCCGCTGCATATTTCAACTTTTTGCTAAATAAAGATTTTGCTGAAACCATTACAATTGACTCGGTTTTTGAAACAAGTATGATTCCTCTCAAAATTGAAGCCAGCCACCGTGAAGAACTAGACAAACTACAAGCAAACCTCAACCTGAACCGACAACTATTAGGACTCAGCCAGTCGTACAATAAGCCCAAAATTGGAGCTTCTCTGGATGTAGGTTCGCAGGGGCGTTTTGCCCAAATTGCAAGTGCCGATAAAAATTTTTTGTCGCCAAATGCTTTTTTCTTAGTTGGTGTTTCTATCGACCTCCCTGTGTATTCTTCTGGGAGAAATCAACTGAAAGTTAAGCAGGCCGAAATGGATTTAGCCGCAGCCGATACACAGTTACAGTATGTCAAAAATCAATTAGACCTGCAGGTTGTGCTTGCCCAAAATGCCCTAAATGCCGCCCATGAAATTGTAGCTTCAAAAGCCACTCAGGTAGCTACTGCCGAAAGATACTACAAAGATATGTTGCGTCGCTACAAAGAAGGAAATCTCAATTTTATAGAACTACTCGATGCCCAAACCCAGCTCAATAAAGCACAGCTACAGCAGGCCATTGCTCATTATGATGTATGGCTCAAGTGGACAGAGTTAGAAAGAGCTACGGCGGCTTATCAATTAAAATAATTTTTTGTAATCAGGATAAAAGCCCATCGGGGTATCCACAAATCTAAACAATACACAAGATGAAGACAATATACAAGCTCTCATTATATGCCCTTGTTGCTTTATTGATGGTAACGAGTTGCGGCAAGAAAAAAGCCCATAACAAAACCACACTCGACGATACCGTAATACCTGTAAAATTGGTAGATGTAGCCCTAGCCAATGCTACAGAGCCTATCAAAGCTTCGGGCTTGATAAGTTCGTTGCACGAAGCCCGGTTGTCGTTTAAAACAGGAGGTATTATTGAAAAAATATGGGTAAGAGAAGGCCAAACGATTCGTAAAGGACAGCTTTTGGCAAGCCTTAATCTTACCGAAATTAACGCTCAGGTACAGCAAGCTCAAGAAAATGTTATCAAAATAGAGCGTGATTTAAGAAGAGTAAGCAACCTTTACCGAGACTCGGTAGCTACTTTAGAGCAAGTTCAAAATCTTACAACGTCGTTGAGTGTAGCCAAACAAGGGTTACAGATAGCACAATATAACCAAGGGTATTCTAAAATTTATGCTTCTACCAATGGGGTGGTAGTGAAAAAAATGATGAACGAAGGTGAATATGCCAATGTTGGTGTTCCTATCTTTTTTGTCAATGCAGCCAGTGCCAACGACTGGGTGGTGAAGGTTGGTATTGCCGACAAAGACTGGACTCGCCTAAAACTAGGCGACCACGCCAGTATTCAGCTCGACGCTTTTCCAGATACCCAATTTCAGGCTATCGTTACGACTTTGTCACAAGGAGCAGACCAAGCTTCGGGTTTGTACCAAGCCGAGCTAAAACTGAATACCCAGGGCAAGAAAATAGCGACAGGGTTATTTGCCAAAGCATTGATTAATCCTTCTATCAAACAACAATTACCCTCTGTGCCTGTCGATGCAATTATTGAAGGCAATGGCGATGAGGCTTTTGTGTACACTATCGAAAATGGTAAAGCCAAGCGAATCGCTTTGGTAATAGCCTATATCAACAACCAAAGGGCTTTTGTACAAAGTGGGCTAACGGGCATTACACAGGTAATTACCGATGGTTCGGCGTATTTGGTAGAAGGAGCAAAAGTAAAAGTGGTTCAATAAAACCTTTGCCCTTACGCATTTTTTCTTTTTGACAATCCCTTAAACCCTTGGTTTGAGCTTTACCATATTCCTTTATGAGAATCTCAGAATTTTCCGTAAAAAACTATCAATTTACCCTTGTGGTATTTTTGGCAGTACTTTCAATAGGGCTTTATGCTTTATTTAATATGCCTAGGGGCGAAGACCCCGAGTTTGAATCGCCTCAATTTGGGGTTACGATTATTTATCCAGGAGCAACCCCCAAAGATATGGAGGAGCTGGTTGTAGATCCCTTTGAAAAACGCATTAATGAATTAGATAATATCGACAGAATCAGAACGGTTATTTTGGATGGAGCTGCCGTATTTCAGATAGAATACGATTTTTCGCAAGACCCCGAAGAAAAATACCAAGAGGTAGTCCGTGAAGTAAATGCAATACGCAAAGATTTACCAACCGAAATACTTGATATTAGGGTACAAAAATTCCGCCCAACCGATGTCAATATTTATCAATTTGCTTTGGTTAGCGAAAATCTGCCCTATTCCAAATTAAAAGAGCAAGCCGACGAATTAGAAAAAAAACTTGAGAAGGTAAAAGCTCTCACCAATATCAAGTCGTGGGGGTTTCCTGCTCGAAAAGTAGCCGTTGAATTGAATTTGGCCAAAATGGCTCAAGACCAAATCCCTGTAAATCGGGTTTTAGGGGCAATTCAGTCTGAAAATGTAAATATCCCTGGAGGTAGTATCAATGTCACAACCAAAAAATTTAATATAAAAACGTCTGGAGCGTACCAAGACCTTAACGAAATCAAGAATACAATTGTCTATACTAATGGAAGCAAAATAGTATATCTAAAAGACATTGCTCAAGTAAAATTTGCATACGAAGACGAAACACACCTTACCCGCTTGAACGGCCACCGTTGCGTATTTGTAACGGCTTGTCAAAAACAAGGTCAAAATATTATTGCGATTCGTAAAACGGTCGACCCAATAGCCGCATCATTTAAAGAGCAGCTGCCACCAAGTATCGACATGGTAACAGTATTTGACCAAGCAGATTCGGTCGATAAACGCCTTAGTCGTTTTGCAAAAGATTTTGGTATTGCCATTTTGTTGGTATTAATTACCCTTTTGCCCCTTGGTACACGTGCCAGTATTGTTGTAATGATTTCGATACCGCTTTCATTGGCTATTGGGCTTACGTTGTTGTATGTGTTTGGGTATACCATTAATCAGCTTTCAATAGTAGGAATGATTGTGGCACTAGGAATTTTGGTTGATGACTCCATTGTAGTTGTTGAGAATATAGAGCGATTTATGCGATTAGGAATACCACGGAAGCAGGCGGCTATAGATGCCACCAAACAAATAGGATTAGCCGTATTGGGCTGTACTATATTACTTTGTTTTGCTTTTTTGCCGATAGCTAATTTGCCAGAGGCCGCAGGCGAGTTTATCCGAAGTTTGCCAATGGCTGTGATATTTACTGTTTTAGCATCTATGATTGTTTCGTTGACCATTGTACCCTTTTTATCGTCGGTATTGTTGTCCGATTCGCACAATCCAGAAGGAAATATGATATTGAGAGGTATGAAAAGAATCATTTCAGCCACCTATGGTCGATTGATGGACTGGTGTCTAAAACACCCTCGTACAACGCTTACAGGAGCTTTAGGTGTTTTTGTGGGTGTAATGGTATTGGCCAAGTTTTTTCTAGGTTTTTCACTTTTTCCTACTTCCGAAAAGCCCATGTTTTTGGTCAATGTCGAAACGCCCGTTGGAAGTAATATGGCTGCCACTTCGCAAGCTGTAAAGTTTGTAGAAGAGAAGCTCAAGAAAGTCCCTGAAATTAAAAATATCGCCTCAAACGTTGGTCGTTTTAACCCTCGGATTTACTATAATGTTATCGAAAAAGGGCAATCCGAAAATACAGGGCAGCTATTTGTGATGTTGCAAGATATGGAAACATCAGAAAAGAAAGCTCTAATCGACCAATTAAGAACCCAGTTGGTTAATTACCCTAATGCAAAAATAGAAGTAAAAGATTTTGAGCAAGGGCCTCCTTTAGAAGCACCCATTGCTTATCGTATTTTTGGCGAAAACTTGGATACCCTCCGAAGTGTAGCTTTCAAAGTAGAAAAATTGTTGGCTAAGCATCCTGGAGCAATTTATGTCAATAATCCACTAAAAGTACAACCCACCGACCTAAAGGTAGTTGTCAACAAAGAAAAGGCAGGTTTACTAGGCGTGAATTCTTCTGAGATAGACCGAATCGTTAGGCTCGGCATTGCTGGCCTCAATATGGGAACCTATCGTGAAGATGGCGAAAAAGATGGCTATAATATCAATGTTTCTATTCCTAGAACAGGAACACAACAAGATTTTGAGGTATTTAATCGTTTGTATGTCAATAATGCTACAGGTACAGCCGTACCATTGAAGCAATTGGTTGATATTCAGTTTGAAACATCTCAAAATCAAATATTGCACTATGACAAAGAACGTTATATTACGATTTCAACTTTTCTGAAGTCAGGATATAATACAGCCAAAGTAAATCAGGAGATAATCAAAGAACTCAATTCATTTAAGTTTCCTAAAGGGTTTTCGTACCGTGTAGCAGGCGAAGCAGAAAATGCAGAAAAATCTTTTGGAGGCATAGGGGTAATAGTTCTGATAACTGTCTTTGGTATGATTGCTGTTCTTATTCTTGAATTTAGGAATTTTAAATCAACATTAATTGTACTGTCGGTTATTCCATTGGGTATTGTTGGGGCTATCTTAATGCTATTACTTTGGGGCGAAACCCTATCGTTTACGGCTGTTATTGGCTTTATTGCACTTATAGGAATAGAAGTGAAAAACTCCTTATTACTGGTTGATTTTACCAATCAACTTCGAGAAGAAGGGCACGGCTTAGAAGAAGCAATTCGAGAAGCGGGCGAGGTTCGTTTTGTACCTATCGTACTAACATCCCTAACAGCCATTGGTGGTTTGATACCGCTTGTTGTTGAATATTCTGAGCTTTATTCGCCATTGGCTCTTGTATTGATTGGCGGTATTATTAGCTCAACATTATTGGCTCGATTGGTTACTCCTGTAATGTATAAGCTTTTGCCACCAAGTATTAGTCAAAAGGCGTAAAATCTACTTCAGACATACTGTTATTGCTAGATTAAGGATTCTTTAAATAATTCAAGAATAGTCAGCGTGCATAACTTTTATATAAAATATATGATTTTTCTCAATTGTATGAAAAAAATCTTAATTCAAGGCACTTTTATTCAATAATTGTCGTTAAACTAGAATAACAATCGTCAAAATTTATAAATTAAAAAACCTATGAGATTCAGCACAGAAAAATTGACAAAATTTTTATCACGGAATTTTTATATTAGTCCGAGATTGATTGCTCCTCAAAAACGCTTTTATGCCGATTTGGGCATGAACTCATTAGAGTTTTTAGAGGTAGTAGCTTATTTAGAAAATACGTATGGTATTACATTGCCAGACAGTGAGATAGATAAAGTGCAAACGGTAGAAGAATTGGCCGCTTTAATGGAGGCCAATTTGGTAGCAGTACACGCGTAAAAGTATCGATTTTTGGTTACTAAAAGGTTCGAACACTATAGTTTGAGCCTTTTTTTATGCCCAAACTTTACAAGATTGCCCCAACGTTTTGCCCATTTATTTTATCTTTGTGACGTAACCAAAAAACAATCATTTGTATGTCTAGACAAAATATTTTGACAGGCTCTACTTGGGAAGATAAAATGGGCTATTGTCGTGCAGTAAGAATCGGAAATATCGTTGAGGTATCAGGAACAGTGGCTATCGTTGATGGCGAAAAAGTAAAAGCTGATGATGCCTACGCCCAAACCCTCAATATATTGGAGCGTATCGCCAAAGTACTAGAAGAGGCAGGTGTATCTACAAAAGATGTTGTAAGAACACGAATTTTTACTACCGATATTACCAAGTTTGATGATATTGCCAAAGCTCACGGAGCTTATTTTGGCGAAATCAAACCAACTACTGGTATTTACGAGATTTCAAAATTAGTATCGCCTGATTACTTGGTAGAAATTGAATTTACAGCCATTGCTCAATAAATATCAAATAATATTGAACAAAAAAAGCCCCGTTTTTTGGACGGGGCTTTTTGTTTTTTATGAGATATAATAACTAAACGACAAAGGATATAGAAAAGTTTCAGAGTTGAAAAATAGTTAAATAGTTTTTCAATTAAATCATATTTTTTTCTATTTTGTTGAAAAAAAGAAATTTTGCCGGCTTTTGAATACTAAAAATGCTTGTAAACTTATTTTAGACAAGCTGTTATCATCTTAAAAAAGGGCTTTCTGGCGTTATGAAACAACAAACTATTTATGAGATTGCCGTCATATCGATTGGGTCTCTCAACACTGTTCGTGAGAAAGAACCTGTCCTCAATTACTTTTCTAATTTGAGTAAATGCCTCGACCAAGTGGCGGGTGCTTTGGCGGTACATGGCTGGAGTAGCAAAATTAATTATACAGCGGTGTATCGTGCCTTGAAAGCTAAAGGGAGATTTGTGGCAGAATTTAGTGTGGCAGGCAATAAAATTTTCAAAATTGTGATTACACCAAGGCTTATCAATCCTGCCATTAGTACTTTAGGAATAGAAGACAAGCCTTGATGGATACTTATAAATAGGGGTTATCTTTCTTGATTTGCATAAAATTTTGGGGTTTGTCGAGCGGACCAAAACCAAACTGCGTGTACAAACCATGTGCATCGTAAGTAGCCAATACCCAGCGACGTAAATTTTGTAAATCAGGATGTGCCAATACACATTCCATTAGCCATTTAGACAGTCCGTTGCCTCGATATTCTTCTAAAATGAATACATCGGCCAAATAGGCAAAGGTAGATAAGTCGCTTGTAACACGGCAGAAGCCTATTTGTTTGTCTTCCAAATAAACCCCAAAGGCAATAGAATTTTCGACAGAACGCTGAACTATTTCCATCGGAATACCTTGTGCCCAATATGAGCGATTGGCCAAATAATCCTGAACGATATCTAACTGTAATTTGGATTTATCGGTCGAAATACTAAAAGTATCTTTTTGATAATTAACTATTTGCATAATTTTGGAGAGCTTCGGTTTTCAATAATGTTTTGTCGATAGGTACAACCCCTACCGATTCACAAACTAATCCACCACCAAGGTTAGATAGACCTGCCACAAGCTCGGGCGATAGCCCAAGGGCAACACAGCAAGCTGCAATAGAAATAACGGTATCGCCAGCACCCGAAACATCGGCAATCTGACGAATATGAGCAGGGATATGTTTTTCTTGATTTTGAAAATTGATAAATACACCTTGTTCTGACAGTGTAACAAAGGCACCATCTACTTGTAGTGTATTTTTGAGCTGAGCTACAGCATTGGCTAATTCAGCAGGATTCTTTACATCAAACTGAATATTAAGTCCTTCTTTTAGTTCTTTCAAATTAGGTTTGAAAAGTGTAGCATGCTGATAATTCAGAAAATTACGTTTTTTGGGGTCTACTACCGTTGGGATTTGATGGGTATTGGCAAATGCAATAACCTCGGCAATAAGCTCTTTTGATAACACACCCTTGTCGTAATCTTCAAAAATAATGACATTGGCATCACTTGCCAGTTGTTTGATTTTCTCAAGCAATAGGGTACGTTCTTCCAGAGTAATCAGTTGGTCGGTTTCGGTGTCTACTCGCACAACTTGCTGAGAACCAGCAATAATTCGTTCTTTTACAGTAGTAATACGAGTATTTGATTGCAAAATTCCTGCGGTAGAAAGGTTTTTTTCGGCAAGAAGCTTCAACAGCGAATCGCCGTAAGAATCTTTACCAATAACCGAGCAAATAATCGCTTGAGCTCCTAAAGCCTGTACGTTCATCACTACATTGCCTGCACCACCCAATCGCATTTCACGATTTTTTACATTTACTACAGGTACAGGAGCTTCGGGTGAAATACGCTCTACTTTTCCCCAAGTGTAGGAATCAATCATTAAATCCCCGATAATGAGGACTTTTAGGCTATTGAAATTATCAAAAATCTGGTTAATTGTCATTGCTAATATAGAATTGCCCATCCAATAACGCATTGGTGTTGTAAGATGATACAACATGGGATTTTTTGAATTGCAAAAATAATGGATTTAGTAGATTAGTCCTATTATCCGCCAATGGTAGTCATAGATTCGGTAACAAGCGATGTCCTTCTTTTTTCAGCCTCAAAGCCATCTTTCGCTCTATGCTGAAAGGTTTTGACAAATACTGTTTTGAGTTCGCCATCCGAAATACCCGAGCGTATCAGGTCTCTGATACTCAGTACACCCTCATCATAGAGGCAGGTTTTGAGTTCGCCCTGAGCTGTCATTCTGATACGGTTGCAAGTGCCACAGAAGGTACGAGAAAAAGCTGCTATTACACCTATATTCCCTTTAAAATCAGGTATTTGGTAATTGTATGACGTAGAATAAGGAGCATCCTTTATTTTGGTTAATGCAGGATAAGCCACTTTGATAGTATCTAGGATTTTATGAAGATTCCAACGTAAAATAGGGTAGTGTGCCCCTTCGCCATTGAAAGGCATTTCTTCAATAAAACGTACCGAAACAGGATAATGCTGAGTTAGAGCCACCAAAGGAAGAATATCGTCGGTATTTTTTCCATCCATTACCACGGCATTTATTTTTACATCAAAGCCAGCATCGAGCAAGTCAAATAAGGTTTGATATACCTTTTCAAATTCGTTTCTGCGGGTAATTTCAAAAAAACGCTTAGCGTCGAGGGTATCCAGACTCAGGTTAACTGATTTTATACCAATTTCTTTCATTTGTCGAAGATACTGGCCCGTTAGTACGCCATTGGTCGTAATATTTAGCTCGTCGATACCATCAATTGCCGCCAATTGATACATAAAATCTATCAAATTGTGGCGTACAAAAGGCTCACCGCCAGTAATACGTACTTTATGAACCCCTAATTCTGCCAAAACTCCTACAATTCTGAGCATTTCTTCGTAGGTAAGTAATTTACTTTTATGAAGATATTGAATGCCTTCTTCGGGCATACAATAAAAGCATCGTAAGTTGCATCGGTCTGTGACAGCCAATCGCAAATAGGTAATAGGCCGACCATGATTGTCGTACAAGACAGGTCGGGCATTGGGCTGGAGCGATATAGGGTTATTTGTTGTCACACGTAAAAAAAGATTAAATAGCCAATAAGGCTATATTTAGAACTGTCAAATAATTTGCTTTTAATTAAGCAATCAAAAAGCTTGTAAATTTGTTCACTGAAGTAAGTAGAAATCATTAGACTTGCTTAAACAAATATAAGACATAACCATACAACGAAAAAACTATCCGTATGAAATATACAATTGCTCTTTTTGGAATTACCAAAGAAATTGTGGGTAAGAGTAGTACAATTATAGAAACTGCCGAACCCGCCGATGTGCAAACGCTGTTGGAAGTATTAAAAAATCAGTACCCAAAACTAGCAGCCATAAGGTCATTGTTGGTGGCTGTCAATAGCGAATATGCCAACGGCCAACAGGTGGTAGAAGAACACGACGAAATTGCACTGATACCGCCTGTAAGTGGAGGATAAATGCCCCAAAGGCACAAAGTTGGTAGGGCTTTGTGCCTTTTAGATTTATTCCCAATAGTCAGGTTTATGTGCAGGAATGGCCTTGGATTGGTCAAAACGGTACAAATAAGGAGCCTTGTGAGCTCCGCCACCCCATTTTTTCTCTAATCGTTCTAAAATACCCAAACTTAACATTTTGCGTTGGAAGTTGGCTCGCAAAAGTTTTTTATTCAGAATTGTTTCATACAAACTTTGTAGCTCGCCCATGGTAAAGGTTTCGGGCATTAGGTTAAATACAGCCAGTTTGTGGTCCAGCAATAGCCTTAATGACTCCAGAGCCTTTTGTATAATATGAAGGTGATCAAAGGCAATATTGGCTGGGAGTTCATAAATATCAAACCACCCACTTTCTTCTTGGGCAATACTAGAAGTTGGATTAATTTGTGTAAAATCAACCAAAGCATAATACCCCACAGAAATAAACCGCTTAAATAAAAAATGTGTTGGGGGCAAATCAACCCCATTTTTTTTCATAACAGTTCTATGTATTTCGGGGTCAACTCGCTTGGGGTCACCAAAAACATAAAATTGCTCTAAATAAGTATTGCTAATACCTGTTCGGTGATTTAATATTCTTGTAGCCGCTTCATCCAAACTCTCTTCATTCAATACAAACCCCCCCGACAAAGAATAGATATCGGTATTCCCAAATTTTACTAATAAGACTTTTAGCTGATTTTCATGAAAACCAAAAATTACACAGTCGATAGAAACGGCTGGTAGTATATCTTTTTCTTGGTCGATGAGGTCTTTGTATTCTTTATTATGTCCCATAAATATAAATTTTATTCAAATTTTAGAAAGAATTGTAATATTAAAATAAAACAATTAATATTGTATCTGATTGATACAATGATTTTTTCTTAATGTCTAAACGATTCAAAGGTGAAATTTTATGCACAAAGGGTAGGAATTCAAGTTTTTACTCGTAGAAAAGTGATAGAATTTATAAAAAATAAAACAAAATGCCGTGTCTGTCTACCCTATTTATTTGAGAAATTTGGTTTTTGAATAAAATTTTATCTAAAACATAAAGTACAGAAGCTCAAAATAGGCAAAATATCCGGCCCTTGACTCGTTAATCAAGAGATTTTTTACGATAATCAATAACCCAATCTATCCAAATCAATTAATACCTCCCCGTTAAACAATCGACGGTTTTTAGCGGGGTTTTCACAATCGCAAAACTGAGTACAGCTTTAATACTAAAACAAAAAAGGCTCAAAACACTACTGTTTTGAGCCTTTTGATATATAGCAAAGCTAGAATCTAAAAATCTTCATCCAAAGAAAACGACATTGTTTCTTTTTCAGACATAACGCCTGATTTTTGGTATTCAGCCACACGTTTTTCAAAGAAGTTAGTTTTACCTTGTAACGAAATCATTTCCATGAAATCGAATGGATTGGTCGCATTATAATGTTTTTTACAACCCAAAGATACCAATAAGCGGTCGGCAACAAATTCGATATATTGACACATCAAGGCTGCATTCATACCAATCAACGATACTGGCAAAGCATCAGTCACAAATTCTTTTTCGATAGCCACAGCATCCAAAATGATTTCATATACTCTTGATTGAGGCAGTTGGTTTTTGATGTGGTCGGTATAAAGCAAACACGCAAAGTCACAGTGTAAACCTTCGTCTCTTGAAATCAATTCGTTTGAGAAAGATAAACCTGGCATCAAACCACGTTTTTTCAACCAAAAAATAGAGCAGAAACTACCCGAAAAGAAGATGCCTTCTACGGCTGCAAAAGCAATTAATCGTTCAACAAAGCTGTCGCTACTAATCCAGCGTAAAGCCCATTCAGCTTTTTTCTGTACACACTCAATGGTGTCGATAGCTCTTAGCATTTTGTCCTTTTCTACAGGATTTTTGATGTAAGTATCAATCAACAATGAATATGTTTCAGAGTGGATATTTTCCATCATAATCTGGAAACCATAGAAACATTTTGCTTCAGCATATTGTACTTCCGAAAGAAAGTTTACCGCCAAGTTTTCGTTGACAATACCATCTGAAGCTGCAAAGAATGCTAAAACGTGCGAGATAAAATGTTTTTCATCGTTATTAAGGCGATTTTCCCAATCGTTGGTATCCTGAGACAAATCTATCTCTTCGGCAGTCCAGAACGATGCTTCAGCTTTTTTATAAAATTGCCAAATATCATTATGTTTAATCGGAAATAGCACAAACCGATTAGGGTCTTCAATAAGTAAGGGTTCTAATAGAGCTGTCTGTGACATGGTATTATTAAGTAAGTTTTCTAGTTATCTGAAAAACAATGAGTTAATGTAAAAAATAAACAATTAACGAAGGCAAATATATAGTTGGAAAATGCTTTGCTCTGTTGTAAAATTATGAAGATTTAGTGTAAGTTTCTCTTTGTTTTTGAAAATAAAGCCAAACAATTTTATAACCTTCAGATTATGAATGATAAGCAACTAATTCGTGACATTCTTGCTTCATCAAGCCTTTATAAGCATATCGACTTATGATTTTGAGTTGCTCATTAATGACAAATTGTAATGAAAAATTGTTTCATACTTTGGCCTAATATTTTCAAAGATAGTCATTGCAACTTGAATATAGCAGGTCTTTTTCAGATACTTTTGGGTATTCCAAAGTGTGTCCAATATTAGAAAATAATAGTTACATTTTACCCGACAAATACCTCCTATTGTGAGTTGCTAACAGTATAATTTGCATCTATTTTGAGCCAAAGAATCGAGCCGATTACCAATAATAAACCTATGATCATTACAGGGAAAAAATACCCCCAAGTAGTAGCCAAATAGCCAAACGAAACGGTATTGATATAAGCCCCAATTAACCCAGCCGAGTTCATAGCACCCGAAATCGTACCGCTGTTTTTGCCGCCAATATCCATAGCAACAGCCCATGCCACAGGAGCTGTTACGTCCATTGTTGCCAAGCCAACCGATAATAAAATTACAGCCAAAGTATTATTGGTAATAAGGGCGGCACTAATCAACGAAATTCCTGATAGCCCCAAGCCTATCATTGGAATAAGGCGACGACCCCATTTTTTACCATATTTTTTTACAGCCCAGTCGCTCAGAACACCACCCAAAAAACACCCAACAGCCCCCAAAATAAAAGGAGCTGACGACATAAACTTCAAGTCTTCTTCCGAAATGCCACGACCTTTTTGCAGATATTTTGGCATCCAGCTTTGGAAAAAATAAGCACCCGACGCATAACAATAATACATGGTTAAAAGAAACCAAAGGTTTTTATGATTAAGCATCTGCCAAACAGATTGTTTGGGGGTGTGGTCTTCGAGTTGTCGGTTTTCTAGAATATATTGTAGTTCTTCTTTTGAAATATCATTGGCTTGTGAAGGTTCTTCTTTGTACCAGAAATACCAAAAAATCACCCAAATCAAACCCACAGCACCCAACACATAAAACGAAGTTTGCCAGCCAAAATTTTGCTGAATAGGAATTACCAACAAAGGCGTAAGACCTGCCCCTATGCGAGACGACGCCCAGATAAGAGCCTGAGCTTGCCCTCTTTCAAAAGCAGGAAACCACTTGCTTAGGGCAATCGAAATATTGGGATATGCCCCAGCTTCGCCAATACCAAACAAAAATCTAACAGCAAGCAACATGACAAAACCTGTTGAAAAACCTGTTAATACCGTAAAAACAGACCACCAAAGTACTACCCTAATCAATAGCTTTTTGGCACCCAACCTGTCGCCCAGCAAGCCTGTAGGCACTTCAAATATACCATAAGCAAGGGTAAATGTGCCTAAAATCCAGCCCCATTGTACTGCACTAAGGCCAAGGTCGTTTGAGATCCTTTCCCCTGCTGTTGAAATAGCAATACGGTCGAGAAAAGTAATGGTTGAGAGAATCGATAATACTAATAATACTTGGTGACGTTTTTTCATAAGTACTTGATACAGATCGGTTAAGGGTATACAAGTTCTAAAAAAAAGCGATACAGCACGAAAGTATCTCTATATTAATTGTCAGGAAAATACAAATGTGCTATAGTTAAGAATGTGTGCAAACATTTGCCTAAATAATTTTAGGGGTTTTCTTGAAAAATGTTTGCCTATACAAATTGTACTTTCTTGCTAAAAATAGACCAATAGAGGTATTCTGATGTTATTTTCTGAAGAATTATGAAATCATACTTTTGTCCTGACACAGCAAAATGATTAGGTATCAATATAGAAAATGTTAACTAATTGCTAAAAAATAGTGTTATTTGTAGTGATTAGAGTATGAAATCTCTCCGTTTTCTATGAATAATATAAAAAAAATATCAAAAGAGCCGAATGACGATTGGCTGTGGCAACGCTTCTTGGCAGGCGACAAACAGGCATTTGGGGAATTGATGAACCTTCATGTACGCACATTATTTCATTATGGTTCTAAATTTTCTAAAGACAAAGAGTTTATCAAAGACTGTATTCAAGACCTCTTTTTGATTTTATGGGAAAGACGCAACAATCTGAGTAAAGATATTGCCGTCAAACCTTACCTTATGGCATCGTTGCGTCGTCATATTCACCGAAATGCTAGTCAAGTAAAAGTAATGGATTTTCCTAGAGAAGAAGGTGTGGATACCTTCGATGTGGAGTTTTCGGTAGAGGATAGATTTATAGCCAATGAAATGTCGCTAAGTCAAGCCCAACGGATTTCAGAATCACTTAATTTGTTGCCCAAGCGGCAAAAAGAGGTAGTTTATCTTAAATATTTTCAAGGGTTAGACAGAGAACAGATTTCGGATATAATGGAAATAGCCCCCCAAACGGCTTCTAATTTATTACAAATGGCTATTCGGCAGCTCAAAACATACTGGAAGGTAGAAATAACCTTATTGCTAATGATGATTTGTGGATAAAAACTTAGGTGTTTTATACAATATATAAGGTCGGTGGAATAGTATTCTACCGACATTTTTATGAAATATCAATTCAGATATTAACTATTAAAAATACATCTTTAATTTTTTTTAGAAATTTTTTAATTTTTTATGGTATCTGTGCTTATGTTTTGTCTATCGTATTATATAAGCACTATTTCTTTTGTGTATCAACAATGAACAAATACTTGACATATAGTCTGGATGATTTTATTTGGGACGATTTTTTTCGTTTGTGGGCACTTGCTCCTACACGAGAAATAAGTGCATGTTGGGAATGGTGGCTAAATGAATATCCTGAAAAACAAGATATTGTTAATGCTGCTTTACAGGCCATTCAGCAACTCAAGGTAAGGGAAGAAGATATTAGTTCGCAGGAAATTTCCTTATTGATTCAGAAAACGCTTCATCAGATAGAAGAAAAAAAGGAAGATAGCGATTCAATAGAGCTTGAAGATTATTCTTCAAGTATTTGGCAAAATACTACTTTTTGGTGGAATTTGGCAGCATCAGTAACTATTTTGGTAGGCTTTGGCTGGTGGGTTTGGAGCAATAATTTTCAGCAGAATCGTAATGTAGTGACTTATGAGAAAATGGTATCGAATACCGCACAGAAACTTATCGAAACCAGTAATGAAACCAATAAGCCATTGCCTGTAGAGCTGAGCGATGGGAGCTTGGTGATTCTTCAAAAAGGTAGTCGTATAAGTTATATGTCGCATTTTGAAGGCCAAAATCGAGAAGTATTTTTGTCGGGCGAGGCATTTTTTGAAGTAAGCAAAGACCCCTCAAAACCTTTTTTGGTATATGCCAATGGCCTTGTTACAAAAGTATTAGGCACAAGTTTTAATATTAAAGCTTATGACGACGACCAAGAAGTAACCGTAGAAGTAAATACAGGCAAGGTGTCGGTATTTGCCCAGTCGGATCCACAAATTAAAGAAAAAGCGAGTAATCGAGAATTAGAAGGTGTAGTGCTAACCCCGAATCAGAAAATTATTTATGAACGCAATGAGGTTCGGATGGTAAAAGCTTTGGTAGAAAGACCTACCATTATTGTAGCCAATAATGAAAAACTTAAATTTGAATTTGAAGATGCACCTGTCAAGCAAGTTTTTGAAGCCTTAGAAAAAGCCTATAGTGTAGATATTGTTTTTGATGAAGATTTGATGGCCAATTGCCCGCTTACCGCATCATTGACCGACTTACACTTATTTGAAAAGCTAGATATTATTTGTAAAGCCGTAGAAGCTCATTACGAAATTTTGGATGGCCAAATAGTGATTTATAGCAAAGGATGTAAAACTAACTAAACTTTTTAACTCATTACAAACGCTTCGATGATAACATAAAAGCCTTATTAAAGTCAAAAGTCGGCAATGTTCCAGCATTACCGACTCTCTAAAAATCCCATCATGGTTCCAGCCAAGTATCAATCACATAAGTGATTGAGAGGGATTGTTTTGTCAATTTGTTTCATTTATCAAAACATTTCAAATGTATGAAAAAAAAGTTACAAATCCATAAGTTACTACTTACGGCTATGCGTATTTCAATTCTTCAGGTTTTCCTAGCCGTATGGTTTGTAGGAACAACCTTTGCTAGCGACAGCAGAGCACAGTCAATTTTGAACCAAAAAATTACTCTTTCGGCCCAAGAGCAAGAGGTGAGGAGTTTGTTGAGCCAAATAGAGAAACAAGCCTCTGTAAAGTTTGTGTTTAGTTCTAAACTTATTCAATCCAATAGAAAACTGAAGGTTGACATGCAAAACGAGTCGCTTTCAAAGGTATTGGACAACTTGCTCCGCTCGCTTCGTTTGACCTACGAGGTGTCGGGTAATATTATTATCCTGAATAGAATGGACGGCACAGAAGCCCGTACTACTATTTCAGATGCTAATCAATCTTTGGCAAACCCAAACGCAGAAATGGTAGAGCAAACCGTTTCGGGAAAAGTAACCGATGAAAGTGGTGATGCTTTGCCAGGAGTAAACGTTTTGATAAAAGGCTCGCAAAGAGGGGTTACTACCGATGGTAAAGGTCAGTACAAAATCACTGTAGATGACAACGATGTATTGGTATTTAGCTTTGTAGGTTATACCAAGCAAGAAATACCTGTCAACAAAAAGGCTGTTATCAATGTGACTTTGGCTGTTGATACCAAAGCTTTGGAAGAAGTAGTAGTAATTGGTTATGGTACTGTAAAGAAAAGTGACTTAACAGGTTCGGTAGCTTCTATTGGTAGCAAAGAAATTAAGTCAATGCCAGTAACGTCGGTAGATCAAGCTTTGCAGGCTCGTGCTACAGGTATCAACGTTGTACAAGCTTCGGGGGCTCCGGGTGGTAGCTCTACGGTGCGTATTCGTGGGTCAAACTCTATCAACAGTGGTTCAGAACCTTTGTATGTAATTGATGGATTCCCTGTGTACCCAAGCAATAGTACGTTTTCGGCAGGTGGCGACCGCCAACCTTCCAACATCATGGCAACAATCAACCCAGGCGATATTGAGTCGGTAGAAATTTTGAAAGATGCTTCGGCTACTTCTATTTATGGTTCGCGTGGAGCAAACGGCGTAGTATTGATTACAACACGACGTGGTAAATCAGGAGCAACCAAAATTGATTATGAAGGCTCTCAGTCGTTCCAAAATATTGCTAAAAAAGTAGATGTACTCAATGCTACAGACTATGCTCGTTATCAAAACCTCCGTGCTCAGTCTCGTAACCAATCTATTCCATATCCAAATCCAGAACAATTTGGACAAGGTATCAACTGGTTGGACGAAATCTCACGCCAAGGTGCTATTATGAGCCACCAATTAACATTTTCGGGTGGTAGCGACAAAACACAATATGCTTTGATGACAGGTTATTTCAAAAATAATGGTATTATTAAAAATACAGATTTTGAAAGAATCAACGTTCGTTTAAACCTTGACTCAAAATTCTTGAATGATAAACTCCGTTCGGGTAGCAGCTTTTTCTTCTCTCGTACAACTACCAACGCTATTCCTACCGACCGTGGAGGACCAGGTGGTGCTATTATCACAGCACTTGGCCAGTCGCCATTGAAAGGTATTTATAATGCCGATGGTACTTATGCTTTAGATTCTTATGACGGTCGTTTTGTGGTAAACCCTTTGGCTGAAGTAGTTGAAATTATCGACAACGACAAAACAAACCGTTTCTTAGGAACTACCTATTTGCAGTATGAACTCATGAAAGGCTTGAGTATTAAATCAAGCTTTGGTGTAGACTTGATTAATACCAACCGTTTTACGTTTTATTCTCGCCAAACAAGATTGGGTCGTCAAAACGATGTTGACCGCACCGATGCCAACCGTACTGTAGCCAATTTCTTGAATGAAAACACGGTTTCATATAATACCAAAATTGGTACAGACCATTCTTTCGATGCTATTGCAGGTTATACTTACCAAACTGATGACAACCGCTATTTTGGTATCAACTCAAGAGGTTTCTTGATTGACGATCCTAACGTTGCCAACCTTCAGAATGGTTTAACACCTCAGATTCCATCATCTTCAAGAGGACAGTGGACACTTCAATCGTTTTTGGCTCGTGCCAACTACAACTACTTGGGTCGTTATTTGTTGACTTTGACTTTCCGTCGTGACGGTTCTTCAAAATTTGGTATCAACAACAAATGGGCGAACTTCCCATCGGTAGCACTAGGCTGGAGACTGAAAGACGAACCTTTCATGAAAGATGTAACCGCTATCAGCGAAGCTAAAGTACGTGGTAGTTTTGGTATTACGGGTAACTCCGAAATTCCAGTGTATCGCTCTTTGGCTGGTTTTGATGTTACCAACTATATTATCAATGGTGCATTGGTTTCGGGTTTATCTGAAAACCGTGTATCTAACCCAGATTTGAAATGGGAGACTACCAAACAATTCAATGTTGGTTTGGATTTAGGTTTATTAAACAACCGCTTGAATATTACAACTGATTATTTCTTCAACACTACACAAGATTTGTTGTTGAATGTAGCATTACCAACTAGTACAGGTTTCCGTTCTTCGTTCCAAAACTCAGGTTCGTTACAAAACTCAGGGTTTGAGTTTGCAGCCAACTGGGTAGCTATTGACAACAAAGACCTTAAATTAAGTTTGAATGGTAATATCTCGTTCTTAGACAACAAAATTACCTCGATTGGTTCGTCAGCTCCATTTTATGCCGACAGCCCAAGTGGTCACTTAGGGGTATTTGGTAGCCGTGTAGAAGTAGGTTATCCTATTGGTACTTGGTTTGGTTACAAATATGCTGGATTATGGCAAAACGAAGCCGAAATCAACTCTAGCCCAAGCCGCCCAGGCGACAAGCCGGGTTATCCAAAATACGTAGATATCAATGGCGATGGTAAGATTGATTTAGGTGATGTAACGTTCTTAGGAACACCTAATCCTGATTTTATTTGGGGTTTCAATGCTAGCTTAACTTACAAGAAAGTAGATGTATCCTTGTTCTTCCGTGGCTCGCAGGGTAACAAAGTGCGTAACTTACAACAAGCCGAAATGGCCGATGGTGTAGGTAACTACAACCAAGTTGCTAATATCTTAACCGATTCGTGGTCACCAAGCAATACCAGTGCTACTCGTCCAGTAATTGATGCAACACGTGAATTTGCCAACTATTTCCGTCGTTCAGACTTCTTTATCGAAGACGGTTCGTTTGTTCGTTTGCAAAACGTTTCAGTAGGCTATCGCTTGCCAACTACCAAGTTTTTGCGTAGTGCACGTGTATATGTAAGTGGACAAAATGTATTGTTGTTTACAAAATACAAAGGATTTGACCCAGAAGTAAATAACGGAGGACAAAGCAACTTGAACCGTGGCGATGACTACGATGCTTATCCACGTCCTCGTACTATTACAATGGGTGTGCAATTAGGTTTCTAAATTGCTGAAGAATGGATTGCAGTTGTAGAACTGCAATCTATGAACAAAATGCCAAAACTTTTGCATCAAGCTACTGAGTACATTTTGCTTGATGATTAACATTTTAGATTCATTTTTGAAGTTAAACCTTCTTTATTATATGAAAAATTCATTCAAACGTCCTTTTCTCTACCTTGCGTTGGCAGGAGGTCTTAGCATGGTGACAGTAGGTTGTAAAGATTTGACCGAAACACCCGATTTTGTTAGTCCCGATAATTTCTATAAAACCGCTAACGATGCTGTTGCAGCCATCAATGGTGCATATTTGCCCATCAACGACGAGTGGTACAGTAACCCTTACAACCGTTCGGTATTTGATTGTGCTTTGGGTATTCAGTTTGGTTATGAAAAAGGTCCTTTATATTACCAACAAGGGGGCTATGTAGCATCCGATGAATATATTGATTCATATTGGGCTCAAAATTACCGTGGTATCAACCGTACCAATATTGTATTAGACAAGCTTCCAGGTGTAACAATGGATGCCGAATTGAAGAAAAGAATTAGTGGCGAAGCTCATTATTTGCGTGCTTTTTATTATTACTGCTTGGTGGTTTATTTTGAAAACCTCCCTGTTGTTGACAAGCCTACTCGCAAATTAGGGGAATATGTTTCAAACGAAAATGGCAAAAAGAAAGCTCTTGATTTAATTATTGCCGACTTGAAAGCTGCCGAAACAGAACTTCCTACAACTGTTGCAACTAGCGATGGCGGTCGTCCTAGCAAATGGGCTGCAAAAACATTGTTGTCAAAAGCCTATTTAGAAACAGCCGAATGGCAGCTAGCAGCCGACAAGGCCAAAGAGGTAATTGATCAGAGCGGTTTGACATTGTTTGAAAACTTTGGCGATAACTGGGCTGTTGCAAAGAAAAACCAAGGAGAAAGATTATTTGAAATGCAGGCTAATTTTGATGTAAACCCTAATATTTACCAAAATTTGCACGCTCACTTTACCCCAACCGATTGGGATGGCTCTGACCCTAATAGCAATGTACCTGGCGATGGCGTAACTGCAGCGGGCTGGGCCGATGCTTGGATTGTAGGTGCAGGTAATTTCCATGATTTGTTCACCACAGGCGACAAACGTATTCCTGTAACTTTTATGGAAAAATATCGCTCAAAAAATGCTAATGGCGAATTTGTAACTTATAGTAAAAGTGCCAAATCTCCATTTGTAGCACCGGGTAGCTCAGACAGAACTTTCAACAATGTGATTTATCAAAAATGGATTGAATATAACATTGGAGGATGGCAAAAAACCAAGAAGAATATTACTCTTCTTCGTTTGGCCGATGCTTATTTGGCTCATGCCGAAGCTTGTGCAAAAGGTGCTAATGGCGATGCCTATTTTAGCTTGAACAAAATCAGAGCACGTGCTGGTGTAGCTCCATTATCGGGCTTGTCGAAAGATGCTCTTGTTAGTGCTGTTTTAGATGAAACCTTGCGTGAATTTGCTGGCGAAGGTTGGGCTTTTCCAACTTTGCGTAGATATGGCAAAACAGCCGAGTTTATCAAAAAATATACAGGCCGCACAGTCGACGATGCCAAATATCGTTTGTTGCCAATTCCTGCTGTAGAGTTGAACGCCAATCCTTTGGTAAAACAAAATACTGGTTGGTAAAATTTGTTGATTATAATTGGTGAATAAACCCCGTAAGACAAATACTTCTTGCGGGGTTTTGTATTCAAATCGATGCACTTGGGCATTTTAACTATTATATTATGCTTAGTATAGCCCGTAAAGCGGTAAAATATGTAGGTCTTGTAAGTATTGGCTTATTAGTATCTTGTGGTTCAGATTCGGAAATGTCTTTTGTGAAAATTGCTCCCAATGACTCAGGTATTCTTTTTACCAATACCGTTGTCGAAAATGATTCTGTCAATATGATTGATTATTCGTATTTGTATAATGGGGGAGGTGTTGCGGCTGCCGATTTGAATAACGATGGCTTACCAGAGTTGTTTTTTACTGCTAATCAAACTACCTCTCGACTTTATATCAACCGAGGAGGAATGAAGTTTGATGATATTACCGAACAAGCAGGCGTACAAACAGACGGCTGGTGTACGGGTGTCACCTTTGCCGATATTAATGTCGACGGTTTGTTAGATATATATATATGCCGTTCAGGAAATACTTCGGCGGGTTTTAGAAAAAACTTACTGTACATTAATCAAGGTATTGATAATATAGGCATTCCACATTTTATAGAAAAAGCCCAAGAAGTAGGTTTGGCCGATGAGGGTTTTTCTACCCAAGCCGCTTTTTTTGACTATGATAAAGATGGCGACTTGGATGTATATGTGATGAATGCTACCAATTATGACCGAAATCCTAATAGAATCAAGCCTATCCAAAAAGATGGAAATAGCATAGCCAACGACCATTTGTATAGAAATGATTCTAAAGATGGTAAAATGATATTTGTCGAAAATGCTAAAAATGCCCATATCCTCGACGATGCCTGGGGGCTTGGATTGAGTATTAGCGATGTCAATAACGATGGTTGGGAGGATATTTTTGTTAGCAACGATTTCCTTGCCAATGATTTATTGTATATCAACAACCATGATGGCACTTTTACAGAGCAATCTCCAAAAGCTTTTGGACATACCAGTCAGTTTTCGATGGGAAATGATATTGCCGATATTAATAACGATGGCTGGAAAGACATTATGACCGCCGATATGCTACCCTTTGAAGATAATAAACGAAAACGCATGGCTGGAACATGGACTTTCGAGACTTTTCAAATGGCTACCGAAAATGGCTATACCCCTCAATATATGCGAAATACCCTTCAGCTCAACAATGGGGTAGATAAAAACGGAGCATTGTATTTTAGCGAAATCGGGCAGTTGGCTGGAGTATATGCCACCGATTGGAGTTGGTCGCCAATGCTTGCCGATTTAGACAACGACGGTTGGCGTGATTTATTCATTTCTAATGGTTATCGCCACGATATTACCGATTTGGATTTTATTTCTTATAATGCCGAAGCTCAGTTTTCGGATGCCAAAATCAAAGATTTAGCCAAAAAACAACCAGATTATAAAACCCTGAATAGAGTTTTTAGAAATAACCAAGACCTTACTTTTCAGGATAAAACCCTTGACTGGGGTATCGACGAACCTACTTTCTCGAATGGTGCTATTACTGTCGACTTAGACAATGATGGCGACTTGGATATTGTTACCAACAATATCGACGAGCCTGCTGGTATTTATTTGAACAAAGCCCCAAAAGAGACATCCAGAAATTTCTTGAAAATTCAACTTAAAGGAAATGGCCAAAATACTTTTGAATTAGGAGCCGAAATCGAGCTTTTTATAAATGGACAAAAACAGGTATATCATCATAGTGTAACGCGTGGGTATCAGTCTTCAACCGATTATGTAATACATTTTGGTTTGGGGGCTTCGGCTATGGTAGATTCCTTGAAAATAAGGTGGTCGGATGGAAGTGTGCTGACAAAAACTAAAATAACAGCCAATCAGACTTTGCTCGTTAAAAAAGAGCAAGCTTTTGATTTACAACTAAATCCTGCTTGGCTAAAGACTACCCCAAATGAAGAATTAGTTATTGGTGATACGGAAATATCATACAACGATTATTCTCGTGAACCTTTTTTACCTCATCAATACGCCAATCAAACACCCAAAATGACCCACGGAGATATAAATGCCGATGGCCTGGAGGATGTTTACGTTTGTGGAGGAATAGGGGCAAATGGCACTTTGCTTATTCAGCAGAAAGATGGAAACTTTATTGCCCAAAAAATCAGGTCGGTAGCCAACAATAAGGAGGAGGCCGATGCCCTACTGTTTGATGCTGATGGTGACCACGATTTAGACTTATATTTGGCTATGGGAAGTACTGAAAACCCTGCTGGGTCAAAAGAATACCAAGACGAACTTTGGCTCAACGATGGAAAAGGCCATTTTGTGTTAGCTGAAAATAGGCTACCCGTCGAAACCGAAAGTGCCTCTTGTGTACGAGCAGCCGACTTTGATGCCGATGGCGATTTGGATTTGTTTGTGGGTACAAGACGACAAGTCGGCGATTATCCTGTAGCAGGCAAAAGTATGCTGTTGAGAAATGATAAGGGTATTTTTCATAATATTACCCCACCTTTTTTACAGCAAATAGGTCTTGTTACCGATGCTCAGTGGCAAGATACCAACCATGATTCCTATCCAGAACTTTTTATTGTGGGCGAGTTTATGCCTATTATGATTTGTGAAAATACCAAAGGAATATTGAGCCCTAAAGTTATGGACAAAACATTTTCTGATAAAAAAGGCTTTTGGAATTGTATCAAACTAGCCGACATCGACCAAGATGGCAATTGGGATATAATAGTAGGTAATATTGGACTCAATAACCGCTACCATATAGATACCCAAAATCCTGTAAAAGTATATTGGGGCGATTTTGATAACAATGGGCGAAAAGAGCCTTTAACCACTTATTTTATCAATGGTAAAGAAAGATTAGCCCATTCTCGTGACGAATTGACTCGCCAACTCAACGGGTTTAGAAAGCAATTTCCCAACTATGCCAGCTATGCCCAAGTAGATTGTCATGCTATTGTCGACAAGGCCGAAACTCTTGTTTCGGAAGTCAACTTTGCAGCATCTTGTTGGCTCAAAAATCAGGGCGATGGAACGTACCAATGGATTCCTTTACCCAAAATAGCACAGATAGCTCCAGTAAAAGATATGCTTCTGACAGATACCAATGCCGACGGCTGGCTCGATATACTATTAGTTGGGAATGAATATGGTACCGAAACCTCGCTTGGCCAAAATGATGCCTCTGTAGGTATTACCCTGCTTGGAAGCAAGCAAGGATTTAGGGCTTTGTTGCCAACACAAAATCCTATTAAAATACAAGGTGATGCCCGTGGAATTGTTTCTGTCAAAAACCCTAATAAGAAAAATACTATTTTGGTGAGTAAACACAAAGGACTTGTACAGATAATTCGTGAGTAAGAGTCAGAAAAGAAAATAGTAGTAAGTAGCTTCTATATCAAAAAGTGTAGCGGCGGTTTTACCCGACCAGAAGACATAAGCTTCTGTTGTGGTAAAATCGCCGTTTTTTATGCCATAAACACAGTGTATCTGTATTAGTTCAAAAGCGAACAAAAAGTGTATCATATCCGAACACCTGATTTTTATCTATAAATATATATATTATTGATTTTGAGTTATTTATGTTTTTGGCACAATCTTGTTTAAGTAAAATAACATAGAACTTATGACAGCAAAATCAGCATAACAATTTAAGAAACAACATCATGGATAGAGTTATAGAAAAGAAGAAGTGGCCGATAAAGAAAATCCTTCCAATAGCAGGAGGCGTTGCATTGGTTGGCTTAATCGTGGCAAGTTACTTAAACACAACAGGCAATAGCAAATTGAATGTTGAAGCAGACAAAATCATGGTTACAGAAGTAACTAAGGGCAACTTCCAAGAATTTATCCCTATCAATGGTGTGGTAATGCCAATTCAAACGATTTACCTCGATGCCATCGAAGGTGGACGTGTAGAAGAACTATTTGTTGAAGACGGCTCGATGGTAACAAAAGGACAGCCCATCATGAAATTAGCCAATTCAGATTTAGAGTTGAGTTTGGCTAATCAAGAAACCTCTGTATTTCAATTACAAACCCAAATGCAATACACACGCAATTTGGATGCACAGGCTACTATCCAATACCAAAATAGTCAGGCCGATATTGATAATGCTTTGGCCGAAGCCGAGCGAGTTTACAAGCTGAATGAAAGACTTTTCCGTGAGAAAGTAATTGCCGAACAAGACTACAAATCGTCGGTGAATACCTATAATTATCAGTTGAGAAGAAGAAAACTGGTAAGCCAAACCCTTCGCCAAGACTCGGTTACGTCGATGCAGCAGGTGAATCAAATGAAAGAAACTATTACTCGTAACCAAGCAACATTGGCCTTGATGCGTAAAAAAGCCAGTGACTTGGTGGTGAAAGCTCCTGTGGCAGGACAACTAACCTCAAGAAATGCAGAAGTAGGTGAGTTAAAATCGAGAGGTCAGCGATTGGGACAAATAGACGTACTGAGTGGATTTAAAGTAAGAGCCGATATCGACGAACATTATATTTCTCGTGTATTTATTGGCCTAATGGGCGAGTTTACGATTGGCGATAAAACCTACAAACTCAAAATCAAAAAGGTGTATTCGCAGGTAACAAATGGCCGTTTTCAGGTTGATATGGAGTTTGTGGGCGAAGTGCCTAATAATATCAGACGTGGACAAACTTTACAGATACGTCTTTCATTGGGCGACGAAACCCAAGCCGTATTATTAGCAAAAGGTGGATTTTATCAGCAAACAGGAGGTAACTGGATATTTAAAGTAGGTGAAAATGGACAAAAAGCCTACAAAGTAGATATTCAATTGGGTCGCCAAAATCCTGAATATTATGAGGTATTGAGTGGGCTAAAACCAGGCGATAAAGTAGTAACGTCTTCTTACGAAAACTATGGCGATATGCAGGAGTTGGTCATTAAAAAGGAAAAGAAATAGCATTTTACTAGAGCTCATTTTTAAATCATCAGATTATGGCAACGATTCTATTTTGGCTATTGATTCATTCAATCATTACGCTAGTATATAGCATATTCTAACAATACATTTAAAGACCTTTAACAACTAAAATCATGCTAAAAATTACCAACCTAGAGAAAATCTATCGTACAGAGGACATCGAGACTATCGCTCTGAACAAATTAAATATTGATGTAAAAGAAGGCGAATTTGTGGCTATTATGGGGCCATCGGGTTGTGGCAAGTCTACTTTGCTAAATATTATTGGCCTGCTCGACGATGCCGATACAGGTAGCTTCTTGTTCAATGGCGAAGAAGTAATAAAATACAACGAACGCAAACGTGCCGATTTAAGAAAACGCAATATTGGCTTTGTCTTCCAAAGCTTTAACCTTATCGACGAATTGACTGTTTACGAAAACGTAGAACTTCCTTTGTTGTATTTAGGAATTGATGCTACCGAACGCAAACGCCGAGTAGAAGAAGTATTAGAAAAAGTACAGATTATGCACCGTCGCAACCACTTCCCCCAACAGCTTTCGGGTGGTCAGCAGCAGCGTACAGCGGTAGCTCGTGCGGTAGTTAACAACCCCAAATTGATTTTAGCCGATGAACCAACAGGTAATTTGGACTCTAAAAACGGTAATGAGGTAATGGAGTTATTAATTAACCTAAACGAAGCAGGCACAACGGTAGTAATGGTAACGCACTCAGAACACGATGCTCGTTACGCACACCGTATTATTCGGATGTTGGATGGCCAAGTAGTGGTAGAAAACGTATTGTCGTAATTCTGAGTTGTTAAAGTAGCTTATCTATAGATCATTATTTTTTGTCAAAAACTACAATAATTATGTTCAAGAATTTTTTTAATACAGCCCTCCGTACATTGCTCAAGCATCGTAGTTATACGGTTATCAATGTGCTGGGCTTAACCCTTGGCATTACAGGAGCTATTTTGATTTTTTTGTTAACAAAGTTTCATTTGAGTTTTGACACATATCATGCTAAAGCCGACCGCATTTATCGGATAGTAACCGAATTTCATTTCGATGGCGTAAGCCATTCGCCAGGAGTACCCCGGCCATCGGCAGGGGCTTTACGCAACGACTTTCCACAACTTGAGCAAGTAACCATGGTGCAAGGAGGTAACGATGCAACGGTTTTGGTGCCAAATCCTGCCAATCCTTCTACTCCTAAAAAGTTTAAGGAAGAAGAAGGAGCACTATGCTATATTGAACCTAACTATTTTAAAGTTTTTGATTATCAATTGCTCAAAGGCGAATATTCTACAGGGCTAAAACAGCCCAACAATGTAGTTATTACACAGGATATTGCCGAAAAATACTTTGGTACAGCCGACCCTATCGGTAAAACCTTTCGGATAGATGCCAAAGTAGACCTAAAAGTAATTGGACTTATTGCTAATATTCCTAACAATACCGATCAACGCTATAAAATTTTTGCCTCTTGGGATACCCAAAAATTTAAAACATCTTTTGCCGAAGATATGAAGCACTGGGGGAGTGTTTCGTCAAATACACATTGTTTTTTGGTTTTGCCACCCAACTATGCTGTCGAACAGCTACAAAAACAGTTATTGCCTTACCGTAAAAAATATCATGGCAATGATTACCAAACATACAACTATATATTACAAGCCCTAAAAGAAAGGCATTTTGATAGTCGCTTTGATGGCAATATCTCTTTTGAAATACTAATAGGGCTTTCGCTAGTGGGTTTGTTTTTGATTATTACGGCTTGTATCAATTTTGTTAATTTGGCTACAGCACAAGCTCTGAAGCGTTCTAAAGAAATTGGCGTTCGTAAAGTATTAGGTAGTACAAAATCTCAATTGTTTTGGCAATTTATTGTTGAAACAGCCTGTATTACTACTATTTCAGTTATTTGTGCTATTATTTGTGCCAAGCTCGCTTTTGCTCCTGTCAATGACTGGTTCGATGACCTTTCGGGGTATCAAATGTCATTTTCAGCCCTTTTCGATGCACAAACGATACTTATTATCATCTGTTTGACCATTGTTATCATTATATTCTCTGGGTTTTATCCAGCAATTGTTTTGGCGGGCTTCAACCCCATAGTAGCCATAAAAGGAAAAGTGAGTACTCAGAATGTAGGCGGTATTTCAGTACGAAAAGGATTAGTAGTAGCTCAATTCATGATATCGCAAGTACTCATTATTTTTATGATTGTAATAGGCTCGCAAATGAGCTATTTTAAACAAGCCGATTTGGGCTTTCATCATGAAGCCATTGTAACAATACCTTTGCCAACAAACGAAAAAAACAAAACTGAAACCCTCAAAAACGAAGTGGCTCGTATAGCCGACGTTAATCAGTTAAGTTTACAGTTTACAGCACCGTCATCTAACTCAAACAATACTACTAATTTTAGGTTTGATACTCGTCAAATAGATGAAAAATTTCAGGTAAATACCAAAGTAGGCGATGTCAATTATGCCAAGCTATACGACTTGAAATTTGTAGCAGGCAAAAATTTTGCTCCAAGCGACACCATGCGTGAGGTAATTGTGAACGAAACCTTAGTGAAAAAATTAGGTGTGAAAAAACCTGAGGCAGTGATAGGAAAACGCTTACAAATTTGGGGTAATTGGATGCTAATAGTGGGTGTGCTGAAAGATTTTCATGTAACCTCATTAAAAGACCAAATAGATCCTATTGCTATATTTTCGAGGGCCGATAATTATACTTCAATGGCCGTAAAAATCAACCTGAGCCATACCAATACAACCATGCAGGCTATTGAAAAGTATTGGAACACAGCCTACCCCGACTATGTGTTTGAGTATGAATTCTTAGATAAAAGACTTTCTGAGTTTTATAACTTAGAAGAAGCCATTTTAACACTTATTCGAGTATTCTCTGCTATTGCCATTATTATTGGTTGTCTTGGATTGTATGGGCTAGTGTCGTTTATGGTAACTCAAAAAACCAAGGAAATAGGGGTACGCAAAGTATTGGGTGCAAGCCTTAGCCATATTTTGTGGCTTTTTGGAAAAGAATTTGCCAAACTCATAGGTATAGCTTTCTTAATAGCCGCACCACTAGGTGGATGGATTATGCACAATTGGCTACAAGATTTTACCTATCGTATATCTTTATCAGTCGATGTATTTGTGTATGCTATTGCTATTACAGCAGGTATTGCATGTATTACTGTGGGGTATCAGTCTATTAGGGCTGCTTTGGCCAACCCAGTGAAAGCGTTAAAATCTGAATAAACCTTTTAATCTAGGTGGAAAAATGATTTTAAAATAGCTTATCAAACACAAGGCTATATCATACTTACGGGCCTTTTGCTTGGCTGAGCGTTGGCCTTACTGTTTGGGCTATTAGTCGCTAAAAGCAGCCTTGGCCAACTCAATCAAATCATTAAGAACCGAGTAAAACCAAAACACTATGATTCAGTTAAAAAATATTTTTCGTTGGTATAATTCAGGTGCCAATCGTGCATTTGTTTTACGAGACATCAACCTGAATATCGAGCAAGGCGAGTTTATATCTATTATGGGGCCATCAGGTTCGGGGAAATCAACACTTTTACATATACTCGGTATGATGGACGAACCCAACGAAGGAACTTATGAGTTTTTGGGTGAATCAGTATTACAGCTTAAAGAAAAGCAAAGGGCTGCTTTGTACAAAAAGCATATAGGATTTGTATTTCAGGCATATCATTTAATAGACGAACTGACCGTTTATGAAAATATCGAAACGCCTTTGTTATACCAAGGAATTGGCTCGTCAGAACGAAAATCAATGGTGGCTGATATTTTAGATAGATTCAATATTGTTGGGAAAAAAGATTTATTTCCTAATCAATTATCGGGTGGTCAGCAGCAATTGGTGGGTATTGCACGTGCAGTTATAACCAAACCCAACCTGATTTTGGCCGATGAGCCTACAGGAAACCTCAACTCCAAACAAGGCGAAGAGATAATGGAACTCTTCAAAATCTTGAATCAAGAAGAAGGGGTAACTATTGTACAAGTAACGCATTCTGAGAAAAACGCCGCTTATGCCAATCGCACTATCGAGCTATTGGACGGACGAATTGTATAGCATAGCCAATACTTTTTATGAGGACAAACAAGTAAAAACTGCCTAAAAATTGTTTTTTGAATCAAAACTTACCGCTCAATAGAATACCACGCTAGTGAAGGGGGGATTTCAAAACCTTTTTGGTTCATTTAAGGAAGTTTATGAGTATTTTTGCTTGCTGTAAAGGAATACACGTGTTTTCTTTACTTATTCTTAATTTTTTGTCCCAGAAAAAGCATGAGGTTGTTAAGTATAATACTGTCATTTACGCTACTCTGTTGGTCGCAGTATGTAAAAGGACAAGAGGCTACGTTTTATTCAGAACGAAAATATTCAAAAGTAGAGTTAAGAGCTGATTTTAGGTTTTTGAGAAGGATATTAGAGGAGGCTCATCCAGGGCTAGGCAAATACACTTCAAAAGAAGCCATGGATGGGGCTTTTGAAGATACTTATAAAAAAATAGGAGATGAAATGACCGAAAAGGAGTTTGGGCTATTGTTGAAACCCCTCATTATCAAGATTCGATGCGGGCATACTGACCTCCTATTTTCGCCAGAAATGCGAAAATTTACCCGCATTCAGAATCGAGCATGGACTATTCCTTTTTCATTTTTTATTCAAGGCGATAGGCTATTTATAGCTAAAAATGAATCTAACGATGCCTCTATCGAGCTAGGTACAGAAGTACTAGCTATAGAAGAAAATACAGCAGGAAAGATATTGCGAACATTACGCAAATACCTTCCAGCAGATGGCTACGGCGAAGCCTTTAAAGATGCCACCTTAGAAGCGGGTTTCTTTGAAGATTACTATATTGATATTTTTGGAGGAAAAGAACAATACCACTTTACCCTCAAAAATCAACAAGAAACACGCATTGTTTATCCTGAATTAAAAGCAAAAAGCATTCCTAATCGTTTGCCAAGGCTATCGAAAGAAGACGAGCTGGCAAGGCGATTGAATCGTTTAAGAAGCCTAACGTTTCCGACCGAAGTTAGCTCAACGGCAATACTCAAAATATCGAGCTTTTCTTACGACGATTATGAATCTTTCTTGATGACCCATGAACGCTTTTTTCGAGAAATTGAGCAAAACAATATCACTAATTTAATCATTGATTTAAGGCAAAATTCGGGAGGAAATCATGAAATAGCCTTGGATTTGATGAAGTATCTGGCCGACAGTACTTTTGTTCTTACGGCTCATGCCGAAGCACCAGTATTAATTCCATCGTTTATTGTAAATAATGACGTGGAGCAACAAGATGCCAACCGAGCTTTTTCAGAAAGAATTGTAAAGAAATGTGGCGAAGGTACGTATTGCTTGAATATTCCATCTGTAGGAAAACATAAGCCCTACGAGCAATATCGTTTTAAGGGTAATGTGTATGTACTTATAGGCGAGCAGACTTTTTCGGCAGCCTCAAGCTTTGTTGCAAGTCTAAAAGCACAACGAAAAATTACCTTGGTAGGACGCGAAACTGGAGGAGGTGAAGAGGGGTGCAATGGTGGTGTTATCTCGACAGTGGTACTGCCTTATTCAAAGCTAAGGCTACAATTTCCTCATTTTAGAATTACAACTGCCCTCAAGTCGCTTAATATTGGGCAAGGAGTAAGCCCCGATGTAGATGTACAATATACCATTTTGGAAAGGCTCAATAAAGTTGACCTCGAACTTACTCGAACTTTTGATTTAATCAAAAAAACAGAATTGAGTAGGCTAGGTACAAAATAGAAGCAACATTTCAGCATAGCTGAGTAAAGATAAATTTAGTTTTGGTTTAAGTGAGTTATAGTCGCATCGTGATATTCACGATGCGACTTTTATGTTTGATTACGTAGCTAATTTATTGGTACACAATTAGGGTCAACTTATATGACTCGTCTGAGAGTCAGGGTTGTTACAATTAATTCAGGCCCTCTTTTTATTACAAAATTGATAGGTTTTCCTTCCCCTTTCTGGAATAGTTTATAGATTTCGGTAATAGTAATATCTTGCGATGATTTGTTGTTGATAAACAGTACACGGTCGCCTTCTTTAAGCCCAGCCATTTCTGCTGGCGAATTTTGTTCAACTTTTTCAATATGAAATTCATGGTAGTCTTTACCTTTGGCCATCAGTTCAAGCCCAGTCATATTGTGTTCAAAAGGCTCTTTGAGGCGTTTGTTTGAGGTTTTTAACACAATATATGAATCACGATAATTAAAAGTAATTTTAAATCGCCTCAAAAACTCACAGCCAATATTACCGTTGCGATTCATTGCCGACAAGCCAGCCCTTACCTTGTACGACGAACTGTCGGGAAAAGATGCTACTAGATTTTGGAGTGTATATTTCCCAATTCGGAGCTGTTTTACACGGCCAAGCTTGCCATTGATAATCCCACTAAGCCCACGTCCTAATTGAGCATTTACAAGTTTTTTGGGTAATACAATGCCATTGCTTTGGTTGGCATCCAACGATATAGCATGGCCAGCCCCAGTATCTAAAATAACCTTCAATGGTAATGTTTTTGAGCTATCAACAAGCTCCATCATGTTGAGATAAGGCTTATTGTCTTCAATAGTTATAGGAAAACGCTCGCCTTTAGAAGGTTTATATTTATACGTTTCGGGGTTTTGAATAATAATCTGATGAGCTGCAAAGTCGATAGTAACAACAAACCGATTAAATAAGTCATAGCCAATAATTCCGTGAATAGGTCGGCCTACAAATTCGCTCAGCTTGAGCATATCCGAACTCAGGGTAACAATATTTTGGCGATAGCCCGTAACCTCACCCAATAGAATGGTGTTGTTAAGAATAATACTGGCTTCGAGGTCGCCGCCTATGCCAGCACCTGCAAGTTTTACTTTGCGAACTCCCTTTAATTGCTGTTTTTGTAGACAAGCAGGATCTGTGACAATAATCGAACTTACACCTGTGTCTAGGATAAAATGTAGCGTGTCAGAATTGTTGATTTTTAGTGGAATAATAATCAGATTGGCTTGAAGCTCGAAGGGGATTTTAGACACCTTTCTTTTCTTAGAAAGCTGAAAACCAAACTTTTCCTCTTGATTTGTATCATTGTTTGAGCCTGAAATATTGTTGTTGTGTGACCAATGCGAATGACTATTCGTCAATACTGGGTAGTTTGGAAAAGCAAATAGCTGGCTGTTATATGCCAATAAAATGACCAGCCAAAGAAATCTTGTGATTTTTAAAGTTTTCATATCCTTGTCTGTTTAGCATATACCTAATTTACAGGATATTATCAGAAAATGCAAATATTTTTCCTGTAAAAAAACAATTTTAAATTTGAAAAATTATAGCACACTTGGTTTTATACAAATCACTAATGTAAAATAAAAATTGAAACTACACATAACACAATCTAGTTGAAGTATTTGTTAAAAGTTGAAAGTAGATAAAAGCAACTATATATATTGATGATATTACTTTTTGCTTGTTAACTTTGTGTTTTGCCAGAATATACTTGTATTCAGTGAAATAACGCTCCGCCAAGGTGCATTAAGGAGATTAGATAAAGTAGTTGTGTTAGTTTCCCATAAAAAACCATAATATCATGCCCAAAGTAGTTAAATTATGCTTAATGTGCTCAATCGTTAGCACAACATTGCTTTCTTGTGTAAGTAATCAAAAATACAAGGATTTATTGCAAGACAAAGACCGACTGGATGTTAATGTTGAGCGAGCACACAAAGAAATTCGAGAGTTGAAAGAAACCAAAATTGTGCTTGAAGACCAGATAAAGTATAAAAATACGGAAATCACGAAGCTAGAAGCACAGGTAAATTCGATTAAAAAACAAGCCGATGCAATGGACAAACGTTTTTCTGAGCTAGATGAGCAAATGAAAAAAATGAGTACCGAATTAGACCATAAAAGGTCGGAGAGTGCTCAGCTAGTGGCTAGCTATGAAAGAAAAATTACAGAATTACAACAATGGGCCAATAAGCTTAAAACTAAAAAGAAAGCTAGAAAAAAGTAAAATAGGAACGAAGGTACTTGAAGGGTTTTTGATCAGACCGCCTCTTTGGTGCTATTTATACGGTAGTTTTCTTTATAGAAAGGGGTTCTTATAAGCCCTAATTCAAAACCTCATGAAATAATTGAGGTTTTTTTATTTTGTATCCTTCAAGAAGATAATTTTAGTACATAAATTTGTAACTCAAATAAATATCAACCAAAAAACAGTTGTCTAAAGAATTTGATGATACTTCATACCGATGAATATCATACTTATCTCTCCCCGACTATCTTTAAAATAATGAGAAAAAAAATCGTTGCTGGTAACTGGAAAATGAATAAAACAATGGAAGAAGCGTTGATTTTAGCTTCTGAAGTTGCAAACATGGTAAAAGACGAAGTGTCGACAGATGTAACTGTCGTGATAGCTTCGCCTTCTTTGTATTTGAGTACTTTACAAAAATATGCTGAACCAATCGCCAATTTGAGTATTGCCGCTCAAAACTGCCACCAAAAAGCTTCTGGTGCATTCACAGGCGAAATTTCAGCTCCAATGTTGAAGTCTATTGGGGTGGAGTATGTAATCTTAGGCCACAGCGAACGTCGTCAATACTTTGCCGAAACAAACGAGCAATTGGCAGAAAAAGTAAATATCGCTTTAGAAAACGGTTTGACTCCAATTTTCTGTTGTGGAGAATCTCTAGAACAACGTGAAGCAGGTGGTTTCTTAGAATTTGTAGCTTCTCAGTTAACCGATAGCTTGTTCCATTTGTCGGCTGAAGATTTTGCTAAGGTAGTAATCGCTTACGAACCAATCTGGGCTATTGGTACAGGCGTTACGGCATCGTCTGCTCAAGCTCAAGAAATGCATGCTTATTTGCGTGGACACCTTGCTACGAAATATGGTCAAGAAATCGCTGACAATGCTTCTATTTTATACGGTGGAAGCTGCAACGAGAAAAACGCTCCAGAATTATTTGCTTGTGCCGATATCGACGGTGGGTTGATTGGCGGTGCTTCATTGAAATCTCGTGAATTTACCAATATCGCAAAGTCATACTAAGTCTATGAATGTGTTTGAATGAGCAGTCTTTCTATCAAATACATTTGTTCTTATAATTATCAAAAAGCTCTGGACATATTTGGGTCTGGAGCTTTTTGATTTTGGGGCTTTCAGATAGCTAAACATATCTTCTATTGCTTTGTTAATGTGATACTTACATACTATCGTGATAAATTTTCATGGATGAAGAACTTTTCTGGAAAACAGTGCGTTATATCTTTCCCTATTTCTAAAACATACTAAAACTATGCAAAGAGTAAACGTCACCATTTCGCTTGAATCGTACGATTCAGAAACAGAATTAAGCACCAAAGAACAGTTGCTTTTGATAGAGGCCAGAAAGGCTACTTATAAATCGTATGCCCCTTATTCACAGTTTCATGTGGGGGCAGCCGTACTCTTAGACGACGACACCATTATTACTGCCAATAACCAAGAAAATGCAGCATTTCCTTCGGGTTCTTGTGCCGAACAATCGGCTATATTTTGGGTAGGTGCTAACCACCCCGACAAGCAAATCAAAGCCATTGCTGTGATAGCTCGCCCGGGAAAAGGAGACGATTTTAGAGGAGTTCCACCGTGTGGGGCTTGCCGTCAAGCAATGCTCGAATACGAGGTTCGCCAAAAGCACCCTATTCGCTTATTGATGTTAGGAGCTAATAATCAGGTATTAGTAACCGACTCAATAGGCGATTTGTTGCCCTTGAAATTTGAAGAGTTTTAATAATCAAGAGCCTCAGGTTCGTGACCAATCGCAATATCATGCTGGAGTTTTTAAAAAAAAATACTTTTTCAATCGTCTACGCCTTTTTTTTGGGGCTAATGCCCTTGCTAGTAAGTTCATCTATCACTTACTGGGTGGTTTTTCATGAAGCCCAAATACAGGCTTTTTCTTGGCAAAACTGGGCAGTTATATACCTAATGGCTTGTTTTACAATGTCATTTGCTATGACACCGACAACCTTTGTTGCCTTGCTTAGTGGTTATTTTCTAGGCTGGAGTGCCATTATTCCTGTTTGTCTGAGCTATTGGGTAGCTTCTATTATTGGATTTAAAGTGGCCGAAAAAATTGACGGAGGGCGATTTTTACAAATATTGACTGAAAAGCCAGAAGTAAAAAAAGTAATGAATAATCTTCAAAAGCAAGAATTTAAGATAATACTCTTAGCAAGGTTATCGCCAGTATTGCCTTTTGCCGTTAGTAACCTTATCTTTTCGTTTTCAAGAGCCGACCTTCGCAATTTTATGACAGCAGGTTTTATCGGAATGCTTCCTCGAACACTGCTTTCTCTTTGGCTTGGTACACAAGCCAAAGAAGTCAAAATGCTCTTAGAGCACCCAAGCGAAGGCAGTTTTACACAATTATTGATTATAGGTTTGATTGTAGTATCGGTTTATGGGTTGTTTATCTTGGTAAAAAGAGCCATTGATAGTTCAAAGCAGTAAAAAATATTCTTGTCTCATTTTCAGAATATTAGGATTTTTTTGTACCTTTGCACCCCCAATAAACTGGGAAATTTCACTAAAATTCAATGTGTTTGCCCGCCACATT
The DNA here is from genome assembly GCF_000427405.1 of Flectobacillus major DSM 103. NCBI lineage: Bacteria > Pseudomonadati > Bacteroidota > Cytophagia > Cytophagales > Flectobacillaceae > Flectobacillus > Flectobacillus major. The sequence continues at coordinate 4,199,831 of NZ_KE386491.1, forward strand.
GATGTAAAGAGGGCTTTTAAGCAAACATGGCTAATCAATTAGCAGATTTCGACTGGGACTTAGTCGGCACAAAAGGTATCGGTGGTGGTTATTCTGCCGAAGAAAGAGCAAGATTAGAAGCTCTTATTGAAGGTACATTAAACCTCGTTACTGAAAAAGAAGTAGTAAAAGGTACAGTTGTAGGTATTACAGACCGTGAAGTGATTTTGAACATCGGTTTCAAATCAGACGGTATGGTTCCAACTTCAGAATTCAGAGATATGCCTGAGTTGAAAGTTGGAGACGTAGTAGATGTTTACGTTGAGAATCAAGAAGACAAAGCAGGTCAATTGATCCTTTCTCGTAAATTAGCGAAAGTAATGACAGCTTGGAAAAACATCGAAGATGCTCTTGAGCAAGATACCGTTATCGATGGTTTTGTTAAGCGCCGTACTAAAGGTGGTCTTATTGTTGATATTTTTGGAGTTGAGGCGTTCTTGCCAGGTTCTCAAATCGACGTTAAGCCAATCCGCGATTTCGATATCTTTGTAGGTAAGAAAATGGAAGTGAAGGTTGTGAAAATCAACCACGCTAACGATAACGTAGTTGTATCTCACAAGGTACTTATCGAAAAAGACCTTGAAGAACAACGTCAATTAATCTTGAATAACCTAGAAAAAGGACAAGTCCTTGAAGGTGTTATCAAGAACATGACTAACTTCGGTGTGTTCATCGACTTGGGTGGTGTTGACGGTTTACTTCACATCACAGATATTTCTTGGGGCCGTATCAATCACCCACAAGAGTTGCTTAAATTGGATCAGAAAATCCAAGTGGTTGTTTTGGACTTCGACGAGAACAAAAAACGTATCTCTTTGGGTATGAAACAATTGCAAGCACACCCTTGGGATGCTTTGGCAGCAACCGTAGAAATCGGTTCTAAAGTAAAAGGTAAAGTAGTTAACGTAGCTGACTACGGTGCTTTCTTGGAAGTATTGCCAGGTGTTGAAGGTTTGATTCACGTATCTGAAATGTCTTGGTCACAACACTTGCGTAACCCTCAAGATTTCTTGAAAGTGGGTGACGAAATCGAAGCTGTTGTATTGACTCTTGACCGTTCTGAGCGTAAAATGTCATTGGGTATCAAACAATTGACTGAAGACCCTTGGACTAAACAAGATTTGTTGAGCAAATATGCTGTAGGTACTAAGCACACTGGTACTGTACGTAACTTGACTAACTTCGGCTTGTTCCTTGAATTAGAAGAAGGTATTGATGGTTTAGTACACGTTTCAGACTTGTCTTGGACTAAGAAAATCAAACACCCATCTGAATTCATCAAAGTTGGTGAAAAATTAGATGTTGTTGTTTTGGAATTAGATGCTGACAATCGTCGTTTGGCTTTAGGTCACAAACAATTGGAAGAAAACCCTTGGGATACTTTCGAATCAATCTTCACTGTAGGTTCTATTCATAAATCAACTATCGTTGGTAAAAATGATAAAGGGGCTACTTTGGAATTGCCTTACGGTATCGAAGGAACTACTCAATTGAAACAATTGGTGAAAGAAGATGGCTCTGTAGGTGAAGTTGGTGAACAACTTGATTTCAAAGTTATTGAATTCAACAAAGACGACCGTAAGATTACTCTTTCTCACACAAGAGTATACAACGATGCTAAAGAAGAGGCTGTTCAAGAAGAGAAAAAGAAAACTGCTAAAGACGTAGAAAAAGTTGTTAGTACTGTTGAGAAATCAACTCTTGGCGACTTAGATGCTTTATCAGCTTTGAAAGCTCAAATGGAAGACTCGGCTCGTGAAGAAGCGAAGAAAAAATTAGAGAAAAAAGGTAAAGCTGAATAAGCCTAGCTTTGGAATCTAATCCATATAAAAAATCCTGCTGACTTTGGTCGGCAGGATTTTTTTATGGATTAGCCCAGTACTATTACAAGGTATTCGCCTAATGCTACACCGCCTAAAATAAGCATAGCCAAACAAAGTAGTACTTTCCCAACAATCCCTGTGGCTAGGCCAATAAATGAGCCTATAGCAGCTTTAACAGCTCTGTCAAAGCTTGTGCCACCTATCAACTCGCCTATCAATGCACCTACAAATGCTCCAATAAACATACCAATGGCTGGAATAAAAAACAAGCCTACCAATAAACCAATAGTAGAACCCCAAGCACCGAATTTTGTGCCACCAAACTTCTTTGTTCCCCAAATAGGAGCATAATAGTCTAAGATACTCATGGCTATGGTAAGTATCGTAAAAACAATAAGGGTGCGTTTATCAAAATTAGCATATTTGGAATAGTGTAAACAAAAAAGCCCAGCCAAGCTAAGTGGTGGCCCCGGAATAGGCAATACTGCCCCTGCAAGTCCTGTAAGCAATAAGACTATCGAAAGAATCGCTAAAATAATATCGGTCATAAAGGAATGTATTTGGTACAATAAAATAGTAAATAGAGTATGCTATTATTGCTTAATTTACTCATAAATATGCGTTGTTACCAAATTAAGTTATCGAAGGTGCAAAAAGGCAATGAAGGGATTGAAGGGGAAGTATTGGCATAATCCAAAATTTTACAGAGTATCACAGAGGGTTTGTTCTGGTATTTTCCTTTGTGATACTCTGTATTCTATAACTAATGAACCTTTCCAGAAAAGTAGATATATGATTGCTATAGCAAATATGAGTAGCTAAGTGTTAAATATAAAAACTGAATCATCAAAATATAAACTTATTCAAAACCCTTTAGCCCATCAATTTAAAGCCTTCTCCATGAAGGTTAATGATTTGAATACTAGGCTCTTCTTTGAAGAATTTTCGTAGCTTGGTAATATAAACATCCATACTTCGGGCATTGAAATAGGTGTCGTCGCCCCAAACCATTTTTAAGGCAAAGCTTCTGCTCACAGGTTTTCCCATATTTTCGCATAGCAATTTCAGTAATTCACTTTCTTTCGAGGTGAGCTTTTGAGGACCTGTTTCATGCGTAAGCAATTGTTTTTCGGCATCAAACTGGTATCCACCAATACTAAATACTGTGGTTTTAATATCGTGAGTATTAGTGATTTTTTGGCTTCTTCTCAAAATCGCTTGGATTCGGGCAAGAAGCTCTTCCATCGAAAAAGGTTTGGTCATATAATCATCTGCTCCCACCTTAAAGCCCTGTAGCGTATCTTCTTTCATAGCCTTGGCCGTAAGAAATATAATAGGCGTATCTTTATCCGACATTCTGACCTCTTTTGCCAATGTAAAACCATCTTTTTTAGGCATCATTACATCAAAAATACAAAGGTCGTAATCCATCAATACAAACTTAGAAAGGGCATCGTCGCCATCCTTAGCTAGTATGGTTTCATAACCTTTAATGGTTAGGTATTCTTGTAAAAGTTGCCCTAAATTTGGGTCATCTTCGGCTAATAAAATCTTGGTCATATTCTGTGCGTAAATCTTGAATTTGTGTAGGAATAAAAATCAGGAGAGCCTTTATTAATGGGTGGAGCGAGCTGCTGAACTTGGCAAAATAATCTCAAACTGGCTTCCTTCGCCTAGTTTACTTTGTACTTTTATTTTGCCATGATGCTCATCCACCATTTTTTTTACATAACTCAATCCCAATCCAAAGCCCTTCACATCATGTAAATTACCTGTCGGTACACGGTAAAACTTCTCAAAAATATTCTTGATAGATTCTTTTCCCATGCCTATACCTTTGTCACTCACCTTTATAGAAATACCCCCTTCTACCTCGGCGGTAGCAATCGAAATAATGGGTTTTTCTAAGGAATACTTATTGGCGTTATCTAATAGATTAAAAATAATATTGGTTAAATGTACTTCGTCTGCTTCGATTTCGCTATTATGTGCCTGCAAATCTAGCGTTATTTCGCCATCTCGTAGTTCAATCTGTGGGCTAATATTCTCCAAAACGTGTTCTATTACCTGATGTACATTTACCAAGCCCAACTTGAGTTTTAGTTCGCCTCGTTCCATTTGGGCAGTTTGAAGCACCTTTTCTACCTGCGAGCCAAGCCGTTTGTTTTCATCCTTAATAATATTCAAATAGCGATTAAACATGGTTTTGCTAGCTGCCACATCTTTGTCTTGAAGCATTTGAGTTGCCAAAGATATAGTAGAAATAGGTGTTTTAAACTCATGGGTCATATTATTGATAAAATCGTTTTTGATGTCGGCCAAATGCTTTTGTTTGACAATCGTATTGACAGCAATATAAAAGCAACCCAATACTACCAATATCAAAAGTAACGAACTGGTGTACATTACCCACATATTACGCATAATGTAGCGGTCTTGGTTGGGAAAATACACCCTCAAATAGCTTTCTGAATTGGAGAAATCATTCGGGAAAAGATTGACCAAATAGGTATCTTTATCGCTTTTCAAGCCATTAGCTTTGTATTTTAGCGAAGACGCATAGTGCAGCAAACTTGGCTGTTCTTTGGTACTAATACCATACTCAAAGGGAATATTGATACCCTTATTTTTGATTTCGTATCTGAGCAATGAATCTAAAACAAAGTAATTGATACGTTCGTAGATATTTCTTTTCTTGAACAAAAAGTCATTAAATACCTCTTTGGCCATTTGCCCTTGGTCGTTTACATCGTGCTTTTCTTGAGCGATTGAGGTATCGTCGTTGGTGTGATGTTCTTTTTGTTTTTTCTTTTGATCGGCCAATTTTTTGGCTTTTATGGCCGAATCCTGTTTGTACTGAGCCTGTTCTCGTTGACGAAGGGCTTCTGCAAAAATGGCATCCAATTGTTTATTTTCATTGAGTCTTTTCTGAATCTCTTCCAAATCCATATTTACCGAAAACTCCTCATATTCTCTGATTTCGCCATTGGGTAATATTTCGGTACTTTTCGATACCAAAATATCGGAAGGAAGCGTAATTGTAGCCACCCCTTCTAGGCTAAGTGGTACATTGCTAGTAGGCGTAGGTGTTTTGCTAGCAAGGCCTTTGGCACTTTCTTTGGCATTGACAGGCTTGGCAATGGCAGCCAATTGTTTTTGTTTTTCTTGGGCATCCATTTTTTGCTTGGCCAAAAAGAAAAACTCTTCTTGTCCCAAACGTCGTACCACACGTTGCATGGCATCACGGACATCGCTACCAAACTGCTCGTTTTTGGCACGCAAAGTAAATCCCAGCCAGTAAAACTGAAATATGATAAGCCCCAACGAGCCAAATGCCATCAAGGCTATTATATATTGTATTTTTCTTTTGGTCATTTGCTAAACTGTCCTCACGCTATTAAATGGCGTATTGGCTGAACATTTTCAAAATTATTGCAAAATTATGGGCATAAATTTATGACTTGGTGCATCATTTTGTAGGAAAATGGTATCCTTATACAAAAGTTCATGAGCATACCCAATAAGAGGTTGGTAGATAAGACCTCTGCAAAATTAATCTAATTCCTATATGAGTAATGGCTTTTAACATCTTTTAACACTCTTTAAGGCTTTGATATTGAATAGGTTCATTAAGTTTGTTTTATTTGATAAAATAACGAATGCCCGAAACTTGTTATTGATATTAGAACCGTAGAAAACACAACTGTAACCATATTTTTGAAGTTAATAAATTATTTTTCATTCTATTAAATCACAAAGACTATGAACAATAATTGGAAACAATTAGGCACTGCATTGTTGATGATGCTTAGTATTTCGACTATCGCACAGAAAAAAAGTATTTCTCAAAGTATTGAGGATAAAGAAGGCAAGTTGAAAATTCATGTGGAGTCGTCGGATGGCGATAAAAAAGAGGTTTTTGATCGTACTTACGAAACAGCAGGATTGAGCCGTGCCGAGAAAGACCAGTTGGTTAGTAGAATTACGGATTCGTTATTGGCTAATTCGCATAATGGTGAAAGAGCCAAGTTAAGAATTAAAGTAGATACAGATAGAGACACTAATGTCTTTATCGAACGTCAAGATAGAGACTCTTCTGATATTTGGGCTAAAAGAGCACCCAGAACAAACCAGCAAAAACGCAGAGTAGAGATATATCGAGATGGCAAGCGTATTGATAAAGGTGATGAGGATACGGCATTCAGCTTTGATTTTAGGTCTTTAGGAAAAGATTTTGACAAAAGTTTCAAAGACTTCGACCGTAATCTTCGACCCCAAATTGAGCATTTTAACAATGGTACACGTTCGTTTGCATTTATTGATGGTTCAAGCAACGAGGTGTCTACTATTAAAGGGCTTCGGGTATATCCCAATAAGCCATTCGATAATAGATTGAACCTCAAGTTTGTAGCTCCAGATAAAGGAGATGTGAGTATTACTATTACCGATGTAAAAGGGAAAGAGGTAGGTTCTCAGAAAATCAAAGATTTTGAAGGAGAATTTATGGGACAAGTAGAGCTCAAAAAGAATACGAAAGGCACACTTTTTGTAACAGTAACTCAAAAAGAAGATGGCACTGTAAAAAGAGTCGTTGTTGAATAGTCAGAATATTACTCAAAGAATGGCATGTTCGGCAACGGGCATGCCATTTTGGTGCTTATGAATAGAAAAAGAATAGGATGGATGCTTACTATTTGTTGTTTGTGGGGGCATTCTTTTTATGCACAACGGTTAAAATGGCATTATAATAATCTGAGCGATACGCTGTCTAATTATTATGCCGTAATGCAGCCTCAGAGTACGCCCAAAGCTTGGATGCTACTCCTTGCGGGTTTTGGCGAAACCCCACAGTCGGTACTCAAAGAAACAGATATTCCACGAGTAGCAGCCCAAAATGGTATACTGGTGATTATTCCAGCGTTGTCGGCAGGTTGGCAAACTTTTTATATTGACGAAAAGTCACAATATGATATAGATAGCTTAGTAAAACAAGCCATTCAGCAATATGATTTATCGAAGATACCTTTTCTAGTTGGGGGATTTTCATTGGGCGGTTCAGGTGCTATAAAATGGGCAGAAAGGGCCTTGAAGGGGCAGTGTACTCCTTTGCCCAAAGCTGTTTTTGGGATTGACCCACCTCTTGATTTTGAACGTTTTTATGAATCAATAGAACATACCATTTGGTTAAGTCAATCGGCTATCGCCAACGAAGAAGCCAAATATTTAGCTGAGCGAATCAGAACAGTTTTTGACGGTACACCACAGCAAAATCCTCAAAGGTATCAGGAGTTATCTTGTTTTTCGTATAAAAACAGGGATTTGGCTCGTATTGGTATTTTTAAAAATATTCCTATTCAATTATTATCCGAGCCAGCTATTGAATGGCAAATGAAAGAACGCAACCGTGATTTGTACGACCTCAATAGTATAGATTGTGTAGCTATGATTAATACCTTAAAGATTATTGGTAATACCAAAGCCGAGCTGGTGTTGTCGGTAGATAAAGGATGGCGGCGGCAGCAAAAGGTGAAAAACCCGCATTCGTGGTCTATTGCCGAGCCACACAAAATAGTACGTTGGTTATTGACCCAAATTCAGTAAACTTTTTCGCCTTTTTCTAGCCATACACCCCAAATTGGCGAATAAGCATGTACTTTCTGGGTAACTTTGCCTGTGGCATCATACACAGGATTGCCCTGATTGACCCATTCAAAAATACTACCATATAGATTTTGCACATGGGTATAACCCTCTGCTATAAGTTTTTCGCCGATTTGTTCGCTTCTTGCTCCAATAGAGCAATACACTACAATCGGGGTATTTTTGGCAATAGATTTTACTTTTTTCAAGCTAAAATCGTCGTACCCAATCCGTACTGCATTTTGTAAATGACTTACTTGATATTCGTTGGCTGGTCGGCAGTCGAGCAATAGGGCATTGGGTTGCTTTTTGAGTTCTTCGCAAGTAATAAAAGGAACAGACCCTTTCAAAATAGTATTCAAAGTAGCTTTAAATGCTTTGCTTTGAGCTTGGCCAAAAAAACTAAGACTACAAAAAAGAAGGCTTATCAATATTTTTTTTGAATCCATTGTGGTTTTGAAATGGTTAAGATATTAAAATACAGTAGTTTATAGAAAAGATGGCATTGCTACAAATGCTGATTATTGGACATTTCTCTAGCTCTATTACATAACGAGTTTCTATTGAGACAAAAGTGGTGAGTGCTTGATAATCCATCATTTAATATTAAAATATACAATTATTTTCAGCAACCTCACTATTGTCCAATAATCAGACTTAATAATGGAACGATATATTGGTATTTCGCTTGGTTAGTTTTTTATTTCTGAGAAGAAGCTTTTTTTTCTTTTTTGTATTCAACCCCTGAAAAGAAGTGGATAAATAGTACCCTAGCAATTCTAAAATTAAACGGTACAAACAATACCGAAATCAGTACAATTGGTATGATATATCCTAGCGGCTCGGGGTCGCCAAAGTAGTTGTATATAATGAAACCGCCCACCAACATAATGCCTACCGTAAAAGCATAACTAATATACATAGCTCCATAAAAGAAACCGGGTTCACGTTCGTAACGTAAACCACATTCGGGACAATGAACGTGCATTCTGTCAAACTTAAAAAGATTCCACCAAGGGTGTGTAAATAAGTTTCCTTTGCGGCATTGTGGACATTTGGCTTTGACCATCGCTTCAATCTTATTTGGCTCTTTCATTTTTTAATTCTATAATTATGGTGGAAAAAATAGATTTGACAATAGCTACTATGAGAACTGATTAATAACCTGTTCTAATTGGTGTAAAGGTACAACGCCCGATTGCCGCCAAACAGGTTGACTATTTTTGTACAAAATCAGCAACACCACTAATACGAAGCTCCTGAGCCAATGCTTGAGCCTTATCAACATCAATTTTGATGATTTTGACATTATCGCCTATTCTTTTTTTGAGGTCTGTCAAAATAGGAGACATTGTTTTGCAAGGGCCACACCAAGTAGCATAAAAATCTACTAACACAGGTGTTTCTGAATCGATAATATTTTCAAATGAACTTGCCATTGTTATGATATTTTTGAGTGTGCTATTGTTATGAATTAAAAATGGATAATTTATGTTGGGTTTGCTAGTCTTATTGCATATTTGACAAATAAGCAGAAGCATAAAGTCAAGATATTACGGCTAAACATACTTACCTTGCCAAAGAGTATTATGAAAGTATGTGTTTTTTTTCAAAGTGAATAAATAACTCATTACCTTGCCGTGGCCTAACAGAATTATAGCATTGTTCCATTGTACGAATAATAAAATACGGAGCAAATAATTGTTGATACGCTACAATATTGCCGCCAAATGGTGGGCCTACTTTCTCAAATTCGTTAGCAAATAATAGTCCAACCAGTTTGCCATTAGGAGCCAACAAATCATTCATTTTCTGTACGTATTGTTCTCTGAGTGATGGGTCAATAGCACAAAAGAAGGTCTGTTCCAAAATTAAATCATATTCTGCTTGATGGCCAAAAAAGTCCTCACAAAGAATACGAATATGCGGAAAATTAATCAACTTTTTCTGCAAGTTTTCGACCGCCAAAGGGGCAATATCCAATACCGTAACATGATTAAATCCTAATGTTGCCAATAATACCGCTTCGTGTCCATTGCCACAGCCAGGAAGTAATATCCTTGTATTTTTATCCTTAATTTGCCCAATATAGCTAGCAATCGGAGGCGATGCCGTTCCCAAATCCCAGCCTATTTGCCCTTGGGCGTAGCGTTCGTTCCAGTAGTTACTATTTAAGTCGTCCATAAATCAGTATATGAATATATGATGTCCTATTCATTTATGATATTCAAAAAAATGCTATGTCAAAATCCATAGCATATATTCGTTTATTGCTAAAAGTTACAATTACAGTGTTCTATACAATCAATGAGCTTGGTTACATCTCGTTCTTTTAAGGAGTAAAAAACATTGAGTCCGTCTTTCTCCGAACGCAAGATTCCTTTCAGTTTCATATTGATGAGGTGATGCGACAACAACGATTGTTCGCACTGGAGTATCTCACAAATTTCGTTTACTGAGAGCCTTTCTTGTAGAGATAATAAATCAACGATTGCTAATCGGGTAGGATGTGCCACAGTCTTTAAGATAAAGGCTGCTTTTTCCAATTTTTCTTTATTGATTTTGTAGGCTACCGTTGTCATAATAATATATGTTAAATATTTATACAAATATATGAATACCCATTCATATAACAAAATCCCATTACAACTATTCACAGCGGTTTGATTCTAAAGCACCAAGTGTATTTTTCATGAATATTCTATAACTTCGCAAACATTCTTCTTCAACAAAGCTATGATAAAAAATTGCATTACAACCTCCATTTTTGACCTTTTCAAAATTGGACCAGGGCCATCAAGCTCGCATACTATTGGCCCAATGAAAGCTTCATTAGATTTTTTGGCCGAAATGAACGCTTTGAAGCCTGAGTTACTTACCGAACCTTTGGCTATTCGTATTCATTTGTATGGCTCGCTGAGTGCTACTGGTAAAGGGCATGGTACCGACCGTGCTGTAATAGCGGGGCTTTTGGGTTGGACACCCGAAACCTGCGACCCTGTACAGTTTTCGTTGATTCTTAAAGAGATAACTAACGAATACACCGTGAAAGTTCAGGGGCACACCATAAAGGTTGATACCAATAGTATTATTTTTGAAAAAGGTAAATACGATTCGCCTTATGCCAATACGATGGTGTTGAAGTTGCTAATACAAGACAAAGTACTTTTACAACACGAATATTATTCGGTAGGAGGAGGGTTTATTTACCGAAAAGGACAAAAAATAAGTACTACTTCAGATAAAACGCCTAAATATGCCTACAGTAGCATGAAAGAGTTGAAGGCTCATTTACAGCAAGAACAAATAACTTTGGGTGAGCTAATGCTAGCCAACGAGGTAGCATTGACAGGCTGTGGCAAGAAAGAAATAGAACGAAAAATAGACACTATTTTAGACTTTATGCACAAAGCCGTAAGGCGTGGCCTAAAAGATAAAAGAATACTACCCGGTACTATCAAATTACACAGAAAAGCACCTTTGTTATATCAAAAAGCGAAGAAACTGGCCTTAACAAGCGATAGCTTTCTTATCTTCCTGAATGCCTATTGTTTGGCGGCATCTGAAGAAAATGCAGCTGGGCATATCGTTGTTACAGCCCCAACGTCGGGAGCATCGGGGGTTATTCCGGGTATTACATATTTGTTAAAAACGCATTTTCATTATTCGGCTGCCCAAATGCGTGAAGGAATGCTAGCTGCTGCAGCGGTAGGGTTTTTGGTAAAGCATAATGCCAGTATTTCGGGTGCCGAAATGGGGTGTATGGGCGAAATAGGTTCGGCTTCGGCAATGGCCGCCGCTATGCTAGCGTATTGTACTACCCAAAATATAAATGTCATGGAATCGGCTGCCGAAATAGCCATTGAGCATCATCTTGGTATGACCTGCGACCCTATCGGCGGGTATGTCCAGATTCCGTGTATCGAACGAAATGCAATGGGGGCTGTTAAGGCATATAATGCCTTTTTGTTGGCTACTGCTGGCGATAGCTCTTTACAAAAAATATCGTTAGACAGCGTGATAAAAGTAATGAAGGCAACAGGAAAAGATATGTCAAAAAAATATAAGGAAACCTCCGAAGCAGGTTTGGCACTCAGTGCTACCGAATGCTAAATGGTGCTTATATCGGTCTGGTAACGGTATAGCTTTTATAAGGGCAGATGCACGATAAAAGCCGTACCAATACCCACTTTGCTTTCACAAGAAATAGTGCCTCCTAGCTGTTCGGTAAGTTCTTTTACTATCGATAAGCCCAATCCTGTCGATGATTCGTTAGATGTAGGTTTGGCACTTAGCTTCTGGAATCTTCTAAATAATAAGGTTTTTTCTTCTTCCAAAATACCCTGCCCTTGGTCGGTTACTTGTAAGGTAAGCTGCTCTGAATTTTGGCTTAGGCTTACCCAAATAGAAGTATTATTGTACGAAAATTTTATAGCATTGGATACCAGATTTTCAATAATTTCGGTTAAATAATCGGGGTCGGTATTAGCGATTAGGCTGTCAGAATCACTTTCAAAATGTATTTTTATTTGCTTACGGGTGGCTATTTCCTCAAATCTACTTAGCGAAGTGGTAAGTAACTCTACAATATTATGTTGTTCAAAGTCAGGGTTTACGGTATCTCTTTCAATACGATTAATACTTAGCATATTTTTAATCAAAGAGGCCATGCGGTCGGTGGTATTCACCAGTTCGTCAATCCAGCGGCGTTGGCTATCGCTAAGGTTTTGAGCCGTTTTTCTAAACTTTCCAGCAATCAGCTTAATATTGGTTAGCGGATTTTGTAAATCATGCGAGGCAATACCAATAAAACGGTTTTTTTCCTGATTGATATGAAAAAGTTGTTCGTTGAGGCGATTAAGTTCTTGATTTTGAGCTAATAATACTTTTTCCAGATTTTTTCTTTCCGAAATATCAATAATCATGGAATGCGTTGTGATAAAATTACCCTCTTCGTCGTATATAGCATTGGCGTTGAGCAAAATAGGAATAACTCTGCCATCTTTGGTAAGCAACTCAAACTCTAAATTGCGAGCAGTACCCTCTTTTTTAAATTTTTCATAAATCTTGGCTGATTCGTCTTTTAGTTCAGTAGGCATTAGGTCGATAAACCGTACTTTGCCCACCAACTCTTCGCGAGTATAACCTAATAGCCTAAGCTCGGTATCGTTGACCTTGAGGTAGTAGCCATCGACATCCAATGAATGATAACCATTGGGTGCATTGTTATAGAAGTCTTCAATAAAAGCAATGTAGTCAGAGGACTGTTCGCCGGAGAGCTTGGCTCCGAAAAACCCAATTAACTCTTTCAAAATAATATTATGGGATTGAATTGGATTAATATTCAGCCAAATTTAACACAAAAAAGCAGTCCCGAACATCAGAACTGCTTTCTTTTTTAACCTCTAAACCTACAAGTATGAAGTAAATCTACCACTTGATGTCACAAAGTTCTTTAATTTTATATGGAAAAAAGGTGACGATATTCAATAGAAAGTTATGATAGTGGTCAGGCAATAAATTCAAGTATAATCTCAAATTTGTAAAAATGTAATAGTATTGTAGGCAAAACAAGCCTATTTTTGATGGAAATGCGATATTACCAGTAAAATAGGCGTAATTTAAAACCGCACAACTATCAACCCTATTACTCAATACTCTAAGCCCCTCGTCAATATATTTCTTTTCCAACAATAATAAGCTGAACAATACCTAATAGGGTAGCTCGGCCATAAGTGATTCATCAGCAAGAGTGATAATTTGATACAGATTTGGCAGTTATAAGGTATTTATGACAGCTAACAAGTACATAATAAATAGATAATTATTAAGCGAATATTTTTTAAACTCATGCTCAATCAATCGCTCAACGAAGCAATACTAAGTGCCATACTCACACATTTAGGGGTGTTTGTGAGTGTGTATAATTATGAAACTGCCGAGGTTGTGCTTATCAACAAAAGTGGTTTGGATACCTTTAAAGTAAAAGATGAAAAAGATTTTAGCGAAAAGTATGGGGTAGAAGTCAGAAAAACGCCTAATACGCCCGCTCAAGATTTGATTGTTAGGAAGGCTCTTGAAGAAACGGGTGTGTGGTCGGAAGAGGTAGAGTGCCGTGTACATGACGGGACGTTCTTTTGGGGGCTTATCAATATCAATACTTTTTCGTACAATAACCAAACTTATTTGATAACACGAATACTCAATTTAGAAAAGCTTTTACAGTTTGAAAAAGAAAATGGTGTTACTGGTCGTAACTATTTCAAAAACCAAATCGACCAAGTAATATCTTATCGGACATCGGTATTGCTCGATACGCTGTCAAAGCTAGAACAATCAAAATATGAATTATCGGAGGCACTTCACCGAGAACACCGACTCAACGAACTGAAGTCGCAGTTTATCACCTTTGCCTCCCACGAGTTTCGTACACCTTTGGGTATTATATCGTCGTCGGCTAATTTACTCAGCAAGTATAATAAAATAGGTAATGTGGCTAAGCAAGAAGAGCATATCCAAACTATATTGGAAAATGTAAAAACCTTAACCCAGCTACTGGAAGAATCGCTAAGTATAGGGGCTTTGGGCGATGATGTAATAGAAAGACCCTTGAATTTTTACCTTTCTAAGGTTATGCAAGAAATGAAAAATACACTTTGATAAACCTATAAATAATAAAGATGCAAAAGATACTACTGATAGAAGACGATGACCAGCTTCGCCGCAATACGGCCGAGATACTCGAATTGTCGAACTATGAAGTATATACTGCCGAAAATGGAAAAGTAGGTGTAGAAAAAGCCCTTCTTCAGCAGCCAGATTTGGTGATTTGTGATGTTATGATGCCTGTGTTGGATGGCTATGGCGTATTGAAGGTTTTTGGAAAAAACCCTGAACTAAAGGATATTCCTATTATTTTGTTGACAGCCAAGTCGGAACGTGGCGATTTTAGAAAAGGCATGGAACTGGGGGCTGATGATTACCTGACCAAACCTTTTGATGAAATAGAATTGCTGTCGGCTATCGAAACTCGTTTACGGAGAAATGAAAGTTTTAAGGCTCACCCTTCCGATACCTTTTCGGTGGTAGCAACCAATCCGTTTTTCAGAGATAATGCCTTAAATACAGGTTTATTGTCGCTCCTCGATGAAAAGAAAATGCACGTTTTCAAGAAAAAGGGGGTGGTGTATGCCGAAGGTGATGATGCTACAAGATTGTACTATATCAAGTCGGGAAAAGTAAAGGCTTTTCGTCAAAATAGTGAAGGCAAAGAATTGGTTACGGGTCTATATCATGCAGGAGGCTTTTTTGGACATAATGCCTTGCTCCATCAGTTACTTTATCAAGAAACGGTAGTTGCCTTAGAAGAAACCCAAGTTTTATATATTTCAAAGGATGAGTTTTTGAGAATACTGGCCACTAATGCCGAAGTGGCTACTAGTTTTATCAAATTTTTGTCGAAACAATTGCTCGAAAAAGAACAACAATTACTCGGACTAGCCTATAATTCTTTGCGAAAGCGAGTGGCTGAAGCATTAATTTTATATGCTGAACATATCAATGAAGGTAGCGATGAAGATATTGTCGTACAGATTTCAAGAGAAGATTTGGCAACGGTAGCAGGCACAGCTACCGAATCATTGATTAGAACGCTTTCCGATTTTAAACAAGAAGGATTGATTGATATTATGTCGGGTAAAGTGGTAATACTAGACCTCAAGAAAATTAAACATCTCAAATACTAAGTATTACTTGCTGATGTTTGAGGTTTGGATATGTTTTTGACCAGTAGAGACACAATGCTTTGCGGCTAAAGATGTGTCATTCTGAAATTTAATATGCAAAAGGCGTTCGAAAACTAATTTCGAACGCCTTTTGCATGAATAGCCCCTAATTTTTTATCATTTGAGCAAATGATAAGCCTCATCAAAGCTCACTTGACAACCTTGTGAATCCTAACCAACACAAATAGGGGGCCTTTTTGAATATTACCTAAAATTGGAGATAACTCATATTTTGTCTATTGAATATCAGTGTTTTGTATTTGAGATAAGTGATTTTTTGTAATAGTTTATTAGGCTAACTAGGAGTGTGGCATCAAGAGCGATGAGGTTGAATAAAAACTTATTAATAAAAAATAAAGATTAAATTTATTTTTTATTAATAAGTTTTTAATTATTTAAAATATCATACATCACCTAGCGTTATCTGAAAAATCAATCTTATCAAACCGTTATTACTTATGAAAAAGCTCAAATCTTTATGGCTGTATTTGGTAGGGGTATGTTTGCTGTGTCTGAATGCCTGCTCGGAAAGCAAATCTGAGGCAAGTTTCAGTGCCGAAACGAGTTCAGCCGATTCGGCGAATATAGCAGCGAATGACGACGTATTGTTACCCAATGAACGGAAGTTTGTGAGAACCGCAGACCTTCGCTTCAAGGTTAAAGATGTACAAAATGCAAGTAGTCAGGTTCGGCAATTGGCCGAGTCAATAGGGGGCTTTACGACACACTCTACCTTATCGTCGCAGGTAATAGATAGCCATGAAATAGCTTTAAGCGAAGACTCTGTTTTAAGAAATCAATCTTTTGAAAGAAATAGCGATATTATCGTCAGAATACCTACACCGTATTTTGATATTTTTTTAGAAAAACTTCGCCCATTGATGTTGTACCTTGACTCGCAACAGCTAAGTGCCAACGACGTTAGCTTGATGTTAGTAGCTAGCGATTTGCGGAAAAAGCGTTTTTCACAATTTGAAAAAAAATATACAAAGCAAGTACAAGCCAAAGCCAAGGGTTTGGCCGAAACCGCCACTGCCGAGGAAAACCTATATGCTATTCAGTCGGAGGCCGATAACAAGCAGGTAGAAACCTTGCAACTAAAAGACCAGCTGGCTTATAGTACGGTAAACTTACATATTTATCAGGCTATACAACTGCACCACGAACTACTACCTAATATAGATAATCAGCATATTTTTCGACCTAATGTTTTTGTGGCATTGTGGGGAAGTATCAAACAAGGGTGGTATTTGTTTGAGGATTTGGTTTTGTTGGTAGCAAAGCTCTGGGTATTGTTTTTATTGGGAGGAATCGGCTATTGGTTATTGAAGAGAAAGCCCATTCAGCACTAATCTTTGATGTCGAAACGACCATCTGAAAGAGTAATAGTTTCGAGCGGGTGGTCTTTTTTCTGAAAAGTAACGCTAAATGTACCCGAAAATATTTTGCGGGTAGTATCAAAATGCGTCAAGTTTACTTGGTTATCGCAAGTATTACAAATCACATATTGAGAACAGTTGCCATTGATACACCTTTGGTAAAGGCTAGCAAAAGGAGAAAATTCTAAAGCATTTTTGGGATAGTAAGTCATAAACTTGTATTCTCCGATACCATTTACACCGTTAATCATAAGGCTAATAGATTCTAAGGTTTCTTGGTTGGTTACGGCAATACGTAGAGTTTGTTGTTGGAGCTTGCCCCACACTACAGGAGCAGGTTTGAAGTTAGGGTTGACACGGTACTTCTGGAAGGGTGTCCACAAATTGCCATTAATTTTCACCCCAAAAGTTTGACGGCCTTCTTGAGTTGGCTCTGGCAAAGCTTTTGGTTCTACATAATCATTTATTTCACAGCTTAGCAGTGTGAACGATACCAGTATGGAAATGAGAAAGTAGATTTTTTTCATAGTATCGAATATACACATTTTTTAGAAAATACTGTATAATTCAAAGTTTATTTTATCATTAATTTAAGATTATTATGATACATCACTACTCTTATAGACATATAATAAAATAGTGTTGTTTTTGGGGTAAATAACTGCTAGAAAAGCAATGATGCCGTATGCTTGCTAAAACATACGGCATAATGATTTATCTGGATGTTGAGGCAACAATACTAAAAACCTTCTTTAGCCTCTTCTTTTTTCTTTTCGTCTTTTTTCTCGTCTTTTTTGGTTATTTTCTTACCTCTTTCCGACTTAGTTCTGTAGTTGTCTTGGAAGTATTCTGTAAATCCAATTTTTTCTTCTGCACCCACACCCAGAAAAATATAGGCATTTTTACCACTACCTTTTTTTACACCTTTGGCTTTTGCGGCTACGGCATTGTTAAATTCATCATCCGACGAGATAACGCCCATTTCGTTTTTGATATACCCCATAAAATACCAAACATCGGGGCTAGGTTCTAAATAAAGGTAAAACTCATCGCCTTCAACCGTTTTACGGATTTCTAAATATCCTTCTATTTGGGCGTTGATGTCGGTGCTTCCAATACTTGCAATACCTAGCTTGCCAATTGAATAAAATGCCGAACGAATATCTGAATACCTCAAATTAGCCTTTGAGATTACCAAAGACGTATTCAGTTTTGATGAAATACTGTGCAAAGGTACGTGTTCATTTTTTAGGCGACGTTCAAACGGTTCGATGGTTTTGTTGCCTAGCAAATTGGCCAATTTGGACATAAGCCTCTCTTTATCTTCGGGTTCATCGGCACTATCATTGTCTCTCGAATCAAGGTTTACTTTAACGATTTTGTCAGCCATAGCTTTTAGCACTTCCGAAGGCATAGGGAAATTGATAACCAACATCTGGTCAAATTTGTGCTTGCCACTGTCGATTCTCATTTCACCAAAACCCGTTGCTTGGATATAATTGTTGGGCTGAAAGAAAGAGAAATTACCTTCCAAGTTGAGGGTTTTCTTGGTATCATCGTAAATATAGCGAGTAGCTTCATACGACTTTTCGGTTTCGTCAGGCCCTACCTCAAAGCGGCTACTTTTAGGAATATCTCTGAGCTTGCCGTGTACCACAAAAATGTCTTCGTCTTTGGGGTCGGGCTTGTCGGTCAAGAAACTGGTATAAAGCCCAGCCGATGCCGTTCTGAAATGCAAACCCGCAAACAAAGTTGTATTGAGGTCGCCTTTGAGGTTGGGCTGAATGTCAATATTGACGTTGTCGGTACTATTGCCTTTGTAGGCTACCCAGCTGATTACATCGCTTCGGCTTTTGCTTTCGGGTTTTACAAAACCATCCATTTTGAGGTTTTTCTCGGCGGCAGTCATTGTGATGTTGCCTCGATACAAGATTTTAGAAGAAATATGGAATTTGTCATTTTCTCCAATGGTAGCTTTGGCAGTAGTGGTCAATCCCTTCAATTTTTTACCTTTTCTATCTTCTAGGGAAGTTTCTTTGAATTCAAAATCACCCATTTTAATATTGATAGTATCACTTATCAAATTAGGGAAACGATAGAAGGCATCACCTTCAAATTTGCTTCGAGATACAATACGGATATTGCCATTCACCAAATTATGATAGCTATTGAGTGTATCGATTTGTAATTTGGCATTTTGGAAGCTTCGCATTTCAGCATCACGACGAATAGAAACTAGCCCTTTATCGGGAATAATTTTGGCATCGGCCGATTTAATAAATGGTACACCACTAATATTCAAAGCTTGTCTTTCGATTTCGTAAAGAGCCTCAGAGCCATTGAATGTTAGTCCTTCCTGTGATGGCTCGATAGACGTAAAAGTGGAGCTTTTAATATCGCCTTTCATCGTAATAGTTTTCTGGTTGATGTCCCATTCTGCACTAGTTATAGAGGTACGATAAGCCGTGTAAGGGAAATACAAACTCGTAGAGTCTTCCAATCGTAGATTTGCAGGTGTTTTGATACTTACTTTACCCGTAGCCAAGTTGAAGTTGACATTCATGTGTTTACCCAATAAGGCAGGTTTGGCCGATTTGAGGTTGTTCCCTACCATAAGGTTGGACGGTTCGGCACTGAAGGCTTCTTTGCCAAACTTAAAGTTATCTGATTGAGTTTCGGAGTCTTGGCGAAGTACCTTCCCAAACCCAAATATACCCGATTGGCGTACCAATAATTTTCCTTCGAGTTTCGAGCTACCTGCATAGAAGTCAAAAGAATTTCCTTTGGTTTCGATAAGCATACTATCTACTTTAGGTTGCCATTTGAGTGAGTAGTTTTTAATATCTACTTTGGTAAAATATGCCTGCCCAACATTACCTTCATTGATCCGACCCGTTGTTCCCGATGCAATCACCGAATCTTGGGTAAATAAGGCTTCTTTGGCCTGAATCTGAGCGGTCAAGTGGTTGATTTCGCCTTCGGTATGCAGGCCACGTTTATCCATTACCAACGGCCCTGCAAACTTCATAAAGGTTTTGGTATTATAAAGGCTGTATTTCCCTTCGGTTACCTTGTGGCTAAAGCCAAGTGTATTGTCGGGCATAGAAATAAGCGTTTCTTTGAAAGGAGGGAAAATACCGTCGGAATAGAACGTTCCAACAAAGTCAATGTCTTTAATATTTAAACTGTCAAAATCAATACTTGGCACTTTGAAGTATATTTTTTTGCTATAAGCCATGTTTTCTCGATAAGCTTGGTCAAAATAGGCTGTTACACCTGTAGGAATTACCAAGCGAGGATATTCAACAAGGCGTTGTCGTCCCGATTTATTATTGGATTTATTGATATAAATTGTACCCGATTCGTATTTGAGGTCGCCACCGATTTCGGTTCGTCCTCTTTTGGCAAGTTCTTTTTGAGGGATAAAAGTGATAGAGTCAATCTTGTTGAGCTTAACACTGAATTCGCCATAATTAAAAGATAAATCTTTGCCTCTAAAGCGGAAATTACCAGTTTTTAGCTCGCCACTTATACCAAAGTTTCGGTCTTTGTTTACCTTGATCAGGTTGTCGTAAGGAGCCATATATACATTCAACGAATCAGAAAGGTAGAATTGTTTTACACCTCTGATAATCAGCTGGTTGTCGGTAAGGCTGAGGGTGGCGTTGGAGGTGGTATCTTTGCTGCTGGTGGCATAATACGACGGAATCAGGAAGTTGTCGTAGTCTTTTTTGGTAGTGTATACCGACAAGTAGTGGTCGCCTTTGCGTGAAAGTTTGATTTTTTCTACATCGGGGTCATATTCAAAATAACCCTTTTGCATCATTGCCAAAAAGACAGGCCTTAAATTATTAACATCTTTTTGGTAAGCTTTGGCCAGTTCCGTAAGCGTTACATTATTTACATTATTCTTTTTGGTATAATTATAAACAACCAAAAGAGGGTTGAAATTAAAATTTTCGGAAATCTTATTAAAACGCTCAGGGTTATAATAGTCAAAAGATTCAAATAAGGCAGGTACTACATTTTTGGCTACCAAAATATAGAAATCAACCTTATGGTCTTTCAAACTCCAACGCATAGCATCGGCCGATATTTCGAGCTTATGATAGCTATCGGCATAAGCAGCCTCTTTGAAGCCACCATTGTCAACCTTGCTCAAACGCAATACTTGTTGTTTTCGGTCGTAAATGAGTTTGCCAGAAGGGTGATAGATAGAGTCATTTCCAGCAAAATATCCTACAAAAGTAGCAGCAGGTGCAGTAATCAGCGAGTCGCCGATCTCAAATTTACGAGATGAAATCTTAAAGGCTATTTTTCCATCTTTTTTTACAGCAATGGTAGCATATTTCTCGTTGATCGAGGTACTTGAAATATTATTACCAGCCAAAGCAAAGCCCCCACGATAATCAAAGTCGAGGCTGTTTTTTAAGATAACATCATTTTGGAAAGACATAAATCTTGGAAAACCCGCAGGAGCATTTTTTGCTCGTTTTTTACTCTGAAATTCAAAAATACCTTTTATTGGAGTTGTTATTTTTTGAGGGTAGGTTAAGGTAGCTGACTCAGCTCGGAGCTTCGGACTGCGAATATCCATGCTGTAATTGTTCAAAACAGCAAAAACGTCGGCTTGACCGAGGCTTTCCCACGAAAATTTACCTCCTGTTCCTATCAATACGCCATCTTTAATACCCAACGACGCACTTGTACCCTGAAGCGTTACCGAATCGTTGGCTGTGGCAATGGAAAGATTAATGTTTTTGAAAACAATAGCAGGCCCAGGATTGAGGAATAGAGGTGCTTCTTCATTGGTAGGTGCTGTGGTAGTACCACCAGCCACAGGAGGACTGTCGTCCCAGTCATCTATTTTGGCAGGTGTAGCGGTATTTGTTGTCGAATTGGCAGGGGCTAGTTCTACCTTTTGTTCGTTAAATTGAAACGAAATACTACCATCGAAGGCATAAAGGCGATTGTAGTTGGTAAAATAAATAGCTTTGTTGCCAAACAGTAGCTTACTGATGTCGATATAACGTAAAGTTGTTTTGGTATCGGTACTTTCTGCAGACTTCCGTAGTGTTTCTAAAAAAGCATCGAGGGTAGTTGATGCAATAAGGCTTGTAGTAACCCCTTGATTAATAGCCTCAAAAATATTGGCAAAATGAGGAGGTTTATAGCCCTTTTTGAACAAAAAATTGCTTACACTTGCTATTTTGGCTTTTTGGGTACTGGTAAGCTTATCGCTTGTCCAGAGTTTTTCAAAAGCCTGAGCAATACTGGCTGCCTGAGGATTGCCCGAAACGGTGAGTATATTTTGGGCATCAGCTAAAAATTCTTCAGGTTTGTCAGATAACCGCAATCCTTGGCTGTACGATAGCGAAGAAATGAGCGTTCCGAGCATTATCAAAAAGTAAATTTTGAGTTTCATTGATTTTGTTTTAAATAAGTTGTGTAATCTGAGGTAAAAACCTGTTTCAACGTTTCAAATTCACCCATCGGTAAACAATAGGTTATTCGTAAAAATAACGACTTTTTTGCAAAGGTATTGCCAAAACAAAAAGGGTATTAGATAAAACTGTGTCGAATTAGTAAGATAAAGTAAAAACAGCAGGAATTGTTTGATTTGCATAAACAGTATTGATTTTACCTCTAAATTTGAGGCAAAATCAAGAATGATGGTATTTATCTTTGATTTTAAGAAGCAACATTTCTCCATATTTTAATATTACACTTCATGAAAAAAATCCTGAGTCTTTTAGTTTTGAGTTGTTGGTGTTTGGCCTCATTGGCTCAAAACAACACCAAACCCTATGTTGTAATGGTATCATTTGATGGCTTTCGCTATGATTATATCAATAAATACCCCGTAAAGCACATCAAAAAATTTATCAAAAAAGGAGCTGCCGCAGAGGTAATGTATCCTTCATACCCTAGTAAAACGTTTCCTAATCACTATACCTTAGTAACAGGCTTATATCCAGACCATCATGGTTTGATAGACAATACTTTTTACGACCAAGGGCGTGATACTTTTTATTCTATTCGCCAGCGAGACAAAGTAGAAGACTCCTACTATTATGGGGGCTTGCCTATTTGGCAGCTGGTACAGCAAAATGGCATGAAAGCCGCCTCGTATTTTTGGGTAGGTTCAGAGGCCAAAATTGCGGGCGAGTATCCAAGTTACTATCATCGTTTCGACGACAAAGTACCTCATCCAACACGTGTTCAAGCAGTATTTGACTGGTTGAATTTGCCCGAAGCCGAACGTCCTCATTTAATGACCATTTATTTTTCGATGGTAGATACCCAAGGTCATGAGTATGGCCCTAACTCGCCAGAAACTAGGGCTGCAGTAATGGAAGCCGACAGCTTGGTAGGAATGTTGATGAATGGTTTGAAAAAAATCAAATTGCCAGTCAATGTAATTCTTACAGCCGACCACGGTATGTACGAAATGCAAAATAGACCCGAAACGTTTATTATTGCTGATAATTTTTTAGAAGGCTTACATAAAGAAGATTTCTTGTTTGTTAATAATAGTACGCACGGAAATATCTTTTTGAAAAATAAAGCAAAAGAAGACGAAATCTATAACGCTATTGTAGCCAAACAAAATCATTTTAAAATCTACAAGAAAGCCGATATTCCCGAAAGTTTGCATTTTAATACCAATGCTCGTATTGGAGATATGTTGTTGGTTGTAGAGCCTGGTTATGGTTTTTATAACAAAGAATCTTTAGCCAAAAAACCTGAAAAACGTAAAGTGTGGGGTGTACACGGATTTGACCCTAATGTAACGCCCGAAATGGGAGCTATTTTTTATGCTAATGGCCCTAATATTAAGAAAGGCGTAAAAATTGCACCGTTCCAAAATATTCATGTGTATCCGTTTGTTGCACAGCTTTTGGGTATTAGCACTCCTCCAATCGACGGAGACCCTAAAGTTTTAGAAGGAATAATTAAGAAATAAGAGCTGAAATAATGGGGTTTTCCCTAAAAGAATCTTTATTAGCAGATTAGATTGTCCGCTAATAAAGATTCTTTTATTTTCTACCTATTGATTTTCATAATACTAAAAAACGCTGATATTCGCTCGAATTCAAATGTCAATAAAACCATTGATTCTTAGGTGTTAACCAAATATTGGGGTAACTGGCTTGGAGATACAAAGCATTGAGTCTCTACCAACTTATATCGAAAAAGGGATAAAGTTTAATTGATAGACTTTATCCCTTTTTTGTTAGAAATCGACTAATTATAGATAATCAATAGCAATTACTCTCTTTCAAAAACAACCGATGCCCAGTTATTTTTGGTATCAAAAAAGGTCTTTTTCAAACCTGCTTCGTTAGCTACTTGCTCAATATCTGCGATGTCATGCTCATAAAAACCACTCACGACCAAATAGGCTTTTGGCAACATAAAAGTCACATATTTCGGAATATCACGCATTAGAATATTGCGATTGATATTTGCCAAGACGATGTCATACAGATCTGCTGGTTCGTCGTCGATAGTTCCTTGTCTTACCACGACACCTTCGCAATGGTTCAACTCCACGTTCTCGCGAGAATTTTCGGCAGCCCATTCTTCAATATCAAAAGCCGACACATAGCTAGCACCTAATTTGGCTGCCATAATTGCCAAAATACCCGTTCCACAACCAACATCAAGTACTTTTTTACCCTGATGCTCCTCAGCCAATTGTGAGCCTTGAATACCCAAAACCATCGAAGTGGTTTCGTGGTGTCCAGTACCAAACGACATTTTAGGATTAATCACAATATCAAAACGGTGTTGGTTGTCGGGTTCGTGGAAACTCGCACGTACACGTACCAAACCATTTACGCTGATTGGCTCATAACTTTTTTCCCATTCCTCATTCCAGTTCTTCTTTTCTAAAGTCGTATAGCTATAACTAATAGGAGTCATGGCCAAATAGCGTTCCATGATTTCGTCGATAGTTTCTTCCGAAAACAAATCCTCGGTAATATAAGCGTTGAGGCCATAAGCTTCTTCTGTGAATGTTTCAAAGCCAATTTCGCCCAATTCGGCCATAAAAATATCTGCAAATTCAGGATTTACAGTCAACTTTAGTTCAATATAGTTCATGCGATATGCGTATTTTTCTCGATTATACGCTACAAAGGTAGCCTAATTTACTGAGAAATACAGGATAATAAATGGCTTTGGGAGGTAGCTTACAGGCTTTTGGGTAATGAATTAGATAGTATTTTCTGGCAAAATGGGGTATTGAAATGCTTTAATATATCAAAAATACCCAAGGGTTTTAAGGCAAATTTGTAGCGGCAATCCAAAGAGATACCGCTACAATATACGATTGATTTAAGGAACAGGCCTAGTTAAATCCTTCTAAATTAATGTTGTATTTATAAAAAAGTAGTTGATTAACCTTTGTAAAAACGAGCTCTCAGAGCCTCGACTCCACGGTGAATGTTGTTGTTGACCGACTGGTAATTGATCCCCATTTTATCGGCAATTTCTTGGTTTCCCATTTTATCGAAATAACGCATTTTGAGGGTTTCCAAAACCCTTGGCGACAAATCTTGTACAGCACGCTCAAGTCGTTGGAAAGTAGCTTCTCGTTCGTCGGTTTCGTGTTGAAAGTAAAAGGCATTTCGCTCAAACTGATGGGCTAATTCGGGCGAGCTATCGAACGAATAGCTATTGCGAGAATCGGTAACACGACGTACCAATTCGTGTCGTAAAGATGTTTTGAGGTATGGCTCAATATTATCGGTATCCGACAAATTACCTCTTCTATTCCATAAATTCAAGAACAAATCATGTACAGCATCCATGACCAATTCGGAATCTACCGAAATTTTATTACCATAGCGAATTAGGGCTTTGTGGTATGTTAAATAAACCAACTGAAAAGCATTTACATCTCCCGACTTAAATTGCTGCCACAATGCTAGATTCTCACAGGCTGTTAATTTTTTCATAGAATTCGCTAAAGTTGTTAATTGAATTATAGGAAGATATTATGGTAAAATTTCTTTACAAAGAGAGCGAAAAAAAATGAATGAAACTTTTCTTTAATTAGTAGGTTTTGATACTATATTGGCATAATCTCTATATTTTTGTAGATAACCATAGTAATTTACTCACAATGAAGCCCTTATTTCGCAAAGTTCAGGTTATGCCTGAGCAGTCATTTAGCATACGACAAGACATCGTGGCGTATTTTTACAGCCATTGGCATTATCACCCCGAATTGGAAATTGTACATATCCATGCAGGTACAGGAATGTTGCTAGTAGGCGATGGCGTGAGCAATTACCGTGAAGACGACCTGATTTTTATTGGCTCGAATGCCCCGCATTTTTTTAGAAGCGACCCTCATTATTTTGAACAAAGTATGGACTTGCAATCGAGGTCAACGGTGATTCACTTTGATGCTAACTTTTGGGGAGAAGGCTTTTTGAAAATGCCCGAAGCAGTTGTTTTGAATGACTTATTTATTCGAGCCAGAAAAGGCTTGTTAATTCGGGGCGAAGCTAGAGACGAAATAGGAGTACTGATGGCGAGTATGCTAGATGCCACCAGTATAGATAGAGTAATACTGTTGTTGAAAGTACTTCGCCGAATGGCCAATGCCAGCGATGTACAAGAATTGTCTAAAACCGACGATAGTGCGACGCTCGATGAGCAAAACACCAAACGCATAGACCAGATTTATTCTTTTTCGCTCAATAATTTTACAAGAGAAATAACATTGGAGGAAGTGGCAGAGGTGGCCAATATAAGTGTTAATTCATTTTGTAGATATTTTAAAACCCATACCCGCAAAACCTATTTTCAGTTTTTGTTAGAATTACGGATTGGTCATGCCTGCAAACTATTGGCAGAAGAAAAACTGAGTATTTCGCAGGTAGCTTACGAAAGTGGTTTTAATAATTTATCGCATTTCAATCGTTCGTTCAAAGCCATTATGCAACTCAAACCCCAACAATATCAAAAATTATATCGGCAAGTTGGGGTTTGATAAATCTATATTACCCTGCCCAATTTTCTCGGTCGAGGCTTCTGTACTGAATGGCTTCGGCCAGATGTTCGGTGCGTATTTCGGGTGTACCCGCCAAATCGGCAATGGTACGAGAAACCCTCAAGATACGGTCGTAGGCTCTTGCTGAAAGTTGTAGTCTTTCCATGGCTTTTTTGAGCAGTAAAATACCAACGGGTTCGAGTTGGCAAATTTCCTTGACCATCTGCGAGGGCATCATGGCGTTGGAATGTATTTCTGGATAAGCTTTAAATCGTTCGGTTTGAATACCCCGAGCTTTAATCACTCGTTCACGGATTTCGGCACTAGACTCCGATTTTCTGTTGGATGATAATTGTTCAAAATTAACAGGTGTAACCTCTACGTGTAGGTCGATTCGGTCGAGCAATGGCCCCGAAATTTTGTTCAAATATTTTTGAACCGTACCGGGTGCACAAGAACAATCTTTGTCGGGATGGTTATAATAGCCACAAGGGCAAGGGTTCATGCTAGCAATCAGCATAAAATTAGAAGGAAATTCTACCGCCCATCTTGCCCGTGATATACTCACTTTTCGTTCTTCTAAAGGCTGTCGCATGACTTCCAAAGCTGTTTTTTTGAATTCGGGCAATTCGTCCAAAAATAACACACCATTATGAGCCAACGAAATTTCGCCAGGCTGCGGATTGCTACCACCACCCACAAGGGCAGCATCCGAAATAGTATGATGTGGCGAACGATAAGGACGAGTTGAAATCAAACCCGTTTTTGAACCTAACTTACCTGCTACCGAATGTATTTTTGTGGTTTCCAATGCCTCGTGCAATGTCAGCGGTGGCAAAATTGAAGGAAGCCTTTTGGCCAACATGGTTTTTCCAGCCCCTGGAGGGCCAATCATAATAGCATTATGCCCACCTGCGGCGGCAATTTCTAAGGCTCTTTTGATATTTTCTTGTCCTTGAACATGCGAAAAGTCGGCATCATAATCGTTTTGTGAGTTAAAGAAAATATCTCTGGTGTCGGTTACAGTTGGAGCAATCGCCAATGTACCTTTGAGAAAATTAATCGCCTCTTGGATATTTTTGACCCCAATAACATCCAAATTATTGACAATAGAAGCCTCTGCTGTATTTTCTACAGGCAAAATAAAACCTTTAAAATTTTTCCTACGAGCTTCAATTGCAATAGGCAAAACCCCTTTAATTGGGCGTAAAGCCCCATCCAAAGCCAGTTCGCCCATAATAACATATTCTTCGAGGGGAGCAAGGTTTGCTTGTCCAGAAGCATGGATAATCCCCAATGCAATGGGCAAATCATAAGCAGAGCCTTCTTTTCGGATATCGGCAGGAGCTAGGTTGACAACCACTTTGGTACGTGGAAAAAAATAACCAGCTTGTTTGATGGCCGATTCTACCCGATGAGCCGATTCTTTTACAGCTCCATCGGGCAAGCCTACAATGAATAAATTTTGTCCTTGTCCTTCACTGACTTCGACAGTTATAATAGTGGCATCTACGCCCTGGACGGCACTTCCGTAGGTTTTAGCAAGCATATTTATATGATGTAGTAAATGTTAAATCTTCTTCTGTCAACATACCCTAAGCTATAGTTTCGGTAAGGGTTGTGTGTTGTTCCAAGACCGTCAGGCAAACCTCACGCCCTAGTGGTAATGCCCAATTTTGGGCTTCGTGCCCCACAGGAAAACCGAAACATACAGGATACTGATAATCGGCAACGGCCTCATTGATGATTTGATGAGCGTTTTTGCCATAAAGGGTTTCACTGTCGAGTAAATCCGAAAAATGCCCCACTATTAATCCTGCCAATTTGGCCAATATCCCTGTTCTTTTGAGCTGAACCATCATTCTGTCGATAGCATAGTGGTGTTCGCCAACGTCTTCTATAAATAATATTTTTCCACTAAAATCTGCTTCTGATGCCGTACCTATAATATGTACTAATATGGCCAAATTGCCGCCCACAAGTTGCCCCAGAGCTTTTCCTTTATGATTAATAGGTAGGCTATCAATTTGATAATTAATAGCTTGTCCAAACAATACATTATAAAGCGATGCTAAGCTAATAGCCCCATTTTCTTGTAGAAAAACCTTCGGCATTACCCCATGGATACTCTCGATATAAAAGTTATTGATATGGCACAAAACCCCCGTAATATCAGAAAACCCTATTACCCATTTAGGATTTTGGCGAAAATAAGTGAAGTCAATCAGGTCGATAATTCGGGTACTCCCATATCCACCACGAGCCGAAAATATGGCTTTGATAGTGGGATTATCTAACATTTCCTGAAAATCTTTAGCACGAACAGCATCAGGAGCTGCATATTGAAAATAATTTCCCTCAAGCGATGTTCCTAAAACAACGTTTAACCCCCATTCATTTTCCAGCAAGGCAATAGCGGGTTTTAAATCTTCAAAATCAACTTTCCAAGCAAGGGCCACTATACCAACGGTATCGCCTTTTTGTAAAAATGGAGGTTTTTGCATTTTTTTTTAATTAAAATCGAAACTTGTTTAATCCTGATGGTAAAATTACAAATCACTTTGGTTTTTCTGTGCTGTTTTCTTCTTCTACCTCAGGGAATAATGGACTTGCCAATGGCACATCGAAGGTTTGCGAAAGTTTTCGTAAATCGAGGTGTACCATTCCTGTATCGCTGATGTCGCTAAACATTGACTTAAATTTAGCTCCATAAACAATTTCACGAGCATGATACGAGTTGCGAGAATGTACCGTTTGATTAAAAGTATCTTCTGTACCTTTAATCAACACCAGTAGTTCGGCTTGCTTTTCCAAGAGTTGCTCTTGGGTAAGCCCAAAAATTGGGCTATCGTCGGTAATAGGGTGTACAATTGTCCAGCTTCCTGGAAAAAAATTAACCCGACTTCTTTCGAGGTGTAGCCTTGTATAAGTACGATTTTTTTTGCCAGTTTCGTCGGTTTCAAGTACCGACAAATTAACTTCTACCGACAAATCAATAATTTGATTGGCTCGCTCATTGACAATTCTAAACATCAAGCCTGTCATGTCCAAATACGGAGCAATAACCGCTTGTTCGGAGTACAAAATAAAAGCAATGGGTCTCGAAAACCTACCATACAACAGCCCCGTAGCAATAGCAAACCCCATTAGCCCCAAAAGCGATTCGACAGAAGCCACTGTACTCATGAGTAGCCCCGTAGGAGCAATACGGCCATACCCTACAGTAGTTAGGGTTTGAGCCGAAAAAAAGAAAGCATCCATAAACCGCATGGTAGGCGTACTGATGTCGGCCCCATGCAGAAACTCCATGCCAATCAAATTATAAGTAGTAGCAAAAAGGAGATTGACAACAATGAAGTAAATCACCACAACCATAAAAAAACGATACCACGAACAAGTAATAAGACGATGATAAATATTGATTTGACTCCAAAAAGAGCCTCCAATACGTTTTACATTGAAGCTTCCATCTTTATTAATCAATCTAGTATTTGTGTTGATTTGTTTGCCAAATCCCAACTCCTGGCGATTTTCTTCAGCCTGAAGGTATTTGTCGTTTCGGTAATGCTTAAAAGCCATAGGTTGTTTTTATCGGAGAAATATGTTTTTTAATAGATTACTAGACCTAACAAATAAAACTAGTAGAATCGTTTCACGACAATCCATAAGAATACCCTACAATACCTTTTTTTTCTTCATGTAATTTCAATAACTTTCCCTGTTCCAACAAGAAAATTACCAATAAACAATTTAACAATCAATATCCATGAATTCACGTCGTGACTTTTTAAAAACATTTGCCGCTACAAGTGGTATGTTAGCTATTTCGCCAGAAATATTAATGGCCAATGATTCATCTAAAAAAATGTTCTTTGAAATTTCTTTAGCCGAATGGTCGTTACACAAAGCTATTTTTGGTGGCCAGATGACTAATTTAGATTTTCCAGTGAAAGCAAAAAAAGACTTTGGCATTGGGATTGTAGAATATGTAAACACTTGTTTTAAGTCGGCTACCAAAGATTTTAAAGAGAATGGCAAGGATTCGGCTTATTTGAAAGAACTTTTGATGCGCTGTAACGACAACGGTGTAAAAAATCACCTGATTATGTGCGATGCCGAAGGCGAAATGGGCGACCCCGATGAAAAGAAAAGACTTCAAACAGTAGATAATCATAAAAAATGGGTAGAAGCTGCTAAGTTTTTGGGTTGCAAAACCATTCGTGTAAATGCTGGCGGAAAAGGTACAGCCGAGGAGGTAGCCAAAAATGCAGCCGACGGTTTGGCCAAGTTGAGTGAGTTTGCCGCTACCATGAATATCAATGTTATTGTAGAAAATCACGGAGGGTATTCGTCAAATGGCCAGTGGCTTGCTGGTGTAATGAAAGCCGTTAATATGAAAAACTG
This sequence comes from Flectobacillus major DSM 103, assembly GCF_000427405.1. NCBI lineage: Bacteria > Pseudomonadati > Bacteroidota > Cytophagia > Cytophagales > Flectobacillaceae > Flectobacillus > Flectobacillus major. Next base: position 4,230,909 of record NZ_KE386491.1, read on the forward strand.
CGGTACTTTACCCGATTTTGGTAACTTCTGTATCAAGCGTGACCCTGCCAATTGGAAAGTTTGTACAGAAGAATACGACCGCTACGAAGGTGTAAAAGAATTGATGCCTTTTGCCAAAGGTGTAAGTGCCAAAACCAACGTATTTGATGCCCAAGGCAACGAACGCAATATTGATTACGTAAAGTTGATGAAAATCGTGAAATCGACAGGATTTAAAGGCTATGTCGGAATCGAATTTGAGGGCGACGAACTAAGCGAAGACGAAGGAATTAAGGCGACATTAAAATTACTGCAAAAAGTTGGAGGAATGTTGAGCTAAGGCTTTAACTTTGTGGAAACTGAATCAATCAGTTCAACTAGCAAAGAAAATCAAATCAACTTCCTAAGGTTATGAAAAAAATATTATTGGGAGTATTATGTGTATTGTTCTTTTCAAAAACAAATGCACAAACAGCAGCGGTATCATCTGGTAAAATCAACTGGATGACCCTTGAGCAAGCATACGCCGCTGTACAAAAAGAGCCAAGAAAAATTGTAATTGATGTGTACACAGGCTGGTGTGGCTGGTGTAAAGTAATGGACCAAAAAACTTTTACAGACGCTAAAGTAGCCGAATATGTGAATCAAAAGTTTTATGCTGTTAAGCTCGATGCAGAACAGAAAGACGATATCGTAATAGGAACACAAAAGTATATTTGGCAAAATGGCTATAATCAAGCAGGTGTAGCATTGCTACAAGGCAAAATGAGTTTTCCAACGATGGTGTATCTGGACGAAAAATTCAATATGATTCAGCCAGTGCCGGGGTATCAAGAAGCCAAACAGTTTCATCAAATTATTACCTATTTTGGTGATGACCATTATAAAAAAGGAGAATGGGAGAAATACCAAAAGGAGGTATATCCAAAACAATATGGTGGAACAAAGTAGTTTTTTTGACTATTGTGTAAACAGACAAAGAGCTTCAACCTATTTTGAAGCTCTTTGTCTGTTTTTAGTGAAAAGCAACGTTTACTAAATTCTCATAAATAAAGCAGACTTCAAATGACTTTTTTTGTAAATTTCCGTAGAAATACAGCGACTTACCAATTTGAAATAAACCTAGGGATATAATTCTCTCTAAAAATTTAATCAAGTAGCAAATTATATTGAGTATCCAACCTTAACATTTATTGTGAAAAACCAGAACATGAGAAAAAGCCTATACGGATTGATTGCCATAGTATTATTAATTACCGCCACTGCTTATAACCCTATCAAAGATGATGCTGATGAGCTAGAGGAGATTTTTCGTCAGATTAATAAAGAGGTAATAACCAATGGAAAAGCATACGAAACGCTTGGGTATGCTTGTAAAACAATTGGACACCGCCTAACGGGTAGTTCCAATGGTAAAAAAGCAGAAGAGTATGTACATAACCTGCTTAAATCTTACGGATTTAAAGATGTAAAGTATCAACCTTTTCAGGTAGAGGCTTGGTCAAGAGACACCGTAAGTTTGTCTATTGCTCCTCGCAAAAGCGACAATTTTCGTGATGTAGAAGTAGTTTCTTTAGCCATGACTCCTGTCGAAGCAAAAGTAACTTCCGAAATTGTGGATGTTGGCAATGGCCTAGAGGTCGACTTTCAGGCCGTAAAAGATAAGCTTCCAGGCAAAATAGCCTTGGTGAATATTGGCTTACTTGCTCCAATCAAAGGGCCCCGTAACTTGCACCGTTCTGAAAAAACCGCATTGGCTACTCAGTATGGGGCAGCGGGCGTTATTTTTGTGAATACCGTAAAAGGAAATGTTTTGTTGACAGGTACAGCTTCGGTAACAGGAGGGTTAATAGAAATTCCTGCGGTATGTGTCTCGTTAGAGAGTGGAATGGAAATAAGAGCATGGCTAAGTCAAGAACCCAACCTTGTAGCTATGATCGATATGAAAAACTTTAGTCGCATGATTAAAGCTCGTAATGTTATTGCTACTATCAAAGGCGATAGCAAGCGTTTTAAGGATGAAAAAATTGTAATTGGTGGCCATTTAGATTCGTGGGATTTAGCTCAGGGAGCATTGGATAACGGTATTGGCTCATTTTCTATCCTAGATGTAGCTCGTGCATTTCAGGCCCTAGGTATCAAACCTAAACGTACTATTGAATTTGTGATGTTTATGGGCGAAGAAGAAGGCCTGTTAGGCTCAAAGGCTATGATTGAGAAAGCCAACAAAAGCAATACCCTCGATAAAATCGCCTTCATGTTTAACCTTGATATGGCTAACAATGCCAATGGCTTCAACACATCTGGTCGTGGAGAAATGGTAGACTTGTTTACTAAAATAGGAGCGGTGATTCAAAAGGTAGACCCAGCTTACAAAAACACAGTTATTAATCAAGCGGGCCTACACTCCGACCACCAAAGCTTTATGCTAGAAGGTATTCCGACGGCTTCGCCTATTGGTAGTATTGCTCCTGATGCCGTAGGGTGTTATCATGCCAACTGTGATAGCTTTGATTTAATCAAGAAAGATGAAATGCTAAATACTGTGCGTTATACCGCTATGATGCTGTATGCCATAGCCAATACCGAGGCAATTCCTGCAAAAAAACTAGACTATTATGCAACTCGTGACTTTTTTATTAAGCAAAACTTGAGAAAAGAATTAGAGCTAGGACGTGAGTGGAAATGGGGAACAGTTGAATAATAGATTTTTTTTATTAAATTTATCTCAAACAATGCCACTGATAAGGTTACGAAGAACTTAATTTTATTCGTAAATTTGAAAATTAATGAAGTAGAATCCCATAAAGTCCTACAATTAGCATAACTCCTTACTTAAAACAGTATAATCCTTAACCTTTATAAAAGTATGGCATTTTTTGATCATAATATCGAACTCAAGGATGATAAGCCTTCAAACATTATCAAAGTCATAGGTGTAGGCGGTGGCGGTAGTAATGCCGTTCGCCATATGTATGACATGAAAATTCAGGATGTTGATTTTATCGTTTGTAACACCGACTTACAAGCCTTGAACGACAATTCTGTTCCTACCAAATTACAATTAGGAGCAATATTGACAGAAGGTTTGGGTGCGGGAACAGAGCCAGAACAGGGTAAATTAGCTGCCGAAGAAAGTGCTGCCCAAATTACGGCCTTGCTAGAAGGAAATACCAAAATGGTATTTATTACAGCAGGTATGGGAGGGGGTACTGGAACGGGGGCTGCTCCTGTAATAGCAAAAATTGCAAAGAGTTTAGATATTTTAACGGTTGCCATTGTTACAGCCCCTTATTCTTGGGAAGGAACAGAAAAAATTGATGCCGCTATGCGGGGTATCGAGGAGCTACAGCGTACTTGCGACACAGTGTTGGTAGTCTTGAACGATAAATTGCTAGAAATCTATGAAGATTTGAATATACTCGAAGCTTTTGAACATGCCGACGATGTATTGGCCAATGCCGCAAAATCGGTTGCAGAAGTAATCACAAAGTCTGGTAAAATCAATGCAGACTTTAAAGATGTGAAAAAAGTACTCAGCAATGCAGGACAAGCTGTCATGAGTACTGCTTCATCTAAAGGACAAAATAGAGCGGCAGAAGTAATTAAAAGTGCCTTGGATTCGCCTTTGCTCAACAACAAAGATATTAAAGGTGCCAAACGTATTCTTGTTACTGTGGCTACAAGTAAAGCCAAAGTAATGGGGGTAAAAGAGCAACAAATTATCACTGATTATATCATGAAAGAAATTGGTGATGCCCCTGCTGGTTTTAAATTGGGCTTTATTATCGACGATGATTTGGGCGAAGAAATGCGAGTGACGGTTATTGCAGCAGGATTTGACCTACCCGAAGATGCACCACTCCCGATTAATTTGAATAATATCAAAGAAGAGGAAAAGAAAACGGTGGTAAAAGCAAAAACTGAAAAAAAGGAAGGTGAAAAAGTAATAACTCCAACACATGTTGTATCAAAACAACCTGTAGTTGTGTACGAAGAAGAAGAGGAGGAAGAAGAACTTGTTGTAGAGGATAAACCTGAAGCAAAACCTATTATGCAATTCAATTTCAAACATGAGGACGATTCGCTGCGTATTCGCAAAATGATAGATGCTTTTTGCCAAAAAACGCCAGCTGAGGCAGATTTAGAAACACCTGCTTACTTGAGATACAAAGTCCAATTGTTGGATATTAGCCAAGTACCAGAAGTTGAGCTGTTTGACCAACCTTTGTACGGATAAATACCGTTGTAGTGAAAATACATACCCTTGTTTAATGTATTTCCATTTTGTTTATCTGCCAAAATCAGTTTGGGTTTTAACTTCAACAGTTATATGATGAAGCTATTAAAATATGGCATTGCAACGGCAAACCGTTCGTAATTCAACCTTCTTATTACAGGTGGTAAAATTCGCTTCTTAGAGTCGAATTTTACCACTTTTTCATTTTCTAATACGCTTATAATTTACTTTGTCAAAAGTGCTAAAATCAAGTGTATCTAAAAAAGCATTTGAAAAATCTGTAATTTTACCAAAGAAAAGACGCTATTCTGCACTTTCGGAGCTACTTTTTGGTAATCATTCACCTTCTAACGTTTGCTGCAAACAATGCCACTAACAAAAGAACAGGTACTTAAACAGTATTTTGGATATGATAAATTTAGACCTTTACAGGCCGATATTATAGATTGGGTGCTGTATGGGCAAGATTGCATGGTGCTAATGCCCACAGGTGGGGGCAAATCGCTATGTTTCCAGATTCCGGCATTGATGATGCAGGGACTCACCATTGTGATTTCGCCTTTAATTGCCCTCATGCACGACCAAGTACAGGCTTTACAAGCCAATGGTGTACCTGCCGCATATATCAACTCGTCACTTGGTAGTTCTGAAAAATCGGCTATCGAACGACAATGCCGTTCGGGCGAGCTGAAGCTCCTGTATATTTCGCCCGAAAAATTATTTGCTAATGGCTATTTAGAATGGATTAAGTCGCTCAATATTAGTATGATAGCCGTAGATGAGTCGCACTGTGTATCGGTGTGGGGGCATGACTTTCGGCCTGAGTACACACAACTTCATGTCTTGAAAACTGCTTTTCCAAGAGTACCTGTTATAGCACTAACAGCTACCGCCGACCGTGTTACTAGAAAAGACATTCTGATGCAGTTGGGTATTCCTGATGCCCGTATTTTTATAAGTTCTTTCGATAGGCCCAACCTCTCTTTGGCTGTTCAGCCAGGCAGAAATAGGCTGAAAACTATACAGAAATTCATTGCTGAACGTCCTCGAAAAGCTGGTATAATCTATTGCCTAAGCCGAAAAAATACCGAACAAGTCTCTGATGCCTTATTGAAAGTAGGTATATCGTCAAGGCATTATCATGCAGGTATGAGTACCGACGAAAGAGCTCAAGTACAAGACCAGTTTTTACGAGACAATATTCAGGTGATATGTGCTACAATAGCCTTCGGTATGGGTATCGACAAATCCAATGTGAGGTGGGTAATCCATTATTCGTTGCCATCCAATATCGAAAGCTTCTATCAAGAAATTGGTAGGGCTGGTCGTGATGGCGTTCGTTCAGATACGTTGCTTTTTTATTCTTATAATGACCTTTTGGTAAGAAAAGACATGATTGCCCAGTCTGAATTACCCTTAGAAATGAAAGAGGTGCAAGGGGCAAAATTAGAAAGACTCAAGCAATACGCCGAAGCAGAAATATGCCGTCGTCGTATTCTTCTGAGTTATTTTAATGAAGAAGTAACCCACGATTGTGGAAATTGTGACGTTTGTAAAAACCCTCCTATTCGTTTTGATGCTACCGTTTTGGCACAAAAAGCCCTTTCTGCAATAGCCCGAACCAACGAGAATGTAGCTATGGGTATGCTAATTGATATTTTGAGAGGCTCAAATAACCGCAGAATTATCGAACACAAATACCACGAAATCAAAACCTTTGGAGCAGGAAAAGACCTGAAATTTGAGGAATGGGCCGATTATCTTCAACAAATGCTCAACTCGGGTATTATGGATATTGCTTATGACGAGCAACACGTTTTCAAACTAAATAATGCTTCTTGGGCTGTTCTGAAAGAAGGCCGACAAGTACAGTTAGTTAGGTTTAGACCCTTTGAAGAAAAACAGGCCGAACGAGAAGCGAGTATTACGAAAGATAAAACCAAAAAAGAAATTATTCGGGACGAACTATTTGAACGTCTTCGAGCTTTACGAAAACGTATTGCCGATGAAAGAGATATTCCTCCTTTTGTGGTATTTTCAGATGCAACCCTTTCGGATATGGCTCAGAAAAAACCACTAAATCAAACTGAAATGCTCAATGTTTCGGGGGTCGGAGAACAAAAATACACCCAATATGGAGAAACTTTCTTGACCGAAATTCGGGCTTTTATCAAAACAATTCCCAAAAGTTCGGTAGCCGCAGGAATTAACACCGCACAATATTCGTATCAGCTTTACCAAGAAGGAAAATCATTAGAACAAATTGCTCAACAGCGAGAACTCAATCCTGTTACTATCATATCGCATCTGATAAAACTTGAGGAAGAAGGCGTCGCTATCGACTGGTGGAAATTTATTAGTAAAAAAGAGTACTCCGATATTGTGGCCGTAGCCAATAGCTTGGGTATAAAAAAAGGGGAAGCTGTAAAACCTATTTTTGAGGCAATGAATGGAAAATACGATTATTACAAAATAAGAATAGCCTTGTCGATAAAATACCAATAATATACCAATAGCTCAAGAAATAGTGAAAGAACAAGTATTAGAAAAAATAAAGGCCCAAATAGAGGAGCGAATGAATACTTCTTGGGAAGCTATGCAGGCAGCACAGGCTTCGGCCAATGAAGAAAGCAAAAGCTCGGCTGGTGACAAATATGAAACTGCCCGTGCTATGGGGCAGCTCGACCGCGATATGCACGCTCGACAATACGAACAAGCCCGACAAGAACGTGTGATTATTGAACGCATAGATGCCAATTTGATACTCAAACAAGGCTCGTTGGGAGCATTGATAACTACCTCGATGGGTATTTTTTTCTTGGCTGTTAGCGTAGGGCAAATCAAGATTGAGAATCAAATAGTGATGGTGGTATCGCCACAGTCGCCTATTGGTAGTATTCTTATGGGAAAGAAGGTTGGAGATACGTTTGAGTTTCGAGGAAAAAACTGTGTAATAGAACAACTCCAATAAACAAATACCGTTGCACAATTACTAAAAACTCCCTACAAATACCGATAGCTTAAAAAGCCAATGTCAATATCTTGGCAAAATAAAATATCAATCATTTACTCAATAAAAGCCATATTGGTTGATTCAAAACTATTTAACTACAGAAAAAACATGCAAAATTCAAGAAGAGACTTTTTGAAAAATATATCCCTCAGTGCATTGGCTATGGGTATTGGTTCGGGTGATTTATTGGCAATAAACGAAGTTGAACATTCTTCAAAACTGTTTTTTGAAATATCACTTGCCGAGTGGTCGTTGCACAAAGCTATTTTTGGAGGAAAACTAAGTAATCTTGATTTTCCAAAATATGCAAAAACAGAATTTGGTTTAGAGATAGTGGAATATGTCAATCAGTTTTTTCCAGATAAAGCCAAAGATAAAAAGTATCTGAAAGAACTACTGACAAGGTCGCAAGATGCAGGTGTGCGAAATCACTTGATTATGATCGACAACGAAGGCGAGCTAGGAGAGGTCGATGCCAAAAAACGATTGAAAAATGTAGAAAATCATTATAAATGGGTTGAAGCTGCTCAGCTATTAGGATGTAAAACCATTCGGGTAAATTCAAGGGGCGAAGGCTCGCCCGAAGAAGTGGCCAAGCGTTGTGTAGAAAGTTTAAGAAAATTGAGCGAGTTTGGTCAGCAACACAATATCAATATTATTGTCGAAAATCATGGAGGATATTCAGCTAATGGAGCATGGTTATCTAGTATCATGAAAAATGTTGGACTCAAAAATTGCGGTACATTACCTGACTTTGGTAATTTTTGTTTGAAATGGAGTGGCGAAGAGTGGCATAGCCAATGTAAAGAACAATACGACCCCTACAAAGGAACAGCCGAAATGATGCCTTATGCCAAAGGCGTAAGTGCCAAAACGTTCAATTTTGATGCAAAGGGAAACGAAATAGATATTGATTATGTAAAAATGATGAAAATAATCAAAACATCAGGTTTCAAAGGTATTATTGGTATTGAGTATGAAGGTGACAAAATAGGAGAAATAGAGGGTATCAAGAAAACCATTGCATTATTGAAAAAAGCGACAGCACAAGTTTAGTATAGAACAGTAGGTGATTATCCATTGGTATAATCACCTATTGTTATAAAAATACCACCTCACTAATAAGCTCAGCACCGATTTCCTGATTAATAAGGGTGATAATTTTATGTTTGGCCATAAGTAATTCATTTCTAAGAGGAGCCGAATCTAAGGCAATAAACAATTTTCCCTCCTTTACATAGATTTGGGTTGTACGCACCGCAATAGGCGAACCCATGATTTTCTCCCAATGAGCCGCAATATAAGTCTCATCAAACTTAGTACGAAGCCTATAAAATTCCAACATCTCATCAATAGCCTCTTTCAAAGAAGAAGACGTTGTTTTTCTTTTCGCATTTTCACGACTATATTGATAATATTGTGCCATTTTCGTTGATTGTTTAAAAACCAAAGGTACATTATAAGCACATAATTTTGGTGATATAATGGCAAGATATAATAAAAAAATACCCATCATGAAATTATTAATGCTTTACATTCAGATAACACCAAGCCTCGAAACAGTCCGTTTTCAGAATCCACTATTGGGTTATTTATCCAATAATATTACAGATTTTACGGTATACGATGTCGATAATCATTCAGAAGGATTGGTCATAGAATACGCCAAACGCTTAATCCGAGAAGCCGAAAATATCATTGTTTTACTAGATGCCCAAGCCAGTGGACAGCTCAAAGGAGTTACTAATTTACTGACACAATTAGCTGATAAATCAGAAAATACGAGTGTTGTATACCAAGGAGAGCATGAGGGTTTGAAAAAAATGATAAGTATTTTTACTCATATATACAATATTGGAAATACTTACGATTTAGACGAAATAGCAAGAATCCTTGATAAGATTTACCCGAAATAAGATATTGCTTAAAAAATTATACATTTTCTTGTAAAAATCAAATTCTTTGAAAAGTACATTGAAAAAGACCTATTAAGGTATAAAATATTAACATAATACAATGTTGTATGATTAATGAATAATTTGTTAAAAAAAACTTGATGTACAAGTTGTAAAAATTGAGAGAATTTTATGTTAGTTTTGTCATTACTAGAAAACATACAACAATCGAAATAATCTTTTGTATCTAAAGAGTTTTCTATAGATTTATTTTAAAAAATCACCTAAAAATTGTTTTTTAACTTAAACCCAAATTACCAAACTAATGAGTACACAACAAGCAAAACCAGCTGCTCCAAAGCCAGCAGCACCAGCAAACAAAAAGTCAGGCGGTATTCCAGCAGGAGTTATTCTCCTAATCCTTTTTGGCGTTGCATTATGTCTTTACAAATTTGTAATGGGAGATCCATCACACTTTGAAAACAACAACCCAGAAGGGCACCCAATCCCAGGCGATTACTTCGGTATCGTTTACAAAGGAGGCGTTATCGTACCAGTATTGATGACATGTTTCCTTACTGCATTAACATTCTCAATTGAGCGTATTCTTACAATCAGCAAGGCAAAAGGAACAGGTGACATCAACGCATTCGTTCGTAAAATCCAAGCTCTTCTTGACAAAGATGATGTTGAGGCTGCATTGAAAGAGTGTGACAAACAAAAAGGTTCAGTAGGTAATGTTACATTAGCTGCTGTTAAAAAGTACAAGCAATTGTCTACAGATGCTTCTTTAGACAAAGAACAAAAATTAGCTGCTCTTAGCAAAGAGGTTGAAGAAGCTACTTCATTGGAATTGCCAATGTTGGAGAAAAACCTTACAATCATTGCAACATTAGCGTCAGTATCAACCCTTATCGGTCTATTAGGAACGGTAATCGGTATGATTAAAGCGTTCTCGGCTCTTGGTAACTCAGGAGGTTCAACAGATTCAACAGCTCTTGCAAACGGTATCTCTGAAGCCCTTGTAAACACTGCATTGGGTATCGGTTCTTCGGCTATTTGTATCATTGCTTATAACTTCTTCACTTCGAAAATTGACGAATTGACATATAGCATCGATGAAATTGGCTTGAGCGTTAACCAAAATTATGCTGCTCACCATAATTAATAGTTTGAAAATTGGGCAATTTGAAAATCTGAAGAGTTAATCTTCGTGTTACCCTAATTATTATTTTCAAATTTTAGTTTTCTCAAATTTTCAAATTTTAATCATTATGCCAAAGGTAAAAGCAAAAAGACAGAGTGTGTCTTTGGATATGACAGCGATGTGTGATGTGGCATTCTTGTTACTCACCTTCTTCATGTTGACGGCAAAATTCCGTCCAGAAGAGGCTGTTACCATTACACCTCCTACGTCGATCTCTGAAAAAGCCCTAAGCACTGAAAAAGGAGTAATCACCATTTCAGTAGCTACTGATGGTAAAATTTTCATGGGAACTGACGACAAGGAAGCACAACAGTTGATGTTGGAAAGAATGGCAAATCGTCTTGGTATTCCAGTTTCGGCTACAATGCAGAAAAACTTTATGGCTTCTGAAATTGTAGGCTATCCGGCTGGTGCAATGAAACAAGTGTTGGAAGAAAAACCATCTAACTGGAAAGCAAAAGGATACTACACAGGTATTCCATGCGACTCAGTGAACAACGAGCTATTTCTGTGGGTAACTTATGCTAAATTGGCTAACCCAGGTTTGACAGTAGCGATTAAAGGTGATGGCAATTCGAACTACAAAGTGTTCAACCAAGTCGTGGGTACTTTACAGCAACAAAACATCAACGTTTTCCAGTTGGTAACTGGTCCTGAAAACAAACCCAGAAATTAATTAAGTTGTACTCAGTAGTTTATTAACCCTGCCCTGCATTGTGGGGTAGGGTACTCATAAACTTCGCAAGGCAATTAAATTGATATCAGCTTTAACAACTATTAAACTACTCAAAAGACTATGGCAGAAATAGACCAGTCCGGTGGGGGTAAAGGTGGTAAAAAGCGTAGTAAGAAAGCGTCAACCAAAATTGACATGACACCAATGGTGGACTTAGGCTTCTTACTAATCACCTTCTTTATGCTAACAACTACGTTGGCAAAGCCCGTGACAATGCAGCTAAGCATGCCTGATAAAACTGAGACAAAAGATACGTCTCCTGTAAAATTGTCTGAAACCTTAACAGTATGCCCTGACGAAAATAAGGTGTATTACTACCAAGGTATTCCAGGTGCGTCTGACGCAGTTTTACAAGTTACTGATTACTCAGATAAAGGCATCAGACAAATATTATTTGATTTTAAGAAAAGAATTGGTAATAACTTCACTATCGTTATTAAAGCAACCAAAGGTGCTAAATACAAAAATATGGTGGATATGCTAGATGAATGTGCTATTACAGACAACAAGCGTTATGCCCTTCTTGAAATCGACCCTGCTACTGAAGAGATGATTAAAAAGTCTGGTAAGTAGAAGTAAAGAAATTAAAATAAAACTAACAGATTAGTTGTATAACTAAAAAAATAGTTTTATCTTAGTTCTGTAATTCTGAAAACAAGGAATTTCAACAGAGTTAACTTAACGAGAAATATGTCAAACGTAATTAGCCCAAATGCAACGCTTGATGACATAATTTTCAAGGATAAGAACAAAGAATACGGTGCTTATTTTTTGAGAAAAAATTATCAAACTGTCGTCAAGAGGTCAGTAATGATAGGCTCAGCTCTCTTCGCTAGTGCGCTTGCTCTCCCTTTTATCGTGAGCAGTTTGACGCCAAAACAAGATGAGAAGCGAGAGGTGCTTGCTGAGGTGATGAAGGTGGATACTCCACCTAAAAATGAGGTGAAACCACCACCACCACCACCACCGCCGCCACCACCACCACAAGATATTCCTAAGGTAACAACTACTAAGTTCTTACCACCAGAAATCAAACGTGATGAGGAAGTGCAAAAACCTGAACCTCCACCAGAAGAGGTAAGAGGTAACACTGCTAGTGAAACTGTAAAAGGTACAACAGACGACATCGCTCCTCCTGTTGACCCTGATGCAAGACCTGCAAAAGAAGAAGCTCCTGTTGAACCACCAAAGCCTGTTGAAGAGGAAATCTTTACAGCGGTTGAACAAAATGCTGAATTCCCAGGTGGTATCGGTGCCTTTGCAAAATTCTTGCAGAAAAACCTTAAATACCCTGCGGCTGCTCAACGTGCCAACGTACAAGGTAAAGTTTACGTTCAGTTCGTTGTAAATACAGATGGTTCTATCCAGAACGTTGATGTATTGAAGTCTGTAGGTTTTGGTTGCGACGAAGAAGCTGTTCGTGTAATCAAAATGGTTCCGAAATGGAATCCTGGTAAGCAGTCAGGACGTGCTGTTCGTTCTAGATTTACAGTACCTATCAACTTCGTATTGTCGGAGTAGTTTGGTATGTAATCATATCTTACAATTTTGAAACCTGTCAGGAAACTGGCAGGTTTCATTTTTCAGAGGGAGTCAAACAAAAATTCTTATGCCCAGAAGAGAATCTCAGAAATTATTCCAACAATCGGTCATTATTATTAGTGCATTGATGTCTTTGGCCTATGTTGGCATTGGAATATTCTTAGTTATTTTTCCGAAATCAGCTTTTGCTCAGGTATTTTTCCCTTCCGATTGGTGGTCTTATGCTTGGGGAGCGGTTTTAATTATTTATGGTATTTATAGAGGGTGGAGAGCGTATGAAAAGTATAAAGAGGATTCGTCCGACGATGAGGACGACACCACACAGTATCGTTATTATGATGGGAAAAAAGGCTAGGGCTTATTGCTTAGGCAGATAAGTATTGGTAAAAACATTATTACGCTGAAAGTATATCGAAGCATTTTACCGCTTCGTTAATGATATAAATCTCAAAAAATTAAAGCCATGAAAAAGTATGCTAAGCTATTATCGATTTTGGGAGTAGTAAGCACAATCGTATCGTCGTGTGGTGGTATTGGAAACCCTCGAAATGAAAGTGTTCAAGATGATACTCCTGCTAAAGGTGAAATAACGGTTGCGGTAGACGAGTCTTTTCAGCCTATTTTAGATGCCGAAAAGTCGGCTTTTGAACAAAGCTATAAATATACTAAAATTAATCTGGTATATAAGCCCGAAACACAGGCTATCAATATGATGCTCAATGATAAAGCACGGCTTGCTGTTGTAGCTCGTGACCTTACCAAAGAGGAAATGAAGGTGTTTGAAGATGCTCGAATTACCTATCGTAGTTATAAGTTTGCGGGTGATGCCCTAGCATTGATTACTAACAAGGCTAATAAAGATACCTTGATTAGTGTAAACGAATTAGAAGCTTTGATGAAAGGTAAAAAGAAAAAATGGGCTGAAATTGGTAAAAATGGAAGCAACGACGAAGTCGTGTTGGTTTTTGATAATGCCAATTCGAGTAACCTGACCTTTTTGATGCAAAAGTTTGGTATTAGTACCAAAGATAAAGTGCCTTTCTTTGCTATGAAGTCTAACAAAGAAGTACTAGAGTATGTAAAAACACATAAAAATGCTTTAGGAATTATTGGTACAAACTGGATTAGCGATGGCGACGACCCAGCTTCTTTAGGTTTTATTCGAGGAATCAACGTTATGTCTGTGACTGAAAAACCTAACCCAACAGTCGATGATTACATTCAGCCATTTGGCTATAATTTAGCACTGAAAAAATACCCATTAACACGTATTATCAAGTGTATTTTGAAAGAATCGCACATGGGATTGGGTACAGGGTTTATCAACTATATGTGTATGGATCAAGGGCAGCTTATTGTACTAAAAGGAGGCTTACTTCCATTGACACGCCCTATTCAGATTCGTACCGTAAAAATAGGAGGATAAAATCCTTAGTAATGAGCCACATAACTGGCTATAGCTTCAGATAGCATTTTATTTCAACAAAATAATTTAAGGTGCTTTTAATAAATGTTAAATTGTCATTATAAAGAATATAATTTTGTCTTTTTATTACAATTTTTAAATTAATTTTGTGTTGAAACTATAAATTAAAAGATTTATTCAGTTATAGTTTTGCTTTATTTTGGAATAAGAAACATAAATACTAAATCAAATAAAATTATTTTATTAATCTTAAATCCCAACTAACTAATTACGCAAATGAAAGTAAAGATGAAATCTCTGTTGGTGGCTGTTAGTTTGTTGTTTGCAGGCACTGCAAACGCCCAAACTGTTCAGCAAGGTTTGTCGCAGTTGGATGGAGACCAGCCAAGTAAAGCGAAGGCGACTTTTGAGAGCTTGGTAGCGGCTGCTCCGACGGCAGAGAACCAATATTATTTAGGTTATTATAACCTTCGTTCAGGCCACTTAGATGCTGCTAAAGCAGCGTTTGAAAAAGGTCTTTCAATCGATGCGAAAAACCCTTTGAATGCAGTGGGATTGGCTTCTATTAAAGTTGCAGAGAAAAATGTAGGTGCAGCCAAAGTAGAATTTGATAAAATCATTGCTGATACTAAAGCTAAAAATGCCGATGTCTTATATCGTATTGCCGAAGCGTATGTAATGTTCTATGATGTGAACAATGGCGAAGATGCTAACAAAGGAAATAACGACCCAGGTGAAGCTATTCGTTTGATTGATATGATTCCGGAGAAAACAAAAGTAAAACAGTTAACTCCTGAAATGTATACAGTAAAAGGGGATGCCTTCTTGATTAAAAACGATGGTGGCCCTGCTGTATCGGCTTACGAACAAGCAAACTTTATTGCAAAAAGTGCCAAGATTTTTACTAAAATTGGTGTAGTTTATCTTCGTGGTAAAAACTACCAATATGCTGTAAACTCGTACCAAAGTGCTGTTGAAACCGACTCAAACTACGCTCCGATTTACAAACGTTTTGGTGAGTATTATAACATCTTTAACCGTTATAAAGAAGCTTCTAAATACTTTAGAAAGTATGTAAGCAAGGCTGAAGCAACCCCAACTATCCTGTTGAGTACAGCTAAGCTTCTGTTCTTGGCTAAAGACTACACTGGTTCGATGGAATTTACTAGTCAGGCTGAAGCAGGTGGTGCTAAAGACAATGATATTTACAGAATGAAGGGTTATTCGTTTATTGAATTGAACAAATGCCAAGAAGGGTTGAACAACCTTGAGCAAATGGTAAAAGCTGGCGTAAAACCTTACTTCCTTGATAATGTTTATTTTGCAAAAGGATATCAGTGTTTGAACAACGATTCGTTGGCAGCTTATTACTATGAACAAGCAGCTCCTATCGATACTAACAACAACCACTATACAACTATCTACGGTATCCGTTACAAGCAAAAGAAATATGACTCTGCAGCTGATGTTGCCTTGAAAGCGATTGAATGGAAAACTAAGAAAAAAGCTCAAATCACAAGTGGCGACTGGAACAATGCTGCTCTTGCATATTATTTCTTGACAGCTTATACGCCAAAAGAAGATTCGTTGAAAAGATATGACTTGGGTATGAAAGGTGATTCGGCATTTGCGAATGCTATCCAAATCAACTCAAAATGGCCAACATTCCACTTATATCGTGCTAGAATCAATAACTATGCCGATTATACTGGAACTAAGTGGGCTGGCGTGCCTCATTACGAAAGCTTCTTGGCCGCTGTAGATGCAGCCAAAGCTGATGCCGCTTCTACTTACAAAGAAAGAAAAGAGGATACTTACGAGGCTCTAAGATATTTGGCAGGCTATCATATTACAGTTTCTAAAGACTTGACAAAAGCTGAAGAATATGTAACTAAAGCTCTTGCTATTAAGCCTGAAGACCCAGACGGACTAAAAGCAATGTTGACAGGTACACCTGCTGCTGGCGCTTCTGCTACAGCAAAACCTGCTCCTAAAAAATAATTTTAGGCAAAAAGATAACTCAAAGCCCTGCCATTTGGTGGGGCTTTGTTAATTTTGGGCGTTTTAATTACTAGAACAACAGTGATCTATCATAACCAATAAGTGTTTGATATTGGTCTTTGAGGCAATACTCCAAGACTTACAACTATTTTAATCAACTACTGAACATTCTTAATTTTATAAAATATGTCGTACGCATTAGTTACAGGTGCTAGCAAAGGTATTGGAAAAGAAATAGCAGCCGAATTGGCCAGTCGCAAATATGACTTAATCTTGGTAGCGCGTTCTGCTGAACAATTGGCAAAAGTTGCCAACGAACTTAGTACAAAATACAAGGTAAAAGTCGACTTCTTGGCCATTGATTTGGCCACTATTGGTGTTGCACAAGCTGTTTTAGACTGGGTTCAGCAAAAGCAATATGAAGTATCGGTGCTGGTCAATAACGCAGGATATGGCTTGGTGGGCCCACTTGGCGAATACTCTATCGAAAAAAATAGAGACATGATGCAGCTCAATATGCTTACTCTTACTGAAATGTGCCAAATATTTTTGCCTATGCTCAAGCGTCAACCCAAAGCATATATCCTTAATATAGCAAGTTCTACGGCTTATCAGGCACTGCCTCACATGGCTATTTATGCCGCTACAAAAGTATTTGTGCTGAACTTTACCAGAGCCCTCAAACACGAGCTTAACGATACCTCTGTATCTGTAACAGTGGTTAGCCCTGGCTCAACAGCTACAGATTTTAACGAACGTGCCGAGGTTGGAGAGAAAGCACTAAAAGCTGCTGAAAAAGTGATGATGACTCCACAGGAGGTAGCCAAAATTGCGGTCAAAGAAATGTTTGCAGGCTCAACCGAAGTGGTTACTGGCTTAGTCAATAAATTAGGAGCATTTATGGCTTGGCTCGTTCCTAAAGCTATTACCGAAAAAGTAGCCAAAGGCATTTACGAAAAATAGCATATCTCTTTAATAAAAAGTACCAATATGAAAGATAAATTGGACGCACTTGAGTTTGACGGACAGTCAAAATTTGAAACAAAAAATACACCGACCAAGATAGATGATTGGTACACTTCCGAGGAAGAATACCAGCTTATGCTTGGGCAAATTCGAGCCAAAATAGATAAGCTTCAAAGCCAAATGTATGCCCATGACAAATATGGAATGGTTTTGATTTTTCAAGCCTTAGACGCTGCAGGCAAAGATGGCACTATTAAAGCCGTTTTATCGGGTATCAACCCCGCTGGTGTGGTAGTACATAGTTTTAAACGCCCGTCCGACGAAGAGCTAGGCCATGATTTTATGTGGCGAAATATGCAGAAAATGGCATCACGTGGACAAATCGCCGTTCATAATCGCTCATATTATGAAGAAGTATTGGTAGTAAAAGTACACCCCGAAATACTGACGGATACCCAAAAAATCCCCGCTGAATTTACCAACGACTTGTCAAAAGTGTGGGATAATCGTTATGATGATATACGCCATTATGAAGAATACTTACATCGAAATGGGATATTAGTTGTTAAGTTTTTCCTGAATGTTTCAAAAAAAGAACAGAGTAAACGACTTATTGAGCGAATACAAGACCCAGAAAAAAATTGGAAATTTGAGGAGCAAGATGTGAGAGAAAGAGCTTTTTGGAAAGATTATCAAAAGGCTTACGAAGAACTTATCAATAAAACAGCCACCAAATCGGCACCATGGTATGTTGTGCCTGCCGACGACAAAAAAAATATGCGTCTGATTGTGGCATCGATTGTTCTTGAAAAACTTAAAGGGCTGAAAATGGAATATCCCGAAAGTACGCCCGAAAGACGTACCTTCTTACAATCATTGGTTTCGATAATAGAAGAACAAGATAAAAAGAATTAAATAAAAGAGCCTTTCTGACCCCACTGAAAGGCTTTTTTAGGTAAATACAAAAAGAAATAAGGAAGATTCCCGAAAAATTGGGAACTTTGCACTTTCAACAACCCGTTTTGAAGACAATCTTTCAAGATTGAAATTCAGCCGTAACAATAATATGCGAATAAAATTTAAAGACATAATTCTTTTTGAAAACGAAGACTTTATTGTAATCAACAAACCTCCTTATATAGCATCGCTCGACGAACGTCAGGCCGATAACTCATTGAGTATTTTGCGTATGGCCAAAGAATATTCGTCTGATGCACAGCTAGCTCACCGTCTTGACAAAGAGACATCGGGTATTTTGGCAATTGCCAAAAATCCAGCCGCTTACAGACACCTTTCCATGCAATTTGAACACCGTCAGGTAGCCAAACGCTATCATGCTGTAGCCAATGGTATCCATGATTTTGACATGGTATCGGTATATTTGCCTATTGCCCAAAAACGTGATGGTACACAGGTTGTTATTGACCGCCAAAAAGGAAAAGAAGCCGAGACAATTTTTAATACTATCAAGGTGTTTCGTAAACATACTTTGGTCGAGTGTATGCCCATAACAGGAAGAATGCACCAAATTAGGATTCACTTAACCTGTTTGAAAGCCCCAATTGTAAGCGACCCAACTTATAATGGCGATACCATCTATTTATCGGATTTAAAAAGAGGTTTTAATCTCAAGAAAGATACCGATGAATTACCATTGATGAGAAGAGTAGCATTACACGCACATTCATTAACTTTTAGCTTAATGAACGACGAGCGAGTGACTATTGAAGCACCATATCCTAAAGATTTTGAGGTTTTGATGAAGCAGTTAGAGAAGTTTTCTTAATTTTGCAGTCCAAAGACACAATGGCTTCGTAGTTCAATGGATAGAATGTAGGTTTCCGGTACCTAAGATGAAGGTTCGATTCCTTCCGAGGCTACAACTAAAACACGTAAAATATTGATTGTCAATATTATACGTGTTTTTTGCTTTACAATTGTTACGCAATATGTTACGCACCAGAACAATTTGAGCCATTTTTAATAAAAAGCACTTTGGTACAAATCTTTTCAATATTGGCTCTCCTCCTCCACTAAGACCCTCCCAATCAAAATAAAAATCTACTTAAACGCCATTTAAACACGATTTAAAGAATTATTTTAAAAAACCTTGTCTAAATCACTCTAAATAGAATCCAAGTACGTAGAATAAAAACAAATACTCTACTTAATCTATAATAAAAGAAGTATTAAAAACATACCAAATGGTAGTATCACAATTTCAAGCTTATTCACCTCCACAACCAGAAATAAGCCTAAAACGTATTTTAAAGGTGTTTTAAACCACAAAGTACACTGTTTACTTATTCTCCTCCACTAAGCACCCCCTAACGAAAAAAGCCGTACAATATGCACGGCTTTAGACAATTGACATCTTTTAACATTAAGCAACTGCTAACAACTTTTCTATTTGCTTTCCTTGCTCGTAACTAATATTAAGCTCACTCAATGCAGATTTAAGCTCTACAAACCAAAAAGTCTCATAAGCATGTACGGGAAAATCCTCATTACTCATAATCAACATTAACAACCCTGACAAAGACCTATTAATCATTTGCCAATCTTGAAAGGGACTTTCTACACTTTTAACCGTAATAACGATTGAATCTTTTGTGAATGTTACCATAGTGTTAATTTGTTTTGCATGATTCTTTAATTTAAAAATTAACTACGCACAAACATACAAACAAAACACATACAAAACACAAATAATATGTAAATTATTTGTGTAATATTAAAATATTGTATGTGTTATATGTGTAAAATAGTATCAATGTGACCCAAAGTATATACATTTGCGTTTGTATTAATAATCATAAACAAATGGAAGAAAAAAAGAATAAAACCGCTACTAAAAGAGTAGGCGTAATTATACCAGTTCCACTAATGGAGCGTGTAGAAAAAAGAACAGATTTTTTATTTACCGATTTTTCAAACTACGTAAGGCAACTAATTTTAAAGGATTTAGAAACATTTGAGCAAAGCCAAACCAAACAGCCATAAAAAAGCCCTACAAATACCTCTTTCGGTGCTTGTAGGGCTTTTTCTTTCTGGATTGCAATAAACTTATCAATTCAGCTTTTATTTTTCTTGAAATGCTCTTTTCTCCCAATAAGCTTTATTAGGCTTCACTTTCAATTTTCTATAGTATGGATGCTTTACGTCTCTCATGAACTTTGAATAACTCATAAAGTGACCGTAACTTTTTAGCACCACCCTGATAAAATATGTATCTGGCTTATCGTAATTTTTAACTTTCCATGAATCGTATAAACCCATAATAAAATCTAACATTTTCTGATAATTGCGTCTATTGTATGACATTGTAATTTTATGTTTTAAAATGAGTAAAATTATTTTATATTCCCAGCGGTCAACTCTTCCAGCACTTCAATAGCTTCTTTCCCCGTCAGTAGTTCCCCGTGGTGTTCATGGTTTACGTCTTGGTATAGTGCTTGTTCGGGTGCGTCTGGCAATATTTCAACGCTAACAATAGTATTCAACAATCCACGATGCACGGCAATTTCTGAACTATGCAGAATATCCGAAAATGTTGGTTGCGTCGGGTCATCTAAATTTTTGTAAGTGACCCGCAAGAATTGATTATTTACTTTGGCTCTCATTATTTGGGCTTTTAAAGTTCGTCTTTTGTTACTGTCTTTGTTTCTGCATTGCTTTGCTAAGGAATTGTATTTTACCGAGCAGAACACACTACCTTTTCTATTTTGATTAATAGGCTTTCCACAACTAAAACAACATCTTTCAATATCCTGAAAACCGTCTTTTTTTAGGCTTTTTTCTCTCTTACTCTCTTTATTCTCTAAAAAGTCTTTTGGTGACGTTTGCACCCTATATTCAAGTGGTGTAAAAGTCACCTTTTTGTTTTTTTCAAAGTGCTTCTTTCCCTCAATAATTGGCTTTAAATATTCTGTTTTTTCTGGCTCTCTCAAAAGCGTTTCCCATTCAGATTTAAGCCTATTTTTAAAATCATCCTGATAATCAAAAGCGTTGCACTTTTCCAATATTCTAGCCAAAGAAAATTTAGCCTTATACCGTTGTTGTTTCCCGAATTGTTGCCACACATAGGGCTTTCCCATTGCATGGAAGTTTGTAATCTGCCTTTCAGTTAATACACTTGTATCAGTATCAGGAGGCACAAATACAGTATCGTCTAAAGCATCCATGAGCAAATCAAGCAAAGGACTTACTTTGTCTTTATCTGTAAGGTCTGATAGCGTCCTAATACCGTATTCCTCTAACTCTCTCATTTTTGATACATGATATTCAAGACGCACCATATTACTATCTAATCCACACACAAAACCCTTATCATACACTTTAACCTCATACCCATCCCTGACGCACACAACACCGTTACGCCTGTTCTTATTGATTGCTTCATAAGGAGTATTACGATGCACCACAACCGATTGAATAAGCTTTTGAGGAGGATAGGGCAATTTGATATTAACACCGAACTCCAAAGAGTGTAAAACTGCTTTCGTGGAATCAATCCCAAAAATCATAAACAGTTCATCAATTACCCTGACGCAATCATTAAAAGTAAACCTATCATGGTTGTGCTTACCTTCGTTCCTATACTTATGAATTGAGCCACTCAATAGCATTGTATAACCTCCTGATTTAGTGGAGGGCAAAAGCTTGAATGTCAAGCCCTGATACTCTGCAATACGTTTCTTTACCAATACTTCGCCTGTTCCTTCTATTACTTCCAAAGGAAAGCCCGAACCCTGTAAAATAGGGTTTGAAAGCCATACTTTAGGCAATAGATTTCTAACTTCGATATTTATAAAATCGAACATAAATAAAGGGAATACGAAAAAAGTAAGCGGATTAATTTTTATTACTCAATTGGGGCGTGGTGTAGCTCTTTTGGCTTTTCTATGATTTCTATCAAATAAATAACATACTCTAAAGCATTTTCCAAGCTTTCTTGTATTTTGTCCAAAGCATCAATTTTATGCCCACTACACAAAATCTCACAATCAATAAAAAGTACTTGTGTCAATCTTATACATTCACCAATGTATCTAAGAATGCACCAATATTTGTTTGAAAATACATAAGGGAGTTTTGCAAACTTCATATCATGAAAACGCCCCTCAATAACGCTTAAATCTTTTCTAAAAGTCACATTCAAAGCCTTTTTACAACTAAATCGTAAAACTGTAATTTCGTCGATTATTGTCGTGAAAAGGTCTTTTTGTTGACATAGATAGTTAAGATACTTCTCTTTAGATGAATCATCTAAATCGGGGGACATTTCAAGCTTATTTACTTTCTTCTTAGCCATTATTAACCTCCTTTCTTGCCTTGATTTCTTTAAGAGAACCCATTACCTCAGATTTAAGAAAACGCACTTTGTTCCCTATACGCTTAGGTTTTAATATTTCTTTATTACACCAAGCATGGACGGTTACTTTACTAACCTGCAAAAGCTTTGCTACCTGTTCGATAGTCAAAAATGTTTCTTCCTCAGTGGGTTGTTGTGGAGGATTAAAGGACTTAAAACGGCTATCAATCAAACATCCTATTTGATTGATTAATGTTTCAGCGTCTATCTGCTGAACCTGTAAAACTGAAATGTTTTGCATAAAAAAAGCATCAAGCCGTATGTTTTGCCTGATGCTTCAAAGTTGACTAAATTAACTCTTTATAACATTATGGGGTATAACCCAATCATGTAACCCAATATTTCTTAATTAATTGATTTTAGATACTCTTTAACTGTTTTTTCATGAATATAAGGATTCATAGCTTTACCCTCACTCTTTTGAGAACTAATCAAGTTTGAAATATACTTTCTTGTATTATCTGAACCAATCCCCATTATCCTATTAACTAAAGCTCCTCTACTTCTATCAGAAGGCAAGCCTTTAACAAAATCTAAATCAAAAAATCCTAGATTCCTTAAAAGCATAACAGTACTACCAATTGAATTATTTTTATCATCATTCTCTAAAATAGTATCAATCTCTTTTTTTTCATCTTCTAAATAAGAACCATCTGTATGATTTTCTAAGTATTTAACAAAATCGTAAAGCCCTAAATCAATACCAATATTAACACTTAAAGTATCATTTTTCTCATTATCAATTACGGGTATTAAGTCCCCATATTTATATAATTCAGCCCTACCATTTTCTTCTATTTTCTGGTATGCTTCTTTTATACATTCTTCTATCAATAACTTTTTATCTTTCTTTGAAAATTCTAATCTTCTTAAAAATCTCTTTTTATCATACTCAAAACCTGTTTGCCTCAAATACTTTATAAATTGAATATCTGATAATGTAGGAACAAAGCAAAACCTCAAATCACTATTTCCACATAATTCTTCTAACTTATACTTTAGCTCTTCTATTTGTACTTTTAGTTCATTAATCTTAGCCTCAAACTTTAGCTCTCTTTCATGCCAAATCTTATTCTCACCATGTCTAATTTTCAAGCTATGAACATCATAAGAAAGTAATATAAACCTGTTCTTGCGTGCGTCAATTACATCTATAAGCTCTTTTAGCTTTCCAACCTCAAAAAGCATATTGGCGTATTTATCTAAATCTATATATTCTGATTCCATAGTATTGAAATTAAAAAGTCTTTAATTTTTCTAATTTTACTTTTGATAACCCCTAAAAATTTCAGCTTGTTTTCTCTTTGATGTTTTGATGTAAAGCAAGAATGACTTTTCCGTTTTATGGTCTGTAATAGCCATTATAGCGTTTACGGGCGTTCCTCTTTCATAGGCATTAGACGCAAACGACCTTCTAGCCGTATGGCTTGAAACCATCTTCCAACGCTCAACGGATTCTTTCACATCTTTACCACCTTTGACATAAGAAAGAAATTCTAACGAATGAAGGGACTGGCAAAGCTTTGCAACCTCTTTGATATAGTCATTAAACTTTTGATTGCTTATTGCTTTCGGTAACTCATTATTATACTTGTAGAGGATTGTTTTAACGGTTTGATTGATTGGTACAATCACTTTCCTTTTTGTCTTGTATTGAATGATTTCGATAAATTCTCCGTCGTAGTCTTTTCTGATATTTTCGGGTTTAATGCTAGTAAAATCTGAGAATCTTAAACCAGTATTAGCACCAATAATAAAAAGGTCTCTCACTCTTTCCAGCTTTGGAGTCTCTGATAAATCAAGGTTGCACATTTCCAGTAACTCACTTTCATTTAGTGCTATACTTGTAGATTCTTCATTACTTTTCAAAACTACTTTAAAGGCTTTTTTCTGATAGTCAAGATTTGTATTTATACCCTCCTCTGTAGCTTCACGAAGAAAAGTTTTAAGCGTTCTAACGTGCTTTGCTATCGTATCGGTTTTATAGTCCTTTACATTCACCATGTACAAACTATACTCTTTATAAAACTCTAAATCAATGGTATCAAAATCGACGGGCTTACTATAAACTACAGAAAAATCAATCAATAAAGTTTGAGTTGTTCTAAATCGCTTAATTGTACCTTGATTATATCTTTTTACATTATCTACTAGCCTTTTCCCGTTTTCTGCTTCTAAAATAAACTTTTCAATGTAATTAAAAAGCGTTTCCGACACCTCCGCTGGCTTTGGGTTTAAATAATCTTCTATTTCCTCTTTCAAAGACTGCTTTGTTAGTGGTTCACGCATTAATTTATATTTCTCAATTGTAGAATTAATAAATACTTTCAAGTCGTGGAGGAATACGTTTATTTCATCTTTATTGATAACAGTCGTAACATTTTTAACCTTGGTTTTCTCAAAATCCCAATGTTTTGGCAAAACCTTCACCCCCGTTGACATTATCAATTGGTCTTTGCCAAATCTACAACCAACATAAATTAATTGTGGCGTTTTTGCGGAGGTTGTTCTTAATCTGTAAAATGCGTTAGCCATTTGCTAAAAGTATATTTGAAGTACTTAGCAAATATAGCACTTACTTTATTATGTTACGCATTTTGTAACGCATTTATCTTTGTCAATACAGTATTTAAGTTAATTACACTTAACTAGACTGCTAAGTAAATACTATTTAACTTATTAAATATCAGTGTATTATATTTATTTATAAGTAATTTTGGAAATGTATAAATTAACGAGGTGGTAGCCCTTCCGAGGCTACAAATTTTGGATAATATCCCCAGACAAATTAGATTGTCTGGGGATTTGTTTTTAGGGGCATAGGATACACTGGCGAAGCTACCGTAAAAACTATTCTTCATTGGGCTGAGGTTTATGTATTCTAGCAATGATAATAGAGAAGATATTCAAATAGAGATTACATTAACTAAAACTTTTTGTTAAAAACAAAATATAGTGCCACCGAACAAATAAATGGTTTTCAAGAACTACTGATACCATTTTCTCCTTACCGAATATTCCAATAACTAAAGATTTTGTTTAATAATATCTTATTTTTGTCATAAATATAATGAGCATCAAACCTTATAAATCTTTGACAATGAGAAAGGTATTTATTCTCCTATTCACAAGTATTCAATTATTTGCCCAAAAGCCTGTTTCGCTCCCTCGAAGTACACCCGAAACGGAAGGGGTTTCTTCGCAAGGGGTTATTGATTTTTTGGAGGCTGCCTCCAAAAGCAAACATGAGTTTCATAGCTTTATGCTATTACGACATGGTAAGGTCGTAGCCGAGTCGTGGTGGAAGCCCTATGGGAGTGATTTGAAGCATACGATGTATTCGGTAAGTAAGAGTTTTACAGCTACAGCTATTGGTTTTGCTGTAACCGAAAAAAAACTAAGTGTCAATGATAAGGTTATTACTTTTTTTCCTGACGAAACCCCTAAGGTCGTTAGTCCATATTTGGCCGAACTTCGTATCAAAGATTTACTTAGTATGAGTGTTGGCCATAAAACAGACCCTACGTTTGAAATAGCAAGTAAAAATGAAAATTGGGTGAAGGCTTTTTTGAATACACCGATTGTAAATCAGCCAGGGAGTAAGTTTTTGTACAATTCGGCTGCTACTTATATGTTGTCGGCTATTGTACAAAAAGTAACGGGTCAAAGGGTGATAGAATACCTTCAGCCAAGGTTATTTCAACCTTTGGGCATAACGGGTATCGACTGGGAAACCGACCCTAAAGGTATTAATGTTGGAGGTTGGGGGCTACGCCTAAAAACCGAAGATATGGCTAAGTTTGGACAGTTGTTTCTTCAAAAAGGGGTTTGGAAAGGCAAACAAATTTTGCCAGCAGCATGGGTAGCTGAAGCTACCTCTATGAAAATTATGCAAGACCCCGATGCCTCGCAAGAGAAAAAAGATGCCAGTGATTGGCTACAAGGTTATTGTTACCAGATGTGGCGTTGTCGTAATAATGGTTTTAGGGCAGACGGTGCCAATGGGCAGTTTATCGTAGTATTGCCCGAGCAAGACGCTGTCGTGGTTATTACGGCCGAAGCTCCTGATATGCAAGATGAGCTAAATTTGGTATGGAAATATATTTTACCTGCTCTGAAACCGCAAAAGCAGCCTAACAACCCTCAAGGAATAGCACAATTGAAGGCTTTGGAGGCATCGCTAGCCCTCGCAATTCCACATAAGAATTCGTCGTCGAGCTTAGAATCTACTATCTCAGGCAAAACTTTTGGGATTACTTCTACCAAAGGACTAGAAAGTGCCAAATTTACTTTTCAAGATAATAAATGTATGTTGAGTCTAAAAACCGATTCGGTAGCACATCAGCTTTCTTTTGGTTTAGATAAATGGGAGCTGGCTGAAACTACCAAATTTGGGCCTTATTTGGTAGCAGGGGCAAAAGCTAACCGCAAAGGGTTACCTATTTTTAAGGTGGCTGGTAGCTATACTTGGCAAGACAACAATACGTTACAATTAACGCTTCGGTATATCGAAAGCCCGCATACCGAGACCATTGTGTGCCATTTTGAGGGTGAACATATAACATTAGATTTCCAAAATGTTTTTAATAAAGACCAAAAAAGAACCCTAATCAAAGGTACTTTGGTAGCCAATAGAGCAAATCCCCCTCTTTTGATTATCCGAGGCGATGATATGGGCTATTCGCATTCGGGCAACGAGGCTTTAATAAAATCATATACTGAAGGCATCGAAACGTCGATTGAAGTGATTGTGCCTTCGCCGTGGTTTCCTGAAGCAGTAAAGCTATTAGAACAGCACAAGGGTGTAGATGTTGGGCTACATTTTGCTATTACTAGCGAATGGGATAATATTAAATGGCGACCTTTAACCGACTGCCCAAGTTTAAAAAATGCTGATGGATATTTTTATCCAATGCTTTTCCATAACGATAATTATCCTAAACAAGCTATTCTGGATAATGATTGGAAAGTAGAGGATATTGAAAAAGAACTGAGAGCCCAAATTGTAACAGCATTGAAGTATATTCCTAGACTAAGTCATATTTCGGGACACATGGGAAGTACTGCCTTTACCAAAGAAGTGAAAGAAATGGCTCAAAAAGTAGCAAAAGAGTATAATCTGGTATTGGTAGATGCTGGTTCAATGCAAAATTTTAATGTGTCTTATACGGGTTTTGATTTTAATAATAAAACAACTGAAGAGAGAATACAGGCTTTTATAACGATGCTCGACAAGCTAGAGGATGGCAAAAGCTATGTATACTTAGAGCATCCTGGCCTCGATAACGACGAACTTAGGGCAATATCTCATATTGGTTATGAAGATGTAGCTCAAGGTCGACAAGATGTTACTACAATTTTTACCAGTGAAAAAGTTAAGGCAGCTATTCTTCAAAAAGGTATCAGGCTGGTGAGCTATAAAGATGTAATAACAACAACGAAATAATACTGTATCATAACCCACTCATTTTAAACATTTAGAGCAAAAGTGTGTCCTAAATGAGGGCTATTCTTAAATCATAGCTTTTAGAATTTATAACGCTTAACTATATTGATATGTCTATTGCAACGCAAGCGGAATTATTAGGAATGAAATCGGTAAGTGAGGCTGTTGGGCTTACACTTAAAAAGATGCGCGAGTATGCCAAAGTTGGCATGAGTACCAAGCAATTGGACGATTATGGCGGACAAATTTTGAGAGAATTAGGAGCGAATTCTGCCCCAAAACTAACGTATGGTTTTCCTGGATGGACTTGTATTAGTGTCAACAATGAGGTAGCACATGGTATTCCTTCGGCAACAAGAATTTTGCAGGAAGGCGATTTGATTAATATTGATGTTTCGGCAGAATTAAATGGTTTTTGGTCAGACAATGGGGGATCGTTTGTAATAGGTACAGACCTCAACCATCATAATGCTTTGATAGAGGTATCGAAAAAAATATTACACAAAGCTATTTATCAAATAAAAGACGGCGTAAAAATTGCCGATATTGGAAAGCTCATCGAAACCGAAGCTAGAAAGTCGGGTTATAGCGTAATCAGAAATTTGGCTGGGCATGGTGTTGGTCGAAGTTTGCACGAAGAACCTACCGAAATCCTGAATTGCTATGACAAATATAACCGAAAGCGTTTTAAGAAAAATTCGGTAGTAGCTATCGAAACGTTTATAGCTACTAAATCAAATCATGCCGATACCCTAAAAGACGGCTGGACTTTAGTTGGAAACAAAGGAGGTTTTGTAGCACAACACGAGCATACAATTGTTATTACAGAAGGAAAACCCATTATACTCACAAGTGTGAATGGAATTTGGAATTAAAAAAAGGGCAAAGATACTGACTATCTTTGCCCTTTTTTTAGCTTAAATATACCCCCATTTTATCGGGGTTGTCTAAGATTACCTCAACGTGTTCATTAATGGTAGTGGATAAGGCATAGCCAATATAATCGGCCAAGATAGGAAAGCGACGGTAATCTCTATCCACAATTACAGCTACCTGAATTCTTTTTACATGGATACGCAAAAATGGCGATAAGCTATAAGCAAAAGTACGCCCAGTATTCAGCACATCGTCTACCACTACAATAGTTTTTTCTGCCAGAAAAGATTCGTCACAGTCAAACTTTACGGGGGTATTATGAGGCACATCTTTGTCCATATCAATTAAAACGGCATTGGCATTGATAGGCGAAATTTCACGCAATACCTCTGCCAACATGGTGGCAAATGTATATCCTTGTCCTTTGATGCCAGCAATCACAATTTCGGTTTCCTCAAAATTGTTTTCAAAAATTTCAAACGCAATGCGACGAATTTTTTGTAGCACTTGAGTTTGGCTTAGTATTTGATTATCGGTCATTTCCATACTGCGAAGATATTAAAACTTTTTTTTTGAACCGCCACAAAGAATATTTTCTCGTTTTAATTTTTTTTGAAGCGGTAATAATAGTGATAATACGATGATTTTTTAACCAAAATGGTAAAATCTCTTTGAAAAAAATCATAGTTGATAGGGCTGGCACAATTTGTGTTGCAGAATATCCGTATAACTGTATCAAGTTATTTTAACACACATCATGAAATTACTACTTTCAGTACTCCTTACATTAATATTATGGGCTCAAAAGGTTGAATACGACCCTCAGAGCTTACTGGTTGGCAAGTTACTTACATCGCTCAAACAGGGACATGCTAGCGAGCTAGCATCGATGTTTAATGAGAATGTAGATTTACTGATAGATACCGAACAAATTGACTTTAGCGAGATTTCCCAAACGCATGCCGAATTAATTTTGAAGTCATTTTTTAAAAGATGGCCCCCTCAAGATTTTCAGTTGGTACATCAAGGAGCTAATTCACTTTCTCAGTATTATACAGGGGTTTATAAAACCAATAGAGGTAACTATTCGGTATATATTTTACTAAAACGCAATCAGGACAAGTTTTTGGTAGAAAGTATCCAGTTTAGAAAAGAAAAATAACCTTTTATTGAGGGTTAAAAATTATTTTCCAATAAAATATCAACGGCGTAGCAAGTGAAAGAACTTAGCTACGCTTATTTTTTGTACATTTGCACTCTGTTTGCGAAGAAAATCAGAATACAATTATAACGCATAAAGAAAAACGACATGGCAAAAGGATATGCACAAGGTCAGCAGAAGCGAATGGTGCAAATGCCAGTAAATCCACTGGCTATTAAAACTAAAAAATACGCTCTTGATAAAAACAAATTTATCACCCTAAATATGAGCCAAGTGGTAAAAAACCAGTGGTATTGGGGATTTGTTCCACTAGGGCTTATTGCTTTGAATGTGGTGCTGAATTTAACAGGAGTATATCATAACTACTGGATTTACATTTTAACGTTAGTAGGTGCAATTGGTTATGTGGCATTCTGGGCAATTCAGTTTACGGGTGTTACACAATTAGAGCAATACAAACAGCTATTTGAGCGCTATCGTTATGAAATTGATAGCCGCCAAATTTTGATGAAACTCAACGACCAAGAGGGAGGCGTAATCAAATGGGATATGGTAAAAACAGCTAGAAAAGATAAAGATGCTTATATTTTGGACTTAGGTCAATATCAGTTTATTTACTTGCCATTTAATATTTTTACAAGTGACAACGATAAAAAATTGATGGAGAAAATCTTAAGAGATAAAGGTTATATCGCTGCATCATAGGCTGTAAAAAATTAACAACAGAGAGGTCGCAAAATCTAGGTTTTGCGACCTCTCTATTGTTAATGCTTAGTCGATTGTGAAATCGTTTCAACAAGTTCGCCACGGGCTAGCTTTTCGGCTTTGTCAAACTGACGAATAGCTTTCTGAAAGGTTTCATCTATCAAACTCATTACTTGATAGTATTCGTTGTTGAGGCCGCTATTGGCTACCTTCTTCGACCAAATATTACGAGCAATATAGGCTTTGATTTGGAGTTTGATATATTGAGCCGAGCGTTGAAACTCTTTTTCATTATAAGTCACTTTGGTTTGTTTGGCCAATGCTTTTACGGCTTGCATCATCTCGTCGGTTACTACAAATTGTTTGTTGAAATCTTTGAATGACATTTTGGATAGTATCTCCTGTTGCTCGGTTGAGTAGTTCAACGCATATTCTCTAATGATATTTTTGCCCCAAAGTTCCGACAAATACTTCGTGAAATAAGTAGTATCTCTGGCAACAAACACATCTGGCGTAATACCGCCACCACCATAAACAACCCTACCCCCGATGGTTCTATATTTCAGTTTTTCATTGAACTTGATACTATCTTGTACAAACAACTCGCCACTCTTGATTCTCATATCGTAATCTTTTTCATAGTCTTCTTCATGACCCATCAAATAGGGCTTTTGAATACTACGACCACTTGGAGTATAATAACGAGATATAGTTAGGCGTAATTCAGAGCCATCCGATAAGCTTACAGGCATCTGTACAAGACCTTTGCCAAAAGAACGTCGGCCAATAATCAAAGCACGGTCGTTGTCTTGCAAAGCACCTGCTACAATTTCAGAAGCTGAAGCACTATTTTCATCAATCAGTACCATTACAGCTCCTTTTTCAAAGAGGCCATCGAATTTGGTTACTGTTTGCGAATCGTATTGAGTCCCTTTTCCATCGGTATAAACAATCATTTTGTCGCCACCTAGGAGTTCATCCACAATTTTCTCAGCTCGGTCTTTATATCCACCAGGATTACCTCGTAAATCAAGCATCAAGCGTTTTGCACCTTGATTTTTAAGACTAATCAGCGTATTTCTGAATTCTTGATAAGTAGATTCCGTAAAACGGTCGATTTTGATAAAGCCCGTTTGGTGGTCAACCATATAGCCAGCACTTACCGAATAGGTTGGAATACGGTCGCGGGTAATAGTGAAAGTACGCAGGTTTTTTTCACCATGACGCAAAATTTCCACTTTTACCTCCGAGCCTCTTTTACCACGAAGTTTATTGAAAATAATCGTAGAATTGACCTTTGGCCCCACCAACGACGTACCATCGGCTGCAATAAGGCGGTCGCCACTTTTGATACCCGCTATATCTGAAGGGCCGCTAGGTGTAGCATTTACTACATATACCGTATCGTTGAAAAGGTTATATTCAATACCAATGCCATCAAAGCCCGACTCTAGTTGTGTGCGAGCTACGGTAGCTTCGTCAGTAGCAAAATAAGCGGTATGAGGGTCGAGTTTTTCAAGCATTTTTTTGATAGAATAGTCTACCAAAGTGTCGGTATTGACAGAATCTACGTAGCTGGTTTCTACCAAAGAAAGGATTTCTCGAAATTTATTGACCCCTTTTGAAATATTACTCATTTTGGCCTGCCCACCAAAAAAATTTGCACCAATCAACATTCCTCCAGCCAAGGAAAGTGCAATGATAATAGGGAGTTTGATTATTAATGGATTATTGATTGGTTGCTTATCCTTCATATTAACTTTATTTTATATAGACACCATATTCAAATCTATATAAAGTTACAAAAAACTGCCACCCAGCCAACCATTTTAACGTAACTTTGTTAAAACTAACGCAGAGAGAGCATTTAACAGAATATGGCAAGAATATTGGCAATAGATTATGGTACCAAAAGGGTTGGCTTGGCCGTAACAGACCCCCTAAAAATCATTGCATCGGCTTTGGACACGGTACATGCCAAAGATGTATTGGTATATCTAAAAAACTATACTGCAAAAGAGGAGGTGGAGGCTTTTGTGGTGGGTATGCCTGTACAGCTAGATGGTACAGATACCAACAATACATCGCATGTAAAAGGATTTGTAAAGCAGCTCAAAAAAATGTTTCCCGATACACCTGTACACCTACACGATGAAAGGTTTACATCGGCGATGGCCTTGCAGGCAATGCTTATGAGTGGAGTATCCAAAAAAGATAGAAGTCAAAAAGGGAATGTAGATAAGGTTTCGGCAACGATTATTTTACAATCATACATGGAAAGTGTGGCTTTGACAGGCAATCAATAAAAAGATTTTTATAAAAATAGGTCGTAATTTTTAGCTATTGATGCCAAAACTACGACCTGATTTATTTATTAAGGCCAAGCCTTTGAATACTTATTTCTGAACCACTTTGGCAAAACGGTGATAGAATGGCGTTTTGCTGTTGGCACTTTTTGGCATATATTTGCCCGTAATAATAGGTACATACATAACACGACGGCGAGACTTTTCACCTACATTTGGCGAAACCTCGACACGGTGCCACAAACGGCCATCATGTACAGTTAAGTCGCCAGCGTTGATTTCAAAACCTACTTCACGTGGGTCGGCAGTGTGGTCGATAAATTGTTTTTTACCAAACAACAACTTCAATACGCTTTGGTTTTGTGTACCAGGCAATACTCTTAAACCGCCATTTTGGAAAGGACAATCGTCTAAGTGAATACCAACGTTTAGCATTGGAAGAATTTTTTGTCCCAAAAACAAATCTCTTGGGCTATCTGTATGCCATCCCATTTGTGTAAACTTGCTATTAGGAGCGTTTACATAATGATTAAACACAAGGCCATCTTTTTCGTTTTCGCTGATACGACCGTCGTAAGGAGCTAGTAGCTCAACCAATAATTGTAAGCGAGGGTCTTTCAAAAATTCGCCCAACAATGTACTGTACTTGTTGGTAAAGCACATACGCTGAATCATTTTTTCGCCGTGTTCGTTTTTACCGAACTTTAACGGGATACCATTAATCTTCTCAACGCCTTCTTCCAACCATTGCTTTTCTATCTTTTGCAATTCGTCGATAAACAATTGAACGGAGTCTTGATTAATGAAGTTTTTGAACTGAATTACTCCATAATTACGGAAATATTCCTTTTGTTCTTCGGTCAACTTCTCACCGAGTGTGAAGGTCTTATACTCAAACTTTACCATCTTCTAAAATTGTACAAAATAAAGTTTAACGTTTGATTCTCATGGTTAGCGTATGTCGTTGGGCAGAACTACAAACGCAATTTCTTAATTTGTGATTTTCACAAAAATTAATTTGTTAAAACACTGCAAATTAAATGAATGTAATTAAATCTTAAACGTTTTGTAAGTTTTTTATTATAAACACTAAAAAAAATTATATTGATTTAGAGAAATGTCTTATTATGAGTTAACTAAATCTAGGAATAACTCAATATACAGAGCAAATATAAAATATATAATGCAATAAAGATATGCTCTATTGTATGTAAGGCAATAATATCGGATTATTGGACTTTAGTAATTTTTTAAACGCCAAATCTATATAAGAAGTTCGTTCGTATCTTGTATCAATGGGCAAATGTTGCCGCATAAGTACATATAGAAAGCAATAGAGCCAAAAATCCAAGCAAAATAAGTACCGTAAAAGGCCATTTTAGTTGTACCAGAATTTTGGCGAGTTGGTACGCTGAGACTGTAAAGGCGAATGCAGCAAGTACATCAGCAGTATAATGTACGTGCTGTAAAAGTAACAAAAATGCCAGTAAGATACAGGTAATACCACCCAAAATTTTATCTCTTTTATCTTGAAGAAAAATCCATACCATTACTAAGGTGGCTGTATGCCCAGAAAAAAACAGGTCTTTGGTTATTGGCTGATTACTAACATATACCACTGCTTGGGTAAGGGGGTCGGTTAGGTTAATAAGGCCAACGGGGGCATCTAGGGGTACAAGGGCAATGGTGGTCATCCTAAAGATGGTTTCTATTACAAAGGTTGTAAAAAGTAATAGGAACAAAGGAGCGTCTTTGATGGTTTTTATTATCATATAGATAAGCATACCGTACAAAAGCGTAAATATAGGAATAGAGGCATCTACAGGAGGTAGTACATTCAATACAATATCGTTCAAAACTACCCCTGGCCGTTTTTGAATATTGTTGAGGTAGCTTGCTAACTGAGACGACCCTATGATAAAGATACTTACAACTAAAAGAAATTTAATACGAAAATCATTCGATTGCCATTCTCTTTTCCAACTATTTTTTAGGGTTTGAGAATAATTTTCTTGAACTTTTTGCGGTTTTGTTTCCGAAGGTCTTGTTAATAAATTGTTATACATAAATTACTAGAAGATTATCGAGTCTATCATTTTGAAATGTCTTGTACACGACACACGAATACGAAAAAGATTACAAACTTACATCAAGTTTTAAATGTTATCAATTATGAAAAGAAAAATTAGTTTGTTTATTCTTGGAATATTTACAATGATTGTGAATGTTTCATGTGCTCAAAAGGCTGAAAATCAGAAAAATAATAAGATGCAAGACAAAGAAAAAGACAATCAAAGTAAAGCTACTAATGCACATACCGAAGTGGTAACTTTGGGGGCAGGCTGCTTTTGGTGCGTAGAAGCAGTATTCCAGCGTTTGGAAGGAGTAGTGAAGGTGGAGTCGGGGTATTCGGGTGGAAGCGTCAAAAACCCAACTTATCGTGAGGTGTGTAATGGAACAACTGGCCATGCCGAAGTTTGTCAAGTAACGTATGACCCTACCAAAATTTCTTTTGAAGAATTACTAGAAGTGTTCTGGAAAACCCACGACCCAACAACCCTAAACCGTCAGGGGGCAGATGTCGGTACGCAATACCGTTCGGCGGTATTTTATCACAACGACGAACAAAAGCGTTTGGCTCAAGAATGGAAAGCAAAATTGAATGCCGAACACGTATTTCCCAATCCTATTGTTACCGAAATATCAGCTTTTACTAACTTTTATCCTGCCGAAGATTATCACCAAGATTATTTTAATCAGAATGGATACGAGCCTTATTGCCAAGTGGTGATTAAACCTAAACTGGATAAGTTTACCAAGGCTTTTAAGGATAAACTAAAAAAGAATAAATAGCCAGCATAGGTAATCACAATACATGTCATAAAAAAGGCTTGCCGTTCTCAGCAAGCCTTTTTTATGACATGTATTAGAAACCTCCACGGTCATAAAATGAGCGGCGACGAGATAACTTGAGTTCTTGAAGTAAAGATGATTTTACTCTTAGGTCGAACGAATAGCTACTGGCTCGACCGTACAATGGGCTGGCGGCAGGTGTCCAGTTAAACTGCATTTCCCAACAGTGCAAATCGCGGTGAATACTTATATTGGTCAAAGACACGCCTTTGTTGATAAAATCATAACCCGACTGTAGTTTGAAATCCCATTTTTCGGTCAATTTGACACTTCCCGAAAATGTTACAGCACTTACCATAGTAGCAGGAGCTAAGCCTCTTTTGCTGTAGTTGTATTGGTAACTAAACTGGAAGTCCCAAGGTACACTCCAATCTACATAAGAATCGATATTGTTGTTGATTTGTCTGAGTTGCCCTTCGGTAGCATTATTACTGGTTTTGGGCTTATTACCGCCTGGCTTAAAGCTTTTACTAACCGATAGGTTAAATGCCGATAAATTGGCCAAGCCATCGCCTGTACTAAACAGGTATTTATCTTCTTGTTTGCCAACCAAACCATAACTTGCATTTGGGGTATATAAATACGGGTCGAGTGTACCACCAATGTTAATATCGAACTTCTTGACCCTCGACGTAGCTCCAAAACTTACAGGAGCTAGTTTGTAAGCCGTAGCAAAGAAGTTGTAGTTGGTAGAAAGCGAAAGGTTATCGATAATAGTAATTTTCTCAGATTCTTTCTGAGCCGTATCCGATTTTGATTTTACCTTGGCCTCAATAGTATTATTCAAACTAAAACTAATCCCCCCAGCTTTGCTACCAATGTTAGTAGAAGTAGGGTTAAAGCTAGAAACACGAATTTTGTCTCCAGTATTGTTGATTTGGACGTCTTGATAGAAACCGTAGCTAGGGTCTGTAAAATCAGGGGTATAACTAACGCTAATAGCAGGAGTCATAATATGTCGGATACCCTGTAAACGTCCTTTTTTGAACCTTAAAGTACCATACAAACGAGTGTTCATACTCATGGTAAAGGCATACTGATAATCGTAGAATAGGCCATTGAGCGTATCAATTCTTACAGCACCGAGTTTTCTTAGCGAATCGGAAGTAGCATAGATATTATCTTTCTCAAAAACATAATTAAATTTCTGACGATATGCATTTCCAGAAAGACTAAACCCTGGTGTTAAATTGATGTACTTTCCTAACTTAATGTTGGGCAACGAAATAGGAATCGAATACTGCATTTTCATTGGAGCATTCTTAATCAAATCGGGCAAAGTAGATAAGTTGAAAGGAACAACCCCATCTCTGGCCAAATTAGTAGTTTGGCTCAATGTAGCCACCAAT
This sequence comes from Flectobacillus major DSM 103, assembly GCF_000427405.1. Lineage (NCBI taxonomy): Bacteria > Pseudomonadati > Bacteroidota > Cytophagia > Cytophagales > Flectobacillaceae > Flectobacillus > Flectobacillus major. Next base: position 4,268,045 of record NZ_KE386491.1, read on the forward strand.
GGCTTGTTAATATCAGTGTCGAGGGTATCTCTTTGTCTGTAAACGTTGTAAGGCAAACTATTGTACGAGCGGTTATCTAAGGCCACCTTGTTGGTAATACCTACCGAGCCATTGAAATCAAAACCAAAGCGAAATTGGTCGATAAATCGCTCTGTAACGGCCTTTTTCTTCTTAAATGGCTGAATTTGGTTTAGTCCAAAGTTATAGTTAATAGTGGCATTTACTTCCTTGGTAGTAGTGTTTTGCGATACATTCAAGCTTGTTCCTGTCCGAATCGACTGTCCAAAGTTTTTGGAATACTGTACCGACGAGTTAATGGCGTTTGAAATATAGTTAGAGGTATTGAAGCTATTGTATTGGTTATAGCTATTGCTGGCAATATTGACCGATGCCGAGAAACTAGATGTACCTCTGCTTTGGGGCGAGTGCGACCACTGCAACGAGAAGTCGTTTCGGGTTTGTGGAGCTACTTCGTCGCCACTAATACCTTTTCTAAACTGAAGATTGAAGTTGCCACTATAACGATAGCGTTTTACGTATTGCGAGTTGGCACCCAAGCCCCAGCTGCCTTTGGTATATATTTCGCCAGTAAGACGTAACCCAATATTGGGGCTTAATGCAAAATAATACCCACCATCACGTAAATAAAATCCCCTACCAAGGGGCTCATCGCCATAGGTAGGCATAATAATCCCCGATGTACCCGATTCTTGAGGAGGTTTGTATGGGAAAAACCCAAATGGTAAACCAATCGGCAAAGGAATATTGTTGAGCTCGATATGAAATGGCCCCGACACAATTTCTTTCTTGCCAACAATCTTGATACGAGAGGCACTAATATGAAAGTGTGGCTCGGCCAAATTACAAGTCGTATAAATGGCATTACGGATATAAAGGTTATCTTCATCATCCTTCTTTACCTTTTTTCCTTGTACATATCCTTCGCCCTGTTGGGTTACAATTCCTTGAATTAACGCCTTTTTTGATTTGAAGTTATATTTGATTTCTTCGGCGTTATATTCGTCGCTTCCTTGTTTGAAAACAGGCTTGCCCTTAGCTTTTTTGGTAGCCGAATCAAGTGTTCCTTTGGCAAATACTTCGTTTTTGTCCCAGTTGAGCCGAATAAAGTCGGCCTGTAGCGAAATATTACCGTAAGTAACCTTGGCCTCACCATATAGATACACAATTTGCTTTTCGGTATCCATTACAGTAGAGTCCTGTGCCGTGTATTGTACGGTAGTTTCGAGTTGGTCTTGCTTTTTGAGCGAATCAGGAACAGTTTTTGCAAGCTTATTATTGGCCGAGTCTAATACGTTTTTTTGCAAAGAGTCTGTAGGAAGTGGTTTGGTCTTTTGTCCCTTTTTAATAAGATTTGTAATAGGGTTGCCTTTCACTAAGCGTTGAGCTTGTGATAAATGTGTATTAAAAAGCCCCCAACCGAGGCATATTAATAGACTGAATATGTTTAGGATTTTTTTCAGAAGACTTAAAAAATTATATTTGCCTGTTATAAAGGAATTATCCATTGTATTGGATTAGTTCTAGTGGCGATAAAAAATCAGAAGCTCCATTGGGCAACAGTTTTTGTAAAGCCATGAGGTTTAAAATACAAAATTACTTTATTCAACGTTCTTGATAACGAACCGTCCCGAAAATAATGTTAAAGTTTGTTAAAGGTTGCCTAATTATAGTGTGTTTTGGCTGGCTAAGTGGGTTTACTTTTCCGCAAATAGAGCCTGAAATAGATACGTTATCGTCAAAAATGATGGATAATAGTATCAGAACGGTAGTCCTCGATGCTGGCCATGGTGGCAAAGACCCTGGTTGTACGGGTGTTTCGGGCCATAAAGAAAAAAACGTTGTGTTGAAAATAGTACTCGAATTGGGCAAAAAAATCAAAGAAGAGTACCCCAACGTCCGAGTCTATTATACACGACAAACGGATGTTTTTGTCAATTTACATGAGCGGTCGGCTATTGCCAATCGTAACAAAGCCAACTTGTTTATCTCTGTGCATTGCAATTCGCACCCTTCTAGCAAGTTTAAAGGAACGGAAACTTATACAATGGGGTTACATAAGTCTAATGATAATTTAGATGTAGCCAAGCGTGAAAACTCCGTTATCTTGCAAGAACGTGATTATAAGAAAACGTACAAAGGTTTTGACCCCAATTCGCCACTGGCTCATATCATGATGGCCAATTACCAAAGTGCCTTTATGATGAATAGCCTCAAGCTGGCTCAAAAAATAGAACGACAATTTAAGCGACATAGCGACAGAAATAGCTATGGGGTAAAACAAGCAGGATTTTTGGTGCTTTGGGAAACCGCCATGCCAAGCGTTTTGGTTGAAGCAGGATTTATGTCGAATAAGTCAGAAGAAGCTTATTTGGCTACAGCAAGTGGACAAAAAGAGGTGGCTGCCTCTATCTTTAAGGCATTTCAATCGTACAAAGAAGAAATAGAAAACTAAACTTAATGAGGTGAAGGGAAGGCTATGGAGTTCTGGGTAAGAATGATCAGCTATTACTTTTACTTTTTCAATCAAATGAATATATCCAAAGAAGCAAAGGTGGGGATTTTGGCCCTAGTTTCATTTTCAGCACTCTATTTAGGTTTTAATTTTTTGAAGGGTTCTGCATTTTTCTCTTCCGAAAACACATATACCGTTATTTATACCGACGTACAGGGCTTAGTACCATCAAGCCAAGTAGCGTTGAGTGGTATGAAGGTTGGGCAAGTAAAAGATGTGGTATTGCTCAACGATGCTGGCCATAAAGTAAAGGTAGTATTGAGTATTCGTAAAGATTTGTCTATTCCTGCAGGAACAAAAGCTGTATTGGCTTCAGACGGTCTTTTGGGGGGCAAATTAATTCGTTTAGACATGGGGCAAGGTGCTGCATTGGCCGATGGCGGTATACTTGCTGGAGCATCAGAAACGGGTATTACTGATATTTTGAAAGAAAAAGCTTTGCCAACGTTGACACACGCTGATTCGCTTATGAGAACCCTCCGTACTGTGGCTGAAGGATTTAAGGGAACCTCGGCGGCATTGAATGCTCTTCTCAAAAATTCAAATACGACAGTAACTACTCTGGGAACATCTCTGAATAGCACTTTGGCCGACAATAAGGCTAACCTGAATGGTATTACGGCCAATTTGAAGGTACTTTCGGGCAATTTGGTTGAAACCGAAAAGCAGTTCAAACCGCTTTTGGGCAAATTCAATAAAATGGCCGACTCACTGAATGCCCTAAAAGTTAATCAGGCGTTGGCTACTACTCAAAAATCACTCGATGAACTACAGAAAGTTTTGGCGGGTATTCAGGCAGGAAATGGTACTATCGGCAAAATGCTGAAAGATGATTCGTTATATACCAACCTCAATAGAACGATGGTCGACCTCGACAAACTATTAGTTGATTTTAGATTAGCACCTAAAAGATATGTACACCTTTCGGTATTTGGCAAAAAAGCCACGCCTCCAGTTGTAAAATAAATACCAAGCAACCTAGTGAGTGAATTAAATTGTGGTTTCACTCACTAGGCTTATTACTTAAATATTAATTGGCACAGGTGTTTGACTTTTGATTTCGTTGACTACAAATCGGCTTTGAGCATTGCCAATATTGGCTAAGGTAGCCAGTTTGTGCAAAATAAAATGGCGATATTCGTCCATATCTTTTACCAATACCTTTAGTAAGAAATCTGCACCACCCGAAATACAATAGCATTCAACTACTTCAGGCAAAAGCAAGACATCTCGCTCAAATTGAGCCAAAAACTCAGCAGCATGCTCTTTTAAGGTAACATCTACCAGTACCACCAAGCTTTTTCCAAGCTTCGATTTGTTCAGAATAGCAGTATATTTCTCGATAATCCCATCGTTTTCTAGTCGCTTGATTCGCTCATGTACGGGCGTTGTGGTCAAATTAAGCTTTGCCGCAATTTCTTTGTTGGTCATGAGGGCATCTTCTTGTAAAAGTTGGAGTATTCGCAAATCGGTATTGTCTAAAGCGGCCATAGAAAAAAAATCTTTTTGAAACGAAAAACTACTGGTTTAATAGCTTGTTTTTCTTTATAATATAAATATATGGAATTGTATTCTAATTTATTTTAAAAAATTGGAATTATAATCTTTATTCTGGAGATTTGTTGTACTATTTTACATAATTATAGAAAATATGGAAACATACTTGCTTACCATCGGCTTTCAGGATAACGATTTCACAGTACATTTACTGATGAACACCCTTCAAAAATATTTTGAAGAGATACAATTTGTTGAATTGACCAATAAACAAGAAGTCTCTCGTTTTCGTCAATTAAAACTGGTACTTACCACCGACTGGCCAGCTTTAGTAAAAGCAAGTCAACAACTAGAAACCCATGCAGCTGTAAGCAATATTCAGATTATGGATTTAACTTCTGGCGATACGCCAACGCTTTGTGGATATTTTGCTAAACAGCGTATCAGAACTCAGTTTTATAGAGGAGAGGCCAATGCGGCCTAATCAATATAGATTTGGGGGGCGTATCATAATTGGAGCTACCTCCCAAATTTATGTTTGTGGATACTGAATAGAAGCCCTAAAATCTACCGATTGGGCTGTATTTAAAAAATTATGCAAAATTGGATTGGTATCGTCTTTTCTCCAAACAAGCGAAAGTTGTGTTCTGTCGGGCAACATTTCCAAATCAATAAATCTTACATTAATAGCCGAGCCATATCGGTACGACGAAGGCAACAGACTTACCCCAAGATTATTTTCTACCAACTTCAAAATGGTTGTACCAAAATTCGACTCATGGATAATATTGGGTAAAAAACCTTCTCTTTCACACATCTTCAACAAAATATCGTGGTAAACAGAACCTGCATAGCGAGGAGGCAAAATAAAAGGTTCATCTTTTACCTGATGTAGTCCCTTGAAATTCTCTTTGGTTAGCACATGATTGGGAGGTACTACCAACGAAAAATACTCTTCAAAAACTAATCTCGAATTCAGATATTTGTCAGGAATTGGTTCTCTAACAAAACCCACATCTACCTGATAATTGTGTAACGATTCAAAAAGCTTAGTTTCGAGTACTTCCGACAAAGCCGTGCGTATCTTGGGGAAATATAATTTTAGTGCCGACAACAATGTTGGCAAAACCGAGTATACCGCCGAGCCAGGATGGGCAATTCGTAGCTCGCCTTCTTCGCCTTTATGAACCTGCTGGGTGCGTTGCTTAATGTAATCTAATTGCGAAAGTATCCTTATGGCCTCTTTTTGAAGGTATGCACCTGCCGAGGTTAGTTTTACATTGCGTTTGTCTCTTTCAAAAAGCAAAACGTCTAACTCTTCTTCTAGCTGTTGTATGTGTCGGCTTAGGGCTGGCTGAGCAATAAAGAGCTTTTCGGCAGCCCTTGAAAAGTGCAATTCTGAGGCTACTCCTAAAAAACATTCTAACTGACGAATATCCATAATAATGCTGAAATGTTATAAATCTATATAAATTAAGTATTTTTTATTATAAGTTCAAAGCCCTTTATTTGTATATGACTACCCAACGCCAAGGTTTAGTTATCAACGTTTGTGACTGCTTATGAAAATACAAATAGCCGACCAAAGTCATCTTGACGAACTACTCAAAGTTGCATATCAGACTTTTGTGGATACCTATGGGCACCTAAACACTCCTGATAATTTACAGCAGTATGTTGCCGAAAACTTTACCAAAGAAGCACTATGGCACGAAATGCAAGAAGAAGGAGCTTATTTCTTGGTGGGTATTCTTGATGGTATAATAGTTGCCTATGCCAAGTTGCGTACCAATGAAGTGGAGTTTCCCAACCGTAATGCCTTAGAAATACAGCGAATTTATTTACAAAAAACATTGCATGGCCTTAGGCTAGGTAGCAAAATGATGCAAGCCTGTATTGACTTAGCAAAGCAAAAAGGATATGCCGAAATATGCTTGGGTGTTTGGGAAGAAAACCCCAAGGCAATTCAGTTTTATAAGAAATGGGGATTTGAAATTTTTGATTCTCACCCATTTGTGATAGGAGAAGAAGTCCAGAATGACTATCTGATGCGGAAAGTATTATAACAGTATTATGCACTATTGCAAGCATTTACACGGTTACGTTATGCTTGAGGACGTGTACCCAAAAGATGAAAAACAAAATAATAGAAAAGGTTAATAACTAAAAAATCCTGCTAATAGCGGGATTTTTTGTTTGTAAGAAAGTTTCAAATAAAAAATAATAGTATGCTTGCATAACAATTTTATTTTTGTTTAACTTTACTTATCGAATCAAAATACTTTAAACATATCACAATGAACCGTTCAATTAAGAAAGTAGCTATCCTAGGCTCAGGAATTATGGGTAGTCGAATTGCCTGTCATTTTGCCAATATTGGTTGCGAGGTACTATTGCTCGATATTGTTCCACGAGAACCCAACGACGCTGAAAAAGCAAAAGGGCTTAGTCTGGAATCGCCTGCGGTACGCAATAGAATTGTCAACGAAGCATTCCAGAATACCCTAAAAGCCAATCCTGCGGCTTTGTATTCGGCTGCATTTGCCAATCGAATCAAGTTGGGCAATTTTGATGATAATTTGGCCGAAATCAAGCATTACGATTGGATAACCGAAGTAGTGGTTGAGAATCTGGCCATCAAAAAGAGCCTTTTCGAGAAAGTAGATGCTCTTCGCAAGCCCGGTACTTTGATTACCTCTAATACTTCAGGGATTCCTATTCATCTAATGGCCGAGGGGCGTTCTGAAGATTTTCAGAAACATTTTTGCGGAACCCACTTTTTTAACCCACCTCGTTACCTAAAATTACTCGAAATTATCCCAACACCTCAAACAGATACTTCGGTAGTAGATTTTTTGATGCACTACGGCGACCGTTTTCTTGGCAAAACCACCGTGTTGTGCAAAGACACGCCAGCTTTTATTGCCAATCGTGTTGGAGTATATAGCATGATGAAAACCATGCAGGTTGTAGCCGAAATGGGGCTAACCGTAGAGGAAGTTGATAAATTAACATCGGCGGTAGTGGGTCGACCAAAATCAGGAACATTCCGCTTATCGGATGTTGTAGGGCTTGATACCACCATCAACGTAGCCAACAATTTGTATGCTGCTCTTGCCAATGACGAGTCTAAAGACACTTTTATTTTGCCTGAAATGCTCAAAAAGCTACAAGAAAACAAATGGCTTGGTGATAAAACGGGACAAGGTTTTTATAAGAAAATAAAAGGAGCAGCAGGTAAGTCAGAAATATTGGCCTTGAACCTTCAAACATTTGAGTATGAACCCTCACAAAAGGTAAAATTTGCTGTTTTTGAACAAACTAAAAACTTGGCTTTGAAAGACAGATTTGCTGTATTATTGGCTGACAAGTCGAAGGCGGGCGAGTTTTATAGAAAAACTATTTTAGATGGTTTTAGATATGTAACCTATCGTATTCCTGAAATCTCGGACGAACTATACCGTATTGATGCTGCTATTTGTGCAGGTTTTGGCTGGGAAATAGGTCTTTTTGAAACTTGGGATGCAATAGGTATTGAAAAAGGTATTGCTTTGATGAAGGCCGAGGGCATGGAGCCAGCCGAGTGGGTTCATCAAATGTTAGCCAAAGGTATTACCTCTTTTTATAAGAAAGAAGGCGGTCGTCGTCTTTATTATGATATTCCTACGCAGTCGTATAAGGGTATTCCAGGAACAGAATCGTTTATCATTCTCGAAAATTTATCAGATAATGTAGTTTGGAAAAACGCTGAAAGTTCTGTTTATGATTTGGGGGATGGTATTTTGGGCTTAGAATTCCGTTCAAAAATGAATACGTTTGGGGCTGGTGTTATTGAAGGTGTTCATAAAGCTATCAACCTAGCCGAAAAAGATTACAGAGGCTTAGTAATTGGGAACGATAGCAATGAGGCTTTTTCGGCAGGTGCCAATCTAGCCATGTTGTTTATGTATGCTGTCGAACAGGAATTTGATGAAGTAAACATGATGATTGCTCAGTTTCAGCAAACGATGATGCGAGTACGTTATTCGTCGATTCCTGTAGTAGTAGCACCGCATACTTTAGCTTTGGGGGGCGGTTGTGAGATTACGCTCCATGCCGACCGAGTTGTTGCAGCTGCCGAAACCTATATGGGTTTGGTAGAAGTAGGTGTAGGTTTGATTCCTGCTGGCGGTGGTACAAAGGAGATGGCTCTTCGTTGTTCAGACCAATACAAAACGGGTGACCCCGAACTCAATATCCTTCAGTCGGCATTTATGAATATTGCTACTGCAAAAGTAAGTACTTCGGCACAAGAAGCCTTTGATATGAATTACTTCCGTCGTGGAGATGAAATTGTCGTGAATCGCAATAGACTTATTGCCGATGCCAAACAGGCAGCTATAGAATTGGCCGATGCAGGATATACACAACCCAAACAACGAAACGATATAAAAGTACAAGGCAAAGCAGGGATTGCTCTTTTCAAAGCAGGTATTACCTCAATGCTGATGGGTAGATATATTTCAGAACATGATGCCAAAATTGCCGATAAATTGGCTTATGTAATATGCGGTGGCGATTTGAGTTATCCACAAAATGTTACAGAACAATATTTATTGGATTTAGAACGAGAAGCGTTCTTGTCGCTTTCTGGCGAACGCAAAACCTTAGAACGTATTCAAAGCCTACTTAGTGGAGGTAAACCTTTGAGAAACTAATTGAATATGAAAAGTTGATAATGCCAATTTGGAAACATAACGCTTGTTGGTTTGATTTTTCAGCCATTACGATTTTCTAATGAATATTACTAAATAGAAACAACCATGAATGCATATATTGTTGCGGGCTATCGTACCGCTGTTGGTAAAGCTCCCAAAGGTACACTTCGCTTTACTCGCCCAGACGAATTGGGTGCAGAAGTAATCAAACATCTGTTGAAAGATGTGCCACAACTAGACCCCGTAAGAGTCGACGATGTGATTGTCGGTAATGCCGTGCCAGAGGCCGAGCAGGGTATGCAAATAGGGCGTTATGTGGCTTTATTGTCGTTGCCCAAAGAGGTTTCAGGCTTTACTATCAACCGTTATTGTGGATCAGGAGTAGAAGCTATAGCTTTGGCATCTGCCAAAATTGCGGCAGGTATGGCCGATTGTATTATTGCAGGCGGAGTAGAGTCGATGTCGCTAGTACCTGTAATGGGCTACAAAACAGCTCTCAATTTTGAAATAGCTCAAAAAACGCCTGATTATTATATCGGTATGGGGCTAACGGCCGAGCAGGTGGCTAATCAATATAAAATCAGTCGTGAAGACCAAGACGCTTTTGCTTACGAATCACACAAAAAAGCAATAGCGGCTCAGCAGGCAGGTTTGTTCAACGACCAGATAGTACCTATTACAATTAAAGAAACGTATTTTGATACTAACACTGGGAAAAAGAAAACACGAGAAACCATTTTTAATAAAGATGAAGGCCCTCGTGCCGACACCAATATTGAAGCATTGGCAAGGCTAAAGCCTGTATTTGCAGCGGGTGGCTCGGTTACGGCAGGCAATTCATCTCAAACGTCCGATGGTGCTGCATTTGTAATGGTAATGTCGGAAAGAATGGTCAAAGAACTCAACCTCGAACCAATTGCTCGGATGGTGTCTTATGCTACTGCAGGTTGTGAACCTCGTATTATGGGTATCGGTCCTGTTTTTGCTATTCCAAAGGCTTTAGAACAAGCAGGTTTGAGTTTGAAAGATATTGACCAAATTGAGTTGAATGAGGCTTTTGCTGCACAATCTTTGGCCGTCATCAGAACGCTCGATATTGACCCAAGCAAGCTAAATCCAAATGGTGGAGCTATTGCTTTAGGACACGCTTTAGGCTCGACAGGAGCAAGGCTTTCGGTACAGCTTTTTAGTGAAATGCGTCGTCGTAACCAAAAATATGGTATGGTAACGGCTTGTGTAGGTGGAGGGCAAGGTGTGGCTGGTATTTATGAGTTACTAAAATAAACAACACAATGAGCCATCCAGCTACGCAGTATTTGCGAAATAGGATGGCTCAATTTTATAGGCTCATGACGAGCTTTTTACCGTGGGTCTGATTATTTTCTAGCATGGTATGAGCTAGCTGTACACTTGCTAAACTCAACTGGCCTACATTATGAATAGCAGGAATGAGTTCATTTTTTGAGGCTATTAGCTCCATAAGTTGTGCCAATTTTGTACCATAATAAAGAAGGTCTGTTCGTTTGCCAGATAAAGTGTAGGCATAATTAGAAATATGAAGAATAATCGCTCCTTTATCAAATAATTCTTCTCTCGCATGGGCTGTTGATAAAGCCGTAATATCAACGTAAGTACCATTTGTTTTTAGTATATTACTACATAGTTCCGAGATTTTGCCACCAACTAAATCAATACAAATATCGAATGTTTGATGTTTATTTTCAATGTGTTGGATAAAGTCGGGGTTTTTATAATCAATAATATTATCGGGCTGAAGTCCTAATGCCAATAAACTATCAATACTTTCCTGATTTCCTGCAATCGTAATAATATCATTGATACCCTGAGCAAGTAATAATTTGATGACCCATGTACCAACGCCACCAGCTCCACCACTGATAAAAATAGATTGATGAATAGAAGGATTCAATCGTTCAACGCATTGTAAAGCAGTAAGGCCCACCATCGGTACGGATGTAGCTTCTTCAAAGCTTATTGTAGCGGGTTTTATAGCAATAAGTTCTTTAGGTACACTAATGTATTCGGTATAAGTGCCATTTGAGCCTAAGCTTCCTACGTATGCAACAACATCGTCACCGACCGAAAATTCTGTTACATTTTCCCCAATTTCTGTAATTGTGCCAGCTAGTTCTCTGCCCAAAATAGGCGATTTCAATAATTTACTTTCAGTAGAACCTTGTCGCATTTGGTAATCAATCGGATTGAAGGAGGTAGCTTTTATACGAATAAGTACATTGTTGTTGCTATTAGTAGGCATGGCAACCTCTTCTAGTTGGAAGTTTTCGATACTGCCAAAAGCTTTTAGTGTTATTGCTTTCATGATAGGTTGGGATTAAAATGCTTTGGGCTTTTTGAACCCATAAGGGCAGTGTTTGCATCCATTTTTACAACAATATCCTCTTTTGAGATGATATTCTTTGGTAAAAACCATAAAACCCTGTTCGTTATAATAATAGTCGCTGGGTTCTAAGCCTCTATTAGCGTTATTTTGTTCTGTAGTTTTCAATGGAATAATAATGGTTTTATGCTTGAAATGCGTATAATTTGAACAGCATACTTGTCGAAAATGTTTAAAATATCGTATTTTTGTAACAAATGCCAACAATTTTCCCATATCGTTCAAGCCGCTTTGCTAACGGGCTGTCTGTATGTCGTCTTTTTACGACAAGCACATTGTATGGACATTTCTGCAAAATTCACAGAATTTTAGTTTCTACCACACTTCTTATCTATGTTATTTGGCTTTTTTCTGCCGAATAATGGTTTATACTGATTTTATAGGTTGTTTAAGATTTTGTTTTCAACACAAAATCAAAGGTCTATTGTAATTGATTCAGTAATCTGTGCTACGCACACAAAACCATCATTCCCATGACATCCATCGAAAAAAATATAACCGAACTTACCCCAACAGATTTTGCTATTACCCTAGAAGACCACTACGGTGCTCATAATTACCACCCCATGCCTGTAGTACTAGAGCGAGGCCAGGGGGTCTTTGTTTGGGATGTTGAAAATCGTCCATATTTTGATTTCCTTTCTGCCTATAGTGCTGTAAATCAGGGGCATTGTCACCCAAGAATTGTTCAGGCCATGGTAGAACAAGCCCAAAAGTTAACCTTAACATCAAGAGCATTCTATAATAATCAATTAGGTATTTGCGAAAAATTCCTTTGCGAATATTTTGGTTATGATAAGGTGTTGATGATGAACTCAGGAGCAGAAGGTGGCGAAACAGCCTTGAAACTTACTCGCAAGTGGGCGTATAAATTAAAAGGTATTCCCCAAAATCAAGCCAAAACAGTTTATGCCGCTGGGAACTTTTGGGGTAGAACACTCGCTGCTATTTCATCGTCTACCGACCCATCAAGTTATAACGATTATGGGCCATTGTTACCTGGGTATATTATTGTCCCTTACAACGACCTAGAGGCCTTGGCCGAAGTCCTAAAAGACCCTAACGTAGCAGGCTTTATGGTAGAGCCTATTCAGGGCGAAGCGGGCGTTGTAGTACCCGATGAAGGTTATTTGAAAAAAGCGTACGAATTATGCCGTGCCAATAATGTATTGTTTATTGCCGATGAGGTGCAGACGGGTATTGCTCGTACAGGCAAACGCTTGGCTTGCGATCACGAAGGTTTTCAGCCCGATATTCTGATATTGGGCAAAGCTCTTTCTGGTGGAACATACCCCGTTTCGGCGGTATTATGCCGCGATGAAATTATGCTGACCATTAAGCCCGGCGAACATGGCTCTACTTATGGAGGCAACCCTCTGGCATGTGCCGTAACAATGGCGGCGTTGTCGGTAGTACGTGATGAAAATTTGGCCGAAAATGCGACCGTAATGGGCGAACTTTTCAGAGAACGTATGCGTAAAATTATAGCCCAACGCCCCGACTTAGTTACTTTGGTTAGAGGTAAAGGATTGTTAAATGCTATCGAAATCAACGACGATGAAGAAAGCGAAACCGCTTGGAACTTATGTCTGGCATTCAAAGAAAAAGGACTATTGGCCAAGCCTACCCATGGCAACAAAATTCGCTTTGCTCCGCCATTGGTAATTACCGAGAGCCAAATGAATGAGGCTTGCTCAATTATCGAGAATGTTATCTTAAATTGGCAATAAAGTCATCATCATGATATGCCGTTGTCAACGGCATATCATGTGCTATAAAAATACTTGGTGCTAAAAACACCACTAATCCCTATTGACCAACCACTTATCCAAAAGTTCTTCATGCCTTGATTTTTCATTCGTAACATTGATTATTCAAAAAAACTCTTGTTGGCCTGTTTTAACAGAGAATGATTTATAGCAAACGAATTATCAATTATGAAATCAAGCATTTACAAACTATTAATGGGAAGTATGGTTGTTTTGAGCCTTCAAGCTAATGCTCAAAACGCTGTGGAGGCTCCTAATACTAAGGCTCCTAAAATCTCTCTTCAACAAGCTGTTGATATTGCTCTTAGAAATAATATCTCTGTTAAACAATCGGAAATTCAGCTACAAAACGCCTTGTTGAATCACCAACAATCCAAAAATAATCTTTTGCCTACAGCAAGTGGTACAGTGAGTGAGTTCTTCAACTTTGGTCGAAGCCTTGACCCATTTACCAACACTTACGTAGCCCGAAATATCAACTACAATAGCTTGAATGTCAATGCAGGCGTTACGTTGTTTAATGGCTATTTGCTAAAAAATACCATTGCACAAAACGACCTGTTGGTAAAAGCTAACCAGTTGGATATGCAGGCCATGAAAGAAAATATTTCGATGCAGGTAGTATTAGCCTATTTGAATATTCTCAATGCAGAAGACCAACTGGCAATCGGACAAAGCCAAACTGCTATTACACGCCTTCAAATCGAAAGAACTGATAAGTTAGTACGAGCAGGGTCGCTGGCTCAGTCAAACTTGCTAGACCTAAAGGCCCAACTTGCCAACGAAGAAACAACCGTTGTAAATAGCCAAAGCACTTTGGATTTGGCCAAGCTGACACTTTTACAGTTGTTGAACGATAAAGATATTTCAAATATCAACTTGGATAGAATATCTGTACCAACTCCAACCACCACATTATACGAAGCTCCTATTGATAAAATCTACGAAATTGCAGAAGATAGCCAGCCAGTTGTAAAAGCTTCAGATTTTCGTGTAAAAAGTGCCGATAGAGGTATTGCTATTGCTAAAGCAGGCTATTTGCCTACTATATCGTTTTCTGGAACGTTTGGGGCTAACCAATCAAATGCTCAAAAAGAATATCGTGTAGATGGTACAAACGAACAAAACCTAGGAACAGTAAGCTTCAATGGTCAGGATATTCCTTTGATTGTAAAAACACCTCGCACCGTTGAAATGGGTACAGTAGGTTATTTCAAACAGCTCGAAAATACCCTCAACTATGGTTTTGGTGTAAATGCCAATATTCCAATATTTAGCCGTTTTGCCAATAAAACACGTGTTAGTCAGGCAAAATTACAAAAAACGAATGCTGAACTAGAAGCCCAAAAAACAAGGTTGACGCTTCGTCAAAATATCGAACAGGCATATACCAATATGAATAATGCCGCCAAACGTTACGAAGCCCTAACGGTTCAGGTTACGGCTTTGGAGGAGTCTTTCCGTGCTGCCGAAAGCAAATTCAATGCAGGAGCTATCGACTTTGTGAGTTACAACCTCCAAAAAACCAACTTAGACAAAGCAAAAGCCAATCAGATTCAAGCCAAATACGACTTTATTTTTAGAACCAAGATATTAGATTATTACCAAAACAAGCCGCTCACTTTTTAACCAAACAAAACAGTGTGTAAATGACCGAAAAACGCACTAGTACTTCAATGGTACTAGGTATGTTTCTACGTGTTTGCCCATTATTAAAACATTTAATATAATGAAAAAATCTAACAAAATCTGGGTAATACTAGCTGTACTCGTTGTCGTTGTAGTGGGTGGGCTAATATTAGCAAAAAAACAAGGCTGGATAGGAAAAGAGCCTGCTACTGAAGTAGAATTAGCCAAAGCTAAAAAAGTTGATATCGTCGAACGTGTATCGGCTTCTGGAAAAGTACAGCCAGAAATAGAAGTGAAGTTATCACCTGATGTTTCGGGCGAAATCGTAGGGCTGTATATTAGCGAAGGTGACTCTGTTGTAGCTGGACAGTTGTTATTGAAAATTCGTCCAGATAACTACGAATCGCTATTGGCTCGTGCCGAGGCTCAGGTAAACTCTGCCAAAGCATCGCTCGAACAGTCAAAAGCAATGCAATCTCAATCGGAAGCTCGTTTGCTAAAAGCAAAAGTAGATTACGACCGTAACAGAAAGCTACACGACGACAAAGTTATTTCTGATGCAGATTTTGACCAATTCAACTCACAATATGCAGTAGCCAAACAAGATTTGGAATCAGCAAAAGCTAGTGTACAAGCTGCGGCATTTAATGTAAGAAGCTCGGAGGCAGCCTTGAAAGAGGCTCGTACCAACTTAACCAAAACAACCATTTATGCTCCTCAAAGCGGTACAATCTCTAAACTTAATGTAGAACTAGGTGAAAGAGTAGTAGGTACATCTCAAATGGCTGGTACTGAGATGCTTCGTATTGCCAATTTAAACAAAATGGAAGTTCGTGTCAATGTGAACGAAAATGATATTACCCGTGTTAGCCTTAATGATACCGTTATTATAGATGTCGATTCATATAGTGCTTCTGGTCGTAAATTTAAAGGATTAGTATACGAAATTGCAAGCTCAGCTAACGGACTTTCTTCTTCTACTGCTACATCTGTTTCTACCGATGCCGTTACTGAATTTGAAGTGAAAATTAGGGTTTTAAGAAGCTCGTATGCCGACTTAATTAAAGGCAAGCGTTCATACCCTTTAAAGCCTGGTATGACAGCATCTGTTGAAATTGTTACCGACCGTAAAAATGGCGTGTTATCTGTACCTTTAGCCTCTGTAACTACCCGTGATCCTAAAGCTGCTGAAGGAAAAGAAAATGAGAAAAAAGACGAGGAGTCGAGCAATAATAGCGAAGAACCAAAGGTTATTAAGAAAGACAAAGTAAAAGAGGTGGTATTTGTTTTAACAAAAGACAATCACGCTAAGTTAAGAGAAGTAATTACTGGTATTTCAGATTTTGAAAATATCGAAATATTGAGTGGTTTAACAGATGGAGAACAAATTATTTCGGGGCCGTACTTAACCGTTTCTAAAAAATTAAAAGACGGAGAACTTGTTCAGAAAAAAGACCCGAATAAAGATAAAAAAGATAAAAAATAGCTAAAAGGTAATAACCTTGTTGCCTTAAAGCCAAGATAATAAAATAGATAAATTTAGTTTGGTTTAGGGTTTATGGAAAAGCCACTTCGGAATGTATGAAGTGGCTTTTTTGTGTCTGCAAATTATGAGTGAATCTATGAGTTTTTGTGAATCTTGAATAGAGAAAATGAAACATTTCAGACTTGGGGCATAAAATGCTTTTTAGATATATTTCAAAAATGCTTAATATTGGATAGAATGGTATAAAAATACACAGAGTTATACTAGGTATTTTATAGTGTAACTCTATGTCAATAATTATTCAGTAATTAGGGGAAGATACAAGTTGAAGTACTGAGTTCTGGGGAGACAAGTAATAGTTTACCCTACTAATTCTTTCAAATCCTCGTCGTTTAATTGTTTACGCTCATCGGCCATCAATAAGAAACGTGTATATAACTTGTCCAATTCAGGTTTTTCAAAATCAAAACCTAATAATTGTAAACGATGACGCAATGCCGCACGCCCCGAACGTGATGTTAATACAATAGCTGATGAAGGTACGCCTACATCTTCAGGATTCATGATTTCGTAGTTTTGAGCATGCTTCAAGAAACCGTCTTGGTGAATACCCGACGAATGAGCAAAAGCATTTGCCCCTACAATAGCCTTGTTAGCTTGTACGTTCATCCCCATCAAATTAGATACCAATTGTGAGGTTGGAAACAAATACTGAGGGTTGATATTAGAAGTATAGCCTAAGTCTTTGTGTACATTCAAAATCATGGCTACTTCCTCTAATGAAGTATTTCCGGCTCTTTCACCGATACCATTGATAGTAACCTCTACCTGACGTGCCCCCGCCTGAATACCTGCAATGGTATTGGCAGTAGCAAGGCCAAGGTCGTTGTGGTTGTGCATCGAAATAATGGCTTTGTCAATATTCGGAACGTTTTCAAATAGGTAATTGATACGCTCAAACATTTGCTGAGGCAACAAATAACCCGTAGTGTCGGGCAAGTTGACAACAGTTGCACCTGCATTGATAACAGCTTCGGTTAATTGAGCCAAAAATTGTAAATCTGCACGGCCAGCATCTTCTGCAAAAAACTCTACATCTTCAACAAAGCTTTTGGCATATTTTACCGCCCAAACACCTTGCTCGATGATTTTTTCACGAGTTGAATTAAACTTGTATTTGATATGAACATCCGACGAGCCAATGCCTGTATGAATACGTGGTTTTTTAGCATGTTTTAGAGCCGCTGCGGCTGCATCAATATCCTCTTTTTTAGCACGAGTCAAACCGCAAACGGTAGCATTCTTAACGAGTTTGGCAATTTCTTCAACTGAACGAAAATCGCCTGGTGACGAAATAGGGAAACCTGCTTCGATAATATCTACGCCAAGTAACTCTAACTGTTCGGCAACTTGCAATTTTTCTTCTGTGTTCAATTGACAGCCAGGTACTTGCTCGCCATCACGCAAGGTTGTGTCGAATATTTGAATTTTGTGACTCATGATTTTTTTAGGGAAATTGATGATTTACGTTGTTTCTTTGGTTACAAAATCAGTTGCAATGGGTAAAAAAAAACCTTTTCTCAGATGCTAAGTGAGAAAAGGCTTTTGGAATTACGCAAAATATCCTTTATCTCACACAAGTGCGAGGAGTTGAATAATCAATAAAGTGTTTTTTGTGTATTTATTTTTCATAATTCAAATGTATAAAAAAATATTTATTATCCAAAAGTATGAATAGGTTTTGGATAATAAAAAAAGCCTTTGAAAGTGGATTTTTAAAGAAAAATAGTCTAATTGTATGCGGTTTTTATTAGGTGTTTTAGAATAAAATTCTGCATAAGCTTAGATTAAAAGACTAGAAATAAGCTGATATTAAGATTTTTTTTCGATTTAGAAAAAAGGGAATCTATCGTAACTTTGCTTTGAAGTTTGTAAAGTTCCAAGCCAATGATTGCTACAAAGTAAAAGGTTGGTCAATGCTACAAAAGAACATCTTCTCTATCATCCAATGAATAAGAATCCCTATATTTCTCTGTTAAAAACGGCATGGCAATATGCCCAGCAAGAAAAAAAACGATTTATATTGGTGTATGCCATGTTTATTGTTGCCAATATCATTTTCTCTCTTAATCCTTTGTGGTACGGTTGGTTTATCGACAAGATACAACTCAAAGGTGTAGATGTACTAAAAGACGCATGGCTATATGGCTTGGGTTTTTTGGGCTTACGCTTATTTGAGTGGTCGTTTCATGGTATTGCTAGGGTTATGGAGCGAGAATTGGCTTTTAACCTAAGCCGTAATTTTTTGCATGAACTCTATCATCAAACCTTGCATTTGCCCGTAAAATGGCATCAGGATAACCACAGCGGTGCTACTATCAATCGTATCAGAAAAGCATACGAAGCTCTGAAAACGTTTTTTCAAGATGGCTTTATGTATCTTCATGCTTTTTCTAAATTTTTCTTCTCGTTTATTGCTATGCTCTATTTTTCTCCATTGTTTGGAGCTGTAGGCATTCTCTTAGGTATTCTCACGATATGGATTATCACAAAGTTTGATAAGCCCTTTATCAAAGCCTTAGACGAAACCAACGAGCGAGAGCATATTGTGTCGTCAACTTTATTTGATAGCCTTTCAAATATTATTACGGTAATTACTTTACGCCTAGAAAAGCGTATGGAAAATAGCCTGTCCGATAAAATAGCTTTTGTATTTAAGCCTTTCAGAAAACAAGTAGTATTAAACGAATGGAAGTGGTTTGTGGCTGATATGCTGGTAGGCTTGATTTATGTGGTTATTACGATAGGCTATGTTTATCAGCATTGGGAGGTAGGAAAAGTCTTTTTGGTGGGCGGATTAGTAACGCTATTGGGCTATGTTAATAACTTCACGAGTGTTTTTCATGATGTAGCTTGGCTGTATACTCAAATTATTCAACACAATACCGATGTTCAAACAGCGAGGAGTATTGCAGAGGCGTATCGTCAGCAACATCGCCCCGAGGCCGTTGATATTTTGCCTGAACATTGGCAAAAATTGGAGATTAAACACTTAAATTTTTCTCATCGCGAGGTATATCAGGCCAATAGCCAGTCGCAGGCATTGCATAATCTTCAGTTGAATATCGAAAAAGGTAAACGTATTGCTTTTATTGGAGAAAGTGGGTCGGGCAAAAGTACTTTGCTGGCTTTGTTACGGGGGCTTTATGAAGCCGAAAAAGGGACAAGCATTGTACTGGATGGCAAGCCCCTCGACGACTTGGGCGTACTTTCTGAAACAGTAACATTGTTTCCTCAAGAGCCCGAAATTTTTGAGAATACCATCGAATATAATATTACTTTGGGTTTGCCATTTGAGCAATCCGAAATTATGGAGGTATGCGAGGTAGCACACTTCACCGACGTGGTAGCTCAGTTGCCCAACGGCCTGCAATCTAATATTCAGGAAAAAGGTGTAAACTTATCGGGAGGACAAAAACAGCGATTGGCTTTGGCAAGAGGTATTTTGGCTGCACGAACGTCTAAAATTGTATTGCTTGACGAACCGACAAGTAGTGTTGACCCCAAAACCGAAATGCAGATTTATCAGAAACTTTTCCGAGAATTTGAGGGCAAAGCTGTATTGTCTACTTTGCATAGGCTACATTTATTGGCTCAATTTGATTATGTCTATATCTTGCAAAAAGGCATTATTGTAGATGAAGGTACGTTTGAAAAGCTACTACAAGAGAGTGCTATTTTTCAAGAATTATGGAAACATCAAAAAGAAAGCCAGCGAGTAGCCTATACCGATTGATTTGGGACAAATAAGTAATACCCAGTATGCTTAAATCTTGTAGTTGGTAGGTGTTACGCCGTACTTTTCTTTAAAAGCCTTAATAAAGTGCGAAACACTTTCATAACCTATTTCCATGCTGATTTCTGATACATTCATTGGCGAATTTTCGAGCAAGAGCCGAGCGTGTTCAAGGCGTTTGTTTTTGAGCCAAAGAGCAGGGGAGGTGTGAAATTGTTTTTGAAAGTCTCGTTTAAAAGCCGATAAGCTACGCCCCGATAGTCGCGAAAGTTCGTCCATCGAAAGAGGTTTTAGGTAATAGCTGTCCATCAAAAACTCCAAATCTGCTTTTTCACCTTTGTAAATAGCATAAATAATAGATTTGAGTTCGCCGGTGGGGTCTATTTCCAATAAATGCAAAAGAAGCTCCTGAAGTTTGAGATTGAGGAAGTGATTGAGATAACGTGTTTTTAGGTGAAAATAAGGAAAAATAGAGTCGATAAATTTTTCGAGGCTTTCGTTAATTCCAAAAACCAAAAGCCCTTTACTATTATCGGGCTCGTTGAGATGTTCTTCCTGAAATAAGGTTAAATGGCTAGCAACAAACTCTTTGAGTAGTTTTTCATTAAAGAAAAACACCAAACTACGATACTGCTTGTTGATAGCCTCTTGCATCATATAGTAGCCTCGCCTGATAAAAACAACATTGCCTTTTTTTACCCGAATTTCTTGTTCGGGAGTCACAAATTTTTTTTCACCTTCCAGCACAAAAATGAGGGCATGTTCTTCAAAAAAGACTTCATTTTTGAGTGGTGGGTCTTGATTTCGATAAGCAACAAAAGTCATATCCTTGATTTTCAAGGATTGAAACTCTCCAGCATGAATAAAAGACGGAACTCGGATCATGTTTGTAGGAAAGGCCGCCTCATTATTGGGCTTTTGAGGCGGCTCTTAATTGAAATTACACCAAAAAGGTAAATAAGTCAGGTTTTTCGTTGAGTAACTGAAACTGAATTTTGTGGTCTTCCATGCGTGTAATAAGCGATTCGTAGTCTTCTTTGCGTTTCAGCTCGATACCAAGCAATACTGGCCCCGACTCACGGTTGGTTTTTTTCTGATACTCAAAGTGCGTAATATCGTCGTCTTCTCCTAAAACATTATTCAGGAAATTTCTCAAAGCACCAGCCCTTTGAGGAAAACGAATAATAAAATAGTGTTTTAGCCCTTCATACAACAACGAACGCTCTTTGATTTCTTCGGTACGGGTAATATCGTTATTGCCACCCGATACCAAGCATACTACATTTTTTCCTTTGATTTTTTCTTTCATAAAGTCCAATGCTGCAATGGTTAATGCACCAGCAGGCTCGGCTACAATAGCCGATTCGTTATAAAGTTCGAGAATGGTTGTACAAACTTTTCCTTCTGGAATAAGAATAATATCATCGAGTGTTTCTTTACAAATTTCAAAAGTTTTGTCGCCAACACGCTTTACTGCCGCACCATCCACAAACTTGTCGATGGTGTCGAGTTCTACAACATGGCCAGCCCGAATACTTTCTTTCATCGACGGAGCTCCCTCTGGCTCGATACCAATAATTTTGGTATGTGGCGAAAGTTGTTTGAATACCGTAGAAGTACCCGCTGCTACACCGCCACCACCAATAGCGAGTAAGATATAATCAATTTTTATATCGGCATCTTTAAAAATTTCAAGGCCAACAGTACCCTGCCCAGCAATCACATCCATATCGTCGAAAGGGTGTACATACGTAGCATTCTGTTCTTCGCAGTATTTTTTGGCAGCATTAGAGGCATCGTCGTAGGTGTCGCCTACAAGCATGATTTCGATATGTTCACGGCCAAACATTTTAACAGATTTTATCTTTTGATTGGGGGTAGTAGTTGGCATAAATACCGTTCCTTTTACTTTCATTTTGTGGCAAGCATAGGCCATTCCCTGAGCATGGTTACCAGCACTAGCACAAACAACCCCTTTGTCGAGGGCCTCTACCGACAGCTTCGACATTTTGTTGTAAGCACCACGAATTTTGTAAGACCTTACAATTTGTAAATCTTCTCTTTTCAAAAAAATATTAGCCTCATATCTTTCCGAAAGGATAAGATTTTCCATCAAGGGGGTGTGGGTTGCTACGCCACGGAGGCATTCGGCAGCATCGTAGATACTTTCCAAAGAAGGATAAATAGAAGGTGAATTGTGCATATTCGTGGAAAACGCTTTATAGAGTTATTTTGAGAATGAAGATTGAAGTCGAATGATTTCTGCCAGCAAAGGTAAAAGAATTATCCTATTCCTGACAGGCATTTGATGGCATAAATTGCTTGTCAAGGCGGTTTATAAATGTTCGTTGGTTTGATGCCTGTACGACAATGGTGACAAATGTGTTAGTTTTTTGAAATACTTGGAAAAATACGATTGGTCAGCAAAGTTGAGCTGATAGGCTATCTCTGAAATACCCAAGTCGGTATGTTTTAACAAACGTTTTATTTCCATAATCATACGGTCGTTGATAAGGTCGGTAGAGGTACGCCCAGTTACATTCTTGACCGTTTCGCTTAGGTGATTGGGCGTTACAGCTAGCAAATGAGCATATTCTTTTACCGAAAGATTTTCTTTACATTTCTCTTCAATCAGTTGTTTGAAGCGTTTTACCATGATTTTACCCTTATCGGTTCTTTCATCCTGAGCACTAAGAGGATACATTCTTTTACACTGAATAAGTATCAGGTCTAGCAATGCCCTGATAGCCTCGTCTCGGTCGGGCAAATATTGGTTATGTTCGGCAATAGCCTGCTGAAACAGATTGGTTATTGACAGAATCTCGGCGGTGCTTTCCAGATAGATAGGCGGTGTTTCTTGGCTAAGGTTATAAAAAAAAGGAAGTTCAAATAACTTATGAGGGTCGGTTTTATTGAAATGATAAAAAGCCGATGTAAACAACAAGATAAACCCCTTAACGTCTTGCGAAAGGTTGAGCTCATGAATTTGTCCAGGCGAAAGGAAAAAAATAGTATAGGGCTGAATAGTATAATGCTGAAAATCAATGGTATGAATACCTTCGCCATGAGTTAGGAATAAGATTTCGTAAAAATCATCATGACGGTGCGGGTATGTCACCTTGAAATTACGGTTAATGTCAAATAATTCAACCTGATATTGGATAGCGTGGTCTGCTTTGGTATTGAATTTGTCTATACTATAAACAGGGATTTGCTGTTGTTTCATATTGTAAAATTAGACAAGATTGTTTTTTTATAAAAGTTTTAAAATCATGTACTTAAAAAAACACGCAAAATAGTACTAACTATTCTAGCCATAAAAAGTACCTAAATAAACAGTGAAATAACCAAGTTTTTTTTGAATAAATTGATGAACTTTGTAATTATATTGTGGAAAACCACTTTCGTTAGATAGGCGAAATAAATCTTAAAAAATAAAAATACAATGGCGAATTATTTTAACACGCTTCCTCTTAGAGAGAAATTGAATCAATTAGGTGTTTGCGAATTTATGAATAGTGCTGAATTTGCAGATGGCGTACAAGCATTAGTAGGTAAGAAAATCGTAATAGTAGGTTGCGGAGCACAAGGTTTGAACCAAGGTTTGAACTTGAGAGATTCAGGTTTGGATGTTTCTTATGCTTTGCGTCAGGAAGCAATAGATGGTAAAAGACAATCGTGGAAAAGTGCTACTGAAAACAACTTTACTGTAGGTACTTACGAGCAATTGATTCCATCGGCTGATTTAGTAATTAACCTTACGCCAGACAAACAACATACTTCGGTAGTAAACGCTGTAATGCCTTTGATGAAACAAGGTGCTACACTTTCATATTCGCACGGTTTCAATATCGTTGAAGAAGGAATGCAAATCCGTAAAGATATTACTGTAATCATGGTAGCTCCAAAATGCCCAGGTTCAGAGGTGCGTGCCGAATACGTGCGTGGCTTTGGTGTACCTACTTTGATTGCTGTTCACCCAGAAAACGACCCAGAAGGAAAAGGATGGGCTTATGCAAAAGCATATTGTGCTGGTACAGGTGGACACCGTGCAGGGGTATTGAAATCTTCTTTTGTAGCTGAGGTTAAGTCTGACTTGATGGGCGAACAAACTATTCTTTGTGGTTTGTTACAAACAGGTTCTATCCTTT
The DNA here is from genome assembly GCF_000427405.1 of Flectobacillus major DSM 103. Taxonomy (NCBI): domain Bacteria; kingdom Pseudomonadati; phylum Bacteroidota; class Cytophagia; order Cytophagales; family Flectobacillaceae; genus Flectobacillus; species Flectobacillus major. The sequence continues at coordinate 4,292,022 of NZ_KE386491.1, forward strand.
GTTTCGACAAAATGGTTGAAAAAGGTATTGAAGCTGGTTATGCCTCAAAATTAATCCAATACGGTTGGGAAGTAATTACTGAAGCCTTGAAGCAAGGTGGTATTACTGCTATGTTCGACAGACTCTCAAACCCTGCTAAAATCAAGGCGTATGAAATTTCTGAAGAATTAAAAACTATCATGCGACCATTGTTCCAAAAACACCAAGATGATATCATGAGTGGTGAGTTCTCTTCTACCATGATGGCTGACTGGGCAAACAATGACATCAACTTGTTGACTTGGAGAGCCGCAACAGGCGAAACAGCTTTTGAAAAAACACCAGCAGGTGATGTAAAAATTGCTGAACAAGAGTTTTTTGATAATGGTTTGTTAATGGTAGCTATGGTGCGTGCTGGTGTTGAATTGGCATTTGAAACCATGGTTGAGGCTGGTATCAAAGCTGAGTCGGCTTATTATGAGTCTTTACACGAAACGCCACTTATTGCTAATACAATTGCTCGTAGAAAATTATATGAAATGAACTCTGTAATTTCTGATACAGCAGAATACGGATGTTATTTGTTTGACCACGCTTGTAAGCCGTTATTGGCTGATTTTATGAGTACTGTAGAAACAGATATTATCGGTACAAACTTCAATGCTGGTAAAGATAACGGAGTAGATAACAGAGCATTGATTACTGTAAATAAAGCGTTGCGTTCGCATCAAATCGAACAAGTAGGAGATGTATTGCGTCAGGCAATGACTGCAATGAAAGCCATTTCTACAGTAGCGTAATTCAATATCAGTAAAAAAAATCCCGAAGAGTAATCTTCGGGATTTTTTTTGGCAAAAAAGAAAAATGTAAACTAAACTGTTTGCCAATCACCTTCAGGAAGGTATTCTACCAATCCTTTTTCTGTTTTTCCTACAGCAACACGTCCAGATTTGAGGTATTCAAGGATTTCCCAGTTTTTGATATATTGATAAAACTCTGCAATCTCTACTTCTGTACCATTTTTTTCAATCACTACGTAGTCTAAGCCCCAGTGTACTACTTTGGCATTCCAGTCGATATTAATTTCTTTAATATTGAGTGGTGTACCGCCAAGAGGTGTAGCGATTTTGAAAAGAGCGATTTCATTAAAAACAATTTCGTGGTCGAGATAACCAAAAACGGCCAAAACATCTACCACCTTTCTGATTTGACGAACTAATTTTTCTACAGCCTCACGCGAATCGTGACGAATAACAATCGTGAATCGAGATACACCTTGACGTTCGGTTTCACATACAGTAAGCGATTCGATATTGAGTCGCCTACGAGTGAAAATAATGGTTATACGGTTCAACAAACCGATTGTATTGGAGGTAAATATGGATAATGTGTATGTTGTCATTGTCTTGAAAGAGTATTAGAAAAAGGTAAGATGGAGTATTTATACAAAATAAGTTTGATTTTTTTGATTTGTAATTAATTGATAATTAATTATTTAGTTTCAAATCTTAGAGCTTGTAATACTAGGCTCTTATGTAAGTAATGGAGTACGATTAGATTAGTTTTTGAGCTAAGTTATTGATAAACAAAAAATAAACTCATCACTCATACTTATTTTTACCTTTTCTTCAACTTAAATTATGGGGAAATGCTAAGTTTTAGTGCAAGATAAAGCCGTATATATGAACAGAGGGCCTTATCTTGCTAATGACTTAAAAGGTTTCCAGAGAAATTACTCCAAAATCACATTGGTTACACAAGCACCTGCAGGTACCATAGGAAACACATTTTCTTCTTTTTCGCAGATAATTTCCAATAAATAAGGCTTATCAGAATTAAGAAGCGTATCAAGTGATTCTGAAAGCTGAGAGCGGTCAGAAACAGTATGTCCAGCAATACCAAAGCCTTTGGCAATTGTAATAAAATCAGGGTTTTGTAATTCTACAAACGAATAGCGTTTTTCAAAAAACAATTGTTGCCATTGGCGTACCATTCCCAAGAAATTATTATTCAAGATAATGATTTTAACAGGTAAGCCACTCTGAGCAATTGTCCCTAACTCTTGCAAAGTCATTTGGAAGCCACCATCACCAATAATAGCAATAACTTCACGATTAGGTGCCCCCACTTTGGCTCCAAAGGCAGCAGGAAGAGCAAAGCCCATTGTACCCGCACCCCCCGAAGTAATACTAGAGAAGGGTTTTTTGAAGCGATAATAACGATTGGCTATCATTTGGTGTTGTCCAACATCGGTAACTGTTACAGCTTCGCCTTTTGTTTTATTAGAAAGCATTACCACGGCTTCGCCCATTTTGATTTGGTCGCCTTCGTGGAAAATATCTTTTTTTGTGATTTTTTCGTATTCTACAGCATCGTATTTGGCAAATTCAGCACGCCATTCTTCGTGTGAATTGTTTTTTACCAATGGCAACAAAGCCTTGAGTGCCTCTTTGGCATCGCCAACAACAGGGGCATCGGCAATCACGTTTTTATTGATTTCGGCAGGGTCAATTTCAATATGAACAACCTTAGCTTGTTTGGCATAGGTTGTTAAATCGCCCGTAATACGGTCGTCAAAACGCATACCAATGGCAATTAACACATCACATTCGTTGGTCAAAACGTTAGCTCCGTAGTTGCCGTGCATACCCGGCCAGCCTACATACAAAGGGTGGTCGGCATCTACAGCCGACATACCCAAAAGGGTAGTAGCTACAGGAATACCTGTTTTTTCGATAAATTGATTTAACTCATCCTGAGCGTTGGCCAATAATACACCATGACCAGCCAAGATATAAGGTTTTTTGGCAGCATTGATTAGCTTGGCTGCCGCTTCTACATGCTCTTGTTTAGGAACAACACGAGGGCGATAGCTAATAATATCAATTTCTTTGCTATAATTAAACGGCTTAGTCATTTTATCGGTTTGAGCCGTTCTGGTAACCTCAATCAAAACAGGGCCAGGACGACCCGACTCTGCAATATAAAATGCTTTTGCTAAAATTTCTGGAATTTCGTTGGCATCTACAATTTGGTAATTCCATTTAGTAACAGGCATCGACATACCGATTATATCACATTCCTGGAAAGCATCAGTACCTAATAAGTTGCCTTTTACTTGCCCAACGATACAAACCATTGGTGTCGAATCCAACATAGCATCGGCAATAGGAGTCATTAGGTTGGTAGCTCCAGGGCCAGATGTTACCATAGCAACGCCCGCACGGTTGGTCATACGAGCATACCCCTGAGCAGCATGACCAGCACCTTGTTCGTGACGTACCAGAATGTGCTTGAGGCTGTCTTGATAATCATAAAGAGCATCATACGTAGGCATGATGGCTCCGCCAGGATAGCCGAAGATTGTATCAACACCTTGCTCGACTAAAGATTGCATTATGGCCTGAGCACCCGAAAGAAACTGTTGTGTTTCTTTGGCAATTGGCTCTGCGGTCATGGTTTGTGTCTGTGCTGCCATGCGATTTTTGAATTTTGAAAGTTTTTGAAAACGGATATATGTATCGTTTTCTCAATAATTACTGCTGTTATTATTACTCTTGTGGTTTTGCTATTAGTTGAAAGTACCCACCTCAATAATGATAGATAGAGGTGGATACCCCGCTATTTTATAAATCCGTCACACAGCCTTCGCTTGCCGACGATACGTTTTTGACATATTTGCGTAACACCCCTTGCTTAAATGGAGACTCGATAGGTTTCCATTCTTTACGACGTTCGGCCAACTCTTCGTCAGAAACGTGTACATGAAGGATATTATTAACGGCATCAATAGTGATAAGGTCGCCATCTTTTACCAAACCGATATTGCCACCTACCTGAGCTTCTGGGGTTACGTGGCCTACCACAAAACCGTGAGTACCACCCGAGAAGCGGCCATCGGTAATCATGGCTACTTTGTTGCCCAAGCCAGCACCCATTACAGCCGAGGTTGGTTTTAGCATTTCGGGCATTCCAGGGCCGCCCTTAGGGCCTTCATTTCTAATCACAATAACATGACCTTCTTTAATTTCGCCCTTTTGTAAATATTCGATAACTTCTTCTTCGCGTTCACAAACCTTGGCAATACCCTCAAATTTCTCTCCTTCTTTTCCTGTAATTTTGGCTACAGCCCCACCTGTTGCTAAGTTGCCATATAATACCTGCAAGTGTCCAGTAGGTTTGATAGGAGTTGATAAAGGTAAAATGATTTTTTGAGCATCAAAGTCCAATTCAGGAACATCGGCCAAGTTTTCGGCTACAGTTTTTCCTGTGATTGTCAAACAGTCGCCATGTAAGTAACCTTCCTTCAACAAATATTTCATCAAAGCAGGTACACCGCCAATGGCTAGCATATCTTCCATGTAGTATTTACCAGAAGGCTTAAGGTCGGCAATAAGAGGCGTACGGTCTGAAATCGCTTGGATATCCTTTAAGGTAAAATCTACCTCAGCAGCACGAGCAATCGCCAAATAGTGCAATACGGCGTTGGTAGAGCCACCCATAGCCATTACGATTGTCATGGCGTTTTCAAAAGCCTTGCGAGTCATAATGTCACGAGGGCAGATATTTTTCTCTAACAAGTTTTTCATGGCAGCACCAATGGCCAAACACTCAGCTTTTTTGCCTTCGTGCGTAGCTGGATACGATGCCGAGTTGGGTAAGGTAAGGCCCATAGCTTCCATCGAAGAAGCCATTGTATTGGCAGTGTACATACCACCGCAAGCACCAGCACCAGGGATAGCGTTTTTGATAACACCTTCATAATCTTCGTCAGATATATTTCCTGCGAATTTTTTACCCAATGCTTCAAAAGCCGAAACAATATCTAACTTTTGTCCTTTGTATTCTCCTGTACGAATTGTACCACCATAAACCAACATAGCAGGTCGGTTAAGACGAGCAATCGCCATCATGGCTCCAGGCATATTTTTATCGCAACCAACTACTGCAATAACGCCATCGTACCATTGTGCTCCAACAACGTTTTCGATAGAGTCGGCAATTAAATCACGAGACGGCAATGAATAAGACATCCCGTTGTTGCCATTTGTCATACCGTCCGAAACACCGATTGTATGGAAAATCAACCCAACCATTCCGTTCTCTTGAATCCCTTTTTTAACGTGTACCGACAGACCATTGAGGTGCATATTACAGGTGTTTCCTTCGTAGCCTGTGCTGGCAATACCAATTTGGGCTTTTTGCATGTCTTCAGTTGTAAGGCCAATACCATACAACATGGCTTTTGCAGCAGGGTTGGTAATTTCTTGAGTAAGGGTTTTTGAGAATTTGTTCAGTTCCATAACTTAAAAGATGCTTTATTTGACGTAACTAATGATTCGCTTTGATGATTGAATTGGGAGTAATTTAGTTTTTGTACTTTTTGTTTATTTTTTGTCTTATTTTAAGTTGTATATTTCTGTATAACAAAAGACCTTTCTCGATACAATGAGAAAGGTCTTTTAGAAAAATCTATAATAGAAACCCGTCTCATACTATACAGCTGAGTAGAATGACAACGAGGACAATATTTACCAATTTAGAAATATTCATACTTTATTTAGCGAATTTTCGCTGATGTTTTATTCAGTACTTTACAAATATACAGATGTTAATTTTTTAATTGCAAGAAATTTCCAAATAAAATTTTAGTAATAAATACTTATGCCAATTATAATTTTGGGAAAATTAGGGTGTTTTTAGTGGAATAATCCTGTTTTTTTACTTTTTTTAGTAGATAATTCTGTTTATAAATAAGGAATTAAAATATTATTTTTTATGAAAAAATACCATATTTATGTTTTAGCGAAAATTCGCTACTGTTTTTCGGTAAGAAATTACCTTACTTTTTATTGAAAATAATCTCACCTGCATTAGGAATGGATGCCTTTATCTGATAGATTTCACCTTTGAGGTTACTCTCAAATTCGAGTGGTACATTCTCCCACAATTCATTGCCCATAAAGTAATCGTAATGAAAATGCGTTAGCTCAAACGACCTATTATGATAGGTAGCCCGAAGCCCTCGGTCGGTTTTATAAATTTGTAATATTCCGTAAGCGGGGTGTTCAAAAATACCTGTATAAAAATCGATATGATGCGACATCGCTGCTCCTATTTTTCTATTGGCGGCCATAGCTTTGGTCTTTTTTTCTTCTTCAAATCGGGCATCTTCTCGGTCTTTCTTATAACGCTGATTCCAATCTATGCTATTGAGTTCAAGGAGTTGGTCTGCAATATAATTAGTTACCGTATTCACAAAGAAATAGTCGGCATCGCTGGTATTCGTGGTAATAAAAATCCCAAGCCCATTGTTAGGAAATACGGTCATCTGCGAGCGGTAGCCCTCAATCGACCCATTGTGCTGCGAACGCTGAGCTCCACGGTAAACATTGAGGTTCCAGCCCATGCCATAAGTAGCAAAACCCAGTTCGGGATATTTGGCTTCGGCAGGCCATACTACTTGAATAGGCGTGTGGTTTTCTTTGAGGTTCTTTTCCGAAATAATAGGTTGGTCATTAAACTTACCTTTTTGTAACTGTAATAACAGCCAATTAGTCATATCAATTGTATTGGATTTTATAGCTCCTGCTGGGCCAATGGCATCGACATTACTGGCAAAGCCTACCTCTACCCAATTGCCCTTATCTTCTTTGTAAGACAGAGCGTAGTCGGTGCTTTTAAATAGTTCGGGATAAGTCAAAACAGTACTGTTCATATTGAGCGGAGTTAAAATACGCTCTTTTACAAAGGCTTCCCAGCTTTTTCCAGCAACCTTTTCTACCAAAATACCTGCTACCATATACATAAGATTATTGTACTGATATTGGTCATAGGGCTGCTTGGACAGCTGTAAATACTTCAGTCGCTCATAAATTGCCTGACGGTTGAGATTACTAAAAAGCCAAACAAAATCGTGGCGAGGCAAACCTGTACGGTGCGACAGTAAATCGCGAACAGTGATAAGATGTTCGGCTTCGATATTACTTAGCTGAAAGTCGGGCAAATAGTTTTTTACGGGTTTGTTCCATTCTATTTTGCCTTCGTCGACCAAAATGGCTAGGGCTGCTGCTGTAAACGACTTGCTACACGAAGCAATCGGAAATAGTGTTTGGGCGGTAACAGCCTGTTTTGTTTGTTGGTTTTTAAGGCCAAAACCTCCATTAAAATAGCTTTTACCATCTTTGACAATACTTATGGCACAGCCAGGTACTTTCCATTCGGTCATCATCTGATACACAAAATTCTGGATATTAGCTGTGGGATCTTCGGCCTGTTTGCCCTTTTTTTGGGCTAGAATAGGCATACTCAGTAATAATAATAGAGCGATATAAGGTTTAAAATGTTTCATGTGAATTGAATAAATGCGTGAAATAACCCAACCTGTTTGTAAGTAGATATGCAATATACGAAGGCATTGGTATTGATAGGTAAAAAGTGATTCTAAGATTTGGTGTTGGTGGTTGCTATATAATCTTCAACGACTTAGGGCTGTTTTGACGATACTTTGTTTTCGGTTCCGACATCTCTATTCATTGTATTTATATCTTCATTAAAATTACAACAACGAGTGTATTTGGGCTAAGAATTTTGGTAGTATGTCGTATTTTTAGTGAATTTGATAGTAAAAACCTCAAAAAGAGCTCTTTCTCTTTGTAGAAGAGTACATTAAAGTATAAAAATACCTGTATATTTATGACCTTAATATATTAAACTTTTCAAATATAATATTGTCTTTTTATTGGATATTTCAAAGGCTATTATTCAATAAATATAGCCTACCCAACAATCAGAACAGTTCATGGTATGGTCATAAAAGTGACCAAAGTATTATTTCACAATAACAAAAAAATAGCAAAATTATGAATCGTAGAGATGCACTCCAACGTGTTGCCATTTTGATGGGTGGAGTTATTTCCGCTCCAGTAATGGCCGGTGTAATGGGCGAAAAAATCAATACTGGTGCTAGTGTAAAAGTTACTGTACAACAAGAGGCATTCTTGGCAGAAGTAGCAGACATCATTATTCCGACTACTGATACCCCCGGAGCAAAGGCGGCTGGTGTCGAAAAATTTGTGGTGCGAGTAATGAGCGATTGTTATAAGAAAGAAGACCAAGATAAATTTTATGCAGGATTGGCCAAGCTCGACAGCGATAGCAATGCCAAATTTGGGAAAAGCTTTGTTAGCTTGGATACCAAACAAAAAAACGAAATGGTAAAGCTAGCTACTACCGAAAACAAAGAGTTTTTCTTGAGAATGAAAGAACTTACGGTAACTGGCTATTTTACTTCCGAAATAGGAGCAACCAAAGCCTTGGCTTATTTGCCTGTTCCTGGCAAATTTGAGGGTTGTGTGCCATTGAAGCCTGGACAAAAAGCTTGGGCCTTATAAAACCCCTGCCTGTTAGGTTATAGTTATGTTTTATTCCCACTTACTATTCAACTGAAAAAAATGTCATATCTTAATATAGATGCCATCAAAGGTAATACCTACGATGCAATCGTTGTTGGCTCCGGAATTACAGGAGGATGGGCTGCCAAAGAACTTACCGAGAAAGGTTTGAGGGTTTTGATGCTTGAAAAAGGCAAAAACCTTGAGCACGTTACAGGCTATGAAAATGCCATGAAAGACCCTTGGGAGTCTAAATACAATGGCCGCCTTACGATTGAACAAAAAGAAACTCACCCTAAATTAGCTCGTGATTATCCGTACAACGAAATGACCGAAAAATATTGGTTCAATGATTCAGATTCGATGTACAAAGAGGAAAAACGTTTTGACTGGTATCGACCTAATATCGTAGGAGGGAAGTCTATTATGTGGGGTCGTCAATCATATCGCTGGAGTGATTTGGATTTTGAGGCCAACCTCAAAGATGGTCATGGTTCAGATTGGCCGATTCGCTACAAAGATATTGCTCCTTGGTATTCGTATGTAGAAAAATTTGTAGGGATTTCGGGCGAAAAACTAGGTTTACCTCAGTTGCCCGATAGCGATTTTTTGCCTCCAATGGATATGTATTGTGTTGAAAAAGAGGTAAGAAAACGTTTGGAAAAAAACTTTCCGGGGCGTACAATGACCATTGGACGTGTTGCCAATTTATCAAAAGCAGCACAAGCACAGCTTGGCGTTGGGCGTACGGGCTGCCAATATCGCAACAAATGCTCGCTGGGCTGCCCTTACGGAGCTTATTTTAGTACACAGTCGTCTACATTACCTGCCTGTATGAAAACTGGTAGACTAACCCTTCGTCCAGACTCAATTGTAAGCGAGGTACTGTATGATGAAAATAAAAAGAAAGCAACAGGTGTAAGAGTTGTAGATGCCGTAACCATGCAAACTACCGAATATTATGCCAAGGTAGTATTTTTGTGTGCTTCAACAATTGCTTCAACGGCTTTATTGCTAAACTCAACCTCCAACCGTTTCCCGAATGGTTTTGGTAATGATTCAGAACAATTAGGCCATAATCTCATGGATCATCACTTCCGTATTGGTGCGTCGGGTGTATGGGAAGGCGACGAAGACAAATACTATTTTGGCCGTCGTGCCAATGGTATTTATATACCTCGTTACCGAAACTTTGGCAACGATAAACGTGATTATTTGCGTGGATTTGGCTACCAAGGTGGCGGAGGCCGAGGCGGATGGCAACGCAATGTAGCAGAGTTGAGTTTTGGCGAAGAGTTCAAAGAAAAAGCAACAACTCCAGGGCCTTGGACAATCGGTTTCAGTGGTTTTGGCGAAACACTCCCTTATTACGAAAACAGAATGTTTTTGGACAAAACAGCCAAAGATAAATGGGGGCTTCCTATCGTGGTATTTGATGCTGAACTCAAAGAAAATGAGAAGAAAATGAGGGTAGATATGATGAACGATGCCAAAGAAATGTTGGAAGCTTCGGGCGTGAAAAACGTAACAACTTATGACAGAGGCTCATACTTGGGTATGGCTATTCATGAGCTTGGTACTGCCCGTATGGGACGCGACCCTAAAACATCTGTATTGAATGCCTTCAATCAAGTACATGCTTGTAAAAACGTATTTGTAACAGATGGCTCATGTATGGCTTCGGCTTCGTGTGTAAATCCATCGTTGACTTACATGGCACTCACAGCTCGTGCTGCCGACCATGCCGTAAAAGAATTGAAGAAGCAAAGCCTGTAATAAAGCACTACAATAGGCTATAGAATACCCCAAAATGGTAATTCGTTTTGCCTACTCAAGTGCTACTTATTTAGCCATAAGCATGAGTCCTTCCAAATTTAGTGAATGCCGATGAGTGATTATTGTTGAATATGGTTTTCACCAGTAGGGATATAATGCTTTGTGGCTAAAGATATGTCATTCTGACATTTGATATGAAAAAGGCGTTCGAAATTAGTTTTTCGAACGCCTTTTTCATGAATAGCCCCTAAATTTTTATCATTCGAGCAAATGATAAGCCCCATCAAAGTTTACTTGACAACCCTATGAAGCCCAACAAACACCAATAGGAGGTCTCTTTCTAATATTACCTAAAATTCAGGATGACACATGTTTTCTTTTTGTAGAATAAAACAATTAAGCAATACAAATGATTTTTCCAAATAAACAATTGCAGAAAACAAAATGTACAGAAGAATAAATAGATTGTTCAAAATTAAAAGAAGGATTTACATGGCAAGTCCTTGCAAAATATTGATGATAATTGGTTAACTTTATCATCCAGAAAAATAAAACTTTTCAAATAAAGTTTTGTCTTTGACGTTGAATACAAAATAATATATCTTTATTTTGTCGAAATGATACAATACATATCTTTGTACAAAATAGGGTATATTTCTCCTTTAGGGTTTATTGAGAAAACAAAAACTAATTTATTAATACTATAACAATCCCGATCTAAAATGAACAGAAGAGACGCACTCTCAAAAGTTGCCTTATTGATAGGAGGGACGCTAACAGCACCGACCCTTTTGGCAATGAGCAGAGTAGGTGAAGCTAAAAACACTTCTCTAGCAGTTGAATCGTTTAGCCTAAACGAGGCTCAGCGTAAAATTGTAGCTGAAGTAGCGGAACATATTATCCCAAAAACTACGACCCCTGGTGCCAAAGATGCTGGTGTTCCTGCGTTTATTGAAATGATGTTGAATGATTGCTATCACCAACCTGAACACAATAGTTTTTTGGTAGGAGTTGCAGATTTGGAGAAAAAGAATTTCTTATCTCAAAGCAAAAACGAGCAAGTTGCTACGTTGAAGCAGGTAGAAATTGATACCAAAGAGTTAATGAAATCGTATAATGTGAAACAAGTAAAAGTTGGAGATAACGTTGATAAAGAAAGTATGGATGCCAAACAAGGCGTTCCTTTCTGGCGTTTAATGAAAGAGCTTACCTTGTTGGGGTACTATACTTCTGAAGAAGGAATAAAAGCTTCATTCATTTATGAACCAATTCCTGGCAAATTTGAGCCAATCAAAATTAAGCCAGGTCAAAAATCATACGTTCACTAATCCAATGGTTTGTGGTATGATAAGCTTAAAAATTTATCTGAATTGATGATAATTTAAGCCTCTTTCCTGAATCAAATCATGAAATTTAACTCAAAGAAATAACAATGAATCTTAATATAGATGCAATAAAAAGCCAGACCTTCGATGCTATCGTAGTTGGTTCTGGTATTTCGGGTGGATGGGCTGCAAAAGAACTAACCGAGAAAGGCTTGAAAGTAGCAGTTTTGGAGCGTGGCCGTGAAATCAAACACGTAGAAGGATACGAAACCGCAATGAAAGAACCTTGGGAGTTTGCTCACCGTGGTCGCCCAACCAATATGGCTGCTGAAGAGTATTGGGCTGGTATGCGTACTGGTTATACTGCCAACGAAGAGCACCGCTATTTGTTTGAAAATGACAAACAAAACCCTTATATCGAGAAAAAAGGAGGCTTTGATTGGCTTCGTGCTTATCATACAGGAGGAAAATCTTTGTTGTGGGGTCGTCAATCATACCGCTGGAATAAAGAGGATTTTGAAGCTAACTTAAAGGAAGGCGTTGGTGTTGACTGGCCAATTCGTTATGAAGATTTGGCTCCTTGGTACACTTATGTAGAGAAATTTGCGGGTATTTCGGGTCAAAGAGAAGGCCTAGATGTATTGCCAGACAGTCATTTCTTGCCAGCTATGGCTATGACTGCCCCTGAAGTACATTTCAAAAACGAAGTAAATAAAAAACTAGGTCGTCCTGTTACAGTAGGTCGTGTGGCTCACTTAACTAAACCAGGCCCTCAGCATACTGCGGTAGGTCGTGGTTCGTGTCAATACCGTAACAAATGTATGCGTGGATGTCCTTACGGTGGGTATTTCAGTTCTTTGTCGGCTACACTACCAGCAGCAGCTCGTACAAAGCGTTTGACAATGATTCACAATGCTATTGTTTCTGAAATTATATTCGACGACAAAACACAAAAAGCAAAAGGAGTAAGAGTAATAGACCAAAATACATTGGCTGTTACTGAATACTATGCTAAAATTATCTTTGTGAATGCTGGTGCTATTGGTTCAACATCCATTTTGATGAACTCAAAGTCTAGCCGTTTTCCTACAGGTTTGGGTAATGATAGCGACCAATTAGGCCGTAACATCATGGATCACCATTTGGGTGTAGGTGCTAGTGCAACCGTAGAAGGCTTCAACGATGATTATTTCTTCGGTAGCCGTCCAAATGGTTTGTATATTCCTCGTTTCCGTAACTGGGGCAAAGACAAGCGTGATTATTTGCGTGGATTTGGGTATCAAGGTGGTGCTAGCCGTGCAGGTTGGGGGCGTGGTGTTGGTATGGATGGATTCGGAGCTACCTTCAAAGAAGATTTGACACATCCTGGTACATGGAGTGTAGGTTTTGGTGGTTTTGGCGAAATTCTTCCAAATCCTGAAAACCGCTTCGTTTTGGGTGAACAAAAAGATAAATGGGGTTTACCAATTTTGGAATTCTCGGCAGAATTTAGCCAAAATGAATTGAAAATGCGTGAAGATATGATGCACGATGCTGCTGAAATGTTGGAAGCTGCAGGTTTCAAAAATATCAGCCAATACAATAGCAACTCAACTCATATTGGCTTAGGTATCCACGAAATGGGTACTGCTCGTATGGGACGTGACCCTAAAACCTCGGTATTGAATAAACACAATCAGGTTCATGGTGTTAAAAACGTATTTGTTACCGATGGTGCAGCTATGGCTTCGGCTTCTTGCGTAAACCCTTCGTTGACTTATATGGCTTTGACAGCTCGTGCTGCTGATTTTGCTGTAAATGAGTTGAAGAAAAAGAACTTGTAATACCAGCAGTGTTATCAAACATAGAATCCCCTTTCTGTTGACGAAAGGGGATTTTGTTTTTAGGGTTACTTCTAGCAAAATAACAAGTGTTTTTGGAATATCAATCGTAACATTTTTAACTAAATACCAATATGAATTATCATCATCAAACTGCACCTTTTGTTGTACCCACTACCGACGGAAAGCTCATAGAAGAACATTTTGGTCGTGTAGCTACTGGCCACGAGGGGATTAGTATTGCTCACATGATAGCTCCGGCTAATTGGAGTGAGCCTCACCAAAATCCAGATTTTGATGAGTGGACGTTGGTAAGTCGAGGACGAAAGCTTATTGAAGTAGACGGACAAGTAATAGAAGTATCGGCAGGACAAAGTATTTTGGTAAAAAAAGGGAGTCGTGTACGTTATAGTAATCCTTTTGCCGAAGAGTGCGAATATTGGAGTGTTTGTTTACCTGCTTTTTCTGTAGATACTGTCAATAGGGAGTAAAAAAAATGAGCAATCTATTGTAAATAGATTGCTCAAAATCAATTTGTTATATATCGCAAATCAAGATACCTTCACGCAAAGACGAAATTTTGTCGGTTCTAGTAGGAATAAATTCCTGACCTACAAAGCCCTTATAACCAGTATCTACAATAGCCTTCATAATAGCAGGATAATTTAGTTCCTGAGTATCGTTAATTTCGTTTCTGCCCGGAACCCCCCCAGTATGATAATGAGAAATATATTGGTGGTACTTTTTGATAGTCGCAATTACATCACCTTCCATAATTTGCATGTGGTAAATATCATACAATAGTTTGAATTTCTCAGAACCTACCATTTCGCAAAGCTCAACACCCCACTCTGTATGGTCGCATTGATAATCTTTATGATTTACTTTCGAGTTGAGTAGTTCCATGGAAAGCGTAACATCGTATTTCTCAGCAGTTTTGATAATACGCTGAATAGCTTTTTTAGAATTCAACAAACCTTGGGTTTCGCTGATACCATTACGATTTCCTGAAAAACAAATGATATTTTTGATACCAGCTTTAGCAGCCTCAGGAATCAAATAGTCATTGTAGTAATTCACCAAAATATCATGGTTTTTGGGCTCATTAAAAAAGCTAGTTAGGCCAGTTCCTTCAGGCCATTGTCCCCAGCCCATACCAGCCGTAAGGTCGTATTTTTTCATAATACGCCATTCTTCTGGCCCTGTAAGTTCGATAGACTTCATGCCAATTTCTTTTGCCGACTTACACAAATCTTCAAAAGGAATAGACTGATAACACCAACGACAAGCCGAGTGATTGATGCGTCCTTTTAGGGCTGAACCAATATGATTATCGGCAGCTTCTATACGGTTGGTTAACGAAGTAGTGAGCATGGTTGCAGTAGTAGCCGCCAGTGTTTTTTGCAAAACCGAGCGACGTGACATTGAATTTTCCATAGTTGCTTTTAAATTCCTCTATAACATGAACTAAAGTAGGATGATATATACTCTATCCATGTTTTACTATGAAATTTACAATTTCTTTTTTACAAACGTATGCTCTTTATGGGCATCTATCCAGTTTTTTTTTAGATGCTTCTAAATTATATTCTTACTCACACTAAGCTCTATGATGTATTTGGAAATATGAAATTAGATTCTCCAATTTTTTATGATACCAAGTGTTTCATAAGCCACTTTTTGGTTGTATTCAAAAGCAAGGCTACGGTAGTTGACCAAATCCACAATTGTACCAATCATACAGAGTCCACCTGTAAAGAAATACAAAATACCCATACCAATACGGTCGGTAAGAAAGCGTTGAATACCCGCAAATCCCACAAATCCCATAATGGTTGTAATCAAAATAAGAATTGTTTCTCGACGCTTATTTTGATACATCATCAAAAATTGCTTTTGTTGTTCTTCATCCAATTCTTTGATAAGGTTTTGGATAAATAAAGCTTCCTCTGGTTCAAGGTTAGCTATAATCATCATGAGGTTCTGGTTCATCGTTTTAGGTATTTTAAAAATGGAATAAATGATTGGTAAGATTTTGAGCAAACGTTTGAGCAAAATGTATATTTTATCAAGGAAAAAATCCGAGCAATAATCACCACTAATGCAAATAACCCCAAAGGGTGACTTTGCCAAGACAAAAACCATTGTCCTCGAAACAGATAAGAGATAGCATGACCCAATCCACATCCAGGGCAGTGTTCAAATCCGAGCAGAGACAAAGGGCATAAAGTAAAGTGCGATGTTTCGGGTTTGCTAAAAGCTAGCCAACACAAACCCCCTATCCAAAACAACAGCTCGATATTTATTTTGCGTTTGTTCATGAACCAAATATTGAGAACTTATAGCGTTTCTCAATCAAGTTATACATCAGCAGTTATTTATAAAGGTAGATTGGTTGATTTTAAGGATGGTAAAAAGATGCCATAGACTTTTGTGCCTGAACATATAGGCTAAAAGCATGATAGGAAGACTTTTAGGTAAAAGTACTATTACACAAGAATAGGCACATTGCTACTGTGTAATAGTCTTTTGAGCATTATTTTAGGATTGTATGATATTGAAGGTAGGGTAAGCCAGTTGAATACCTTCATTTTCGAGCATCTGCAAAATCTGGTAATTAATATCCTCTTTGGTTTGGTTCAAGGTAACAATACTACTGCTAGCTACGTGATAGGTAATCAGAATATCTAATGAACAGTCGTTGATACTATCAAATCTAGTTTTGCCAGTATCTTCTTGATAAATTTTTGGATGCGATTCTACCAATTGTTGAATAGCATCGACGGCCGTTTTTACTTTGCTGATGGGAGTATCTAATTTGAGTTTTAGTACATAGCGGGCACGTCTAAAATTGCGTTCGCTGAGGTTTTCCAAAGCTTGGGCTGTAATAAGCCGATTAGGAACAGTAATAAGGCTACCATCGCCAGTTCTTATACGGGTACTTCTAAAGCCGATTTTTTCGACATCGCCAGTTACTTTATCGAGCAAAATGGTATCGCCTACCAAAAAAGGTAAATCCAAGAAAATCGTAAATGAGGCAAATAGATTTTCCAAAGTTTCACGTGCAGCCAATGCTATTGCCAAACCACCTATTCCTAAACCCGTAATCAGGGCTACAACATCTATCTTAAAAACGATGCCAAGCATTGAAAAAAAGGTAACCAGTACCAAAGCAACAATGATGAGGTCTTTGGTGAAGGGGACAAACTGGTCATCTAATTTACTTTCTGTTAGGGCAGCTTTTTCCTGAAATACAATCGCCAAAAATTTGGTGATTCTAATCAAAATCCATGAAAACGAAAAAATAAGAACAATTTGAAAACTTTTCCAAATAACCATCCTAAAGCCAAATTCATGAATGGGTGCCAAATGCCAAACTCGTGGAATTTGGATATGCTGCGAAGCCATAAGAATAGCAATCAGGATAATGAATAATTCAAGGGGTTTTCGCAAAAGTTCAATACAGGTATAAATCGGAACACGGTCGTGACGTAAAAATCTGTATAGAATTTTACTAAGAAAAATAGAAAAATAGCGTTTGATAAGAACCCCAAAAATAAATATTCCGACGCACCAAAGAATATCAATGACGGTATTTTCTAAAATTGAAAATGATAAAAATTCCATAAGTCAACAAGTTGAATACCCTCCTAGAATAAAGATTGAAAGAGGGTGTACTACTGCAAAGATAGGAAGAGTTATAAACAGGAAGTGAATAGAACGTATTAAATTAAAAGCCGTCGAGCTAAGGTACAACAAAAAGGATACTTTACCTTTGTTCTGTAAAGCTATCTTTGAAATGAATTTAGTAATAGATTTGGGCAATACCTTTGCCAAAGTTGGGGTTTTTGAAAACAACCAATTGATTGACATACAATGGAATCTGGAATATGACGCATTGCTGGCATATACCCAAAAAATCATGCCCGAGCGAATTATCGTTTCGTCGGTAAGTTATTCAGAGGAAACTCTACAAAAAACCTTTCGCCACATTACCGACGAGGTATATTTGTTGCAATACACTACGCCTGTGCCATTGGTAAAGCTATATGATACTCCCGAAACCTTAGGAGCTGATAGGGTGGCGGCGGCTATTGGGGCAACTGTTGTGTACCCCAACCAAAACTGTCTGGTTATTGACCTAGGTACATGTATTACTTATGATTTGGTAGATGCCGATTGTCAGTTTCATGGAGGGATTATTTCGCCAGGAATGCGGATGCGTTTTAAGGCAATGAATACTTTTACGCAACGATTGCCGTTAATAGAACCAGACGAAGCCCCTGCACTTATAGGAAAAAGTACCAAAACAGCTATGCAAAGTGGCGTAATCAACGGACTTGCTGCAGAAATAAATGGGCTTATTGAACAGTATAAGAATGTTTTAACAAAAATTAACGTCATTTTATGTGGTGGAGACGCTACATTTTTTGCAAACCGCATAAAATACCCGAACTTTGTAGTTCCAGAGTTAGTGTTGATAGGTCTTAACAGAATTTTAGAACATAATGTCAAACCCAAGAAAATTAGCGATTCAGTCAATTCAAAGCCTAGCTTTTGAAAGAAAACCTTTAACCGCTAAACTAAAAGTAATCACTTTTACCGTATTAGGATTAGTATTTACCAGTACTTTGTCGAAGGCACAACAAACCAATTCTCCGTATTCATTTTTGGGTGTAGGCGAGCCTCTAACCGAAGCCACTTCTATAAACAGTATGATGGGTGGCTTGGGTGTAGCGAGTGCAACAGGACTTTATGTTAATACGCTCAACCCAGCATTATTGGCTCGTAATAGATACACCATGTTTGAGATGGGGGTAAGTACCGAGAAAAAAAATATGCAAAACTTTACCAAACGCTCTGATACGTACCGAGGAACGCTTGGGCCTATATCGTTGGCTTTGCCAGTGAGTTCTCGCTGGACAATGTTGTTGGGCTTGCGTCCTGCTACCAATGTAGACTATCAGACTTTTACGGTAGAAAAACTTGACCTTGTTGGGGCAGACAGTACCACCAAAACTTATAACGGAAGTGGCGGCTTGAACAAAGCTATATTTTCTAATGGTTTCAGAATCAAGAAAAATGTATATGTGGGTTTAGAAACTGCTATTACCTTTGGGGTTATCAACCGAGATATTACAACACAAAACTGGAGCGATGGTCAACGTTATCAGATTAAACTTGCCGATAGGTCTAATTATTCGGGTGTTTTGTTCAAATTGGGTGGTGCTTGGCGACCTCAAATCAGTAAAAAATATTTCTTGAATATTGGTGGAACTGTAGATTTTGCACAGTCGCTCAATGTTAATACCTTAAAGCAATTCCGTACATTGGATGCTTCGGGGCTTACAGCTATTAATGCCGATACATTGAGTAATGTAAAAGGGGCAAGTATTACATTGCCTGCTACTTACCGCTTTGGGGTAAGTCTTGAAAAACCAGGACAATTAATGGTTTCGTTAGATTATTCAACAACCAAGTGGACAAACTTCAAAAATGTACTAGGCGATAACGACAACCTAAAAAATGCTTATACCGTAGCTTTGGGTGCTGAATATATTCCTGATTTTGAAGCTATTTCTGGCTATTTTAATCATGTAGTATATCGTGCAGGTGTTAGTTATACCGAATCCCCATATACATTGACGGGTAATACTGCTGCTAAAGACTACAACTTTTCGGTTGGAGCATCTTTACCATTACGTACTATTTCGTATTTAAACATAGCTTTTGTACATGGTAAAAGAGGTGTGCTAGGAACAAACGGCTTGGAAGAACAGTACAATAAAATTGTGGTAGGGTTCTCATTGGGCGATTTCTCGTGGTTCCGTAAACCAAAAATTGACTAGCAGTATTTACAATTGGATAGATACACTTTTAACAAGTTGACAATATTCCAATTACCATATTCAAGATGATGATAGTGAAATTTTTGAATAGTCTTATCAATAAAAATAACAAAGCAGTAAATATTCTAGCCTTTAGGAAGAAATATTTACTGCTTCCTTTTTGGGCTTTGGTGCTACTGAGTGCCTGTAGGAAAGAAGAGAAGGTCTCGAAAAGAGAGATTTATAATGGGCCCATTTCAGAGCTTCATGGTATCAATATGAGCTATACTGATTCTGCTCGTGTCGTAGTAAAAATGTCGACAGAAACCCAACTTACCTTACAAAATGAAGATAAAGTGTATCCTAAAGAGGTAAGAATTTTTTTCTTCGACAAAATGGGTAATAATACCACTACACTACGTGGCGACTCAGCAAGGTTTGTCCGAGCCAAAAACCTATATCATATTATGGGTAGAGTGCTGATTAATAACCAAGTAAAACACGAAACCTTACAAACTGATGAGCTTTTTTGGAATCCAGATTTCAAGAAAGTATATACCGATAAGCCTGTAGACGTGACTACCCCCGAACAAGTGTTGCATGGGGTAGGAATGGATGCCAATCAAGATTTTACTGAATATACACTGCGTAAAGTAAAAGGCGTGGTACGGGTAAATAATATGCCTCAATAAGGTAGCTTATATAAAAATACAGAGTTTCACTTTGGGCGAAACCCTGTATTATAACAAAATGTATTAATCATGAATGCCATTAAGGTTGATTACAAGCATCCAAAATCTTCTTTGTCGCCTTTACATCTGTAATTATTTTTTCGCCTCCCCATTCATTATAAATAAACGTTGTGATTTCGGCTACATCAATTGCATGCAATTGCTTGTTGGCAGGCATTGGTTGGTGGTATTTTTTCCCGTTTACAACAATCGTATCATGGAGTCCATTTCGCATAGCACAGATAATCAGGTTTTTATTGTTTTTCAAAAAATCTGAGCCTGCAATTGGCGGATACAACCCCGCCAGTCCTTTTCCGTCGATTTGATGGCAGTTGGCACAGTGGGTTTTATACAAAGCCTGCCCATCAATATAATACTGCTTTAGTTTGAGTTCATCCTTGCTCTCACAAGCCAATAACCCTAATGCTGATAACAGGATAAATAAGTATTTTGACATTGTTTTTTTATTATTGATATTGTTCCTTGAGTAATAGGTCAATATCGTTCATTAATTGGTCTACTTTTTCAGGAACAGTACCATCATATAATCCTCTTATATTTCTGTTTTTATCGACCAAAATAAACGCTCCACTGTGTACAATACCTCCAGGCTGAGTAGGGTCGTCGGTAGCGGTAACCATATAGCTTTTCTGTCCAAGCTCATAGATTTTCATTTTATCGCCAGTAACCATTTGCCATTGATTTCCTTCGATACCAAGGTTTTTCTTAAATTCTTTCAATACACTTGGCGTATCATGCCGAGGGTCGATGGTATGAGAAAGAATCATGAAATGCGGATTGTTTTTGTACTTTTCATATATCCGAAGCATCTGTGTTTTCATTTTTGGGCAGATAGTCGGGCAAGTTGTAAAAAAGAAGTCGGCTACATAAATTTTGTTAGCTACGTCTTTTTGGGTCGTAACTACAGAGTCTTGATTAATAAACTCAAAATCAGGAATAGTATGATAAACGGTGTCCGTTACACTTTTGCCATCTACAACTTTAGTTTCAATGCTTTTCTGGCCTAAATAAGGTAGGCTCTTTTTGCTTTCTGAGCAGCCAAATATAAAGGTAACCAGCAAAGCTATAGCCCAATGGTGGCCATGAAATATACCCATTAACTTACTTTGTAATTTTATCATTTTCCTAAGAACTGCTTTGCGTTGGCAATGCTAGTATTGGTTAAAACTTTTACTTCATTAATTTTCTTTTTTTCTCCTTCAAGGTACTTCAATGCTTCCTCAATACCCTTTCCTTTTACAGATTCAGGATTGTATTCGGCCATCCAATTCGACATTTTGATGTCGGCCGAATCGAGCTGGACAAATAACTCTTTTGCCTTGATAGAATCCTTAGAAACCTTCGATACGCTATCTAATTGCCCTTTTAGTGACATAATAACATCCATTTTAGGCATTACTTCGTCATGGACAGCAATTACTTCTTCTATAAGTTTTTTCTGTTGGTCTTCTTCTTGAGCTTTGTTGCAAGATGTAGCAATACCAAGGAGAAGAACTGGAATTATAATTTTTTTCATAATGGTAAATATAGTTGGATGAATAAAAAAGAGTTTTAATAAAAAACGCTACGATTCGATAGTATGTTTACCCAACATTTCACGAGCATTTTCAATAATCGTGGCTGAAGGATTTTGGCCACCAATCATTTGTGCAATTTCCATGATACGTTCCTCTTTAGATAACTTCTTAATTCTTGAAACGGTTCGGTCGGCAGAGTTATCTTTATAAACAAAATAATGGGCTGCTCCCTGAGCCGCAATTTGATGCAAATGAGTAATAGCAATAATCTGATGGCTTTTGCTCATTTCACGCATCATATTGCCTACTTTGATAGAAACTTCACCAGATATACCCGTGTCTATTTCATCAAAAACAATCGTAGGCAAAGCCCTCTTATTGGCTAGAATATACTTGATAGCTAGCATTAAACGGCTAAATTCGCCACCTGAGGCTACGTTTTTGAGAGGTTGAGGCTTGATACCTTTGTTGGCCGAAAACAACAAGTTAACAATATTGATACCAGTTGCCGAAGGTTTAATAAACTCATTTTCGACTTTGAGCGTAGCATTGGGCATTCCAAGGTCGAATAACAAAGCCGAGATTTGTTTTTCGATAGTTGCTAATACGCCCAAACGTGATTTTGACAAAGCCTCTGCACTTTTCATAAGGGCTTTTTCAGTTTTTTCGACCACACTTTTAGCTTTTTCCAAAGATTCGTCGAGGTTCAATACCTTACCGACTTTTATTTCGAGTTCGGCCTGAATACGTAATAAATCGTTGTCGGCTTTTACTTGATGTTTTTGTAAAAGGTGATACAATAAATCTACACGTTGCTGTAAAGAAGATATTTTTTCATCATCTATTTCTACTTGGTCAGATTCGCTTTCTATTTCGTCGTTAATATCTTTGAGTTCTATCAAACAAGACTGTAGGCGTTCTTTGATATGGACAAACTGCGAGCCATATTGGCCAATAGTATTGATATTGGCAAGAGAAGTACCCAACAACGAAATGATTGACTGTTCCGAGCCATTCAAAAATGCTGAAGTTTGTTGAAGCTTAGATTTTACTTCTTCGGCATTTTCCAGCTTGTTTAGTTCCGTTTCTAGCTCTTCCAATTCATGAGCCTTTAGTTTTGCTTTGTGTAATTCTTCAAGCAAGAAGGCATTATAATCAAACTCTTTTTTACTTTCTTTTGCATCTTGCACCAATTCATCATAAGCTTTTTGGGCTTTTTGATAGCTCAAGAAATCAGATTTGTATTTATCGACCAAACTTTCATTTTGGGCAAATGTATCAACAATCTGAAGCTGATATTCATTGGCCCCCAAAAGTAAATTATCATGTTGCGAATGCACATCCATAAGCTGAGAGGCAATTCGGCGAAGGGTTTCTAAATTGACAGGCGTATCGTTGACAAACGCACGGGTTTTGCCCTGTGGCGAAATTTCACGACGAATAATACAATGGTCTTCATAATCTAGCTCTTCTTCCTCAAAAATACTTTTGATAATAAATCCAGAAATATTAAACTCACCTTCAATAATACATTTTTCATCGGGGCTATATAAGGCCTTTGTATCGGCCCGATTACCAAGCAATAAGCCAATCGCTCCAAGCATAATCGACTTACCAGCTCCAGTTTCGCCTGTAATAATATTAAGGGCGTGATTGGGCGAAAGCTCTAAATGCTCGATAAGAGCATAGTTTTTTATCTTTAGATGAGTAAGCATTGTATATAAATAACCCAGATACCTGAAAAATCACCAATATCTGAAATTTGTTAGTCGTTATCTGTTTAGTTTTGGGCTATATCAACCGATTTATCATGCTAAAAATAGCGAGACAGTTCACAAAAATACAATAGATAATCGTACAAGTAACTAAAATTAATCTTCAAATTTTGGTATGCGTTTTTGTATTTTGGCCGTAAAAGCCTCTTGCAAATCATTTGATAAGAGTAGCCCTGCATTCCAAGTAGCTATATAATCAAGGCCATCGGCTATTGAATGCTCACGGCTATAATTCAGAATATGTTTTGTGCCTCGAATAGATAGAGGCGATTTTTGAGCAATTTGTTCAGCCAGAATCAGCACTTCATCAAGCATAGTTTGGTTATCAGGGAAAGAACGATTCACTAGTCCTATTTTTGCGGCTTCTTGTCCTGTTATATTTCGACCAGTGAAGGCCATTTCTCGTACCATTCCTTCGCCAATAAGCTTCGGTAGGCGTTGAAGTGTACCCAAGTCGGCTACCATACCCATGTCGATTTCTTTGATAGTAAAAAAGCTATCGTCGGTACAATATCGCATATCACAGCCACAAATTAAATCAATACCAGCCCCAATACACCCCCCGTGTATAGCTGCCAAAACAGGTTTAGAACAATCGGCAATAGCATTGATAGGAGCTTGGAGTTGCAAAATCTCTTTCCGCAGTTTTTCTCTACCTCGGCCTTCGCACGAAACAGCCTTTTGGGTAACAGACATTAGTAGGTTGAGGTCGATACCCGCAGAAAAGTGTTTGCTTGTGCCACCATCAAGTACTACAACCCGTACTTCAGGGTTTTCGTCGATATGCTCAAATACCTCTCTAAACTCCCGCCAAAACGTTTGGCTGAGGGCGTTTGCCTTGTCGGGGCGGTTGATACTAAGATGGGCAATGTGATTTTGAATCTTTAAAAGAAGGGTTTCCATGTTAAAATGAGGTTTGTTGATTAAAACGAAAGTAATATAGGAATTCTTTTCATAAAATGGCAACCTATAAAAATTTAGCAGAAATTAATAAAAGATTAAATATTTGATTATCAGGTGATTGTAATGTTGTTTTTGAAATCTAATCAGCTAATTAACAAATCCTTTTTGCTCTTTCACATTCTGCATTTACCTTTACGAAACTTTTCTTAATACATAGGAATTTTCAATAACAGATAACGACACGAAAAATGAGTGTACTTGTTAACAAAAACTCAAGAGTAATCGTACAAGGCTTTACGGGTTCGGAAGGTTCTTTCCATGCTCAGCAAATGATAGAATACGGCACAAACGTCGTGGGTGGTGTTACGCCGGGTAAAGGTGGTTCTACGCATCTTGACCGTCCAGTTTTCAATACTGTATTGGAAGCTGTACAGCAAGCTGGAGCAGATACCTCTATTATCTTCGTTCCGCCTGCATTTGCAGCCGATGCTATCATGGAAGCTGCCGATGCTGGAATCAAAGTGATTATTTGTATCACTGAAGGTATTCCAACAAAGGATATGATTTATGCCAAAGAATACATCAAAAACAAAGCTACTCGTTTGATTGGCCCTAACTGTCCAGGTGTAATGACCGCAGGAGAATGTAAAGTAGGTATTATGCCAGCTTTTATTTTCTCGAAAGGTAAAATTGGTATCGTTTCTAAGTCTGGAACATTGACTTACGAAGCTGTAGATCAATTAACTAAAGCTGGTTTAGGACAAACTACAGCAATTGGTATTGGTGGTGACCCAATTATCGGAACAACTACTAAAGAAGCCGTTGAATTGTTGATGAATGACCCTGAAACAGAAGGTATTGTAATGATTGGCGAAATCGGTGGAGGAATGGAAGCCGAGGCTGCTCGTTGGATTAAAGAAACTGGTAACAAAAAACCTGTAGTTGGTTTTATTGCTGGTCAAACTGCTCCAAAAGGTCGTCGTATGGGTCACGCTGGTGCTATCATCGGTGGTGCTGATGATACTGCTGCTGCCAAAATGGCAATCATGGAAGAGTGCGGAATTCACGTGGTTCACTCTCCTGCCGACATTGGTGCAACAATGTTGAAAGCTTTAGGCTTGAAATAATTGTGATGAGGCTGTTGGCAATTGGTAATAGGTAATGTAATTTTGTAAAAATATTACAGATATTGCTGAACGTCAACTATACATATTGCAAAAACTTTACAAAACCTGACAAACAATCGTTTGTCAGGTTTTTGTGCTTATTATTGTCCAAACCCCTAGGCTTTCCTAGTTGGGTTCGGGTACTTATAACATATATACTCACCCTAAGCCTATGCTTGTTGGGGAGGGGCGTAAAAGCCAATAATATTGGCCCAGACAAAGCCTACTACTTGGTGTATGATTACCATGACGATTGGCAGGTATACGACGACCACTATAAGGCTTATGTACCTTATATTAAAGGCGAACACAAAGATTACAATTCTTTCAGTTTGTTTTTTGATACCGAAAATTATAGAGGATATAAGCTTTTGTATTATTCGGGCAAAGAAAATTACCTTTTTATCAACGCTTCTTTACAACGAAAGCTACCAACCGAGCAGTGGGTGGTGATGGATATAGATAGTTTGAAAGAAAAATATGGAAAACTAAAATTGTTTTTGACTTTCTACGGAACCAATACCAATGTAGAAGCCATGACAGTACAGGTAGGAAATAAGATTTCAAAAGTAGAAAAAAGTATCCAAATATCAGATTCTCTATTGACAGTTATTCCTAGAGAACTAACACCTTTTCAAGATTTTGTTACCTTAGGTTTGTTATTTTTAGCGGTCTGTTATGCCTTTTTATACAATTTACAGCCCAAAGCATTTGGTCGTTATTTTAGTATTCAAGATTTATTGACAATCAATATAAGAGACGATGCCTTTATTGTTAATAAACCATTTGATTTAGGAAACTTGCTTTTTGTACTGAATCTAAGCTTTACATTAGCATTTATTTTTATGCTTATCCAAAGCGATGAAATGGATTTATTTTCGGTTAGTACCATTCTAAGAGATGGCGAAAGCTTAGGAACGATGTTTAGTAACTTTATTGAACTCGGCGTTGTGATTTTTGTTTTGATGTTGGCCAAATATGTAGCTTTAGCCATTTTAACAAACCTCTATAGGCTCGATAATATTACTAATGTGCATTATTTTAAAGTAATTCAAGCATCCAGTATTTTCTTTTTGGTAGTGGTGGTATTCTTGAGTGTGAGTGCTGTATCGGCTCCAGAAGTGATAAAAAATATACAAAATATACTGCTGATACCGATTTCAATTTTCTTTTTACTACGACTAATATTAATATACTTTACGATAAATAAGATGACACCGTTAAAAAATCTCTATTTATTTTCGTATCTTTGCATCGTTGAAGTCATTCCATTGATAGTAGGAATTCGATATGCCCTATAGGTTGGGCCAACAGTAATAACCCACATTAAAGTTTAACTGCATTGAGCATGAGCGAAACAACAGGAAACGCACATCCAGACAGATTAACCAAAGTATCCAGCATTCTAGTGTCGCAAGCACGGCCAACAGATGAAAAATCACCCTATTTTGAGTTGGCTAAAAGATACAATATTAAGGTAGATTTTCGTCCATTTATTGAGATACAAGGCGTTTCATTCAAAGACTTTCGTAAGCAAAAAATTAACATTCTTGACCATACGGCCATTATCTTTACGAGTCGTAATGCTGTAGATCATTTTTTTCGTATTTGCAAAGAAGCTCGAATCGAGGTGCCTGCAGATATGAAGTATTTCTGTATAACGGAGCAAACCGCTATATATTTACAGAAATACATTGTGAT
This sequence comes from Flectobacillus major DSM 103, assembly GCF_000427405.1. Lineage (NCBI taxonomy): Bacteria > Pseudomonadati > Bacteroidota > Cytophagia > Cytophagales > Flectobacillaceae > Flectobacillus > Flectobacillus major. The sequence continues at coordinate 4,318,957 of NZ_KE386491.1, forward strand.
TCGCAAGAGAAAAATATTCTCTGGGCAAAAAACGGCAGCCGATTTGTTAGAACTAATTAAAAAACACAAAACTGAAAAGTTTTTGTTTCCATGTTCAGACAAACGTCGTAACGATATTCCAGAGTTTATGGGTACAAATGATTTGCATTTGACAGAAGCGGTAATGTACGAAACGGTTTCTGCGGATTTGTCTGACCTAGAAGATGTTTATTACGATATTTTGGCGTTCTTTAGTCCGTCAGGAATTAAATCTTTGTTTGAAAACTTTCCAGATTTTAAACAAAACAAAACTCGTATGGCTGCATTTGGGCCAACTACTGCCAAGGCAGTTACAGATGCAGGTTTGATTTTGGATATTCAAGCCCCACTGCCCAATGCCCCTTCAATGTCGGGTGCATTGGAATTATACATTAAAAAAGTGAATGGTTTGTAAGCTAAATCATTGACAAAATCTAGCAGGTCTGATTCGTTTTTCAATGAATCAGACCTGCTTTTTTGTGGGTGTTTACAACAAAAACGCTGGAATATCCGTTTATATCAAGTGGTTTTATGTATCAAATTATATATCATTATGGCGTTGTTACAAATAATATTTTAGCGTATTCCAATTCATACCTCAAAATTTCAATGATTATTTGGAATTTGTTATTAGTTTTGGGAAAGCGGAAGCATTTATTGTAAGTAGCTGTATTGAGTAATTGCCTCTTCATCATCACAGTACAATGCTGTACCCATGAGTACCTAGTTTGAAAACACTATGCAGAAAAAACTATTATTCCTCATTTTGACCTTTATTGTGATGGGCGTTCTGCCAGTAATAGCTCAGCAGGATGCTCAATTGAGCCAATATATGTTCAACCCTTTGTACATCAACCCTGCCACCGCTGGCACTGATGGCACACTCAAGTTTCAATTACACTATAGAAACCAGTGGTCGGGCTATCAAACAAGCCTAGATGGAGGAGGCTCGTTGGGTACACAAATATTTACCGCTTCGATGCCACTAAATGGCCTACGAAGTGGCATTGGTGTACATTTTGTCAATGATAAAACTCCTTCAGGGGCAGGTTACCAAGATTTAAAACTTTCATATTCTTATCAGATAGGCTTAGGGAATGGAAGTATCATTTCGCTTGGGGCAAGAGGCGGGTTTCATATAAAATCGTTCGATAATAGTTTTCGCCCACGCGAGAGCGACGACCCCTTGATTGATGGCCTTTCGGGAAAGATTAGTCAAACCAAACCCGACTACAGCGTTGGGGTATTATACAAGGCTTCTAATTATTTTGTGGGTGCGAGCCTCAACCATATCAACTCGCCAGTGTACAATTTTGGTATAGCAAATATTGCCAATAACAAAGCTGTCCAAAGCTTGTATGTACATGGTGGCTATAATTATTATTTGACAGACGACATTGAGATTAGTCCTACTGCACTTTTTAGAACCGACTTTCAGACGAATGTACTCGAAGGAGGTGCGATTTTGACCTATGCCGAAAAGTATTGGGTTGGAGGTTCTTATAGACTTAATGATGCTGGCATTATTATTGCGGGCATATCTTTATTACAGAATAATTCTTTAAAGATAGGTTATTCGTTGGATTTGACCACCACGAATGGAGCATCCGCCAAGGCCCCGACATCGCACGAAATATTGCTTAGCTATTCACTTCCAGCTCCCAAGTTATTAAGTGGTAAGAAAACTCCTGTGAGAACCCCAAGGTTTAGGAGATAATTCTCTTGTTTCATTGAATCCTAGCAAGGAGGAATGACGTAAGTTGATGGTGTGAATAGGCTTGTGTATCAAAACGATAATCTATTACCAAACAACCCGAAAAATTTATTAACTTTGCTTTTCTAAGCAAATACTAAAAAGTTTTTAATCTCGTTTTAAGAAAAATTAACAAATTATATTTTGAAATTAGGAAGAAAAGATATTTAGTTTTAGTAATTTTCTAATGTACCCACAATAATATAAATTAACTACGTTTACAATTTTGAGAATTATTTACCCGTTTGTAAGCAGGTATCAATCGCAAAAGTAAAATCAATATGAATTACAGTGTAATTTTCAGGAAAACTCTATTACTAATCCTTATAGCCGTTCCTGTTTTATTTTTAGATAGTTGTAGCTCTTCATCTAGTAAAAAAGGGGGGAAAACTGCAAGTAGTAAAAGTAAAAGTGGAAAAGGTAGAGAAGTTGCTACCAAAGGAAAAGGAGGGAAAAAAGGCCGTAGCAGCAAGAAAGAAGATGTTGGTATGGTAAATGGTGAAATTGCGGCTACTGCAAGAAAAGGCTGGAAGCAAACCACTCCACTAGGAATGGTACTGATTCCGTCGGGCTCGTATATGATGGGGCAAGCCGATGAAGATATCGTATCGTCGTCTGTTAACTTCAATAAAAGAGTTTCGGTAGCTCAATTCTTTATGGACGATACTGAAATTAGTAATAATGAGTATCGACAATTTACTTCTGCTATGCTTACTGACTCTATCTCGGTATTGGGCGAAGAAAAAATTATGACAGAGTATTATCCAGATACTACTGTATGGAGCAAAGACTTTACGTATCACAACGGTGATCCAATGACTGAATATTACTTTTCAAGCCCAGCATTTGACTTGTATCCAGTAGTTGGTGTAAGTTGGAGAGCTGCAAAGTATTTCTGCGAATGGCGTACAAAAGCTTTGAACGACCACAGAACAGCCGAAGGAATGTATATTTCTCCTCGTTTCCGTTTACCATCGGAAGCTGAATGGGAATGGGCTTCGAGGGGGGGGAAAGCTTCTGCAAAGTATCCTTGGGGTAATCCTTACGTAGCTAATGGAAAAGGTTGCTTATTAGCCAATTTCAAGCCACATAGAGGTAATTATGATGCTGATGGATATGCCTATACTGCTCCAGTAAATTCATACAACCCTAACGATTATGGCCTTTACAACATGGCTGGAAACGTAGCTGAGTGGTGTATTGATGCTTATTCAGACAATGCTGTTGCGATTACATGGGACCTAAATACGTTGAATGACGACAAAGACGAGCCAAGAAAGGTTATTAGAGGTGGTTCATGGAAAGACGTAGCCTATTACCTTGAAACGGGTACTCGTGCTTATGAATATGAAGATAAAAAACGTTCATATATAGGTTTCCGCTGTGCCATGACACATTTAGGACGTTCTTCAGGTAAAGAATTTAGATAGTAGATTGAGGGGTAATTAATTGAAACAGCTCTTTGAGGGAAGATTCAGTTAATTACCTTTTTATTTGATAACATAAGGGGGTTGAGTGTGGATAACAACAACCTTAATCCGAAACTAATAGTAAAACAAACTCGAAACTGTACATTTTCATTCCACTTTAAATCATTTTCAGAACAAATGAAGGGCTTAGAAAAAATTATTAACGTTATCGCCAGTGCTGGTGCCGCAGTAGTTATTGTTGGAGCATTATTTAAAATTTTACACTTAGAAGGTGCTAATCAAATGCTAATGGTAGGTATGCTAACAGAAGCAGCTATTTTCTTGTTGTTTGCTATTTTGTATGCTACTGCTAAGCCTGAAAAGGAGTATGAATGGGAACGAGTTTACCCTGAATTAGCCAAAGATTTTCAAGGTGAATTGCCAAAGGTGTCATCTCGTGGTTCTTTTACAGGTGGCAATGGCCTAACAGCCAAAATGGATGATGCTTTGGCCAATGCTAAAATATCGCCAGAAGTATTCGATAACTTGGGCAAAAGCCTCAAATCGCTTACTGAGTCAGTTTCAAAAATTGGAGAAATTTCAGATGCTACAATCGCTACAACTGAATATGCTAAAAATATTAAAGTAGCTTCGGCAACCGTAAGCGAAATGAACAAAGCGTATGGTACAACCTTGAACGCTGTTTCTGAGTTTTCTAATGCTACTCAGGATGCAAAAGAATATCGTGCTCAGTTCCAAAAAATTACCCAAAATATGGGTGCTTTAAATGCTGTATATGAATTAGAATTACAAGATACCAACAAGCACCTAAAAGCAATGAATGCATTCTATGGCAATTTGACAACTGCAATGGAAAATATGTCTGACGCAAGTAAGGATACCCAACAGTTTAAGCAAGAGTTAGCTAAATTGACAACCAACTTATCTTCATTGAACAATGTTTATGGAAGTATGTTGTCTGCCATGAAAGGTAACTAAGTAATGAAAAAACCTTGAAGTGCGTTACAAATAGCAATGTGATTGGATATTTCACCTCACTTTCAATGTTTTTTATCTACTTGTACAAGGAAATAATCTTGGTTATTTCTTGAAAATCAAACTTAAACTTTAAATCCTCAAGCATAATATACAATGGCAGGTTTAAAAGAAACGCCCCGTCAGAAGATGATTGGGATGATGTATTTGGTACTCACAGCCTTGCTTGCTTTGCAGGTTAGTGATGCTCTTTTACAGAAATTCGCTTTATTGAATAACAGTTTGGAGACAGCCAATCAGTCTGCATCTGAAAAAAATAAAGGTACTATTCAAGGTATCGAATCAAGAATCAAAGAATTGCCTAATCCAGCAGCTTATGCCGATATTACCCGTAAAGCTGCCGAAGTTCATAAATTAGCTGAAAGTGTAGTTAATGAAATAGAAGGAATCAAAGCTAAGGTTATTGAAGCTGGAGGAGGAATTGACCCTGAAACTGGGCAAATCAAAAATCCCAAAGAAGAAGAGAAAATTTATCAGTTGATGGTAGGTGCTAGCAAAAAAGGAGCTGCATATTCTTTGGCCACTTCAATGGAGCAATACATTACAAAGTTGACAGCTTTGGCAGATAAAGGCACCGTATTTCCAGCATTGTCTTTGTCAGCCAAAGAAGACCCAATGGTGGCTAAAGACGCTGATCAACGTAATAAAGATTTTGCAGAATTAAACTTTGCTCAGACGCCTGTAGCAGCAGCATTGGCTACTTTGAGTCAAAAGCAAGCTGAAATCAGACGATACGAAAGTGAAGTGTTAGGCCAATTAGCCGCAAAAGTTGGAGCAAAAGAAGTGAAATTTGATAAAGTATTTGCTCAAGTTTCGGCCAATGCTAATACTGTAGTAGCTGGTATGGAATATGAAGCTGAAGTATTTATTGCTGCTACTTCAAGTGGCTTTACGCCTCGTATGAGCCTTAATGGTGCTTCTTTACCTGTAAAGGATGGAAGAGGACAAATCAAATTTAAGGCAACAGGTGGCGAGTACGATAGAAATGGCTTATCTAAGAAAACATACACTGCTTCGGTATCGTACATGAGCCCAACAGGCCCTAAAACAGAATCTATTGTAAAAGAATACTTTGTTTTAAAACCAACTTACAATATCGAAACAGCAACATTGCCAGCATTGTATTTGGGTTGTGCTAATAGATTGAGTATTGTAAGCCCAGGTTTGGGGGCTTTATGGAATCCTTCTTTCTCTGCTGAGGGTGGTGATGCTATTGCTGGCGAACGTGGAAAGGTAACAATTGTTCCTAGCTCATCTAATGTAACATTAAATGTATCTAACGGAGGTACTTTATTAGGTAAAGAAACTTTTCGTGTGAGAAGAGTTCCTAGACCAGAGATTAAAGTATATGGAAATGGTGGTGAACTCGACGAAAAACGTGGTGCTAGTGCTTCAGGTTTAAGAGTTATCGAAGCACGTGCTTTAGCTGATGAATCGTTTAAAGCTACCAACCCAGAGGATGCTCAATTTAGAGTTTCGGAAATTTACGTGGCTCTTGCTCGTGGAACGAAAAAAGTAGGAGATGTGTCGGGTTCTGGTAGTGTCAATATTTCGGCATTAGCAGCTCAGGCTCAAGCTGGCGACCGTTATTATATCGAAGTAAAGGGTGTACAACGCAAAAACTTTAGAGGAACCGTAGAGAGTATTCCTGTAGGTAACGTGATTAAAAATATTCCATTGAACTAATTGCTTAGCATAATATCAACGCATTTTCAATAAATGCTGATAGTCTGTCGTTTAGATTTCAAAGTTTATTGGTAGAAATTAGCCTTTTGTTTAAGGCTAATGAATGTAAAACTAATAGCGACTAACTCAAATGAAGAATTTTGTAAAATACGCAGGTGCAGCCTTTGTAACTTTGGCTACCTGCACGCTGGTTTCAGCACAAGAAAGAGATAATAGTGGTAAAAATCCAGACTCTGTTCGTCCTATCGATGATTCGAATGTGATGTGGAAGCAACGTTTGTGGAGAAGAATGGATTTGAATGAAAAGCAAAACCAGCCTTTTTTCTCTAAAAATAATGAAATCACGAAATATTTGATTGAGTGGGTTCAAAGTGGTGTTTTGCAACCCTACAAAAATGACTCTTTGAAAACCAAAATATCGAAAGAAGAATTTATGCGTAATCTTGAAATAGATGACGCATTTGGCGATAATGCTCTTTCTGACGAAGAAAAAGCAGCAGGTTTTGGCAACGAAACTGCTGCTGCTGCAGGTAGCGATGACGGTTGGGGCGACCCTAAACCTAAAGCTGGTGCTGAAGGTAAAGCTGTTGCTGGTACAAAACCCGCAGGTGGAGCAGGTGCGTTTTATCGTTTACCACGAGAACTAACTATTATCGAAATAAAAGAGGATGCTATTTTTGATAAGCAACGTTCTCGATTATATTTCGATATTCAAGCGATTACTATGATTGTTCCAGCCAACAAATCAGTAGCAGGATTTGATAAAGTAATTGCATCATTTAAATACAAGGACTTAGACAAATTGTTCCGTAGTAATCCCAATTGTATCTGGTACAATGCCCAAAACGAAGCTCAACACAAGAATATGGCCGATGCTTTTGACTTGCGTTTATTCCATGCTCGTTTGATTAAAAAGGGTAATGCAGAAGATAAAGATTTACAAGAGATGTACGGAGGAGATAAAAAAGGCTTGATGATGTCTCAACAATTAGAGTATAAATTGATGGAGATGGAACACAACCTTTGGGAATATTAATCCTCTTGGGTTGGTAAACATGAGTCATCTCGAATTTTTTCCCTATTAGTGTTTGTTGAGATTCATAAAGTCGTCAAGAGAACATTGAAGAGGCTTATCAATTGCTCAAATGATAGAAAAATAGTGGCTATTCATGCAAAAGGCGTTCGAAAAACTAATTTCGAACGCCTTTTGTATGTTAAGTGTCAGAATGACATATCTTTAGCCGCGAAGTATTATATTTTATATTTCTACTGGTGAAAATCATCTTCAAAAATAAACACCATTCACTCAAATTGGGATGACTCATGTTTTTATTGTGGATTGATAATTTCTAATTGTTGTTTTAATGCTTTTGCTTTTGCCTTTCCAAGCAAACTTTCAAGTTCTTCTAAGGGGGCTTCATAAATCTTACTGACAGTCCCAAAATGTTTAAGTAATTTGGTAGCAGTAGTTTTGCCAATACCTTCAATACTTTCTAGCTGGCTAATAATAAAATTTTTGCTTCGTTTATCGCGATGTTTGGTAATACCAAATCGGTGAGCTTCGTCTCGTAGGCGTTGAATGAGTTTTAGTGATTCTGATTTTTTATCGATATATAAAGGAATACTATCTTCTGGAAAATAAATCTCTTCAAGCCTTTTAGCAATACCTATAATAGGCACTTTCCCGTACAAACCCAAAGCTTTTAGGGCATCGCATGAAGCCGACAATTGACCTTTTCCACCATCAATAATAATCAAATCAGGGAGAGGTGATTCCTCTTCGAGTAGTCGAGTGTATCGTCTTGTTACTACTTCATACATCGTAGCAAAGTCGTTGGGGCCAACAACCGTTTTGGGCGTAAAATGGCGATAATCTTTTTTAGAGGGTATTCCATCTTTAAAACATACCATAGCCGAAACAGGATTTGTTCCCTGAATATTGGAGTTATCAAAACATTCAATATGCCTAGGAATAGTTTTGAGCTGTAAGTCATTTTTCAGCGTAAGTAAAACTCGCATTTTACGGTCGCCACCACTTTCTTCGGCCGCTTGGCGGTCGGCTTTTTCACGCCTAAAATACAATACATTCTTCATCGACATATCTAAGAGTTTTCTTTTATCGCCGATTTGAGGAATAGTATTTTCGATACCCTTCAATTCAACTGAAAGTGGAATATTGGTAATTACTTCTTTAGCCTCGCTCTGGTATTTGTCACGCATTTCCCAAACCAACATCGTAAGAATATCCTCATCAGTTTCATCGAGTTTTTTCTTGACATCCCATGTTTGTGTTTGCGTAATAAACCCATTGGTAATTTTCATGAAATTTAGATAGGCCAATTGTTCATCCGAAACAATAGCAAATACATCAACATCCTTGATATTGGGGTTTACTACAGTTGACTTACTTTGAAATTTATCTAAAAGCTGTAATTTTTCTTTAAACTCTTGGGCTTCTTCAAAGGCCAGTTTAGCGGCAGCTTCAAGCATTTTTTCCTCAAAATATATTTTTGGAAAACCCAAATTACCCTTGAGAATATGCCTAGCTTGGTCGATTTCTAAACTATAGTCAGCCTCCGACTGAAGTCCTTCACAAGGGCCTTTACAGTTGCCAATATGATACTCTAGGCAAATCTTGAACTTACGCTCTTGGATATTTTTGGGAGACAAATTAAGGTTACAAGTCCGAAATTTATAAAGTTGTCCAAACATTTCTAAGATGGTGTACATGGCTTTCTGATTGGCAAATGGGCCAAAGAATGTTCCCAACTTACGGTCAATTCGGCGAGTCGTAATTACTTTGGGGAAAGACTCGTTGGTGATACAGATGAAAGGATACATCTTGTCATCACGAAGGAGAATATTGAATTTGGGTTGAAACTTTTTGATGAGGTTGTTTTCCAACAATAAGGCATCAAACTCGGTATTAACGATAGTAAACTCAATTTTTCTGATTTGAGAAACCAATCGTTTTGTTTTTCGGTCATGTTGGTTCGACTTAACGAAATAACTGCTAACCCTATTTTTGAGATTTTTGGCTTTTCCAACATAAATTACCGTACCCTCTTCGTCAAAGTATCTATATACGCCAGGTTCTTCGGGTACTTTGGCTAATTCAGCTTTATAATCAAACTCCATCATGTTGCATATTTTTCAAAATTTATTACGAAAATAATAGAATCTACAAGACTTATGAAATTTGATGATTTTAAACCCTAATAGGATTGTATTATAACTAAATCGGCTGTAATTCATTTTAGGAAAATGGATGTTTTTTAGGGAATCATTATAATTAATATGGCTAAATATTTTTTGATTCAAAGATATAATTGTATTTTCGCATCAAAATAAAATAACAGAACAGTACAGAACAGTTGACTCTTAAAATATTACTGCTGAAGTGAATAGCTCAGGTAAAAACAGTATATTTAGCTTAATCTTAGAACTATAAAAATAAAAGTATAAAACAATGGCAAATATTACCTTAGGCGACAAAGAATACTTCGCTGGAATCGGCAAAATTCAATTTGAAGGTAGAGAATCAGATAACCCTTTAGCATTCAAATGGTATGATGAAAACCGTGTGATTGCTGGTAAAACAATGAAAGAGCATTTGCGTTTTGCGGTTGCTTATTGGCATACATTCTGTGGGCAAGGTGCAGATCCATTTGGTCCGGGAACACAGCAATTCCCTTGGGATGTAAAAGCGGGTGCTGTTGACAGAGCAAAAGATAAAATGGATGCGGCTTTTGAATTTTTTACTAAAATTGGTGCTCCATATTACTGTTTTCATGATATTGACTTAGTTGATGAAGGTAACTCAATGAGCGAGTACGAATCAAACCTACAGTCAATCGTTGACTATGCAAAGCAAAAACAAGCAGCTTCTGGTGTGAAGTTATTGTGGGGTACTGCAAACGTATTCTCTAACCCTCGTTACATGAATGGTGCATCTACAAACCCAGACTTCTCGGTGGTTGCACATGCTGGTACACAGGTTAAAAATGCGATTGATGCTACAATTGCCTTGAATGGTGAAAACTACGTATTCTGGGGTGGTCGTGAAGGTTATATGACCTTATTGAACACAGACATGAAACGTGAATTAGCTCACATGGGACAATTCTTAACAATTGCTCGTGACTATGCTCGTAAAAATGGATTTACAGGTAAATTCTTCATCGAACCTAAACCTTGTGAGCCAACGAAACACCAATATGACTTTGACTCAGCAACTGTAATCGGATTCTTGAAAGAATATGGTTTAGAAAATGATTTCATGTTGAACCTTGAAGTGAACCACGCTACTTTAGCTGGACACACGTTCCAACACGAATTACAAGTGGCTGTAGATAACAATATGTTAGGTAGTATGGATGCCAACCGTGGTGACTACCAAAACGGATGGGATACTGACCAATTCCCTAACAACTTGAATGAATTAACAGAATCTATGTTAATCATCTTAGAAGGAAAAGGTATTACACAAGGAGGTATCAACTTCGATGCTAAAATTCGTCGTAACTCTACAGATTTGAATGATATTTTCTATGCACACATTGGTGGTATGGATTCATTTGCAAGAGCTTTGGTAATTGCAGATAATATTTTGACTAAATCACCATACAAGAAAATTCGTTCAGACAGATATGCTTCTTTTGATTCGGGTAAAGGAGCAGAATACGAAGCAGGAAAACTTAGCTTAGAAGATTTGCGTGCTATTGCTTTTGAAAGTGGCGAGCCAGCAAGAACAAGCGGTAAACAAGAATTATTAGAAAACTTGATTAATCAGTATATCTAGTAGTTTGCGATATTAGAATAAAAAAAGGGTTAGATTGTTAAAATCTAACCCTTTTTTTATAAGCTTCCTCGAATAATGAGCGACGAAGGGCTTGCAATTTTTCCTTTTTGTCGGTTATGTACCATTCGGCCA